>BEHV01000005.1 GCA_002898315.1 bacterium HR19 | reverse complement strand
TTTGATAATAGCAATACTTATAAAACTTGATTCCCCGGGACCTATCATTTTTTCGCACGAGAGAGTAGGGAAGGGAGGGAAAAAGTTCAAATGCTATAAGTTCAGAACAATGTATGTTGATAATGAGAAAATTCTTGAAGAACACTTCAAAAAACACCCGGAAGATAGAGAGTATTTCCTGAAAACAGGGAAAATTCCCGGAAGAGACCCAAGGATAACAAGATTGGGCAGATTTCTCAGGAAATTTTCTCTTGATGAACTTCCGCAGATAATAAACGTTCTGAAAGGAGATATGAGTTTGGTTGGTCCAAGAGCTCTTATAGAAGATGAAGTAAAGCAGTGTCAGGATTATTATATGGAGTGGGCGAAGTATATAAAGCCGGGTATAACAGGGCTCGCTCAGGTTATGGGTCGCGCCAACATATCACACATAGATAAAAACATCTTATCAATATGGTATATGAAAAACTGGTCTCTTTGGCTTGATGTAATTATAATTTTTAAAACCATAAAGGTTGTATTGAAGACAGAAGGAGCTTACTGAAAGTAAAATGGCTGATTTTCCAAAGGTTGAAGATTTTTTATCTGGCAGAGAGCAGATATGTGTTGTGGGTCTTGGTTATGTTGGAATACATGTTGCTGTCAACTTCGCAAAATACTTTAAGGTCGTAGGATATGATAAAAGTGTAAAGAGGATAGAGGAGTTGAAAAGAGCTTTTGATTCAACGCGTGAGTTCTCTCCCGAAGAGTTAAAAAGCGTCCGCATAAAATATACAACCGACCCGTCGGAGATAAAAAATTGTAGATTGATAATAGTTTGCGTTCCTACTCCCGTAAATAAAAACAAGATTCCAGACCTTACATTTTTGAAGTCCGCTTCTTCTGATGTCGGAAAAAATCTGTCGCCCGGAAGCTATGTTGTTTTTGAATCTACTGTGTATCCCGGAGCTACCGAAGAGGTTTGCATACCCATAATAGAAAAAGAATCAGGATTGAAAGCTGGTGTTGACTTCAAGGTAGGGTACTCACCAGAAAGAGTGAATCCCGGCGATAAAGAACATACTTTTGATAAGGTTGTCAAAGTTGTTTCCGGGCAAGATAAGGAGACCGCAGAATTTTTAGCGAAGATGTATTCACTCCCTGTGAAAGCGGGTGTTTATGTCGCTCCATCAATAAAGGTCGCAGAAGCTGCCAAGGTAATAGAAAATATCCAGAGAGATCTTAATGTCGCACTTATGAACGAACTATCTTTGGTATTTCACATCATGGGTATAGATACAAGGGAAGTTCTGAAATCAGCATATACAAAGTGGAATTTTCTGAGGTTTGAACCGGGGCTTGTCGGAGGGCACTGTATTTCTGTTGACCCTTACTATCTCACTTTCAAAGCAGAGGAGCTCGGATACCACCCTGAGGTGATTCTTGCCGGAAGAAGGATTAATGACCAGATGGGGAAATATGTGGCTGAAAATGTGGTAAAACTTCTTATAAGTGCAGATAAAAATGTGAAAGGTTCAAGAGTTCTCATTATGGGGATAACCTTCAAAGAAAATATAGCAGACATAAGAGAGAGCAAAGTGGTGGATATATGGAGAGAATTAAATAGATTTGGTGTCAAAGTAGATGTTGTTGATCCATTTGCTTATCCAGAAGAAGTTGAGAAGGAATATGGTATAGCTATGCTAAACGGGAGTTCTGATTGGAAGACGATTTTAGATGATCTTATCAAACACGCAGAGAGATCTCCTTATGATGCTGTTGTTGTGGCTGTAAAACACAAGGTTTTTTATGAACTCACTCCCAGATTTTTCAGAACGATAACAAATCACAAACCAGTGATGGTAGATGTCAAAGGTATTTACTCAAAGGAAGAATTTGAGAGTGAAGGATTTATTTACTGGTCTCTTTAAAATCTCTGAAGATTCTTTCAAATTCTTTTCCCCTGTGTTCTGCTGATTCAAAGTCAGGAAATGAAGCGCATCCCGGTGAAAAAAGAAGGAAGAACTCTTTTTCGCTTGACTTTTTTATAAACTCAATTGATTTTCGGAATGCGTCTTCAAGGTTTTGGCAGATTGTTCCCTTCCCCAAATCTTTTGCTATCTCTTCCTTTGCTTCTCCTATAAGGAATACCTCTGCTTCTGACAAAAAATCTTTTATTTCTGAAAAACTAAATCCTTTTACTCTCCCCCCCGCTATAAGAACTATTTTTCTTCCTTTCAGGGATGAAATTGCGTTCTTTAAAGAAATGAGGTTTGTAGATTTTGAATCATTTATCACGATAACATCTTTGCCTTCTACCTTTACTTTACCAAGAATTTCAAAAGAAAATTTTTTCTGAATGTTTTCAATTTTTATTTTCTTCAAATCTTCTGGATTTATGAGTGTTGTCAGTATTCCTACTGCACATATAGCGTTGCTCTTTGCTCCCTCTAACTCTATTCCATCTATTTCAAATCCTTCTGAATCTAACTCAATTTCTCTTCTGTTTTTGCTTTCTTTTATAACTATTTTCTTTTCCCTCCACTCAACATCAAAAATTTTTTCAAAAGATGCTATGGGAGATGGTATAACTTTTGAAACCTCATATTTTCTTGAAAGCGGGGCGAATTTTTCAGAATACACTACAAATTCCGACTGTGTTGATAGCTTTATCTTTGAGAAAAAATAATCAAAAAATGAAGGATGATAGTCAAGGTGGTCTTTTTCTATACACGAAATAGCAAGTGTGTAAGGATGTATCTTTGCAGATGACCTGAGCTGAAAGCTTGATACCTCAAATAAAAATATACCTGTTTTTTTCGCTTCGTCAGATAATATTGAATCAGAGAGAGTAGATACTTTACCTTCAACTTCTCCTATGTTCCCTCCGACAAAATGATTTAATCCAAGCTTTTTGAGTATTTTTGAGGTTATAAGAGCTATGCTTCCCTTTCCCTTTGTTCCTGTTATGAGTATTACCTTTGAATTTTCTGGTAGGTTTTGTGAAACGAAGTCAAGCTCAGATATAAAATTTATTCCATTTTTTGCGAGCTCATCATGCTTTATACCAGATGAGAGGACAACAAATTCAAATTCTTTTTTTCTTTTTATTATATCTTCTGTTTTGTAGTCAAAAACGAACTCTATTTTATCTTTGTTTTCTTCAAAGAATCTTATGTTCTCCTCTTTTTGCAGGAACTCTTCTTTTCTTTTTTTCTCAAATGCGATCGGATGATACCTGAGTTTCAAAAGTGCCTGAGATATTTTTTTCCCTGAAACTCCGAGTCCTATAACTCCTGCTCTTTTCTCACCCATGACGGAACAGTTTTCGCTCACAGATTTGGAAGAAGATTTTACAGTATATATTTTGAAAGGTTTTCTTCCTTTAAAATTGGTTCTATCTTCTCCTGAACATATTTTGCGTTTATAATTATTTTTTGCCCTTTAAGATATGGAGCATCAAAAGATATATCTTCCATGACTTTTTCAACTATTGTATGCAATCTTCTTGCTCCTATGTTTTCTGTTGATGAGTTTATTTTGTATGCGTATTCTGCGATTTTCACTATCGCGTCATCTGTGAAATCTACCTCAACATCTTCTGTCTTGAGTAATATCTGGTAGTGTTTTATGGGAGAGTTTTCGGGGAGTTTGAGAATTCTCACAAAATCTTCTTTTGTAAGTGGTTTTAGCTCAACTCTTATTGGTAATCTTCCCTGAAGCTCGGGTATGAGTTCAGATGGAGATGCAACATGGAATGCTCCTGCTGCTATGAAAAGAATGAAATCTGTTCTAACGCTACCGTATCTTGTATTCACTACTGTTCCTTCTATTATCGGAAGCAGATCACGCTGAACTCCTTCTCCTGATACATCTGGACCGTGTCCCTTTGGATTTATGAGTTTATCTATTTCATCTATGAAGACAATACCTTTGTTCTCAACTTTCCATAAAGCATTTTTTACTATTTCTTCCATGTTTAACATTCTTTCTGCTTCTGCTTCTTCTATTGCTTTTAAGGCATCTTTAACCTTCATGACTTTTTTTCTTGTTCTTTTAGGAGCTATATTGGAAAAAAGGGTTCTTAACTGATCTTGAATTTCTTCAAGCCCGGGAACAGATATGGGAGCGATTATATCTACCTGAGGTTTTTCTTCAACATCTACAAAAATCATCTCATCATCAAATTTTCCCTCAAAAAAGTTCTGCATAATCTCTCCCTTTCTTTCAGGTGGAATGTTTTTCTGAATCATTATCTCGTTTATCACTTTCTCAGTTGCGATTTTTTCTGCCTTTCTTCTCATCATTTTTTTTGCCTTTGATTTTTCTTCAGATATCGCTACATTTACAAGGTCTCTTATTATTGACTCGACATCTTTTCCAACATATCCTACTTCGGTGTATTTTGTTGCCTCTACTTTTATGAAGGGAGCGTCTATGAGTTTTGATATTCTCCTTGCTATCTCTGTTTTACCGACTCCTGTTGGACCTATCATGAGGATATTTTTCGGTGTTATCTCTTCTCTGAGGTGTTCTGGAAGTTTCATTCTTCTTATTCTGTTTCTCAGGGCTATGGCTATTGCTTTTTTTGCTTCGTCTTGTCCCACTATATACCTCGAGAGATAAGATACAATCTCTCTTGGTGTTAGTTCTTCTTGTTCAACTTTTTTTATTTCTGTTTCGCCGGGTTCGTGTTCAGGAGCAAGCATTTTGAATATTTTAAGGATTAGCTCTTTGAACTCAGAAATTTTCTGAAAAAGCTAAAAAGTTTTCTCTATTCTGTAATCTCAAAGCAAATGAGAGTTCTTTTAGCGTCAAGCGAGATATATCCTTATTCAAAGACGGGCGGACTTGCGGATTTTTGCCATAGCTTGATAAAATCACTTAGAGAAAAAGAAGGCATAGATGCAATGGGTGCTACTCCACTTTACAAGTCAGTTGATATAGAAAAGTTCAAAATAAAAAACACAGGACTTTCTGTATCTGTGATTCTGGATTCACGAGAATATACTTTTGAAATTTTCAAATCAAAAGATACATATTTTTTTTATAATGAAAAACTTTTCGGAAGGGAGCATATATACGGTCCAGCAGGTCAATCTTATCATGATAACGATATAAGGTTTGGGGGGTTCTCGTGGGCTGTTGCAAAAGCTGTTGCAGAAGGACTGATTTCAGCAGATGTCATTCATGCAAATGACTGGCAGACCGCTCTCATACCTGTTATACTCAAAGAGGTTTTCAAATCTTCTGTCAAAACTGTCTTCACAATTCACAACCTTGCATATCAGGGATACTTTGATAGATGGATGATAGATAGATTGCATCTCCCCCCACACCTTTACAATATGGAAGCACTGGAGTTCTGGGGTATGGTTAATCTTCTCAAAGGCGGAATAATTTTCTCTGACTTCGTCACTACCGTTAGTGAAAAGTACGCGAAAGAAATTCTCACTCAGGACTATGGATGGGGACTTGAAGGAGTTCTAAACAAATACAGCTTCAAGCTACGGGGTATCCTCAACGGTATAGATTATGATACATGGAATCCGAAAAAAGACAAAGCTATATGGGTAAATTACTCTCACGCTGACATCCAGAAAAAGTTTGAGAATAAGAAAAAGCTATGTGAGGTTTTCAATCTTGATTTTGAAAAACCGCTCATATCATTCATAAGCAGGTTATCTTACCAGAAAGGAGTTACACTCATTCTTGAATCAATCAGGGAACTATCTTATCTCGGAGCGAATTTTTTCTTTCTCGGTTCAGGAGAGTATGCGGAGCATTTCAGGGGAATATCGGGAATTTATGACAACATAGTATCTATCACAGATTTTGATGATACTTTATCTCGCAGGTTGTTTGCTTCTTCTGATTTTATGCTTATGCCTTCTATATTTGAGCCGTGCGGTATAACTCAGATGATAGGTATGAGATACGGGTGCGTTCCGATAGTGAGAAAGGTTGGCGGTCTTGAGGAGACAGTAAAAGATATATCAGAAGAAGGGTGGGGTATAGTTTTTGACAATCCATCAAAGGGAGAGATGCTCTGTGCTATAAAAAGAGCAATAGACCTTTTTTATAACAGAAAGAAATTTTTATCTGCTGTCAAAGATTGTATGAGATTAGACTTTTCAAGCGATAGTATGGCAAAAAAATACCTTCAGATATACAGAGAACTTACAGGGCTTTGATTTTTCTCTTGCATACTTATTTTCCTTTCCATTCTGGTTTTCTTTTCTGGAAGAAAGCCATAACTCCTTCCACTAGGTCTTCTGCCATTGTGTTCAGAGAGAGCATAGCAGAGAGAAATTCAAGCGACTTTGAAAATTCAAGTTCTCTTGCGGTATAGTAAGCTCTTCTTCCCATGCGAAGTATTGCGGGACTCTTTTCAAGAAGTTTATTTACAACTTCATCTACTTTGCTATCAAGTTGGTCTTGTGGAACAACATAGTTTATGAATCCAAGTTTCAGAGCTTCTTCGGCAGAAATTCTCTCTCCTGTAAGCATAAGTTCAAGAATTTTTTTTGGGTTTGATGTCACTCTTATGAGAGTTGCAAGTATTATGTATGGGAATAGACCCACGTTGATTTCTGGGGTTCCGAACCTTGCGGTTTCTGACGCTACTGCTATATCGCATGCTGCAACAAGTCCAAAACCTCCGCCCAGAGCATCGCCATTTACCCTTGCAACTATCGGCTTTTTGAAGCTCTCCATAACTCTGAATATCTCTGCAAACAATCTTGAACTTTCGTATCTATCTAAAAATGCGGTTGGACCTGATGGGTCTGGGGAAAGATCTCCGCCGGCGGAAAATGCTTTGTCTCCTTCTCCTGTCATAACTACGACAAAAACATCTTTATCTTCGTTCAGTTCTTTGAGTGCCTGGAGGATCTCTTGGGTCATCTTTGGAGATATTGAGTTTCTTTTTTCAGGTCTGTTCAGAACGAGCCACGCTACTTTATCTTTTTTCTTTTCCACCTTTATCGTCTCGTACATATTGAGAAAATTTGAACGTGCGTTTAAATTTTCCTTTTTTTCTGATTTTTTGAGAAAATAGTAAAGCTAATTTTTGAGATTTAGGAATAATTTTGTTGAAGTGAAATTCAATTGCATTGCGCAAACCAAAATTAGAGCTTATGATATTTTGATTTTCATTCTTTTCGTTTTTTTGGTTTGGGTTTTTGTTATTTCAGCTTTTTCGTATCAAACTCCTTCTTTCGTTAAGATTGAGCGACCCCCTGATATTGCAGAGGAAGCTGATGAACCACCCGCTGTTTTCCCTCACCTTTTTCATCAAGAAATGTTTTACTGCTATGTATGCCATCCTGCCACTTTCAGATACGGAAGGAATTTTATGACACATAACGATTTTGATAGAGGCAAGTTTTGCGGGGCATGCCACAACGGAAAAATTTCTCTCAATATTGATGATATGGACTGCGAGGTCTGCCATCACTGAAAAAAACGAAAATGAAAAGAGAACAGAAATACTATGTCCCCGAGCTTAATGAAATAGAAAGAAAAACAAAAAACTTTTTTATCCTCGTCTTGATTTTCCTTCTCTTTGATTCAAATATCATATATGCTGATTCAGAATATCAAGAAGGAAAATCAGAAAGCATGCTGAATATTAATTACTTGGGACTGATTATAAATGCGAAATTTGATGTTTCCCTTGAATCAAGAAACTTCAATTTTAATCCACTTGAAGGTAAGTATTCGTTGGTAAATTACCATCATTTCTTGTTCATTTCAAGAAGAACAACAGAAGATAATTTCTTTTTCTCAGCGGAAGTGATAGAAAGAGTATTCTATGAATTTGGAGTGAGATTCCCGAGGTTTTCGGTGAAATTCGGGAGAGTGCTTGTACCTTTTGGAGCTGACCCTCTCTTTCATCACAATTACGGTGGGCTGACGGGATTTGACCAGAAGTTTGTTCCTTTCATATGGTCTGAACTCGGTGGTGTCTTTAACTCTCATATACTCAGAACCGAAAAAATTCTCCTTTCGAATGATTTTTATGTTGTCAATGGTCCTTCGGGTGATCCAGAAAAAATTATGACTATAAGTGCGGGTTCTCCTTCAAATTTTGCAGTGGGTGATAGAATCAAGTTGGGTTACTCTTTACTTACCGCTTATGCTTCTACTTACTGGGTGAGATACGCTCCTCACTATGACCTTTTTATGTGGGGTGCAGATTTTGTGGGAGCTTACGGCTTTATACCATTTTTTAAAAATTTATCGCTAAAACTCGGTTTTGCCTATATGAATGTTGTTGGAAATCGTCAGACGGTGGGAAATTACTACCACTATGCAAATTACCTCAGAATAGATTACAAACTTCCTTTCAATCTTTTTTTCAGATTTATTGTGGGAGCGAAAACCTTTCAGAATTACAGCTATCCTTTTTACGACACAAAAACAAAAGATGAGAACGATGAATTTGCTTTTAATTTCGCCCTCATGTATCGCAGAGGAATTTTCCTTTCTCAGATTCAGTATGTTAAAAAATTGGAAGGGAAGGAGATAAAAGATGACTTTATGAGAATACTTTTTAGCGTAGAATTTTAAAGATGTCTCAAAAGTGAGAAAGTTTCTCAAAAATGAAACAAAAATGTTAGAGAGAAAGCTGTTTTTTTTCTTTATTTCTTGTTCTCCAAGAAACTTTCAGATGGAACAGATTTTGCAATAAAAAAGTAGAGGTGATTGGTTATGGTTCAGGTAGTTGAAAAAATAGAAAAACTTATCCCAGGTCCGATGATTCAGACAAAAAGGAGAATGCTCGTAGCGTTTTTAGCTATTTCTGCTTCTGTACTGATTTTTATTTCTTTCTTTCTGCCCTGGTGGAAGTTTACCCTTGTTGCTCCACAGTATCCGCAGGGTCTTCGTGTTACCGTATATCTCAATAAGTTAAAGGGAGATGTGCAGGAACTTGATATTTTAAACCACTACATAGGTATGAAAAAAATGGAAGAAGCTGCTAAATTTGAGAGAAAAGTAGCTTTCTTCGGTATTATAGCTGTATCACTTGTTGCGCTCTTTTTCCTCTTTTCGGGCAGAAAAGGAGCGGTGCTTTTTGTCATACCTCCTTTGCTTTTACCGGTTGCTTTTTTTGCTGATATGTTCTTCTGGTTATATAAATACGGGCATGAGCTTAACCCCGAAGCCCCGATAAAAATTTCCCCTTTTACTCCGAAAATTTTTGGTGTCGGTCAAGTTGCCCAGTTTCAAACTTTTGCTACTTTTGGATTAGGATTTTATCTTGCCACTTTAGCATTTGTGTTGATTTTCATTTCGTTTGTTCTACGCTTGGGTGTATGTAACGCTTGCCCGTTGAAAGAGAGATGTTCTATCTTATGTCCGAATCTTCCAAAATGGCCGGCAAAACCAGAGGAGTTTGAAAAAGCAGGAATGCTCGAGAGAGCAAAAATTTTAAGAAGTATTCAAAATGACTGAAAAAGTAAAAATATGTTGTAGGGAGAAATGTTATTAAAAAATAAAAAAAGAAAGGAGGTTTTTTAAACATGGGTAGGATAAAAACAAAACTAAAAAGAAACTTATTTGGCTTAACTTTGTTTTTTGTTGGAGTTATTTTTGGTTCCCTTTTTATAAGCAATATTGTAGCACAGGGACCGTTTGATAAAGCTCTTGAAATAGCAAAAGCTCGCGGTCTCAGTCCGGAAGCAGTTGAAAATGCTCTCAAAACATATCACCCGACGGGTGTTAAAGACGAATATATTATGTTCTCATCGGGGGGACATTCCGGGCAGGTTATAGTCATAGGTATCCCTTCTATGAGAATACTGAAGTATATCGGCGTCTTTACTCCTGAACCTTGGCAGGGTTGGGGTTTTGATGCGGAAAACAAAAAAGTGCTTCAAGGAACCTATTGCGACGAACTCAGAGCAAAGCTTACTTGGGCAGATACTCACCATCCTGCTCTGAGCGAAACAAATGGAGATTACGATGGTCAATACCTCTTCATAGGAGATAAAGCTAATTCTCGTCTGGCTGTGATAGACCTAAGGGACTTTGAAACAAAACAGGTTGTCTGCAATCCTCTTGGGTATTCAAATCACGGTGCAGCTTTTGTGACTCCTAACTCTGAATACATAATTGAACCTTCTCAATATGCTGTTCCGCAAGGGGGCAAGTATGCTCCACTTTCTGAGTACGCTGAAAAATATAGGGGGTATATTACATTCTGGTACTTTGATAGGAAGCAGGGGCGTATAGTTCCAGAAAAATCCTTTGCTGTTGAGGTACCTCCTTACTGGCAAGACCTCTGCGATGCTGGAAAACTCGCAAGCTATGGCTATGCTTTCTGCAACTCTTTCAACTCAGAGATGGCAACAGGTAAGCCAGTGGGAAGTCCCAATCCATTCTTTGAAATCGGCGCATCGCAAAACGATATGGACTACCTCCATATAGTCAACTGGAAAAAAGCTGAAGAACTTGTTGCCAAAGGAAACTTCAAAGAAGTTGTCGGTATAGGCGGATTCAAATTTAAAGTTATCCCTCTCGAGATCGCTGCCAAAGAGAGAATTCTTGTCTTTACTCCCGAACCCAAATCACCGCACGGAGTAGATGTTTCTCCTGATGGAAAATGGATAGTAGTCGGAGGGAAACTTGATACTCACGCTACTGTCTACTCAATAGAGAAAATCAAAAAAGCAATAGAGCAAGGAGATTTTGCTGGTAAAGATAGATTCGGTGTTCCGATAATTGACTTCAAAAAATCTGTTGAAGCTCAGGTTCCAATAGGACTTGGACCTCTCCATACGGTCTTTGACAACAGAGGTTTTGCATATACATCAGTTTTTATTGAATCTGTTGTTGCAAAGTGGCAGGTTGGAACTTGGAAACTTGTAGAAAAGCTTCCTGTCCACTACAACATAGGACACATAGCTGCTGCTGAGGGCGATACCGTTTCACCTGATGGGAAGTGGGTTGTTGCCCTCAACAAGTGGTCTATTGATAGATTTGCTACTGTTGGACCCCTTCATCCTCAGAACTTCCAGCTCATAGATATATCTGGTGATAAGATGAAGCTTGTTTATGATATGCCGATCCCACTTGGAGAACCTCACTACGCACAAATAATAAAGGCAGATAAACTGAAACCTTGGACTGTCTATCCAGAGGTTGGTTGGGACCCTGTGGTGCAGAAAAAATCTCCTTATGGTACTGAGTTAGGTAAAGAGAGGATTGAGAGAAAAGGCAATACAGTTTACGTTTATGCTACAGCGATACGAAGCCACTTTACTCCTGAAATAATAGAGGTAAACGAGGGAGATAGGGTAGTGATGTATATCACTAATGTTGAAAGAGCACGTGACGCCACTCATGGCTTCGCTCTTGGTGGATACAACATTAACCTTTCAATTGAACCCGGAGAAGTAGGAGTTGTAGAGTTTGTTGCCTCAAAGCCAGGTGTCTTCCCATTCTACTGCTCCGAGTTCTGCTCGGCTCTTCATCTTGAAATGGCTGGTTATTTAATTGTGAAACCTAAAAAATAAAGGAGGTGAATGACTATGAGCAGTAAAAAAATAGCAACTATTACTTTTATATCTTCTTTACTTTTAGGTTCTTTTCCATTATTTGCTCAAACTAAGGAAGATGCCGAAAAATGGCTTAAAAACGCCCGTGATACTCTGAATGTAGTTGAACAGGTTGCAAGAGAACTCATTCAGAAAGGAATAGAAGAAAAAGCTAAGTTTGACCCAGCTATTGGGAGCGAATGGAAATCTGCTAACGAGTGGCTTGCTCAGGCTAAAAAAGAACTTGAGAAAGCTGAAAAACTGTGTTCTCAAAATAACTGGAAAGAATGTGCAAACACAGCTAACTGGGCTTGGCAACTTCTCGTTAAAACTGCAACAGCAGCTATAAATGCCGGAAGAGCAGCCGGCTTGAAGTAAATAACCAAAATCTCAACTTCAAGAAAGGGAGGGGTAAAATTGCCATCAGAATCCTAAAAAGCCCCTCCCTTTCTATTTTTACCTAAAATTTATTGCGATGGGGGAGATTTTCTTGATGTTTCCCTTCTTAATTTCTTCTTCTATCTTTAAAGTAGATGCTTCGTACCTCGGTCAGGTTCTGCAAAAAGCGAAAGATGGCGATAAAATAATCCTTCAAGGTGGAGCATACAAGGGAAACATAATCATAGATAAAAACATCTATATAGATGGTCAAGGAATATCAGCAGTGGATAGTGGTGGTATAGGTCATGTTATTTATATAAAATCCCCCTGCACCATAAAGAACTTGATAGTGAGGAATTCTGGAAGAGACCTTCTTCATGAGGATTCGGGAATTATGGTTGAAAATGCAACTGGTGTTTATCTTGAAGGAAACAGAATTGAAAATACCCTCTTTGGTATTTATCTCAAAAATTCAGAAGATGTTATTATAAAGGGGAATGTTATTTTGGGAGATGAAAGAGAACCATTTCAGTTCAGAGGTGATGGAATTCGCCTCTGGTATTCAAGAAGAGTCATGATAGAAAAAAACTATATGGAAAATATGAGAGATATGGTTATTTGGTATTCAAGCGATGTGAAAACAATTGGAAACTATGTTATAAACAGCAGATACGGATTGCACTACATGTATAGCGATGGTAATATTCTTGAAGGTAATGAGTTTTATGGTAATGTTGTCGGGGCTTTTCTGATGTTCTCAAAACAAATTCTCATCAGAAAAAATGTTTTTGGAAGCTCAAAATATCTTACAGGAATTGGGGTCGGATTTAAAGATGCTTCATATATCGTCCTTACAGAAAATCTCATAATAGATAACTCCGTTGGAATTTATCTTGCTAATTCTCCTGAGTTCAGAGGGGAAACGATAAGTGAAGACATACGAGAAGATGATATTTTATCAAAGAGGAGATTTGGCAATATAATCAAACGAAACGTCTTTGCTTTCAATATAGTTGCGGTAAGAGTACTTCCACCATCCTTTCCTAACCTAATATCAGATAACACTTTTGTAGGAAATTTATTTATCGTAGAATTTGAGCAGGTCCTTCAAGATAAAAATTTCTGGTACTCAAATTACTTCGATACATACCGAGGATACGATAAAGATAAAGATGGATATGGCGACTTCCCGTTTGAATATTCATCTCTGTTCCTTGAAGTTATTGCGAAGAAACCAGAACTATCTTTCATATACTTTTCTCCTCTGAGAACGGCTATAGATATAATTTCGCGCGTGCTTCCTATTTTTAATCCACCTCCCGTATTTTCAGATGTGAGACCAAAAATGAATCCAGATTTTTTCGGTTGGGATAAAAAACAAAGAAAAATAAAACCTAAACTTGTAAATAAAATTAGAGAGAATATTGATATTTTTGCTCATTGATTTTCCATAATAAAAACGATGAACTTTGCTTTAGAGATAGAGAACCTGAGCAAAAGTTTTCAGGAACAAAAAGTCCTTGAAAACATAAGTTTATATATCAAGGAAGGGGAGAAGGTCGTCATCTTCGGATATAACGGATCAGGAAAGACAACTCTTCTGAGGTGTATTATGGGATTTTTGAGTTTTGAAGGCCAAATTAAAATCTTTGGTAAAAATGCAAAGGAACCGAATTATTATGATAAAAGAAATTTGAGCTATTGCCCTCAGGTTCACCCTATATGGTCCGTAAAAGTAAAGGACCTTATAAATTTTGTCTCTGTTTCAAAGTGTATTCCTCTTTCAAATTTTTCAGAGATGTTTGATTTCTTTGAGCTTGAACTCTCGTCAATTGAGAACAAAAAATTAACCGAACTTTCAGGAGGTATGAGACAAAAACTTTTTCTCTCTCTTGCTCTTGCAGGGAAACCAAAAATTCTCCTCCTTGATGAACCATTCTCTCATCTTGATGTTTCAGCTCAGAAAAAACTGTTTGATTTTCTCAAAGAACTTGAATCAACTCAAATCATCTCTACACATAGATTACAAGATGTATCTTTTGCTACAAGGGTGATTTATATGAACCAAGGAAAAATAAAATTTGACGGAGGATATAAAGAATTTTTAGAAAACTACAAAATTGAAAATGATAGAATAATCTGACAAAATTGTTTTAGATAAATTAAGGTATGAGCGAGAAAGGGAGGATAAATAAAAAATATGCGGGTCTGAGAACGCAATACATTCTTTTATCTTTTGGTTTTCTCTTTCTGGTCTTTGGGAAGTGTCCAAAAAACGGCGAGAAACCCGTTGATTTTCTGCCGGGTGATACTTGTTCATACTGTAAAATGCACATTACAGAAAAAAAGTATGCAGGAGAATACATTCTGAAAAACGGCAAGGTGAAAAAATTTGATGACCTTGGTTGTCTTGCCTTATCTTACCTTGAAGAAAAAGAAAATATCAAGAAAGTATGGGTTGTTGATTTTGAAACAGGAGAGTGGCTTGATGCCGAAAATTCTGCTCTCTTTTCCTCCGGTTTTACAACTCCTATGAACTATGGATTTGTTGCTTTTGAAAGATCAAGATGTAAAGGCGAATGTATGGACTTCAAACAATTTTTGGAGCGTGTAAAACAAAAAGCGGAAGATTGAAAGCAAAGTTTAGCTGATATGAATCAAGAAAAAATATCATCTTTGAGATTCCCGGTTATAAAATCACTTTTTAGTATCGGTTTTAAAGAAATCCTTCGTTCCCGTTTGTTTTTTATCTATGTTCTCACATTCTCTCTGCTGGCTTTGGGATTTGGTTATGCTGGCGTAAATCAAGGGCTATACGGGTATAAGGGTTTTGGAAAGCTTATGGCTACGCTTATAAATATATCTATCATCTTTGTCCCTCTTTTTTCTATCCTCCCTTCAAGTTTATCTATTGCAGGAGCGAGAGAAAATCTATCTCTTGAATATGTATTCTCTTTCCCTCTGAGTAGAGCAGAGTATTTCATTTCAAGCTTTTTATCTTCTTTTTCGGCGAATATTATTCCGCCAGCTATTGTTTTTCCGCTTGTTTCTTTTTTCATAAGACCCGGCGCGGAAGATTTTATGAACTTTATGATTATCTTGATTTTTATACTTGCTTTATCTTTTGTCTTCGTAAGCTTAGGGCTTCTGATTTCTTCCCTTACTTCCTCTAAATCGTCTGCCATAGCTTTGGCTATTATTTTGTGGTTTATCTTCACGGTAGGTGGTGAAATTGGGATACTTGGGGTGATTCAGGTCTCAACCCTTCCAAATTTCATTTTTTTCCTATGTGTTTTCTTGAACCCAACAGAAATTTTCAGGATTTCAACTATCTCTCTCTTTTCTCAATCTCTTGATATTTTAGGACCTTTCGGGATGTATATTTACTCAATTTTGGGCAAATGGCTTATTCCCTTCTCATTTTTTTCCATGCTATTTATAGGATTCTCTATCTTATCTCTTTCATTCTTCATCTTCAAATTCAAAAGTTTTTAAGATGTAATGCTATTTTCCTACCTGCAATTTAAAATTCATTCTTTTATGAGACTTATGGAGTTTAAACTCGTTCCAGACCTATCACAAGAGGAAGAAGGAGAAATTGTCAGATGGTTTATAAATTTAAGGTGGTTAGCTTTTGCGTCTTCTACAACTCTTATATTTTTTTCTACAATTTTCAGATTAGTTCAACCCTTAAACAGTTTGATTCTCTTTGTTCTCTGCGCTATTGTAGGTATTTCAAATATCTTGTTCTCCAGAATTCAGATGAAACTGAAACCTTCATATCACCTCATTTTTCAGATGTATTCGGACCTCATAATTTTATCTCTTATGCTTTATTTTTCCGGTTGGTATAAGAACCCATTCCTTTCGGTTTATTTATTTCATATATTTATAGCAAGTGTTATTTTTCCCCGGAAAATCTCATTGCTCGTTGTTTTTTCAGTCATTTTCATCTTTTCACTCATAACTTTTCTCATCTCTTTTGATGTTATTCCGCTTTTTGATATAAAGCTCTCTCATCATTTTGTAGGTTTAGGATGGCTCTTTGCATTTTCCATAGTCATCTTAATTTCGTGGTACTTTGCTTTCAAATTATCTGAACTTTTGAAAGAAAAAATAAGGAAAGAGAAGGAACTCAGATTAGAGCTTATTCAAAGTTCAAAGGTTGCTACAGCTGGAGAAATAGCTTCTCAGCTTTTTCACGATGTTAGCACTCCTATGACTGTTCTTCTCTCGCAGGTAGAAAGATTGAAAACAAAGGTTCCCCCCGAGATGCAGAAAGATTTTGATCTTCTTGAAAATCAGGTGAAAAAGGTTTTCTCCTCGGTCTCAAAATTTCTTTCTTTTGTGAGAAAAAGAAAGGGTGTAGAGATGGGAATGAAAGAAGAACTTGCCGATATTCACAGAGCAGTGGATGAAGTCCTTTACCTTGTGAGAGGAAAATTAGAAAAACTTAAAATAGATATAAAATGCGAGATTCTGACACAATCAAAATTTCTACCGTTAAATCAAAATGACTTAGAACATATCATCTTGAACCTTATCCTCAACTCAATAGATGCGGTAAGAAAAACAGAGCAGAAATTTATCTTAATAAGATTTTATGATAAGTACGATTCTGTTGTTATTGAAGTCAAAGATACGGGCGAGGGCATTCCAGATGATATAAAAGACAAAATTTTTGAACCATTCTTCACGACAAAAGAAGAAGGAACAGGCATAGGTTTATCTTCTGTCAAAAGAATAGTTGAGTCATATGGCGGAAAAATTGAATTTTCGTCCCAAAAGGGAAAGGGAACTACATTTTATATATATTTCCCTTATGAGAAGAATTCTCATAGTAGATGACGATGAAGATCTGCTCTCTGTCTTGAAATCAGAACTTGAGTCAGATTTTGATTCAAAAGAGATAGAGGTTTTTGTTGAGAGCAGTCCCTCAAAAGCTATTGAGAAAGTCAAAAAAATTTTCTTTGATATTGCTGTGTGCGACCTGAAACTTCCTGAAATGGACGGGATAGAACTGACAAAGATGATAAAATCAATCTCACCTGATACAACGGTTATAATCATGACTGCTTTCCCTTCTCTTGAAAGTGCTCTGAAAGCTTTGAAACTACATGTCTATGACTTTATTGTAAAACCATTCCATATTGATGAATTTAAGTTCACATTGAAAAAGGCGCTTGAGCTTCTTGACCTGAAAAACGGATACAGAATCCTCAAAATATCGGACTACGAGTACACAGATATAGTTTTCAGAAGCAAAAAGATGGAAGAAGTAATAAATATATCAAAGGACTTGGCTAAAATAAATGTTGATGTCCTCATAACAGGTGAGACAGGTGTAGGAAAAGAACTTATAGCAAGATATATACATAAGCTTTCTGGAAGGGAAAAGTTTGTTGCCTTAAACTGCGCTGCTATACCTCCTGACCTCTTTGAAGCAGAATTATTTGGTTATGAAAAAGGTGCCTTTACAGGAGCTGTATCATCAAGAGTGGGAATTGCTGAATGGGCGGAAGGAGGAACTCTTTTTTTAGATGAAATTACAGAAATGCCATATCAGATGCAAGCCAAATTCATCAGGTTCTTGCAAGATAAAACAATAAGAAGGCTCGGAGGGAACAGGGAGATAAAAGTTGATGTCAGAATAATCTTCGCTACAAACAGAAATATAGAAAAAGATGTAAAAGAAGGTAGGTTCAGAGAAGACCTCTGGTGGAGAATAAGTGCTTTCAGAATACATATACCACCTTTGAGAGAAAGGAAAGAAGATGTTGAAGAGCTTATAAATTATTTTCTTGAAAAATATTCCCGTGAATTAAATAAGGGAAAGATTGAGATTGACGATGAAGCTCTTGAAGCTCTGAAAAATTATAACTGGCCCGGGAATGTAAGAGAACTCCAAAACCTTATGAAAAAGCTTGTGGTTTTCTCAAAAAAGAACATCATAACAATAGATGATTTGCCAGATAATATAGTTTTCTCTGAACCTGCTCGCCCCGGTACAGATTCTCCTGATTTTTCAAATTCTTTCTTTGAATTGAGAAGAAAAGTAATTGAAGATTTTGAAAGAGATTACATCAAAAAATTGGTTGATGAGACCGATGGAGATTTAGAGAAAGCTTCGCAGTTATCTGGCATCCCCCGTTCTACACTATACCGTCTCATCAAAAAATACGGAATTAAAAGGTGCAGATGATTCATCGTTTTGCTCGCCATTTTTCGGGGTGAAAAATTACCATATAGTAGGTAGTTTTTTATTCAAAAATTTACCATCTGGTAGATAGAATTATTATAATTATTATTGTGATGTCTGTCGGACAGATTATAGATAAGTTGGGTTTATACTTGGCAAAAGGCAAACTCGGTTTCCAAAAGTTCGCTCCCAAAATAGAATTTAACCCTTACTCTTATGAGAACCTGAAAGTTAAGTACCCACTCCTTGATAAATCTTACGAACTTTCAAAAAAACATTTCTGGGATGATACTGAGGTCTTCAACTCACTGCTTGAAAAATATGGATTTCCTCATATACCACAAGAAGAAAAAGATGCGCTCCTCAAAATCCTTTCTATAATATACTACGGAGAAATTGTTGCTATGCTTGTTGCTTCCCAGCTTCTCAACATGGTTCAAGATATGGATGCAAAAAAAGTGCTCTCCGCACAGGTCATAGAAGAAGCAAAACATGTCACAGCATATCAGAAGTATCTTTCTATGCTCGGCAATATACCAGAAATAGACCCGAACTCCCGCTGTGTTTTAGACGATGTTTTGAGAACTCGTTCGGTCGCTCTGAAAATGGTCGGACTTCATCTGCTTACAGAAACTGTTGCATACTACCTTTTCACCGCCTTAAAAGAGTGCTACAAAGAACCCATATTAAAAGGGCTTTTAGATTATATGGCTCGTGATGAGGCAAAACATGTTGGATTTGCCAGAAAATATCTCCCAGAAGTGATAAATAAAATCTCATATCTTGAGCAGATAAGAATCCTCTTAAAACAGCTTGAATGGACTTTTCACATCACCGCATCTATATTGAGGTTAAAAAAAGCAGGAGAGATATTGGGAATTGATGTCGCTAAATGGTTTGAAAGAGGAACCCGTGATTTTTTAGATGTCGCCTATGAAATAATAGAAAAAACAAAATTTGCAAATTTTTCTATACCAAAAAATGTCTCCGAAATTATCTCTAAAAAGATACTTCAAATAATAAGTTCGTATAACTAAACAAATTCAAAATATTACAAATTGAATATTTTCGTTTAAAATTTTCTTTTATGTTGGTTGTGTCTGATGAGAAGAAAGAGCTGGCAAAAAAGAGTGTTTTGAATCTGATTCAGGCGGACCTCCCTTTTGAGAGAAGACCTTTTAAAAAAATAGCTGAAACCGTTTCTCTATCTGAAGACGAAGTTATAGATATAGTTAAGGAATACTTTGAAAGAAGGATTATAAGGCAGATTTGCGCTATTTTTGATACAAGGTCTTTGGGATATAAATCTATGCTCGTTGCAGCAAAGGTGAAGAAAGAATTTGAAGAAGAGTGCGCGAGAATTATAAATACTCACCCCGGAGTGAGTCATAACTACAGAAGAAATCACGATTTCAATCTGTGGTTCACAATAGCGGTTCCACCAAACTCAAAAATCGGACTTGAAAGAACTGTTAAAATTCTTGAAAAAATAAGCTCCGCAGACGAGATGATAATGCTCCCCACGATAAAACTCTACAAAATAGGAGTTGTCCTTGATATGACCGGAGAAGAGGACCTCACAGGAGAAGATAAATATAAATTCTATACAGAGAAGGAAAGAAAAGTTATAGGTGTTGAACCAGAAGAGATTCCAGCGATTCTAGCTCTGCAAGAAAATATAATGCCCGAAAAACAACCTTTTGATTTTATATGCGATAAATATGGATTTTCCTTTGAGGAGCTAAAAAAATGGTTTGAAAAGTTCAAGTCAGAAGGAAAAATAAGAAGATATGCTGCAATACTATATCACAAAAGGGCAGGATACACATATAACGTTATGGCTGTTTGGGAAGTAAATGGTTCTGACGAATATATTGATTCAATTGGAATGAAGTTCGCATCTTTCAGGAGTGTGAGTCATTGCTACCGGAGACCAACTTATCCATCTTGGCCATACTCAATCTTTACAATGATACACGCAAGAGATAAGGAGGAAGCAGATAAAATAATAGAAAAAATGTCAAACGAGACAGGGGTAAAGAATTTTGCCGGTCTCGTATCAACAAAAGAATATAAAAAGGTAAGATTGAGATATTTCACTCCTGATTGGGAAGAATGGGAAAACAAGTATAAAGACATTGAGGTTTGAGATTTTTGGACTGCGTTCAAAATACTTTATGAGAAGATAGACTTTACAATTGGTGTGAGAATTACTCCAAGCATAAAAATGTTCAAGCTGTAGAAGATTTCACGGGGGTTTTTAACTGCTCTTATCATGCCAAATATGGAAAAGATTAAAAAGGGAAAAACAGCGGGTAAGATTAATTTTGCAATAAAAACACATCCGATTATATACGATAGCAGAAGGGTTGTAATGATGATTTTTCTTATTTTTTCTCTACCTAACCTTGAAAGTGTTTTGAACCCAGCTCTTTCCCATTCATCCCATCCGAAGACATAAAACAGAGATAGAGTATGAGGTATCTGATAGATATACATGAAGAGAGAAAGAATTATAGTTATCTCGTCAATTTTATCTTTTGTTGATAGGTATCCGCTGACAGGTGGTAATGCACCGACAAAAGCGCCCACAAAAACAGATACTCCTGAAATCTTCTTCAAAGGTGTGTATAAAAAATCGTAAATGAAAAGAGCTAAAACTGCTGTGAGCAAGGTCTTTTTCCCAGCGAAATATAAAAGTGTGAAACCTGCTATAAGAAAGAGCGAAGTTATAACTGATGCAAATTTCACACTTATTCTGCCCGAGGGGATAGGTCTTGATTGAGTTCTTTTCATCAATTTATCTTGTTCTCTTTCTAATATTTGATTTAACGCTCCCGACGAGCCAGCTAAAAAAAAATTCCAGAGAACACAAAAAACGACTTCAAAGAGATTATCTCTCCTTCTGCGAGAGAAAAACCGGAAAGCCCGCAAATGGCATTTGCAAGAGCTATTTTATACTTTGACAACTCCAATATATCTTTAAGAAAGATTTTTATTTTTGCACGCATTTTGAGGTTCAGAGAAAAATTAAAGGAATTTTGGAATTTAAATTTATTTTTCATAATTTTGGAGATTATGAGTGCTGGAAAATATGAAGTTCTCCCTGACCTTCTCTACACTTCTGAACACGAATGGGTGAAAATAGATGGAAAAATTGCCACCTGTGGTATAACAGATTACGCTCAAAAAAGTTTATCTGATATTGTCTTTGTTGAACTCCCGCAGGTTGGAAAGAAAGTCAAAAGTGGAGAAGTGGTCTGCGTTGTTGAATCAGTCAAAGCGGTCTCTGATGTTTTCTCACCTGTTTCCGGCAAAATAATAGATGTAAATAAAAAACTTGAATCAGAACCATCTTTGATAAATAAATCTCCTTACAGAGATGGTTGGATATTTAAGATTGAGATTGAAGGAGAAGGGGACGGCTTTCAACTTCTTTCGCCAGAAGAATATCAAAAGCTCCTTGAAGAAATAGAGAAGGGCAGATGAAGTTTTGTTTGGTCTATGAGTACCACAACCAAGAGCGACTTTGAAATTTCAGTGAAAGATCAGGTCAAGGTGGCAGTTATTCCGTCTGCTGGATTTGGCACAAGAGTTCTTCCCGCATCAAAGGTGATATCAAAAGAACTCTTCCCGATATACAATAGACCGTCTATTCATTATACTGTTCTTGAATGTGTAAAATCTGGGATAAAAAAAGTGATTTTCGTTCTATCCCATAGAAAGATGGACATTTTGAAGTATTTTGAAAGAGATGAAGAGCTTGAGAAGTTTTTGAGTGAAAAAGGGAAACTGCATCTTCTTTCACCGCTTGAAGTTTTCAAAAATATAGAGATAGATTATGTTATTCAGAGGGAGCAGAGGGGATTAGGTGATGCAATACTCTGCGCGAAAGATAAAGTCGGAAATGAAAATTTTGCTGTCCTCCTTCCAGATGATATATTTTTCCCATATGACGGGAAGCCGGCTATCTTACACCTTGTAGATAAGTTTTTGGAGAGAAGACCAAGGGTGGGAGTTGTCCTTCTCCAACGCGTGAAAAAAAAAGAAGTAGAAAAATACGGAATTATTTCTTTTTCAAAGAGAGCTGGAGTTGATGAGGTTATCATAAGCGGAGTGGTGGAGAAACCAAGTGTTAAATCTGCTCCGTCTAATTTCGCCGTGGTCGGCAGATATGTCTTTTCTCCCGAAATCTTCAGGTATATTGAGATGGAAGAACCTGACGAGAGAGGAGAAATTCAGCTTGCCGGTGCGATAGGTAAAGCGTCCTATAGTGAGATTTCTGATAATTCTGTTATTGGAGTTATAGTTCGTGGAAAATGGCTTGATATAGGTTCGCCAGAAGGATATGTAAGGGCTAACATTTTTGTGATGAAAAATAAACATAAGGTTTTATAATTTTTCACTTTTTCTAAAATTATCTTGGGTGATTACTATTGAATTTTACCTTGATTTTTGTTCAAAACAAAGTGTTATAAGGGGGAAATTTTTTGATGATTTATGGGGGATTTATTTGGAAATAAAAAGTTAGTAAAGCTAATGAAAATAGTTTTTTAATTTTTTCTAAATTATGAAAAAAAGAAATTTTTCAAAAATATAACAAAAAAAATTAATAAAAGAATAAAATTTAAAAAATGGAAGAACTCACATTACGAGATTTCTTAAACTCCATATACAAATGGAGAAAATATGTTGTTCTGACATCGCTTATTATGTTCTGCATTGTTTTTGGACTTCAACAGCTGAGCGGAGAAAGAGAAAAAGTTTACAAAGCCACCGCATCTTGCAGAGTATCTCAAACATCTTACATACCCGTAATACTCCGAGATATTGGAATAGACATAAAACCCATAAAGTTTAACTTGGAAGAGGAAGTAATAAAGGTCAAATCTGAGGAGAACCTAAAAGAAGCGTTAGCTATTTTGGGATGGCAAGAGAGTGAGCAGAACATAAAAAAACTAAGAGATATGTTAGAAGTATCATCTGAAAGGAACGGTATAATAAACATTTCTGCTTACTCTTCTTCACCTTACGAAGCTCAGGCGGTTGCTAACGCCGTTGCTGAAGCGTATGTCAAAAATTCAAAAAAGTGGTTTCATCAATCCATAGAAAACGCTCTCAATTTCTTGAAAGAATCTTCTGATGAGATATCGCAGAAATTAAAAGATTCTTATTCAAAGCTTTCCGAATTTTCTCAAAACACTGGTATAGTTGATCCTGACCTGCAGATAAAAGAGGAGATAAACAGAATAAAAGATTTACAGACCAAAATTTATGAGAATCAGTTGAAAATAAACATGATAGAGAGGTTCTTTGAAGATGTATCTAGAAATAAACAGAAGACATCTGAGGCGCTCAGAAATTTAGAATCTTTGTTTATGCAAGACAGTATTCCGGAAGGTAAGGAGATGGTAGAGAAAGTCAAATCAAAAGCTGCCAGCCTTCTTTCAATAGATAAATCAATATCGTCATACTACTTAAAATATCTTGAGCTTGAAGATAAGAGGAAGGAACTTCTTTCAAAATACAGCGAGAGCCATCCGAAAGTTAAAGAGATAGATAAGCAGATAGAAGACATTTTCAGCAATATAGTTTATAATCTCAAAGTTTTGCTCGCAGACCTTAGGTCGCAGAACCAGAGCGCTATGAGAGAAATTGATGAAGCAAGAAAAAATATAGGTTATATATCAAAGAATATCTCAGAGTATCTTTATATCTCAAACAATATTGACCTTCTGAACAAGATTTTTGAAAACTATTACAACAATCTTGCAGAACTCAAGATGACTATGGGAATGTGGTCGTATTTTTCTGAAATTTATAAAAGGGCTTCTCTGCCACAAAATCCTGTTAGCAGGTTGAAAATAAATCTTATTCTTTCGCTTATTGCTTCTTTTATTTCTGGAATAGTTATTGCTCTCATTCTTGAAAGTATAGATATGAGGTTTAAGAATGTAGATGAGATTCAGAGTTATGTAAAAGTCAGTCCTATTGCATTTGTTCCAAAATTTGAAAAGATTTCGTCTTACCTCGCAGAAGATAATCCTGCTACATTTGAAAGTATGAGGAGGATCAGAGTGACTCTACAAATACGCAACGGGAAAAGATTTTCAGTATTAATTACAAGTTCATCAGATAACGAGGGCAAAACATTTGTATCTTTGAATCTTGGTCTTTCGTTTCAAGGAACAGGTTTGAAAGTTGCTATTTTAGATTTGAACTTATCGCATCCTGTGTTGTCGCAAACAGTTGTTTTACCAGAAGAAAAAAGTTTATTTGACATAATTGCTTCCGAGTATGAACCTTTATATGTTATTAAAAAAGCCGGTTTTGAGTTCAGGGAGAACATTTTTGTTTTTGGTTCCCAGCGTGGTTTTTTCTCCCCAGACATTTTATCTTCTCCTGCTTTTGAGAGATTTTTGAAAGAGCTTTCTGAAAGGTTTGATGTCATTATTGCTGATTCTTCTCCCGTTCTGATACTGCCTGATGTTTTACCAATTGTGAGTAAGTTTGATTTGGCTCTTGTTGTTTTTGATATAACTTCTACGGGAAGGAAAACTTTAAAGCGTCTCATTGAAACTTTAAAAGATGTGGGAGCAAAAGATATAAAGATTGTTGTCAATAAGCTATCTCGTGAATTCGCACCAGAACTTCCTATTGCAAAAAATAACTATTACTACTATTATTACAGAAATAACAGAAAAGAAAAATCATAAGCAAATTTCATTGTGATTTTTTTCTCCTTCAAGCTTTGTTTAAGATTCCGTTCAATACTATCTCTGAAAAGTTTTTCGCTATTTCTTCTGCTTTGTATTTTCCTTCTGGTGAGAACCATATATATACCCAGTTTATAACTCCAAGTATTGCGAAGGCGATAAGTTTTGGTTCTATATCTTTTCTCAAAAATCCTTTGTCTTGTCCTTCCTTGATTATGTAAATCAGCATTGATTCGTATTCATCTCTGAAATTTATAACCTTTTTCTTCCATTTTTCAGGTAGGAATTTATATTCGCTGAAAAATACCGCAGATTTATCTATATTTTCGGTCATAATTTTTATGTGGTTTTCAATGAACTTTTTCAACTTCTCTACTGGGGGCGAGTTTTCTTTCACGAGTTTGTTTATCATTTTGAGAAATTCTTTACCTTCGTTTTCTATAAGGAGGTAGAGGATCTGGTCTTTGTTTTTTATCCAGTAGTATATAGCGCCTTTTTCAAGTCCAAGAGCTTTTGATATATCTTGCATTGATGTTGATTTGAAACCTTTTTCTCTGAAAAGTTTTGCCGCTACTTCAAGAATTTCTTTTGCTCTGTTTTTGTATCTTCTTGTTGCTGTTCCCGATATTGCCATAGTTCATCCTCTTCCTTTTGAAATTCTTATGATTTCATTTTAAAGTCATTTTTAAAAAATTGGCTTTTTTGAAAATATACCTTACTTCTGAAAAATGAGAATCCTTTCAAGTTTGTTGTAGTCCTTCACAGGAGGGAAGAGCTTTAATCCAAGATTTTTTGCAAAAGAAAAAATCTCTTTCTTGTATTCATTTTTTAATTCTTCAAGGTCAAAAAATTTCAGGTCATCGTATCCTACTTCAATAAGCAGGAAACCATTTTCTTTCAGTACAGAATATGCTTGAGCTATCAGTTTCAGAATGGTTTCGTATCCTTTTTCTCCTCCAAAAATAGTATGTGGAGGGTCAGGAATACTTATTTTGTCTTTCACTTTTAGTGATACATACGGAGGGTTTGAAACTATAAAATCGGCTTGTTTTATGGGCTCAAGGAGATTTCCAAGAACAAAATCTACACGAGAGTTCAGAATTTTTGAGTTATGAACTGCAATTTTTAAGGTCTTCATGTCAATATCTATGCCTATCATCTTATACGGAATTTCAAGGATGTTGAGCAGTTTTTCTATTTTTTTGTATATTGAAATAATTATGCATCCAGTTCCTGTTCCTACATCTGCGAGAATGAATTTTTCTTTCTTTGGTTTTGAAATTTCATAAAGGTACTTTTTTATATGTTCTATTGCTATCTCAACGAGAAGTTCAGTTTCAGGTCTCGGTTGAAAAACATATTCAGGGGCGAGAAAATAATCTTCAAAGAAAAAGACCTTTTTTTCTTCCATTTTTTGAATAGTTTTTATGCTATCTGTTTTTGCCGTTATCTTTTATTTTATCAAGAAGGATTTTAAGGGCTATGTGAGAGCATAAGATTTTTATGTATTTCCTTCCGATATTGAATTTGAATTCAAAAGCGGCCGTTTCATTTTTTGATGAAAATCCTATGTAGAAGAGTCCCGGGGGTTTTCCTTCAAGTGGGTCTGGTCCTGCAACTCCTGTTGTAGATAGTCCGAAATCTGAGCCGTATTTTTCTCTTACAGATTTTGCCATTTCCTCTGCACACTCATAAGATACCGCACCAAATTTTTCTATAATCTCTCTTTTTACTCCGAGCCGAATCTTTGCTTCATTTGAATAAACTATTTCACCGCCTTTGAAATAGTTGGAGGAGCCGGGAGTGTCTGTTATTAAGTTTGCGAGTTCTCCCCCCGTGAGGGATTCTGCGGTTGAAACAGAAAATCCTTTCTCTTTAAGAATTTGTCCTACCACTTTGCTTATATTATCTTTCTCGTTTTCCGAGTAAATAAAGTTTTTCAGCTCTTCTTTCACCTTGCTGCAAAATTGAGAAAATCTTTCGTTTTTCTCTCCTGTTATTCTTATGGTTACTTCTGGAGATGACGGGAGATATGAGATTTTTACGCATTCTGGTATGCCTATATCTTTTAGATATTTTTGTATTTGTGTTTCTGTCAATCCAAAGATTTTGAAAACCTTTTCTTCAAGTGGTTTTATATGAGAGAACTTTTCTTTTATTTCTCTGAGAACGAAGTTCTGAAACATTTCTGAAAACTCCTGAGGAACTCCCGGGAGGAAGTAGAAGACCTTTCCATTTTTTTCAATTTTGAAGCCCGGAGCGGAGCCAGATTTATTGAGTATTGGTTTTGAACCTGCTGGCAATAGGCACTGTATTTTCAAAATTTCAGGAATATCATCTTTTCCTGACCTTGCTTTGATTTTTGCTTTCATATCTTCAAGAGCTTCTCTGTTTTCTTCAAGTGGTACGTTGAAATACTCCGATACTGCAAATCTTGTTAAATCGTCTTCGGTTGAACCAAGACCTCCGGAGCATATTATTATATCTGAAAAACTTTCTGCTTGTTTTAGAGCAAACTTTATATCTTCTTTTTTATCTCCTACACACTGAATATAAATTGAAAATCCAAGAGAGTAAAGATAAGGAGAAGAGTTCCGTATGTTTTTTTCTTCTCTGAATCCAGATATTATCTCTTCTCCTATTGCTAAGAAAGAAACCTTCATTTTTTGAGTTGATTTTATTTTTCTTTTTTAGCTGTTTTTATGACTTCGGGGGAGGATATTTTTGATTTTTCTTCTTCTGAGTTCTCAACTTTTGTTGTTTTTGACTCTTCTTTGCTTTCTTCATCTTTCATACCTTTTTTGAATTCTTTCATCGCTTGTCCGAGACCTCTTGCGAGTTCTGGGATTTTCTTTGCTCCAAATAGCAGAGCTATTATAAGGAATATAACAAGGAGTTCTTGAAATCCTATGCCTATGCCTGCCATCAGAACTTTCACCTCCTATAAATTAAATTTTATATACAAAGTTCTGTTTTTATTCAAAACAAAAAGGTTCGGGAATCTTTTGAAATCTTTGTCTGTGAGCTAATTAAAAAGCAGAAAATATTCTGAATTTTTCTCCCTTGTTTAAACTCTTTGATAATGAGAAGGATTTTAGGTCTTATTTTACTTTTGTGTCTTGCTAATGTTAGCAAAGGCAGTGAAAATATTAAATTGTCAGAAGAAGATAATAAAGATGAGTTAAAAAGAATTGAACATAATAGTGATGGAAATTTTGATCCACCTTCTTCTCAACGTGTGATTTCAGAAGAAAATTCATCTATTTTGCCAGATGTAGGTGATTCTGCTTTGCAGAAGACCTTCTGATTTTCAATTTCACATAAAATAAAGTTGAACTCTTCAACACATTTTTCAACTTTGATCTCAGTTTCGCTATCATCTATAAAAACCGTTTCTGAGCCGTTTTTCTTTGAGCAGGGGTATATTCTTGCTCCTCCTCCGCCTGATATTATCTGCAATGCATTACCTATTTTTACTTTTCCGTACAGATGGTCGTGTCCAGAAAAAATCAAAAGTGCCTTATCTTTTATCTTTAAAAATATGTTTCTGTAAGATAGTTCTAACTTTTCTCCTCTTGCGAGCGAGACGAAAGGTTTGTGTAAGAAAAATATGGCAGGATAATTTATCTTTTGTGATATATGTTCTAAAAATTCGTCTAATTTTTCTGAAAACATATTGATTCCGACGAACCATATATCTCTGATTTTGAAAGCGAAAAATCCTTCTTCGGGGAAATACTTTTTCAATATTTTCTCATCTGTTTCGCTTTCGTATTCGTGATTTCCCGCAGAGAGAAAGAAGAAAGAATTTTGAAAAATTGGTTCAAAGATTTTCAGTATTTCATCCCATCTATCAAGTTGTGTATCGTACTGAAAGTCGCCGACATGAAAGGTAAAATCAGGTTGAAATTCCACTATTTTTTCTACCATATTTTTTAAGTATCCTGTCTTATAAGATGTATCACCTATTACCGCAAGCTTTATTTTTTCTCCGATTGGCTTTATTTTTCCAGAGCATATACTTTTCTCTTTATGATAGATATAATACTTTACATCTGATTTTATGTCATCAATATCTCCGAGAATTATTTTTCTTTCACATCTTTTATCTTTCTTTTCTGTGTTTATGTATATTTCAAAGCAGTTTTCATCTGGATTTTCTGATACGAAAAGGGTTATTTTATTTTCCTCGTTTATCTCGGTGTGGCATATTAGTGGGAGGTTTTTTGTTATGAAGAAAGAGAAGAACCTGTTGCAGTTTTGAAGCAAGAGGATTGAAATTACAGTAATCACATATAGATGAGATTTTCTTTTTTTAATGATGTCTTTCATTTTTATTTTTTGGTTTATGCGTGGACAAGTGTTCCCACTTTTTCTCCGAGGAGTATTCTTTTTATATTTCCCTTTTGGTATATGTTGAACACTATTATAGGTATTTTTCTTTCCATACAGAGTGTCACGGAAGTAGCATCCATTATTTTCAGGTTGAGTCGCAGGAATTCAGCATATGAGATTTCATCAAACTTGACTGCTTCTTTATTTGTGAGAGGGTCAGAATCATATACGCCGTCTACTTTTGTAGCTTTGAGTATAACATCTGCCTTTATTTCAGATGCTCTCAAAGATGCGGCTGTATCTGTTGAGAAATAGGGATTTCCCGTTCCACCAGCGAATATGACGATTCTTCCTTTTTCAAGATGTCTTATAGCTCTTCTTCTTATATAGGGTTCGCAAAGGGCTGGAGTATGTACTGCGCTCATCACTCTGCACTGGTATCCTTTTTTTTCCAGTATTTCTTGTAAGAAAAGGGCGTTTATTATTGTGGCGAGCATTCCCATATAATCTGCGGTTGTTCTATCTATACCTGTTTTCTCTGCTGTTATCCCTCTTATTATATTTCCTCCTCCTACGACTATTGAAATTTCTGCTCCGAGGTTATATGCTTCTATTATTTCATCTGCAATTTCGTAAAAGACAGATGGTTCTAATCCGAATTTTTTCTCCCCGCCGAATATTTCACCTGAAAGTTTCAGAAGAATTCTTCTATACTTTAATTTTTTTTCTTTTTGGTTTGAGTTCTGTTCTTCATTCTTCTCTTTTTTTTCGTCCATTTTTGATAATTTATTAACGATTTTTATCTGATTTGAGATTTTTCAGGGTTATTTATTTTTTATTTACCACGCTTTCTATTTTCTTTTTAAGGATTTCTGCTGTGAATGGCTTGACTATGTAATCTGATACTCCGAGTTGAATTGCCTCCATAACCTTTTCTTTTGATGTCTCTGCGGTCACCATTATTACCGGAATGTTTTTGAGTTCAGGGTCTTGTTTTATTATTTTGAGGACTTCTATACCTGTGAGTCCCGGCATATTTTGATCAAGAAGGACTACATCAAATTTTTTTTCTTTGAGTTTTGCTATAGCATCTTTACCATCTACTGCTTCTTCAGAATCTGAAAATCCTGCCTGTCGCAGTATTGTTTTTATTATTCTTCTCATCGGCTCATGGTCATCTACTACGAGTATCTTCATATACACATAAAAATTATTCGTTTTTCTCCTCTATTTTTCTTTTTGCTTTTTTAACATCAAAAATTTTTTGTTGTCAGTAAAATCTTTGACCTTTTATGATTTTATTCTGTTATATTTTTATCTCATCACCATCTTCAAGCACCTCTATTTCTAATCCGGTTCTTGAAGATATGTCTTTTATTTCCTTCTTAACTTCTTTGAAGAATACAGGTTTTACATGGATTACAAATATTTTTATTTTTCTTTTCAGCTTTTTGAGCTCTTCTTCAAATGCATCTGTTGAGAGATGTTTTGCTACCTTTCCGAGTTCTGCCATTCTTTTAGGGTAAGATACATCTATAAATAGAGATTTTATTTTTTCATCTCTGTTTATTGTTTCCCAAATTTCGTTGTTTTTATAGGTATCTCCTGAAAATATAAATGATTTATCGTTTTTCATAACCATAAAGCCAAGTGTTGGAACCGTATGATTAGACCTGAAAGGGAGTATTTTCAGTCCATTGATGTTTATTACTTCGTTTATTTTGAGTTCAAGATAATTTATAGATGATACATTTGACCTGAGTTTTATTTTTGTAAAATCTGGCCAGACCTTCTGATTCATTATGTATTTTTTCAGTCCGTTCAGAGTTTCTCTCTGCGCCCATATATTGAGTGGCTTTTCTCTCACGGGGAATGATTCTGCTATCAGAAACGGTATGTCTGCTATGTGGTCAAGATGAAGGTGGGAGATGAGTATATCGCTTATTTTGAATGATTCTTCTCCGAGCGACTCTACGATATTTCCCGCGTCTATGATTACTTTGTTCTCAATCAGGATTGATAGCATCTTCTTACCTTTGAACTTTGAGCCAAAAGCTCCCAGTATTTTCACTTCCATCTAACAGAAAATAAATTTATTCACTAATTTAATTTTTTTCAATTGCTCTTGTAAATTCTAATAAGATCAGGTTATTCATAGAAAATGGAGGTGAATTTTATGGACGGGAAAGGAAAACTTTATGTTGTAGGAATAGGTCCGGGGGACTTCAAAAATATGACTTTCTGGGCTATGAATGCGATAGAAGAAAGCGAGGTCATAATAGGTTATGAAACATATATTGACCTTCTCAGGGAAAACATTCCTGATAAGATAAAAAATAAAGAGATTTTTGAGACGGGAATGACAGAGGAGATAGATAGAGCTCATTTTGCAATAGAAAAAGCTCGTGGAGGTAAGATAGTTTCTATTGTATCATCTGGTGATGCTGGTATATATGGTATGGCAGCTTTGGTTTATGAAGCTCTGCTTGAATCTGACTGGAAGCCGGGTGATAATCCTGACGTTGAGGTTATTCCGGGGATTACTGCTGCGAGCGCCTGTGCTGCACTTATAGGGTCCCCGCTTTCGCTTGACTTTGCGGTAATATCAATGAGCGATCTTCTTGTTCCGTGGGAGGTAATTGAAAAGAGAATAAGGTCTGCTGCTGAGGGAGATTTCGTGATAGTTATATATAATCCAAAAAGCAAGAAGAGAACATGGCAGATAGAAAGAGCGAGGGATATAATTTTGGAGTACAGGAGTCCTGATACTCCCGTAGCTCTTATAAAGAGCGCTTTCAGGGAGGGGCAAAAAGTAAAAATTACAACGCTCGGGGAACTTGGTGATGACTCAATTTTGGGTATGCTTACCACTGTTATAATTGGGAACTCAACAACTTTTGTCAAAAACTCAATCATGCTTACTCCACGAGGATATTCTTCAAAGTATGAAGTCAAATTTTCGGGTAGGAAATAATTATATTTTGATAGGTGAGAAGTAAGGATATTTTAGAGAAAGCAAAATCTGAAATTCCTTCGGTAGATGAGATATTAGAACAAGCTTGGAATGAATTGAATTTTGATAAAGATTTTGTAGAAAGAAATTTTGGTTCTGCTCTGATTCGCTTTGAAGGAAAGGCAAACGAAATATATATGATATATGAAAGGAAATCTCTGGAAAAACTCGCTAAATATTGGATAGAATTTCAGGAGTTAGGAAAATTATGAGGCAGATAGAGCTTTTTCGCAAAGGTATAGATAAAGAGTATGCAAAATTAACTTTTAAGAGATTTAGAGATGAAAGTTTTGATTTTAAAGAGATACCTGCAAGTTCAGGCGTCTATGGAATACATCCTTACCCTGCTATGTTTCATTTTTTGGTAGTAAGAAAACTCCTTAAAGAGTTTTCTAAAAGAGGTGATTTTGTGCTGGACCCATTTATGGGCTCGGGAGTTTCCGCAGTTGAATGCCTAATCAGTGGAAGAAACTTTATAGGATATGATATAAACCCTTTGGCAGTGCTGATTGCAAAAGTAAGAACAACCCCGATTAAATCAAATTTGCTTTTAGAAGTGTTAGAACACATTATTCAAGATTTCAAGAATCAAAAGCCAGAATTTCTTGAGTTTGATAATATTTATTATTGGTTTGATAAAGAAGTAGTAAAAGATTTATCACGTCTAAGACAATCAATATTCAAAATAGAGGATAGTGTGGCAAGAGATTTTTTCAAGGTAGTTTTTTCAGATACGGTAAGAAGGGTTTCAAAAGCCAGATATGACGAGTTCAAGTTGGTGAGAAAAAGGGAAAACAATAGTATAAGAGTTCTGAAGATATTCAAAGAAATTGCTCTAAAAAATATCGGATTGCTCGTGCGGTTTTATGAAAATTTTCCTCCCACCAAAACTATTCTGATATTAGAAGAAAGAGACATCTTAAACGGAATACCATTAGAAGATGAATCAATAGACCTTGTAATTACTTCTCCGCCTTATGGTGACTCAAGAACAACTGTTGCATATGGTCAATTTTCAAAACTGCCTTTAAGGTGGTTAGGTATAGAAAAAGATGTAGATAAAGTATCACTCGGAGCGAAAATCAGGGAAATCCACTATAATTTGCCTTCTGAAATCCTCTATAAGTATATAGAGAAAATAGCGATTGAAGATAGAAAAAGGGCGAAAGAAGTTTTTTCGTATTACGAAGATTTATACTATTCTATTCGTATCATATCTCAAAAGGTAAAGAGAGATGGTCTCGTCTGCTTTGTAGTAGGCAACCGAAAGGTCAAAGGATTGGAACTACCAACGGATAAAATTTCGGTGGATTTCTTTTCCGCCGAGGGATTTGAACATCAAATAACAATCATCAGGGAAATATCACGCAAGAGAATGCCACACAAAAATTCTCCATCAAACATAAGAGGAATAAAGGACTCAACTATGAAATATGAATACATTGTGATTTTGAAAAAGTTAAACTGAGTAAAATTCTATTAAAATAAACCTATTTTTCAATTTGTATGGTAAAATTTGCAGGAGACGTTTTCAAGGCGGTTTTGACTCTATTTCTTATAATAACCGCTGTTTTTTTCATAATTTCTGCTATGCCGGGAGACCCCGCTAGGCTTATAGCAGGAGATTTCGCTCCCCCAGAAGAAGTAGAAAAATTAAGAAAAGAACTCAACCTTGATAAACCGCTCCTCCAAAGGTATATTCAAACCATCATAAGTGTTGCTACACTTAACTTCGGTAATTCGCTTTACACAAATCAAAAAGTAAAAGACATATTGAAAGAGAGATTGAAAAATACCTTTATTCTCGCATTTTCATCTATATCACTCGCTCTGATTTTTGGAACATTTATATTTTTACTTTATTTCAAGTTCAGGGGAGCCGAAGATATAATCACCACTATAACAACTATTTTGTGGTCTATTCCTAACTTCTGGCTTGGTCTGATGCTTATTATAGTTTTATCTGTGAAACTGAAAATCTTCCCTGTTTCTGGATTTGATTCACCGAGAGGTATATTCCTTCCGGCTTTGACTTTGAGCGTATCTCTTTCTGTGGTTACTGGCAGGTTCATGAAAAACCTTTCAGACGAATTTTTGAACTCCGATTTTTACCTTTTTCTGAAGGCGAAGGGAGTAAGTGGATGGAGGAGAATCTTCCACATAATAAGATTTATCATGCCCGGAATAATGACTGTTATTGGAATACAGGCGGGTGTTTTGCTTTCTGGAACTGTTATAACCGAAACGCTTTTTTCTTTTCCGGGGATAGGACTGCTTACTGTTGAATCGGTTATTTCTCGTGATTTCCCTCTGATATACGCTTGCGTTTTTACTATATCATCTTTATGGGTTATGATAAACTTCACAGTTGATAAGATTATAAGAATGCTTGATCCGAGAATGAGATAGGATTTTTGTCAAAGATTTTCAGTTGATTTTTGTATTTATTTTTGCTTGCTATATAATCATGGTTTTAGCTCTTGCTTTTTTGAGAGGATTATCTGCTGCTGTGTTCTCTGTATCTCTTCCTTTCTTGAACATATATTTTTTTGGCAGTGGATACAATATGGGGAGTGTTGGTCTGCTGACGGGAATATCAACTCTTATCGGAGCTATTGCCAGAATTCCTTCTGGTTTTTTATCAGATAAAGTGGGGGCGAGGAGGATTCTTCTTTTAGGAATAGTTATGAGGTCTTTTGCTTTGCTCTCTGTTGCATTTCTTATACACTTTTCCGCTCATCTCATATATTTTCAGGTTCCGCTCATTCTCAATTCCTTTGGTTTTTCGCTGATAGTAACTTCTTCTAACACTATAATAAGCCATCTTGACGAGGAAAAGAAACCTTATGTTTTGAGTATTGTGAGAGTCGGAATAAACATAGGTTTTTCGCTCGGACCTATTTTAGGAGGTTTTATTTCAGAGTTCTCTTTTTCTCTCTTATTTTTCATTTCATCTATTCTCTCTTTTCTTCTTATCTTCTGTTTGATTCCATTGAGAAAAGTTGAGGTGGAAAATTTTCCAAAATCTTCATCAGCAGAAAATGGGTATCAGCATTTGAACGAGTTAAAAAAATCTTTTATTGTTGAGATGTTTTCTCCTATTTCTGACACCTTTTTTATGCCTTTTTTTATCTCTTTATTTTTCTCTTTTGTTGTCGTCTCACAATTTTTGAACTCCTTTCCTGTTTATGCGAGCTTTATTGGATTTTCAAACAGGGAAATCGGATATTTTTTCACAATAAACGGACTTTTTGTTGTTTTGTTTCAGTTCCCAATCATAAACTTTATTTTAAAATACCTGATAAAGGAAAGACGAGATAAACTCAAAGCTATGTGTGCTGGAATAATATTTTATTTTGCCTCTTTTAATCTTTTTGCGGTTTTTAAGAGCTTTTTCTGGCTTGCTTTCTGCGTGATTATACTAACCCTTGGAGAGATAATTTTTATGACTTTCTCATCTATCATAGTTATGGATGAATCCCCAACGGGCAGGAAAGGTTTATACCTTGGATTCTCTGAATTTATTGAGACAGTCGGATGGTCGGTTGGCAAGTATTTTGGTGGAGCTATGTTTGATATGTTCAAAAATTCACCTTCGGAGTTCTGGCTATTTACATCTTCTCCTCTGTTTCTTGCAATTATATTTTCTTTTATCTTTTACATCAAGCTCATCAGAGAGAAAAATCAAATTCTGAGATGATGATTTTCTACACTTTTTTGAACGACAAAACATTTCTACTTCTTCATATAAAATTTAAATGAAATGAAAGTTTTGAGTTTCAGAAAGGGAGAACTCGTTTATACACCTTATGATGAAATAGAAGGAGTGATGGTTATAAAGGAAGGGAAAGTGAAAATATACTTTTTAGATAAGAACGGGAAAGAAATATCTATTGATATTCTTTCGGAGGGAGAGGTTTTTGGAAGATTTGACGGACTCTCCGAGGAATGGGCAGAATGTGTTGAAGATTGCAAAATTGTTTTTATCTCAAAAGAAGAGATAAAGAAGTTAAAGCCAAGTATAAGTGCTATCATAATTGAAAACCTTATAAAGAAGAACAACCTATACAAAAGGAGAATAAGAGATTTCTCTTTTTTACCTCTTGAGGAGAGGACGGAGGAGATAATTTATTACATAGCTCAAAAGCTGGGTAAAAAAAGTCACAAATATGTTGAGCTTTCATTTTCTCATGAAGAGATAGCGTCTTTTGTAGGTGCAACCCGTGAGTGTGTTACAAAAACTCTCAAAGTTCTTGAAGATAAAGGAAAAGTAAAAAGAAAAAGAAAGAAGATTGTGTTATATATCACAGAAAAAGAGTTAGAGAATGATAAAAATAAAAAACTGCTATGGCAAGAATAATAATAAGAAAAGACAATTCTCCAATAGAGATAAAGGTAGGTGGAGAAAGTGTGTGGATATGTAGATGCGGTCTGACAGATAATCCACCTTACTGCTCTGGAAAACACAAAAAGACAAGAGTCGAGCAAGAAGGAAAACTATACTTTTACGACGAAGATGGAAAAAGATACGAGGTAAAAATAGAAAAAATCAAGGAAGGATAAAGTGTCAAGATTTGAAAGGAGGCAGTTGAAATATGGAAGGACTAAAATGGTTAAAAAATGTAGGGTTTCTGATCGGAAGGATAATATTGGGTTTATATTACATCATGGCTGGGGTACAACACTTCACTAAATTCAAGATGATGAGCCAATATGCTGCCTCAAAGTTCAGTTTTATGCCGGAAGCGGGAGTGATTGTTGCCGGAATACTGCTTATTGTTGGTGGCTTTACCATCCTCACCGGCTTTATGCCGTGGATTGGAGTCCTCTCGCTTGTCGCTTTCTTTATTCCTGTAACTTTGATTATGCATAACTTCTGGGCTGAGCAAGACCCACAGATGAAGATGATGCAGATGATTCAGTTTATGAAAAATATGGGACTTATGGGGTCTGCTCTTATTTTCCTCGCTATTCCTGAACCATGGCCGATTTCTCTGACGAGAAGAAAATAATTTGTTAGCCAGAGCTTTTGTGAATTTAATCTTTCTGATTATCTTCTTTCTCGCGCGGATGGAAGTTCCTATAAACCTTCATGATATAATCTATATCTGCGTGTGTGTATTTTTGAGTTGTATTTATTGAGGAGTGTCCGAGTAGCTCTTGAATTATTCTTATATCTACTCCGTTTTTGAGAAGGTGAGTGGCGTATGAGTGGCGTAAAAGATGGGGCCATACCCTCTTTCCTGTTTTTAAAGCTCCATTTAATCTGACTATCTCTCTTATATACCTTTCTGAAAGTTTTTGACCGAATTTGTTCAAGAATATGAAATCAGTTCTCGGATTTAGTTTCTCTCTTTCTTTTATGTAATCTTCAAGAATTTCTTTTGATGTGTTTGGTATTGGTATCACTCTCCATTTTCCTCCTTTACCTTTGATTTTCAGGAATTTTCCCATTATGTTTTCTTTTTTAAGGTTGGCAAGTTCCGATATTCTGAGTCCGCATCCATAAAGCATAGCTAAAATAGCTCTATCTCTTTTCTTCTCGGCTTCAATAATTTCAAGTGCTTCATCTTCATCTAGTGAATCTGGAATTTTCTTTTTCCTTTTTCTGAAAGGGATTATTTCTGCTGGATTGAATTTTATTATATTCTTCTCCTCAAGGAATCTGAAAAATGATTTCAGAGTTGCGAGTTTTCTTTCCACAGTAGTATCTTCTTTCCCTGATTCTACAAGATACTTTATGTAGTTTTCTATATCTTCTGTTCTGATGTTTTCAATATGTTTCTTGATAAATTTGAAAAAATCTACGAGGTCAGATATATAAGCTCTCTTTGTGTTATCTGAAAAATTTCTTGCTGAGATATAGCTGATAAATTCAACAACATAAGGAATTTTCTCAAAAATCTCTTTGTTCTTATCATCGTCTTCTCTTTCTATCTCATTTTGATTTTCTGTTTTCTTATTTAGTTTTTCCTTTCTTGGCATTCCATATAAAAATTTTAAAATTACTGGGGTTTTCAGGAAATTTGGGGTTGAGCGTGGGGAAAATTTTCAGTTCATAACTTAAAAAATTGCGGTATTGATAAAATAAAAACGATTTCATTTTTTTACGGGAGGGCTTGAAAATGAACAACAAAGAGATGGTAAAGTTTCTTATTTTCAGAGGGGAGAGAGGGGAAGGAACTTTCAAAGAATATGAAGTACCATATCAGGAGGGAATGGTTGTTCTTGATGGTGTTCTATATATACAGAGCAGATTTGAAGGAGATTTATCTGTAAGGTGGAATTGTAAGGCGGCAAAGTGTGGTTCTTGTGCAGCTGAAATAAACGGTAAGCCATCTTTAATGTGTAAAACGAGGGTAGAGCATTTATCTCAGCCCATAAAGGTTGAACCTCTGCGTGCATATCCTCACATAAAAGACCTTGTTGCTGATACATCATGGAATTTGAGAACTCGGAGGAAAATAATAAAAGATGTCGGCTTTAAACCACGTAAAGACGCCTCGTGGATTATGAAAGATGAAGATATTGAAAAGGGCAGGGAGTTCAGAAAATGTATAGAGTGCGCTCTGTGTCTTGATGTCTGCCATGTTCTCAGAGAACATCAACTCTTTGAAAAATTTGTGGGACCCGCATATCTTGTTTTTTCCGCTTACCTTGAAACACATCCAATGGATTCCGTTGATAGAATAAGCTGGCTCAAAGAAGAAGCGGGTATAATGTACTGCAATATAACAAAGTGCTGTACCGAGGTTTGTCCAGAAGAAATTCACATAACAGACAACGCTATAATTCCTATGAAAGAAAGAGTTGCAGATAGATATTTTGACCCAATAAAGATGCTGATCAGAAAAATTGTGGGTAAGTGACTTCCTCTCCTTACTGAAGTGAGGAGCTTCCTGCTTCAGCGAGGACTGCTGTCCTCTCCACAGGCGTTACTTCCCCGCAGCCCACGGGTAGGGCAGACTTTACAGGGTCTGCCATCCTGCTTAATCCTATTTTCAAAATGTTTCTTGCTGAATTAACATCTCTATCAATTTTCTTACCACAATTTTTACATCTAAAAACTCTTTCAGATAAAGAAACTTCTTGTTTATAACCGCAAAAAGAACAAGTTTTTGTAGTAGGTTCATATCTATCTACAAAGAGCACAGGGATAAGAGTCGCAAGACTTTTCAGCCTTGCAGTTATTCCTCCTATCCCCGTGTTCTGAATCTGTTTCCCAAACCATCCTTCATGCCAGCCCTTTATTGAATCGTCTTGAATTGCTATTAAAGAAAACCTTTTGAGATAACTGATCACTTTATTAAGAGTATCCTTCCTTTTGTTTTTTACATACTCCCATCCCTTCTGAAGTTTTCGTCTTGTTTTCAGGTAGTTCTTACTTCCTTTCTTTTTTCTGGATAAAACTTTCTAAAGTTTTTTAACCCTCTTTGTTTCAGGAATAAACCATTCAAATTTTTCTCCGTTTGATAAAGTGATTTGGTATTTTACGCCTAGGTCTATGCCTACAGCGGAGTTTCTCTGTTTTTCTTTAATCTTTTTTAAAAGTTCATCTTTAAATAAGCAGCAGGTTATATGAAGATAAAATCCATCCGGCTTTTTAATCAAAACACCATATGTTATTTCTGCATTTTCACTAATCTGATGAAGACCAAGAATCCTGAATTTCTTTTTTATTCCCTGAATTTTAACTTTGTTTTTGTCCTTGATTATTTTGTAGGTAATACCATACTGTTTCAGAGGAATACTTCTTACTTCGCTTTTAAATTTAAGGGAACCTACTTTTATTCCTTTTTCCTTTGCTTTTTTGAGAGCTTTTAGCGAATCTCTAATTCTCTCAACTATTCCCTGTCGCATTTGAGAAGAAAGTGTTATTATTTCTCTCTTTTCCAGTCCATCAGGAGTTTTTATTTCAACTTCTTTTAACTTCCATGCATTATCATTCAACCGATTTTCAATATCTGCAATTATAAAATTATAGAGCCATTTAGCTTCCAGAAAAAGCCTCTCAAATTTTTCTATGTCTCTTTTTGATAAATTTTGAAGTTTCAATTCAAAAACACGAATAACTTGATTTTTTCTCACCTGTTTTGTTTCTTCTATAGATTTTTTTATTTTCTCTGCCTTTTCCATTGTCAATTCGTCCTATATAATTTTAATAAATTTTTTAATGTGCTATTCATCTCTCCTTAATAAAAACCGATAAGAAATGATTAAAATTTAAATATATGAAGCTTTTGGAAGAGGAAAGACCCGTTCAGAAAACCAAGCAGGAGACAACGCCTGCAAATACCGCTCAGACACAGACCAAACCAAAAGATGATACAGAGAAAAAAAATGAAAAACAGGAAGTGAAAGCTGAAGAAAAAATCTCACAGGGCAGGAAGATAAAGGGACCGAGAAAAGTTGCAATTTTGCTCAGAGCTCTTGGAGAGGAGCAAGCATCTGAGATTCTAAAAATGCTCACAGAAGAAGAAATTCAGAAGATAACAGAGGAGATGATCTCTCTTGATGTTATCCCGAAAAAGCTTGTCAAGGAAGTTTTAGATGATTTCATAAAGGAAACGAGGCAAGATGTTTTAGCGGGTTCTGGGTTGGAGTTCATTCAGAAACTTCTCACAAATGTTTTTGGTCCAGCGAAAGCAGCTGCAATAATGGAGCGTCTGAAAATATTTTTGAAAATCAGTGGGGGAGATACAGGTTTAGGAGTTCTCCACGACCTTGATGCTCAATCTATTGCTAATTTTATAAAGAAGGAGCACCCTCAAACTATGGCTGTTGTTTTAGCTTACCTTGACCCGAAAAGAGCGATAGAAGTCCTTCAATTCTTGCCAAAAGATATTTACGGAGAAGTTCTTGAAAGGATGGCAAAATTAGATAGATTAGCTCCGGGTGTGGTAGATGAAATAGGAATTGTTCTTGACGAAGAATATAGAACCATAGGAGCTACAAAAAGGGTAGGGGGAGTAAATGCTCTTGCAGAAATTGTCATGAATGCTCCTCCTGGGCTTGAGAAAGAACTTCTTGACAGGATTGAAAAGCAAAATCCTGAGCTTGCCGAAGAGATAAAACAGAGAATGTTCACATTTGATGATATAGTCAAAATTCACGATAGGTATATAAGCTTAATTCTGAGGGAGGTTGATAGAGAGATTCTTTTGAAGGCACTGAAAGGTGCTTCGGAAACTGTAAAGAGGAAGATTTTGGGAGCTATGAGTGAAAGAGCGAGAAAAGTTATGATAGAGGAACTTGAGACAATGCCTCCTGTGAGAAGAATTGATGTAGAGAAAGCACAGCAGGAAATTTTGAAGGTTATAAGAAGATTGGAACAGCAAGGGGAAATAGTAGTTCCCAGAGGAGAAGCAGATGTCGTCTGAACACTTATCTCTTTTTCTATCTAAAACATTTTGAGGTATGGATTTATAAAATAGAAATGAGGAATTTTGCAATCTCTGTTTCATTTGGTCTCCTCTCAACAACAGGGTAGATTCTTTTGGAATTTCCCTCAAATTCGTAAGTTCCTCTTTTCTCATATGGTAGAGTTGCCGGGATAAAAATAAACTGATTTCCATTTGGTTCCGGAGCTTTATTGTCAATTATGATCAGGAACTTTGCTTTTATGTTTTCTGTATTAAGTTTGGTTTTATCTGCTCCAAGACCGTAAAACAGCACAGCGGAAAATTCCCCATTTTTCGCGCCGTCAATTACCTCCTGTTTTACTCCTCCTATTATTTTTTCTCCACCTTTTAAGTTTGGAGCTCTTGTATCTTTGAGAAGTATTTTATCTCCTTGTTTGATTATTGGTGGTAAAAGAGAGATTTTAGAATTTGACTTTTCTGCAAGCTCTGAAAAAACTCTCATCTCTTCGTTTGTCGCAAAAGGAGTGATGAAAATAGCTTTCTTTTCATGTTCTGCAAACACCTTTAAAATTTTTTTGCAAGATTCCCAATCTATTTCTTTTTTTTCTCCGTTCTCTGCTACCATTATTTTTGTGTCTCGTGGGTAGAAAAACTCTCTCCATCCCCACCTTCCTATATCACATATCATAAGGTCTTCGGAGTAGAGTTTCTCATAAGAGTGTTCTCCTATTTCTTCTATACCTTCTATTTCTTCGTATGCTGGTTGGACGAGTTCAACTTTTGAGTATAGATGGTTTTCTGCCTTATCTAACATGTTGTCAAATGTTTTCACTCTTACTATTTCTCCTTTCCATGATTCAACGATTATTCTGCATCCTCTTTCGCAGAGCGCACATCTTGTGAGAGCTTTTTTTACTCTCCAAGCGCGAGGCATAAAATTGCTCACTTCATCTACTAATGCTCCTACTGGACAAAGATCAATTATGTTCCCGGAATAATTACTCCCTGCAAATTTCTCGGGAAATATCATGAGGTCTGATGCGAAAGCTCTTCTTGTCACTTGAATTTCACTGTTTGAGTATTTTTCAAGGAATCTCACACATCTTGTACATAGAACACATCTTTCTTTAAAGAGGAGAATTTTTTCTGAAACTCTTGACCACCCCTTCAACCTCCTCACTCCGTCGTATCTTTTTTGTTCTGGTCCCCATATATATGTGAAGTTTTGGAGGTCGCATTCTCCTGACCTCGGGCAAACGGGACAATCTACGGGATGATGTTGAAGCAGAAGTTCAAGAACTGTGTTTCTTAACTTTTTCACCTGCTCGTTTTGAGTATCAACAGACATATCTTTATCTACATAAACGGTGCAAGCTGGTGTTGGTTTTGGGGTTCCCTCTATTTTCACAAGACACATTCTACATTGTGCAACAACCGGCAAGAGCGGATGGTAGCAGTAGTGCGGAATATAAACCCCTGCTTTCAAAGCTGCAAGAACGAGGTTCGTTCCCTTCTCAACCTCTACCTCTTTACCATCTATCTTCAATATAGGCATATCAATTTATTTTATCTCCTCAATTCTTTTTTTATATATCTGAAAAATTTTTCTTATTTATCTTTTTCTCCTCTTTCAAGTTCTTTGAAGACCTTTCTGAATCTATCTATTGAGGTTACAATTGAACCGATGAAAATTACTATCAGAGCAAGAGGGATAAAAATTATTTCACCTGTGATGAAGTGAGATAACGATTCAAGAAGGAGAGAAATAGAGAGAATTGTTACTCTCTCGGGTCTTCTGATTCTTCCTTCTGATACTTTCACTCCGAGTGATTCTCCTCTTGCTCTCACATAGCTTACAAGTAAAGAAAAAGCCATACTCAGAGCAGATAAGACAGTAAAAATTGTGCTTCCTCTGAGTTCAAAAAATACAAGAAGTGAGGAGAACATGAATATTTCACTTATTCTATCAAGAACTGAGTCAGTCAATGCACCTGTTTTTCTCTCCTGCCTTTTTTCCCTCGCAACTTTCCCATCTACTACATCAAAAATTCCCCCCAAAATTATGAGAATTCCCCCTATTGAGAAAAAGCCGGGGATTATAAGAAGAGAGCCGATTATTCCTGCCAGAAGTCCTAAAAGTGAGATAAAGTTGGGATTAAGGTTGTAGGCAAAGCTCATCTTATTCGCTATCCAGTAGATCCAGCTCCCTAAAATATCATATATTTTCTGAAAGTGCTCAGAAAAACTTGATTTTTCTCTTTCAATCCTCTTTATATCTTCCTCTTTTAACTCCTTTTCCCCTGACAAAAGAAAAAATATTACTGAAACAAAAATTGATACAACAGAAATTATACCAAATATAAAGTTAATTTTTGCTATGCCATATTCCATTTTTTTATTCTTAAAGGTTTATCTTTATTGCCAAAAAATTTTTCTTCATTACTTTAAAATTTGAGAGAATTCTGTGCTATGATTAATTTTTTCGTATTGATTATTATTTTATTAAAAATTTGCTGAATTTTTTGCTCTGCGATTATGGTGAATTGTCTTAAGTTTGCATCTTTGATTCTTCTGTTTATTCATATTTTATCTTGTCAAGAAAAGAGTTCAATCTCATCAGATAGTGGGAAATTTTGTAAGGTAGGATTATCAGAAAAAGAGCCGGAGTGCCGAAGTGGTAAAAGACCCATTGTTTTTGTCCACGGCTTTATGGGTGGAGGCGACAACTTCTCAAATATGATTCAGAGGTTCCTTGAAAACGGATACTGCCAGAAAGACCTTATTATTTTTGATTGGAACACTTCAAGCTCAGATGTCAGATCTGCTATTCCCAAACTTACAGAGAAAATAAATAAAGTTTTGGAGGAGAGGAAAGAGAAGTCGGTAGATCTTGTGTGTCATTCGCTCGGTGGAGCTCTCTGCTCTCTTTATCTTCAAGAGAACAAAGATAAGATCGCTCATTATGTCCATGCCGGAAGTTTCAGAAATGTTTCATTTCCCGCTGAAATAAGTGTAATGGCTCTATGGGGTGGCTCTGACGCTCTTATTGGTCAGGGAGAGATAAAAGGAGCCAAAAATGTGGTCATAGAGGGAGGAGACCACCTTGAGGTTGTATCATCTGCGGAAGCATTCAGATATGTCTTTGAGTTCTTCAACGATGGTTCAACTCCAGAGAAAATAGATATAGTAGAGGAAGAGAATAAATATGTTTACTTGAGTGGCAAGATCATATCGCTTGCAGAAAATGAACCTATAACACAGGTAGCTCTTTACATTTATGAGGTAGATAAAAATACAGGTTTCAGGTTGTCTGAAAATCCTGTTGCATGTTTCATCACAGATTCAGAGGGGCGTTGGGGAGTTTTTAAAGCGGAAAAAGAAAAATACTACGAATTTTACTTTGAATATAGTGGAGTAAAGTATCACTATTACAGACAACCTTTTTTGCGCTCAAACTTTACAGTTTATATGAGAACATTAGGACGCGGAGAAGGGTTTATAGGTAATATAATAAAATCCCAAGCAAAATTTTCAGATAATTATTCTATCGTTGTCCTGTTTTCATCTAATAAAGCGGTATATCTTGGAAGAGATAAAGTTTTTATAGATGATAATCCTTTGCCTGATGAAAGCATTCTGCCAGAACAAACAACAGTAGCATTCTTTTTCAGAGATATAGATGAAGATGGAAAAACAAGTTTCAGTAGAGGAGCTTTTTCAAATCTCCCTCTTTTAGAAGAGATAGATTATTTTATTGGAACAGATCTCAGAAGGTCTGTAAAACTTGAACTAAACGGAAAGAAACTCTTCGTCCCGAACTGGAAATCCAAAACAGAAGGAATATCTATTGCTGTGTTTGATTATTGAACTTAGCTGATTTTCTCGTATTGATTTTGTTCATATTTACTTTTTGTTTTCTGGTTATGTCTTTTTTCATACTTTACCTTTTTCTGAATTTCAATCTTGTAAAGACATGGTACAGCATTGAGACAACTCATTTTGTGATATACTATTATGATGGACTTGAAAATTTTGCGCGGAGAGCTGCTGATGTTCTTGAGCAAGAAAGTTATCCAAAAGTGACTTCTATTCTTGGAAATCCACTTGACAGAAAAACGCATGTGGTAATTATAGATATAGATGATATAGGTAATGGTTTTGCTCTTGAGATTTTGGACCAGATTTTTATATTTGCTGCGGATATTTACTATGTGCCTTTGAGGGGAAGGCATCCATGGCTTGAAGGAGTTTTAACTCACGAGTTTGCTCACATAGTCGCGCTGAGAAAAGTCAAAAAAACTTCAAGATACTTTCCCTCTTTTTTGATTCAAGGAGGATTATTCTGTGCTATATACAAGGGCTGTTCTATCGGAAATATAGAGGGGAAACCTACACTTATTGGTGGATTTGTTTTCGGACAGGTTCCATATTCTGAACCATCTTACTTCACAGAAGGCATAGCTCAGCTTGTCACACAGGAACTTGGGTATGATTCTCTTGATTCTTACAGAGATATGTTTTTGAGAACTCTGCTTTATTACGGAAAACTTTATCCGCTTAATAAACTCTGGAACTTTGAAGCGAAGACAGCATGGGAAGGAGAAATTGTCTACAATCACGGATTTTCTTTCCTCAACTTCATAAAAGATAGGTATGGATGGGATGCGCTGAGAAAGGTTATGGATTACTCATCTGGTTTTTTCAATTTCTCTTACGAATCGGCTTTTGAGTATGCTACATCTAAAAAGATGGAAGAACTTGAGAAAGAATGGAGAGATTGGCTCTATGAAAGATACAGGAAGCAAATAAAGAGGTTTGAAGAAAGTCAGGGGAAATTCAGAGGTGAAGTCGTTCCGCTTGAAAAGCAAAAAATAGGTCTTTACAAAAGAAATATATACTATGTTTCTTATCCAAAACCTTATACTACTGGATTTTTTGTGGTTCAGGATAGATTCCTTACCTTTTATGATTCTCCCGGTTCAAAGGCGCAGAGAATCTTTTTTAATGTTGATTCTTACGCTTTAAGTGGTACGCAGATAGCAATATCTTTTTCAAAACCTACAAGAAAATTTTTGTTCTTCGGTTCTGTTCCGGAGTCATATTTTCAGCTATCGGTGGGCAGGTTAGAATATGAAGAAAAAGATGGAACTTTAAAAGTCAAGGTAAAGGATTTAAAAGATGTGGCTAAAAGAGCTTCCCATCCGGCTTTTTCTCCCGACGGAAAAAAACTTCTTTATGTGAAAAACGAGCTTGATTCGAGAAACATTTTCATCTACGACCTTGAATCAGGTAAGGAGGAGAGAATTACAGATTTTCACGATGGAAAACAATTTACTTTTCCTTCTTTTTCACAAGATGGTAGGTTTATTGTTTCAGCATATTTTGATGGTAAAGCTCAGAATATAGTTCTCATAGATTCATCAAAGAGAAACATAAAAGACGAAAATGAATTAACTTTTATCACTCAAGATATATATGAGGAAAGAGAACCTATCTTCATTTCAGATAATCTCATCTTATTTTCATCAGATAGAGAGGATGGGGTCTTCAATATCTATGTGACAGACATAGTGTCGGGAGATTTATGGAAAATTACCGAAGAGATTTCAGGTGCCTTGTTCCCTTCGTTCAGCTTTTCTTCGAACGAGCTTTTCTATGTTTCCTTTGAACCAGAAGGTTTTAGAGTAAGAAAACTAAAACCCGGAAGAGAAAATTGGATACTTGTTTATGCTCCAAATGATGATTTCCACCTCGTTTCTTTGAACTCGGACGGAGAGGAATCAGCTACATCAGAATTATCTAAATCTGATGCAGAAAACAAAGAAGAGCCCGAAAAATTATCTGAATACAGAGGAGAAAAAGTAGGACCTTTGAAACTCTCGTCCCCTCTTATATTTCCTATTTTCGGGCTTTCTTTATCTCCTCTTCTTACATCTACTTCACAGAATTTTTTTATTCCACTTGATATTTTTGGGGTATCTTTGCAGGGTGAATCAATTGATAGGTTAGGCAGGTTTGACCTTGCGGGAGTGGGATTTTTAGGATTTCGCGGTTCATGGCAGATTTCTGCTCAGCTTTCTTCTTATCATTTCAGGAGTTTTATTCCTTCAATTTTCGCTGGTGCAGCAAATATAAAAGCTGTGCCTGTGGTATCAGGAACATCTCTGAACATATCACAAGCATACAGCATATTTGACCTACTTTTTGGGGGACAAACAGTTTTTCCTGTTATACTTGGACCAAGAAGACCATCTTTTCAATTTTTCCTGGGTAGTTTCGGAGAATTTTATTCTGTAAGTGCTAAGTTGAGCGGTTTGGTTATTACTCCGTTTTCTCAAGAATTTTTTGCTCGTTCCGGCAGGGTTTTTGGTGGTTTATCTTCTTCTTTTCCTATCCCATCTCCTTTGGGACCTTTCCAGCTTTTTTTCTCTCTGGAATCTCAAGCTTTCTATACAACTTTTGAAGAATCTTTTCAGCAGTTTGAGTTAAGAGAAATTTTAAAATCGTCTAATTATTTCTCGCAGAACTTATTGGGGGTTTTAGGGGCATCATACTCTCTTCCGATAGGTTTCCAGAGAAATATACTTTTGGGTTTGCAGTTCCTGGGCGGATATACTTTCCGAAATGTTGATATTTTTGATGAGTTTAAAGATGCATATTTAGGTTATCTCCAAGTTTTCTTTGGAGATAAATTCTTGCAGGGTGATTTTATTTCTTCTTTTGATGTATGGTATGGATACATACCTTTATTTTCTGGTTTTTCTTTTCACAAATTTTCTCTTGGTTTTATTTTCAATTCTTTTCAGTTCAGGCAGAAGAACGAGAGCTTTGACTTTACTTTTTGTTCAGATAGCGGATTTTGGTGTTCGGGTTCTGCGGTTATGTCTTTTTATGGAAGTGCTTTTTATATTTATCAGTTTGTTTTATACTCTGCAATATCGCGCGGTTTTCAGGACCCTCTGAAAGCTCCTTTCAGAATATACTTCGGTATAGGTTTAGGTTTGTGAAAATCACCGCAAAAAGTTATTTGATTTCCCCTTTTGAATCTCGTATTTCCAATCTTTTATTCCTCCTGCGTTGATAACATTTTTATACCCCAGTTTTTTCAAGGTTTCTTTGGCTATCTCTGACCTTCTTCCAGATCTGCAATACAAAATCAACTTTGTCTGTTTGTCCCGCACTATGTTATTTATATCTTCAATTTTATCGTGTGGTATGTTAAGGTCGGTTCCAGGAATATGACCTTCTTTATGCTCTTCCTCTGTTCTCACATCAATTAGGATAAATTTTTCTTTCCTGTTTTTTCTTTCTTCAAGCAATCTTTTCAGCTCGTCTACGGTTATATCTTTGCTAAAACTTCTTGGAATGAAAAAAATGAAAAAAAGCAAGATTATCATCAGATAGAAGAAAGATTCTCTCATAAATTATTTTTTAATTTAATCTATCATCTTTTATTTCAAAAATTTGCAAAACTTTGTTCGAACTTTTTTGCTGATTGAAAACCCGAACATAAGTGAAATATCTTTTTATATTATTATGCTACACTTATGTTTCTTTTCTCTTTTCATTGTGTCTCAGGAGGTGAATCAAAAATATATTGATTTAGCGAGAAGTGCTGCTGATGACTTAAAAAAGGGTTTGTTGCAAGTTCTCACAGAAGAAATAAGCAAAGGCGGGTATCAAAATGCTATAAGTGTATGCTCCGACATGGCTCAGGAAATTACAAAAAAATATCAGGAAAAATATAGCTTATATGTGAGAAGAGTGAGCGAAAAACCCAGAAATAAGTTGAATTCTCCGGACACATACGAGTTAGAAATACTCAAAAAGTTAGATAAAATGAGCAAAGACGGGAAACTCCCGAAGGAATACTTTGAAGTAGTAAAAGAAGGTGGAAGAACTTATTTGAGATATTTCAGTCCGATTGTAATTCAGCCGATGTGTCTTCCATGCCACGGAGATCAAAAGTTTTTATCAGATGAAATAAAAAGTTTTTTGAAGAGAAGGTATCCCGAAGATAAAGCTATTGGATACAAGGAAGGAGATTTCAGAGGAGCTGTTAGTGTGAAAATAGAATTGAAAGAGCGGTAGCAATATAAAAATTTTATTTTCTGGGCTATGGGAAAGAAATTTGACCCGAAGAACGCTTTTCGTCTTCATGATGAGAGGAGAAAAAAGCTCCTACCCCCGGAAGAAACTTTAATATCTCTTGGTTTGAGAGAAGGGATGAATTTTATAGATGTCGGCTGTGGGAGTGGCTACTTTACACTTCCTGCCTCAAAAATAGTAGGGAAGAACGGCAAAGTTTATGCAATTGATGTTCAGCAGGAGATGCTTGAAATCCTCAAACAAAATGGAGTTCCCGAAAATGTTGTCATTCTGCTTGCAAAAAGTGATTATGATTTTCCGATAGAAGATGAAACAGGGGATTTCACTCTGTGTGCATTTGTTTTACATGAAAACAAAGACCCGATAAGATTTCTTGAGGAAGTAAAGAGAATAACTAAAACCGGAGGAAAAATAGTTATACTTGATTGGAAAAAGCAGGTAGAAGAGTGGGGTCCTCCTTATGAAGAGAGGTTATCTCAGGAAGAGGTTATAAAGTTCTGTAAAGACGTAAAACTTTCAATCCACAAGTACGGAGAGTTAAATCCATCACACTACAAAGTCATCTGCGTAAAGGAGTGAAAATGCTTTATTTTTTCTGTATTCAGTTTTAGTTGCGCTGTAATAACCTGAAAGAATGACCCTCAAAAAAAGTGAAAATACCTATGTTTTACTCCATCTGATAAAATTTCTCTTTTGTTATGGATAAGATAATTTTCGTTTTGATTTACTTCTTTTTGGCTGTTTTGATCGGTGTTGCCATAGTCATCCTTCATATCATACTTTCCGAAAAACCAAAGATGGTTGAAAAAGATAAGTATCTTCCGTTTGAAAGTGGAATGAAACCGCTCCAGCCCGCTTACAATCGTCTGCCAGTAAAATTCTACATATATGCCCTTGCTTTCCTCATATTTGATATAGAAGTTGCGCTGCTTTTCCCTTATGTCCCCCTTGTCAGAGATCTGGGAAAATTCGGATTTTTTGAAATTATGTTCTTCTTCACAGTTCTTTTCCTCGCCTATATATACCTCAGAGAAACCGCTGTAAAGGAAAAATGATTTAACTTTTTAACTTGCTTGATAAGCTTGGAACAAGACAAAAAAGTTGTAATCTATTAAGAGAAATCTAACATTTTTTATTATGATAAAGAGGGAGAGGAAAGTTTTTAATCCATCTTTGATTCTTGTAGATGGATCATCGCAGTTTTACAGAGCTTTTTTCCAGCTCAGAACACTGATAAACTCAATGGGGCTTCCGACAGGGGCTATCTATGGCTTTACAAATATAATAAGGAAGATAATAAAGGATTTTTCTCCAAAGTATTTTGCGGTTGCATGGGATTCCCACAAAAAATTTCGCTCTGAAAAGTTCAAAGATTATAAACTCCACAGAAAAGAAATGCCCGATGACCTGAGGACTCAAATACCCTATATAAGAAAAATAATAGATGCATACGGAATTGCAAACTTTGAATATGAAGGTTATGAAGCAGATGACATAATTGCCACAATAAAACACAAAGTCAGAGAGAAAAATCAAGATATAAAAATACTCATAGTCACATCAGATAAAGATATAATGCAGATCGTAGATGACAACACATGGGTTTTTGACCCAAGAGCAGAAGATGAGAGCGATGCTTTCTATGACCCTCAGAAGGTCTTTTTAAAGTTCGGTGTAAAACCTGAGCAGATTCCAGATTATCTCGCTCTTGTCGGAGACCAATCTGATAACATACCCGGTGTAAAAGGAATAGGTCCAGAAGGAGCCAAAAAACTCCTCGAAAAGTTCTCTTCTGTTGAGGAAATTTTTGATAACTTCTCATCTCTTGAATTGAAGTTCAGAAAAATTCTTGCAGGCGAAAGACAATCTGTCATGCTCTACAAAGAACTTGCAAAGCTCAAAGTTATAGATGACCTTGAATTTGATATTCAAAACCTCGCTCTCAAACAACCTAAAATAGAAATTCTCATCGAAATCTTCAAAGAACTTGAATTTTCTTCCTACCTCAAAGAAATATCTGATATGTATCCTTACCTTTTCTCTAAAATTGATAAGTCAAAGTGTTTTCTTGTTTCAGATGAGCAGAGATTTGCCGAGCTGATAAACAAGATAAAACAAGAAAAATTTTTTGCTTTTGATACTGAGACTACTTCTCTTGACATTGTGAATGCAAAACTTGTTGGTATATCTTTCGCTTTCAGAGATGGCACATCTTACTACATTGACCTTTTGAGAAACAACACCCAGAAAATACTTGAAATTCTCAAGGAGTTTTTTGAAAGTGAGGAATATAAGAAAGTCGGGCAGAACATAAAGTATGATATAGCAGTTTTGAGAAACTACGGAGTGGAAGTGAAAGGAATTTCGGGGGACTCAATGATTCAGGCATGGCTACTTAATCCAGATAGGACAAAAGTGGGAATTGATGAGCTTTCTCTGATATATCTTGGACATAAAACAACATCTTACTCTGAACTGACCGCAGGAGGAAAAATATCTTTTCAGAATGTCAATGTTGAAAGAGCAAAAGATTACTCATGCGAAGATTCTCTCGTTGCTCTGTCTTTATGCCAAAAGTTAGAAAACTTGCTTGCACAAAAGAATTTACTTGAACCATACTACAATATAGAACTCAAAATAATACCAGTCCTCGCTGAAATGGAAATAAGCGGTGTAAAGATAGATAAAGAGTTTTTCTTGGAATTTGCGGAAGAATTGAAGAAAGAGATTTCCCGTCTTTCACAAGAAATATATAGTGTTTCTGGCTCAAGGTTCAACATAGATTCTCCTCAACAACTATCATATATCCTCTTTGAGAAGATGAAAATAGAGCTTGAAGAGATAAAAAGGACAAAGAAAACGAAATCATACTCAACAGATAACGAGGTTCTCCAAGAAATAGCAAGTGCCGGATACAAAATAGGAGAACTTCTTTTAAGATACAGATTGCTCAAAAAGCTCCTTTCAACTTATGTTCAACCGCTTCCTTCTCTTATAAATTCAAGGACGGGAAGAATTCACTCCTCTTTCAATCAGACAAAGACCGCAACCGGCAGAATTTCTTCTTCTGATCCGAACTTGCAAAATATTCCATCAAAGGGAGAGGAGGGAGAAAAAATCAGAGATGGATTTATTGCAGAGGAGGGAAATGTTCTTGTTTCTGCTGATTACTCACAGATTGAGCTCAGAGTTCTTGCTCATTTCAGCGGAGACGAAGAGTTGAAGAGAGCTTTTCTGAACGATTTTGATATTCACTCACAGGTTGCGTCTTTTCTTTTCGGCATTGCACCTGAAAATGTCACAAAAGATATGAGAAGAATTGCCAAGATAGTAAATTTCGGCATAATATACGGTATAAGCGCTCACGGACTCAAAGTTCAGGCGAAAATTCCATCAAGAACAGAAGCACAAAAACTCATAGATTCATATTTTGAGAAGTTCCCGGGAGTTAAAGCGTGGAGAGAGGAAATAATAAAGGAAGCTGAAAAGAAAGGATTTGTCAGAACCCTTTCAGGAAGGTTAAGGTATATTCCAGAACTCAGATCAGATGATAAGAACACAAGAATGGAAGGCGAGAGGAAAGCTATCAATACTCCAATTCAGGGAACCGCTGCTGATATAATGAAATTAGCAATGATAAGGGTCTCGGAGAGATTGAAGAAAGAAAGCCCAAAGTCAAAGATTATAATGCAGATCCACGATGAGCTTATTGTAGAGTGTCCAGAAGAGGAAGCAGAAAAAGTAAAGCAGATTCTGGAGGATCAGATGAGGTTTGAGCAGGAGATCGGTTTTTCTATTCCTCTCAAAGTTAATGTTAAGGTCGGAAAAAGATGGAGTGAGCTTGATTGAGCTTTTCATAAGCCAGCTTCTATCTATTTCGTGCAAAAGATTTTGGAATTTCATCGCAAAGACATCTTTTTATAAAATTTAACATAATGGGCTTTGTAATACCTCTTACTGTGACTTTTATATCATTTGTCCTTTTCCTTCTTTTCTTTCTTGTAGATTGCTCTTTTGCTTGGGGTCCTGGTATGCATTCTTTTATCACAATGTCTATACCACTTGCTAAAATATCAAGTTCCATAGCACAGCTTTGTGGTAAGTATTACCATAACTTCGTTTGGGGAAGTCTCATGGCAGATATGATAATAGGAAAAAATTTGTCAAACTGGGACTACCATCCTCACAATTGGCAAGTTATATTGCGAATATTTTACAAGGCAAAAGAAGATTTCTTAAAGGCGTTTATGATAGGGTATATGGTTCATCTCGCTCAGGACATTATAGCTCATAATTTTATGGTTCCAGATTTTATACTTTTTAGCGCTTTTTCTCCAAGATTACGGGGCGGAATTTCTTTGCTCCACCTCAAAGTTGAAGCCGAAGCAGAAAAGTTTGTCCCCCGGGAGACATGGGAAAAAATAAGCGAGCTTAAATCTCTTCCAGATAACAAGTTATGCGAAAGATTTCTTGAAGAGAATTTGAAAGGTACAATAATAAGCTCTGCAAGAGCTAACGGAAAAATATACGAAAAAGCTCTAACTCTGAACATCATAAAGGAATCAATAAGGTCAAAGATAATCAAATTTTTGAGAACTGATAACCTTCTTTCCTTCATCATATCTGAATATGCTGATATGGCAAGAAAAACATCTGAGGAGTTCATAAAGAACTTTGAAAGGTCAAAACTTCTTGATTTTGATCCAACCGGAATAGAATCAATATATATCTCTTATTCTCTTAAAAAGTCGGTTGAAAAGATAAGAAAAAGGAAGAATGGGAACGGGGTTGAGCCGGCAAAATTTTTCAGGGTTCTGCGCGAGTTTCAGCCACCAATCTTCGGAAACAGAATACCTGTGCTTTTTATGTTAAAAAAATCGCTGTGATTTAAAACATCTTCTTTTGTCTTCGGCTTACTTTCGTCTGCTATCCATTCTATTCCAAAACTCTGCGCAACTTTTTTGCTTGTCTCGGGACAAAAAGGATAAAGCATAAACACTATAACCTTTACGAGATATGCACAGTTGAATATTATTTTTTCTGCTTCTTCTCTGTTTATTTTTATTTTGCTCCACGGAGCGTTCTGGTCTATGTATCTATTTGCATAGGAAACAAGATTGAAAATCTCACCAAGTGCCTTGAACAAATCAACATTCTCCATAGAACTTTTCCACGATAGAAATAAACTTTCTATATCAATACCGTCAAACGATGGGGGAGAAATTTTTCTCACTTTACCTGAAAAATTCGATTCAGCAAACCTAGACAGACGTAAGAAAAGGTTTCCTATGTCTTTTGCGAGTTCGTTTTCATACCTTGCTCTCAAACCTTCTTCTGAAAAATCTCCGTCCTGTCCAAAAGGTGTTTCTCTGAACATAAAATACCTCAAAGCATCTGCTCCGAATACGCTTACGATTTCAAATGGGTCTACGATATTTTTGAGCGACTTTGACATTTTTTCTCCCTTGATTTTCCACCAGCCGTGAGCGAAAACCATTTTCGGTAATTCAAGTCCAGCCGACATCAAGAACATGGGCCAGTATATCGCGTGAAACTTCAAAATGTCTTTCCCTATAAGGTGAATATCAGCCGGCCAGAAATCCATCACTTCGGGAGAAGGATATCCCACCCCCGAAAGATAGTTTATCAGAGCATCAACCCACACATATATTGTGAATCTCTCATCATCTGGAACAGGTATTCCCCACTTTACTCTTTCGCGCGACCTCGTGATAGATATATCTCCTAAATCTTCAAGAGCATTTAGAACCTCTCTTTTCCTAAAATCAGGTTTTACGAAACCTGAGTTCTCTATATATTCTTTGAGCTTTTGTTTATATTTCCCTACCGAGAAAAAGTAGCTTTCTTCTTCAAGGATTTCTACGGGTCTCCCACATGTTGGACATTTTACATCTTCCACCTGAGAAGAAGGAATAAAAGATTCACATGGGACACAGTACCATCCGACATACTTTCCCTTATAAATAGCTCCCGACTCTTTCATTTTTTTCCAGAAGTAAATGACCGCTTCTTCGTGTTCTTTATCTGTTGTTCTTATGAATTTATTATATGAGATATTGAGAGTTTGCCAGAGTTTTTTGAATACAAGGTGCATCTCATCGGCGAGCTCTTTTGGAGAGATTCCTCTTTCTTCTGCTGCTTTTTCTATTTTTCTCCCGTGCTCATCTGTTCCCGTAAGAAAGAAAACTTTGTATCCAAGCTGTCTTTTGAATTTCGCTATTATATCTGCTGCAACAGTCGTGTAGGCGTGTCCTATATGTGGCTTATCATTTACATAGTATATAGGGGTTGTGACATAAAATTTCATGTTATTTTGGTAGCTCATATCTTGCACCTCCAAAGCTATTTTTAAAACTTCATTATCTCAATTCCTGTTAAATTCCGATACTTAAAAGCTTTTGAGTATTTATTTTACAAGTTAAAAAGCCAGAAAAAAGAAAAACAATTTATTGAATTTTAGGAGAACAAATTTATTATTTCTGCTGAAAAAAGAGAACAAATTTATATAGATATTAAGCTATTTTTTGGTTTTGTTGTTTTGGAATTCCTTTTCTGGGCGGGTAGCTCAGAGGTAGAGCGTTGGCCTTACAAGCCAAAGGTCGAGGGTTCGATTCCCTCCCTGCCCACTCGTCAAAATGATTCTTGTAGTCGGATCGGTCAATATAGATTTCACTATAAAGGTCAAGAGGTTCCCAGAAGAAGGAGAAACTATAACAGATGGGAGCTTCTTTCAATCTCCCGGAGGAAAAGGATTAAATCAAGCGGTAGCTTCTGCAAGAGCAGGTGAAAAAACTTCTCTTGTATGCTCAGTAGGGAACGATGTTTTCTGGAACTTTATTGAAACCTACCTGAAAAACGAGAAAAATTTAACTATCTTCCCAGAAGTGTATGATAACTTTTCAACAGGTATAGCTTTCATACTTGTTAATGAGAAAGGTAAAAATAAGATAGTTGTATCTCCCGGCGCTAATGCTATGTTAAGTCCCAACCATGTCAGAAATGTTCTTGAACAGAGTAATCCAAATTTTGTCGTCTTGCAATGCGAAATTCCTTTTGATGTGGTTCAAACAGTTATGGAAATGAAAAACAAGCTGAATTTTATTGTTGTTTTTAACACTGCTCCTTTCAAGAGCTGGATAAGAGAAATCATTCATCTGCCAGATTTTGTTATTATGAACGAGGTTGAAGCAAAGCATATATTCGGTAAAGATGTGAAAGATAAAGATTCGGCTGTAAATGCCCTGAAAGATTATCCGTTTCATAACTCTGTTATGATAACTCTCGGAAAAGATGGAGTTGTTCTTTTGAATCCAGAAAAGGGAAGAAAAATTTCACATTTTCCCGCTTTTGAGGTTGATGTCGTTGATTCAACAGGAGCGGGAGACACATTTGCGGGATATTTTTCTGCTATGATAAGTGCAGGTAAAGATTTAGAAGAATCTATAAATCTGGCTCAGGCTGCGTCTGCTGTTTGTGTATCAAGAGAAGGTGCTGTTAAATCAATACCAGAAATCCGCGAAGTTCTCTCCTTCCTTAAAAATTTGAAATAAAAAAATTGATTACTATCTTAATTCTTTTCGGATTTTTTAATTTTTCTGTATGGCAAACGAAGAAATAGAGAAACTGAAAAAGATTGACCTCTCAACAGAAGAAGATGATAAAATTATAGATATTCTTGATGTTATTGAGCTGAAACTACATAGCTTAAACCAACAGGAATTGAATGAACTTTTTGATGTTCTTGTTAAAATCTTAGAAAAAAGAAAGGGAATTCCCGGAAAAAGGGCGGAAGAAATTCTGACAGCTCTTTACCCAAAAGTTAAAGAAAAAGTTGTCAAGCTTCTCTGGTCAGATAACGCATATATAAGGAGTGTTGCACAAAGGATAATTATAAATAACAGAGATAAATCAGTCCTTCCAAGGTTAATGAAAGACCATGATAGAGATATAAGGAAATTTGCTCTTGACATTGCTTTTGAGCTGGGAGATGCAGATCTTATAAGACGAGGGCTTGATGATCCTGATACCAATGTTTTTGTTTCTTCTGCTGAATATCTATCGCGTCTTGGAGATACTTCTTCTTTGAGCAAAATCATAGAGCTGTTCAGAAAAGTTTCAAAAGACGATCTTTACTCTCTGATGTTCTTGATAGAAGCTATAATCAGGTTAGATTATGATAAAGCCCATCTTCTCCTGAAAGAGAAGTTTGATGATGTGAAAGACCCCATTATAGCGGGAGTATATCTGAGAGCTTGTGGCATATCATCTGATCTCAACGCGATAGACGATATTTTGAGTGCTATTGATGAAGAAAACATGAGAAAGGAAGCTCTTGAATCGCTTTTATCGTTCATAAGAAAAAACGAAAAAAATATATCAGAGAATTTGAAGAACAAGATAAGAGAAAAAATAGAAGAAAAAATTGCTTCAATGACAACATCTCAACTTGAAGATGTGAGAAAGATATTTGACATTTTGAAAATATGAATATTTCAGAATTCTCTCAAATGTAAAACAATTCAAATTAAAATTTTGTTATGCAAAAAGATGGAGTAAGAAATGTTGTTATAATAGGTTCTGGTCCGGCTGGTTATACTGCTGGAATTTACACCGCAAGAGCACTCCTTAACCCTGTTGTGATCGCCGGTATTCAACCCGGTGGACAACTTATGCTCACAACAGAAGTTGAAAACTTCCCCGGATTTCCAGATGGAGTGATGGGACCAGACCTTATGGAGTATATGAGGAGACAGGCAGAAAGGTTTGGAGCAGAAATAATCTATGAAAATGTTGTTGATATTGAGCTTGGAAATCCACTTGAAAGAGTTCCATTTAAAGTCAAGACAGATGGAGGGAGGGAGTTTCTTACCTGGAGCGTTATTGTGGCGACGGGAGCAAGCGCAAAAATGCTCGGTCTTGAATCTGAAAAAAAACTTGTTGGTAGAGGTGTTTCTACATGCGCCACATGCGATGGAGCATTTTTCAGGAATAAAAAAGTTGTCGTTGTCGGAGGAGGAGATTCAGCAATGGAAGAGGCGCTGTTTCTCACAAGATTTGCATCAGAGGTAAAAGTAATACATAGAAGAGATAAACTCAGAGCTTCAAAAATAATGCAAGAAAGAGCTTTTAAAAATCCCAAAATATCTTTCATTTGGAACTCCGTTGTTGAAGATATTTTAGATGCAGAGAAAGGCAGAGTTGTCGGTGTTGTTTTGAAAAATGTTATCACAGGAGAAAAAAACTTCTTAGAAACAGATGGTGTTTTTATCGCAATAGGTCATAAACCAAACACAGAATTCCTTAAAGGTAAAGTTGAGATGGATGAGAATGGTTATATAATAACGAAGGATAAAACCACTCAAACTTCTGTACCCGGTATATTTGCAGCGGGAGATGTTCAGGACCATAGATACAGGCAGGCTATAACTGCTGCTGGGTCAGGATGTATGGCTGCGCTTGATGCTCAACGATTCCTTGAAAGCATAGGTATAATATCATAGTCCCCCTAATATTCTCTCCCTTACCAATTGATTTCAGAAATTTAACATCCGCAAAATAGAATCTAACTTTGTGATAAAATAACTTATAGATTTATTCAATGTAAAATTACTTGCTGGCTTGAAGTCCGAAATTTTTTCATTCTCTCCGCATCCATAAGGATTTTTACCTATAAATAAACTTTCATCAAATGATGGGTTTTTGAAGTACACATATATGAGAGGCAATTTCTGAGTTGAGAACTTTTCAAAAATAAATTTCCCATCAAGCGATAGACAATCATCTTGGAGTTTTTCTATTTTATTTCCGTCAATTGATATTTTTCCATCATACTTTGAGAATCTTACCCCTGGCAAACACACATAGCAGTTTTCATGGTTCGGGATTTCATCTTCAATGGTGCTCATTTTTCCGAGTTCTCCTTCAATTAAAAAAGATGGCAAAGCTATAGCTGGTTCAAAAGAGGGTTCAATGTCTCTTAATACCTTCATATCGGGAATTATGTCTGTCTCAACTACTTCTGGAAGAAACTCTCGCAGAGGTTTTTTGGAATCTAAAAATTTTCCAACATTTATTGAAATAAAATCAGGAAATATGTTGCCAACAAAATTTTTGACAATATCAGGAATGGCCGAGTTGAACTCTGAAAGATTTATGTATTCGTTATTCTTTATTTTTTCTCTGATGTTGCTTAAAAATGCTTTCAGTTCAGAAAAATAAGCTCTGTTTAAAAATGACGAACCAACTTCTATAAGGTCAAGAAAAATTGCGAATGAGTTTCGGAAATCAGGGGGATTTACCGATAACTTTCCTGTCAAAACTTTACCGTTCTTGTAGCAGAGAACATCAGAGTCGCAATTTTCTAAAAGTGCAGAATCTATAAATTTTTCAGCATACGAAAGAGATGAGATCAAGTTTCCCTTGACCTTCTCGTATTTTTCAGGACGTTTAAATTCCAAAATATTCGGATTCTCTTGGTATAAGATTCCTGCTAATCTTATTAACCCTACTATATCATCTTGCTCAGTAAGAAAGAAGGGTATAAGATATTTTGAGGTTTTCTCACCTTCTAGCGAGAAGTTTATATCGTGTGAAAAAGAGAAGTTAAGAAGAAGCTTTACAATCTCAGATATGGTAAGAGAGGCGAGAGCAAATTCTTTTCCAAACTTTCTACCTATTCTTACTTCTGAGGTGAAAGCATCGGTGTAGATTGGTATTCCATCTTCTTCATAAAAAGTACAGCTTTTTTCATATACGAAGAGAGCGAGGGATTGTATCTCTTGCAGTATATCTTCTGTAGGTTTTATGTAGTTTTCATAAAGAAGGTTAAGGTTTGGCTTCCACTCAAAGCTGTTCTGCTTGTCCGAAATCCTGCTTGCAAAGTTATTTCCGCGTAAAGATATAGAGAAAGATAGCGTTTGCTGTGGAGTAAGTAAGTTCAGCATTCCTGATTGAGCTTGATTTATTGTAAGAGAGAGCAAATCAAATGTTTTTGCAAGAAGCTTTCCATATTCTGTCTCACAATCTTTTACTCCTGCTTTTGAGAATTCTAAATATGCATGCTTGAGAAAACCTTCTTTCAAGTAATACCTTCCTTTTTCTATGTGATTGTGTTCGGGAACTTTTTCCTCTGATATGCCTGATAAAAAATTATGTTTTTCCAAGAACTCTAAAATTTTTCCTTTGGCTTTTTTTGTGTATTCGTTTTGTGGAAAAGCGTCAAATCCGTGCGCGCCATCTTCTACTACAAATATCTCTGCATCTTCCCTCCGCTTTGAAATTTCTCTCCAGAGATTTACAGATTGATTGAGTGGGACTAAAAAATCGGCTTGCCCGTGTATTATAAGAACTGGGAAATCTACATTTTGAACATAATTTATAGGTGAGAGAGATGTTATGGTTTCGGAAAGATTTTCGTTTTCTTTTCTGAAAACTTCAAGATCTTTTATGTATCCTTGTGAAAGGTCGTAAACTCCGTAAAAGGGTATTGCAGCAGATATTTTTATTTCTCTTTTATAGTTTGCGTATGTGCATTCTTCTGGAAAGAAATCATCTTTTGTGAAGGATACCATTGCGGTAAGATGTCCGCCAGCGCTACCTCCGAGAACAATAACTTTATCTCCTATACCGAACTTTTTTCCTTCTGTTTGTGTCCAAAGTATTGCACACTTCAACTCCTTTATCTGGTCTTTTACTTTTGCTTTTGGGTAGAGTGTGTACTCCACATCAAAGAGAGCTATCCCACTGCATGCAAAAAGTTCTCCCCACCACTGCCCCATAGGTAATCTACGAGTCCCTGCTGACCAGCCCCCACCATGAATGTGTATTGCAACAGGAAAATTTTTTATTCCTTTGGGTAAGTACAGGTCTCCGTATAGGTTTTTATGGTATTTTATATTTCTTATAAGAGCAAATTCCCCTCCGGTATAATTTTTCCCTTCTTCATCAGAGCAAGGCAAAGAGTTCTTTTCAATTATTCTTGATATTTCAGTGTCGTATAATGGATTTTCTACCTTTATTTTTTCTTTCTCACAGCTGAAAAACAAAAGCATAACTATTATCAAAAAGTTCAGAAAGGTGGTCTCTTTTAACTTCATCTTTTCTTTCCAAAACATCATAAATTTAAGTTTAATATCTCTTGTATTTTTATATCGTGATGAGTTCAAGAAAATCTACTTTTTTATGTTCAATCTGAACTTTATTACTTCTTTGACCAGTGATAAAAAGAGCCACTCCGGTAAGCTATACTTGCTTTTTAATTCTTGCCACAGATCATCTTTCAGAATTTTCTCCAAATTTTCTGAATCTTCAAAACTTATCTTCTGATATTTATGATTGCTGAGCAGATAGCTTTCTGTTCTCTCATTTTCCTTTCTTATAAGGTAAGAAGCTTTATTTGAGAAATCACGAATTATGTTTATGACTTTTTCCTGTGTCTCTTTGCTCAATTTCTTCATAGTATCTTTTCTTATCACCACGCCAGCCATAAAATATATCAGTGGTTCATCTATGATAAATTGAAAATATTTATACCATCCATATATCAAAACTGCATAGTGCGGACCCCAAACTATGTCTATGTTCGGAGAAAGCTTTTCAACATCCCATATATTCGCATATACGGGTTTTACTCCAAACTTTTTCAGCTGTTTGAAAGTTCCCTCTTGAATTATGTTTTTTGGCCATGCCCAAAAGCTTTTGCCTTGAAAATCCTGAATTTTTCGCAGGGGATACTTGGAATAAAAATGTACAAAACCTATCTCTATCAATCCTCCGAGAATATACTCTTCGTTTTCAAGCAGTTTTGATAAGAGCGGAGGTAGAACTTCTTTTCTTATAAAATCGCCTTCTTCATAATTTTTCACAAGATACGGCATATCAAGAATAGAAAAGTAGGGTATTATAATTCTGAGTCCATTTACGGTGAGAACAGCGCAATCTATCTTTTTTTCTTTCAAAGCTCTTGCTATATCTATTTCATCGCCAAAAACCTGACCTGGAATCCACACTATCTCTACTTCTGTTTCCTGCTTTATTCTACTTGAAGCTTCTTGTAAAATCTTTTCAAATAAGCTTCCTTTTGGAGCTATTGAAGAACATGATATTTTTATGTTAGCTCCAGCACTTGCAATAGAAATTAAATTGATAAGTACAGCATGAGAAAAAATGGAATACATCTTTTTCAAATTCAAAATTACCATTCCTTTCCTAAATATTTTTTCAATTTAAATTTTAAAATAAAAAATTTTTTGTTTTTATTTGTATGCGCGTTTTCTTATGGAAAGAAATTCAAGCTCAAAGAATTTTTCGTCAAGGTAATTTTATCTTCTGAAAGATATTTGCTGAAAAAAAATCAATCTCAATTTTACTCTTCTATAAATAAATATAATAATATATTTATGCTTCTTCTGGTAAATCTTTTTTTTGTAGGTCTTACTGTGAAGCTCGCATCAATAGCCCCCGAAGGTTCTTTCTGGTATGATATGGCTCTGAAAATTAAACAAGAACTTGAAAAAGACCAGACCACAAAAATTGTAGTATATAGTGGAACAGCTATGGGAGACGAAGCAGATATAGTTAGGAAATTGAGAATTGGGCAACTTCACGCCGCTGGACTCACAAGCCACGGGTTAGAGATGATATCACCCGAAATAAGAGCATACGATATCCCTCTTGTGTTTAACTCCTGGGAAGAGTTTTTTGAGGTGAGAACAAAACTTTTTCCCGAATTAGCAAGGAGATACGAGAAAAAAGGTTATAAGCTTCTTTCTCATTTTGCCATAGGTTTTGTCTATATCTTTTCAAAGTCAGAGAATATATGGGGGTCAAATTTATGGGTATGGATAGGAGATACTCTCGCCGAAGCCCAAGCAAAAGAACTCCAAGGTATTTTTAAAATAGTACCTCTCCAAATAATAGATGTCCTCCAAGCTCTCGCCACAGGAATTGTTGATACTGTTTTCAATACCTTTTACGCTCTTCATGCTTTGCAGTGGAGCAAATTCATAAAGTCATATATACCCATGCCACAGTACATTTACTCTGCAGGAATAGTTGTCAGAAAAGATGTATGGGATAAAATACCAGAAGAAACAAGAAGAAGGGGAGAAAAATTTATCCTTGAGAACTCTCTCTCTGTTGAGGAAGGTATAGTTAAACTTGAAAAACAAACTCAGGAAGAACTTTCTAAAAGGGTCAGAGTAGAAAACGACCCAAGAAAGATTGAAGAGCTAAAAAATGCTCTTGAAAAAATAAAAAAGAGAGTCATAGAGTCAAATCCAGAGATAAAGGACTTTTATGTCCTTATTGAGAAAGAGCTGAAAGAAATAAGGAGTAGAAAAAAATAGGCAGAAACTGAAACTTGCTTTCCGACAGAGCCATTTTCCAAAAATCAACTTCTTAGAAAATCCCGTATTAAATTATATATTTCTCTGAAAAGAAATACAGAAAGTGGTTGCTGAAATCTACACAGTATTAATTGTTTTTCTCATCTTTATATTTCTTTCTGCTTTCACTTCTGTTGCAGAGGTGGTCTATTCAGCAGAAAGAAAGAAACTCCTTTATAGCATAGATAAAGAAAAAGATAGAAATTTATACGAACTTCTGAAGAATCCAGAAAAATTTTTCTCAACAACTCTCGCACTAAATAACATCTTCAACATATCTATCACGGTTATCATAACGACTAAGGCGAAGGAGTTAGGAGGTGAGCTCTGGGTGGCGATAGCAACAGTTTTTGTCACAATCAGTATAATTCTTTTTGGAGAGGTTATACCGAAGGCTTGGGGATTGAAAAACTCATATGAGCTCGCAAAAATTATAATAAAGATCATCATCTTACCGTACAGATTTCTCTCCCCATTTCTCAAACCAATAGAGAAGATAATGAGGACTTCTTCAACAGAGGAACTAAAAGCTGTACTAAGTTTAGATAGATTCAGCAAAGAGCAAATAAAAATGGTAGAAGGCGTTTCTCGTCTTGCAGAACTTGAACTCCAAGATATTATGATCCATCGCAACGAGGTGAGAACTCTTGATGTTAACATGACATTGGAAGAAGTTATAAAACTTATAGAGAAAACCAAGCATACGAGGTATCCTGTATTATCTGATGGGAAGGTCGTCGGAATATGCCTTTCAAAAAATCTTATTCCACTTCTGTTTAAGCAAAGGGGTAGCGGTGAAATAGCCAAAAAGAAATTGGGTGATTTGATTTTTGAGAATCCAGATATAGTTGCCCCTGCGAGAATCTCTGCTCCTTCAAAATCTGTACTTGAACAACTTACTGACTTCAAAAAATGGAGAACTCATATGGTCTGTATAATAAACGATAGGGGCGAATTTGAAGGGATAGCAACTCTTGAAGATATTCTTGAAGAAATAATAGGAGACATAGAAGATGAGTTCTCCGAGAAAAAGGAATTTTTCTGGGTGTCGGGAGAAAACATATATGTTAAAGGAGAGGCAGCTATAAGAGATATAAATAGAGAACTTGGTTTGCAAATTTCAGAAAAATATCCAACGGTTTCATCAACTATTCTTTCAGTTCTGGGACAGCTTCCCGAGAAGGGAGAGAAAATATATTTTGATGGCTATCAGTTTGAAGTTGTTGATATTTCAAAAAATAAGATAAATCTTGTGAAGATAACAAAGAGAAATGAACGAAAAGAGAGCGGTAAGGAAGATAGTGAAGATGTTGAGTTATTTACATAGTAGGTTTATTTCTGTGGTAGAGTATTAACGTTTTGAACAATTCATCAGAGATGTGATTTATTGATTAGATTTATATATATAGGGGAGAGATTGCGAGAGGGTATCGCGCAGGGACTTCGTTTTTGAAGTCCCTGTGAGGAAAGTCCGGTCCCATAAGGAGCGGGGTGCCCGTTAAGCCCTATTTTTCGTTAGGGTGGAGCGGGGGCATGAGAGTGCTGGAAAGTGCCACAGAAAACATACCGCGGTATGTATTTTCATACATACCGCAAGGGTGAAAAGGTGCGGTAAGAGCGCACCAGAAACCCGGGCAACCGGGTTTGCTTGGTAAACCCCACCCCGGGCAAGGCCAAGCAGGGGGGAAAGGAGAGAGAGGATGAAGAAAAATAAAAATGTTTTTGAGCTTGTTCCACTTCTCTCTCCTTGCGGGTCGCTCCTTACCGCCATTTACCCCCGGGTAGGCCGCTTAGAGTAATGATACCCAAAAACACAGAAACCGGCTTATCTGGCAATCTCTCCCCATCTCAAATATTTGAAACAAGTATATCAGGACTCAGAATATTTCAACCTATTGAGGGTTGGCACTTTTCAGATGACTCTGTTTTTCTCTCTGAGTTTGTTATTCAAATAATCAGGAAAATAGAAAAAGAAACCGAGGAAAGAAACGAAAATATAGAAAGGAGCAGTAATGTGAAGTTCTGTGTTGATATAGGAGCTGGTTGTGGAATAATAACACTTTTGCTCGCAAGAGAATTGAAAAACTATAAGTTCTTCGCCATAGATATAGATAAGCTTATGTCAAATTTATCTCTCCTTAACTTTCAGAGTAATGGAGTGAGAGCTTTTTCAGTTTGCGGTGATATAAGATTTTATCCTTTCAGACCAGAATCTTTTGACATTATAGTTTCAAACCCACCATACATCCCCCCAGAAGAAGGAAAAAAATCAGATAAATATGCTATTGCTAAATGGGAGATAACTCTTAACCTCAGAACCTTTGCGGAAGTTTCTTCACGTCTTGTAAAAAACAGAGGATTTGTTTTTGTAGTGTATCCATCTTACAGGTTAGGAGAGGTTTTATCTACCTTCTTCAAGTTTCGACTAAAACCGGTTTTCATCAGATTTTTCCATCACTCTTTTGATAAAAGCGCTGACTTTTTCGCTCTGGCTTGTCAAAAAGGGGTAAAGCATAAACTTGAAGTTCTCCCGCCGTTCTTTAAAAAATAAATCCAGATTTATTTATTTCTTCATTGAGTTGAGAAGTTCTTCTTTGAATTTTTTCATATATATCATTGCTTGTTTATATTCTGATTCAATATTTTTAACTCCTTCAAGAAGCGAGAGCAGGTTTCTTGAAATTTCATCTGTGACTTTTGATTGCTCTTCTGTTGCAGAAGAGATAGCTGTTATTTCTGTGTTTATTTTATCGGTAGATTGTGTGACTTCATCAAAACTTTTCTTACCTTCCTGAACTGCCTCAACACCTCTTTTTACCACCTCAAATTCTTTTTCTATCGCCTCATAGGTCTGCCCAACTCTTGATATGATAAGGTTTATTTTTTCTGCTATTTCTCTTGCTGCACCGTAGGTTCTTTCTGCAAGTTTTCGCACCTCTCCCGCGACGACAGCGAAACCTTTACCTTGTTCTCCTGCTCTTGCTGCCTCTATCGCTGCGTTCAGAGCAAGAAGGTTTGTCTGATCTGTTATATCTTCTATTATAGAGATTATCTCCGATATCTCTTTTGTTTCTTTTTCAAGGTTTCTCGCCATATCAATGACATTCTCCATAGTTGTAGCTATTTCGTTTATGAATTTTACGATTGAGTCCATTTTTTCAACGCCTTGACGAGAAGATTTTGCGGTTTCCTCTACTGTTGACGCAATAAGAACTATTCTTGAAGCTACCTCTGCTGAGGAAGCAGAAAGCTCCTCCGAAGCTGTGACTATAACATTCACCTTGTTAAGTTGCAGGTCTAAATCTTTCTCTAATTTATCAAACTTTTTCTCCAGTTCGTCAAAATCTTTCTGAATAGACATCATCTTTGATTCTATTGCTCTTTTCTCGGCTTCAATCATATCTTTTATGAGTTCTTTTATTCTTTGACCATTTTGGGTTTTTGGGCTTTCGCTCTTTGCGTCTTCAATAAACCTCTCAAATTTCCTTCTTTCCTCAATTTTTAGAAGAAGGAACACTCCGAGAACTGCTATTATTCCTGCGATTGCTATGATAAGTGTTCCAACAGAAAAACCTGCTACTACTACATATACAATAAAGGTTATCAAAATCAAAGATGTTCCAATTAAAACTCCTAACATACAGTTTATTTTAAAATTTTTCAGAATTTTTATCTTATTTCCGTTTTTTATATCTGTGTGAATTTTGAGCAGATTTTCTTTCTGATTTCTTGAAGATGGCTGAAAATCACTCTACTTCAAAAAGTAAGAATTTTTTTTCGTTTTGCTTGAAAATTATTTTTATCTTCCCGTCAAAGTCGTTGAAAACGAAGACAGGAATTTTCCTTCCGCTCTTTTTTTTCTCATTCTCTTTCATAATTGCTATCGCATCATCTACGGTCATAGGTTTTTCAATGTTCACTCTTATTCTTTCTATTTCTGGTTCTTCCTGATATGAGATTTCTTCTTCTGCTTTTACTTCTGCTGGTTCCAAGGAAATTTCTCTTTTTGTCTGCATTTCCTCTCTTATTTCTTTCCAGAATTCTGTCTTGAACCTATCTATTTGTCTTTCAATCTCTTCCGAAAGTTTATCTATAATGACTCTCGGGTCCGTGCCTTCTTCCTCTGTGTAGATTGATGGGAATGTCTTTTTTGTGGTAGTTATTATGACCTCTCCGCTTTTGCTCTTACCTTCTTTTTTGTATATGAAATAAATCTTTGCGTTCTCTCTTATGTTTTCAGGAATTTTCTGTACCGTCTTTGAAAATTTTTCCAGAAAGTAGTTTTTTACAAAGTCGGTTATATTTGTGTTCTTTGAAAAAAAATAAACTTTTACATTGTCTATTTTATCTGCTTTTTTTTCTGATTCCATGATGGTTTTACCTCCCTCAAACCATAAGATTAATTTTTAAGTTGTTTGAGCTTGGTAGTTGTTTTGTGAAGAATTTTTCTGCACCTTCTTATATTTCTTAAATTCCTGTTCATTTTTTCATTTCATTTGTAGTTTTTGAGAAGGTTTCTGAACATTTCCACTTCCTCTTGGTTTAATTTTTCCCAAGTGAAGTCATCATCTTCTCTGCCAAAGTGCCCGTATGTAGCTGTTTTTTCGTATATTGGTCTTCTGAGGTCAAGGAATTCAATAATCTCTTTTGGACGAAGAGGAAAGATTTCGTGGACAAGCTTTTGAATTTTTTCTTCTGGAACTTTTGAAGTTCCGAAAGTTTCTACTGTTATGTGTACAGGGTCAGAAACCCCTATTACATAAGTCAAATTCACTTCGCATTTTTTTGCGATTCCCGATGCAACTATTGTTTTAGCTATTCTTCTTGCCATGTAGTTAGCTGAACGGTCTACCTTTGTTGGGTCTTTTCCTGAAAAAGCACCTCCACCGTGTCTTGAATGCCCACCATAAGTATCAACTACTATTTTCCTTCCTGTCAACCCTGCGTCTCCAAGCGGTCCCCCTATCACAAATCTTCCCGTTGGATTGATGAAAAATCTCGTGTTTATAAGGAATTCTGCTGGAATGACTTTTTTAATCACCTCCTCTATTATGAAATCTCTGAGTTTTTTCTGATGTGATTCAGAGGAATATTCTTCTGAGTGCTGAACTGATACAACGACTGTATGAACTCTTTTTGGTTTTCCGTTTTCATATTCAATTGTGACCTGACTTTTCCCATCTGGTCTTAAAAAAGGTGCCTCTCCGCTTTTTCTTTTTTCTGACACTGTTTTTACTATTTTGTGAGCGAGCATTATAGAAAGAGGCATGAGCTCTGGGGTTTCATCTACCGCATACCCAAACATAGTCCCTTGGTCTCCTGCTCCTATATCTTCACCTTTTATAACTCCTATTGCTATGTCTCTTGACTGCTCCTTTATATATTTTTCTATTCTGCAAGTTCTCCAATCTATTGAGTTTTTTTCATCTTCATATCCTATTTCTCTGACAACTCTGCGTGCTATTTCTTCGTGGTCTACTGTTGCAGATGATGCGAATTCTCCTGTTATAAATATTATGTTTCCTGTTGCCATAACCTCGCAGGCGACTCGTGAGAATTTGTCTTTTCTTATGTATTCATCAAGTATTGCATCAGCAATTTTATCACACATCTTATCCGGATGTCCCTCTGTGACAGATTCTGATGAAAAGAGCTTAACCATCTTACCCTGCCTCCTTTCCTCTACTAATGCCTCTCACTATTATATTTACCAAATTGCAAAAAATTAAAGATGATTTCTGTTTTTCTGTTTTATTTTTCTTTTGTTTTCAGCCCTATTTTCTCTTTCACTTTGTTTTTTGCTTCGTTTATTCTCCTTTTTGCTTCCTCTTTTGCAAACCCAGCAATAACTTGAATTACCTTTCTTGTATCTCCCCCATACATCTGTCTCATCCCCTGAAAAAGAGAATAAAGATTTTTTGCCACCTGAACCCGTGAGCTTATCTTCTCTTTTATTTTATTGAACTCATTAATCGCAATGCTGATGGGAAAGGGTAGAGTTTCTTTTTTCTGATAATCTTCGGCAGTTTGCTCCACCTGCGGGATTTCAGTTTCTGCTCTGAATTCCTCTTGTATATGAGTTTTTTCTTCGCTCTGGATATTTTGTTCAACCTCTGGGGTATCTTGCTTTCTTTGCGCTTTTGCTCTGGAACCTTTTCTCCCTTCCTTACCTCTCCTTCTCTTTTCTTTTTCTTCCATCTGCAAAATTACCTCCTTATAGAGAAGTTTTTTGCAGAGAAAAAATTATTCCTTTTTGCTTTTTTTTTGTTTTTCTTGTTTTTTTTGAAATAATACATAAATTTTTTGGGTTAAATCAGCTTTCAGCTGGTTTAACTGAGGTACTCGCGCTGTGAGTATCTCAAAATTGTTATCAGGAGGAATAAACAATGAGGTTAAAAGGAACAGTAAAATGGTTTGATTCAAAGAAAGGTTATGGTTTTATATCTCGGGAAGATGGACAGGGTGATGTCTTCGTTCACTGGACAGAAATAAAGAGTGAAGGGTTTAAAACGCTTGTCCAAGGTGAGCAAGTTGAGTTCAGCTTGAAGGAGGACCAGAAGGGCGTAAGAGCGGTGGAGGTCCAGAGGTTATCTCCTCCTCGTTCCACTCCGAGACAGCAAAAAGGAGGAAAAAATTTCAGAGGGTCTCCAAGAAGAGAAAGATAAATTAGCGCTGATTGAAGCTATTTTTATTTATAATTGAGTTAGAATCAAGCTCTGAACCCTTCTATTTTTTCAATGAACTTTTGAGTCAGCAGTGCTATGTGATAGCCATCGTAGTATCTGTGGTCTATTGTCGCCCCTATTGTCAGAATTGGTCTTGGTTCTATGTTCTCTCCAACAATAAAGGGTTTCAACCTTATTTTCCCAACAGTAGCTACTATTGGAGTTCTTGAAAGAGGGAAAAGGGGGGCAAAACCTATTTCAAGTCCGAAGATTCCTACATTTGTGACCATGGCAGAACCAAATGGGTCCTTATCAAGCCCTCCGATTGAGATTCCGAGTTCATAAGAAAGGAAATGTGATAGACGCAAAAGTACTTTGAGTATAGGAACTGGCATTTTTCCGAACAACTTTATCATTGATAACATTTTTTTCTCTTTCCCTTCCCTTATCTCCTGTGCTTTTTCCCTTAGCTCTCTTGCTATCTCTTCAATCTTCTTTTTATCTACATCTTTTATTTTTACTCCAGCAAGCTGACCTCCGCCGAATTCAACTTGGAAGAATATATCAACAGATTCTCGCCGAACAAGTTTTCCTCTCCTCATTATCAAGTTAAGGTGAGGAAGCTCTCCGAGAGTATCTCCCAGCGCTTTCCCTATAATGTGCGTTATTGTTATTTTCTCGCCTGTTTCTTCCCTTTTTTTTACTATGTACTTTTGCATTTCTGTTGTATCTACTTCTATAAATCCGTATATTGAAGGGTCGTAGGGGTGTTTCCATATCTGACTTGCAAGATTCCTCCAAGGAGATATCTTTTCTTCATTTTTTTCTTTCTTATTTTTATAATCCATTTTCTTCACCTCAAAAAAAGAAAAGATTTAAAGATTTATGGAGGTAATATATACGACAACTCCTTCACAAGCAAAGGATATATTTTTAATGTTTCTTCAAGGTATTTTTCAATATCTTCTGGCTTTATGCCTGCGTTTTTGAAAATCTCTTCATCTATCTGGTACAACATAGAATCTATTGACGCTCCTATTCCTGTCATCATGGCCACTCTATCTCCTATATGGACCGATACAGCTAACCTGTATAATCTGCTTGATTTATCTTTTATCAGATGGAGTTTATTGAACTTTGACACAATTTCCCTTATTTCTTCGGGAATTTTCCACTTTTCAAGAATGATAGATGAAAGGTCTGATGAGGTAAGTCCGAAAAGTTTTTTTTCTATTTTATCAAAGCTTTCCCCCTTTTTCATTTCCGCTTCTACTTCGGGAAAGTTTTTTGAGATGAAGTAATCCATAGCTATTTTACCTATTACTCTGAGGACTCCTGCTGTGAAGGCGACATCTTCAACTCCTGGCCATTTGTCTTGAGATACGAGTTTAGATGTGTATGCTCCTATGAATGCCTGTAAGCTGAGTTCTCCTCTTTTTAGCCTGAAGTATTTTAGTTCTATATCAAAGGAGTTTTTCGCCTGAGCAGATATTATTATAGATTCAAGAGATTTTAAACCGAGGAGGGCTACTGCGTGTTCAAGTGTTTCTATTTTTCTTGAGAACCCATAAAGGGGGGAGTTAACAAGTTTCATCACCTCAAATGATAAGACGGGGTCCTTTGCTATTTCTTGTGCTATTTTAGAAGATGAAGAAAGCGGGTCTCTTATGAGTTTGAGAACATTTGCTACAACAGGGGAGAGAGGGGGGATCTTTTCAAGCGCTTCTGAAAGGTCTTTATCTGTTATTTTTATCTGATGAGCCATTATCTTTTGTGAAAATAAATTAATCATTTTTATTTAAAATTTTTAGATACAAGATATTTAAAATTATATGAAAAAAGCAGCGATAACAAAGCTGCTTTAAAAGGCTGCCTTAAAGGGTCTCACCCGCCTAAAAAGGGTGGTAGGGATGGGCTGTCCCGAACTTATGCCCATCAGAGGGAGCGAAAGTTCCATCCTGAAGCGGGAAGCCTCTCATTTCATTGAGGGGAGGAAGTCACTTTATTTTGGTTTAATTTATTTTGTTGAATTGTTTTTTGTTTTGCTTTTTTCTATTTTTTATTTTGATTTCGGGGCGTAGCGTAGGTGGTAGCGCGCCGGCTTCGGGAGCCGGAGGTCGCCGGTTCAAGTCCGGTCGCCCCGACCAATACCGATAAGATGGGAATAATATACTTCGTTATATTCGCAGCCGTCTTTGTTGTGCTCATTCAAAATTATTACTCATTTACCCAACCCCTTACTCTCCAGATTTTTCACATTACAATAAGGGGATTGCCGATAGGTATCTGGTTTCTCCTTATATTTTCTGCTGGATTCCTCATAGGATACCTAAGGGCTGTTCCATCCCAAGTTAAGGCATTTTCCAGAGGAAGAGAAGTTGAAAAATTGAAAAAGAAAATTGAAGAACTTGAAGCAGAAAACCAGATGAGAGATGAAAAAATAAAAGCTCTTGAAACAGAACTTTCTTCTTATCACCAAGAACAAATTCAATCTCAACCTGCTAACCCGGTCGGAGAAAATAAATAAAAATGAAGATTTGTTTAGCCCTTGACATAGAAGATAAAAAGAGATTCATAGATGTAGTCAAAGCCACAAAAGATTATGTTGATGTATATAAAATAGGACCTGTTGCTCTGTCTTCAATTGGTATTGTCTCTCTTGAGATAATATCGTGCCTTGAAAAAGAAATATTTGTAGACCTGAAATTTTATGATATTCCATCTGTTGTTAGAAGGAGCATAAAGAACTTCTGCTCTTTCGGAGCTAAAATATTTACAGTCCATGTATCTGCGGGAGAGGAAATTTTCAGGTCAGCGGTGGAGGAAGCTAAAATTCACAAAGCCGAAATCGCAGGAGTCACTATGCTCACCTCTGAAAACTACGACGAGAAAGTTATTTTAGAAAGGGCTCGGAGAGCTTTTGGGTGGCAAGCTTCATATGTCGTAGCCCCACCAAAATTTGCAAAAAAAATAAAATCTGAACTTGAAGGTAAAATCAAAGTTATTTCTCCGGGAATAAGAATTTCGCCTCAAACACAAGATGAACACAAAGAATATCTGACCCCATCAGAAGCAGTAGAGGAAAAAGTAGATATGATAGTTGTGGGGAGACCAGTTATATATTCTGAATCCCCACAAAAAGTCCTCCAAGATATAAAAAGAGATATAAAATCAGCTTTGAAAAATATATGAGGTTCCCAGAGGAAAAAATACTGAGCTTAGATAAACTTGATTCGGTTGTGCAAAATATAAGGAGTGAGAAAAAGTCAATTGCATTTACGAACGGATGCTTTGATATAATACATGCAGGACATATAAAGACATTCTTTGAGGCAAAAAAATACGCAGATATACTTTTTGTTGGGATCAATTCTGACCAATCTGTAAGACGCCTGAAAGGTGAAAAAAGACCAATCTTACCGCTTGAGATGAGAATGATAGTGGTCGCATCAGTAGAAGCAGTAGATTATGTTATACCATTTGATGATGATACCCCCCTTTCTCTTATAGAGAAGATAGAGCCAGATGTTCTTGTAAAAGGTGAGGACTGGGAAGAGGATAAGATAGTTGGAGCAGATATAGTGAAATCAAGAGGGGGGAAGATTGTAAGAGTAAAGCTCATCAAAGGACTTTCAACAACAAACATAATAGCAAGAATAATAGAGAAGATGAAAGATTAACCGAAAACTCCATACTTTCACAGAGATAATTTTTATGAGCTTTTCAGAAAAGATTTGTAAAAAGAAAAATATCGCATATAGGAAAAAAATTCAATATGATGCAGAATATCTGGAAGGGAAACAAAAAATATCACTCTCTTAATATTTTTATTTTTTGTGTATCTTTCTTTCTTCTTCTGATAGAGAAACTGATGGGTGATGATGGTAAAGAACTTTTCACCCGGGAGAACTGTACAAAATGCCACTCCATAAAATCCGAAGGAATAGAACCACAAAAGGAATCTCTTCTCAAAGGAAGGAAAATAATAGATCATTCGGGAGTTGGCTTGAGGCGTGATAGTGAATGGATTCAAAAATGGCTCAAAAAGGAAATAGAAAACGAAAAAGGAAGAAAACATAAAGTGAAGTGGAAGGGGAGTGATGAAGAGTTAAAGATCTTGGCAGAATTTCTCTCCCACCTGAAAAAAGAAATTCCGGAAGAAGAACTGAAAAAGTGGTATCAAGATCTGCTAAATTCATCAAGGTGATCTTTTCAATCTTGCGAGAATTCAAGACGTTTGAGAAAAATTCTTATTTCTTCTTCTTTTTGATTTACTATCTCCTGCGGTTTTCCCTGCCATATTATTTCTCCGTCTTTCATAAATATTATTTTATCTGCGAGTCTTATTGCGCTTTTTATGTCGTGCGTTATAACAAGAAATGTTGAGCCAAATCTTTTTTTGAGGTCAAGTATTAGCTCTTCAATAGAAGAAGAAGTCGCCGGATCAATTCCAGAAGTTGGTTCATCTAAAATGACTATTTTGGGGTTGTGAATTATAGCTCTCGCAAGTGCAGTCCTTTTTTGCATCCCACCAGATAGCTCGGCAGGATATTTTTTCTCATGCCCCTTTAACCCTATAATTTCAATTAACTGATATACCTTCTCTTTTATTATGTTTTTGTCTTTTATTCTGTTTATCTCAACGAGAGGAAATGCGATGTTTTCTTCTACTGTAAGCCAGTCAAATAGAGCAGAGTTCTGAAATAGAAAACCAAAATTCTGAATAATTTCAAGTTTTTCCTCACCAGATAATTCGTTTATAACTCGCCCTTCAAAAATAATTTTCCCTTTTTCTGGTTTTAAAATCCCCACTATATTTTTCATAAGAACAGTTTTTCCACATCCGGACCTTCCCATAACCACCGTTATTTTCCCTTTTTCTATCTCTGCATTTATGTTTTTGAGAACGGGCTTCCCGTCAAAGTATTTCCACAGATTCTCTACTTTTATTATAATCTCGTTATCCATAGTGAAGTTCACAAGCTTCCATCTTATATTTTATTTTTTAGGAGAAGTTTTTTAGTTAAGAAGAGAATTCAGGAGGGAAATTTTTTGTTTTTTGTGAAAATATTTTGAAGTTGTAAATATTTATTTTGAAGTTAAAAATAAATAAGGAGGTGCAAACTTATGAACAAGGTAGCACTATTGTTTTTAGGTGTTGGATTAATTATAGCAGGTCTCTGGCTATCGGCATCAGCGGAAAGAGGAAAAGAACTTAACTTCACCGTTTATATCAGAGCATACGATACCACAATCCCCGAAGCCACGATAGAAGGAGTGATGATAAAAAATGTGAGGCAGTTCAATGTGCTGAATGAACCCGAAAACCTCGTTGCGAGAGTGGGAGATACTGTGAATATCAAGATAGTTAATGAATCACCTATAAGTGAGAACTACTCTATTGAGGGATATGATGTTGATACAACACTGAAAGCAAAGGAAACAAAGGAAGTAAAGTTCAAGGCATCAAAGCCCGGCTCATATACGATATGGTGTAAGCTACATCCGAAAAACATCCATCTTCCCGGTTCGTTCTCTGTCATACCATAAAACATATACAGCTCCCCCCAGATGGAGAGAGATTGCTTATGATATTCATAAAACGGAAAAACATAGAGAGAGAAAAACATTTGCGGAAAAAAGATGTGTTTAAAAATATTTTCCTTTTCCTCTTTCTGGGGGGAGCTTTTCTGTTCTTCTTTTTCTCACTTGCGAAGTTCTATAAAAGTTCATATTGCGATAGAAAACTGAATGGTTTTAAGTTTGCCGAAAGAAAAAAGATAAGTTATTTTGATGAATACTCGGGGAAATTCTTGATTTTGTATTTTGGATACACAGGTTGTCGCAGTGTTTGCTCTATTATGATGAAAAAGTTAGCAGATGCTTATTCTTTACTTGATGACAAAACTCGGAGAATAGTCAGGGTCGTTATGGTTGGACTTGACCCTGAAAACGACACTCCCGAGAGAATGGGAAAGTATGTGAAGAGTTTTAATGAGAATTTTTCATGGAAATTACTTCCAAAAAAAGAGTTAAATAAAGTAGCAAGTGCTCTTGGCATAGAGGCTGTGGTTACAGGAGATGGGGAAATAGAGCACTCAAGCTATGCGGTTTTGGTAGATGATAGGGGCTACGCTGAACTTATGTTTCCTGTTGAGATGAATTCGTATGAGATAGCAAGCGATATTGAAAAGATAGTGAGAGAAAAAGATGGTAGTATTTGGAGTAATGTTTGTGTACTTTTGAATTCCGTTGATTCCATAAATAAATAGAAATTTGTTTGGGGAAATTTTTATGGATATAGAATGGAAGGTTCTTTTTATTTTGGAGAGGTTATGGATTGCTTTTGAGAAGGTTGTGCGAGATATTGCGATTCAAAACAATTTAAGCCCTCTTCAAGCTAAGATAATCACATACCTTCTGAGGAAAGGGGAAGCAAGTATAAAGGAGGTTGTAAGTGAGGTTAATGTCAAGCATTCTGCATGTAATTCTGCACTGAAAGCTCTTTCACGAAAAAAACTTATAATCATTTACGAGGGAAAAACCGACAGAAGGTTCAAGATGATTTCTCTCACAAATGCTGGGAGAGAGTTAGCAAAAAGTTTGAACTGGTATTCGGTTTTTTCGGAGTCAATTTCACACCTCAGAAGGAGTGAGAAACATCAGTTTCTTGTTTTACTCATGAATCTTGCAAAGCTGATGCAAGAAAAAGGGCTTATTTCTCCGCAGAAGATGTGTTTTTCGTGTGTTTATTTTCACGATATGTATTGCTTGTTTTTGAAGAAAAAACTTTCAGCAGAGACGCTTCAGGTTTCCTGTCCAGATTTCAAGCCAGCTTAGTTTTTTCAAGTTTGAATGTGATTTTTTCAAATTTCTGTCCAGATGGGAAAATTTTTTATGGGGAAATTTTTTCTGTTTGGTTCATGGTAAAAATTCTTGTATAAAGTGTAAATTTTAACTTTATGATTTAATTTTGAGTCGTTATGAAGGTTGGAGCTTTTTATCTTTTTGAGACGCTTGGTGAGAAAACTCCGAGCCAAGCTTATAAAGAGGCAGTTGAGGAAGCGGTATTTGCGGAGAAAATCGGTTTCTATGCTGTTTGCCCCGCTGAACATCACTTTGCAGAACACTATGGAATAATGCCCGACACCCTTGACTTTTTATCGTGGGTTGCAGCGAGGACTAAAAAAATGAAACTCTGGCCGATGGTGATCGTTTCCCCACTTAATGAGCCAATTCGCCTTGCAGAAAGAGTAGCTATGCTTGACCAGTTCTCAGAAGGCAGGGTCGTTTTCTCATTAGGTTCGGGTTATAGAGCATACGAGTTCCTTCCTTTCGGATATGACATAAAAAATAACTGGAAGATGATGAGAGAATCAATTGAGTTCTGCCAGAAAGTATGGATAAATGGAAAAGTTTCATACGAAGGAGAATTCATAAAAGTAAAGGATGTTGAGATTCAACCAAAGCCATACCAAAAACCACATCCGCCCATATACATAACTACAACAAGAGATGACCAGATAAAGTGGGCTGCTGAAAGAGGGATTTATGTTATCCCCGCCGCGGGATTTTCAATATATGAACTAAAACACGTGTTTGATCTTTATAAAAGGGAAGCTGAAAGTTTGGGAAATCAGGATATGCCAGAAAAGATAGCTTTCAAGTGGATATATGTTGACAGAAGCTTGAAGAAAGCGAGAGAGCTTGCCGAAAAATACTTTATGAAAACGCTTTTTGCTTTCTTTCAGGGGGGAGAACATCTATATAACCTTCTTGCAAGAAAGCTCAGGGAAACATGGCCAAAAGATAAACCATGGCCGGGAAAAGAAAACGAGATAAACTTTGAAGTCCTCACGGGCAATATTGAGTACACAACATGTGCATGGGGAGACCCTGAGAAGATAAAAGATATTATGAGTTTGCTCAAAGAGCAAGGCGTGACGATGTTCATAGGGGGTTTTAATATGGGAGCTATGCCTACTGAACTTGTCAAAAAATCAATGAAACTCTTTGCTGAAAAAGTTCTACCATATATTCAGTAAATCTAGGGAGGTTCAAAAGAGTATGAAAGGAAGGGTTAGCATATTCAGGGATACTGGGAAACCGCTTGAGATAAAGGAGTTTGAAGTCCCTGACCCGAAGGAAGGAGAAGTTGTGGTGAGAGTTTTGAGAGCAAATATATGTGGTTCAGATATACACATGTTTTCTGGTGAAGCTTTCAAGGCGTTCGGCGGGCTTTTTTATCCTATTGTTCTTGGACACGAGTTTGTGGGGAGAATAGAAAAACTTGGAAAAGGAGTTGAAAAGGACAGCATCGGCAAAAGTATATCGGAAGGAGATCTGGTTTCTGTGTGTTATTTCAGAGGGTGTGGAAGATGTAAGAACTGTTCTCTTGGTCAAGAGTATGCGTGCTTTCAAAGCTTGGTTTCAGTTCTCAGAGAGGCAGAAAAACCCCCGTTTTTTGTCGGAGGTTTTGCTGACTTTTACTTTGTAAGACCCGGACAAAAATTCTATAAGTTAGACGATGATATTCCATTAGATATATCAGCAGCGATAAACTGTGCATTATCACAGGTTTTGTTTGGACTCAGAGAGATAGGTTTGGGGTACGGAGATAGTGTTGTTATACAGGGGGCGGGAGGGCTTGGACTTTTAGCAGTTGCTGTAGCGAAAGATATGGGAGCAGGAAAAGTTATAGTGGTTGATGCGATTGAATCGCGTCTTGAACTTGCAAAAGAGTTCGGAGCCGACTACACTATAAAACTTGATGAAGATTTCAGAGGAAGAATAGCCAAAGTTAAAGAGATTACAGAAGGTGGTGCAGATGTTGTTGTTGAACTCGCAGGAAACCCAAAAGCTGTTGCGGAAGGTATAAAATACATGCGAAGAGGCGGAAGATACCTTGTTATGGGAGCTATCAATCCAAAGCAGAAATTTGACGCAGACCCGTCTGTTTGGATAGGAGAAAACCTAACTTTAAAAGGTGTTTCACTTTATCATCCGCATACAATCCTTCTTTCTCAGAACTTCATAAGAAGGAACAAAGATAAAATTCCTTTTGGGAAGATGTTTTATGTCTTTGATTTTGAGAAAATAAATGAGGCGTTCCGGTCAGCAGTAGAAAGAAAATATCCAAGAGTCCAAATTAAAATTTCAGAATAAAGCACCCAAAATGGAGGTGAAAAAAGTATGATAAGCTTTGCATTAGATGATGAGGAGAGAATGATAGAAGATACAGCCAAGAACTTTGGGAAACTTCTCAGAGATGGTATGAGAAAGTGGGAGAAAGATGGAGTATCTCCCGAAATTATAAAAAAATATCAGGAAACAGGTTTTGCTCTTATTGACATACCAGAAGAACTCGGAGGTATGAACGCGGGATTTTTCAAGAAAGTTTTAGCTCTTGAGAATATGGCATGGGGATGTGCGGGTGCTACACTTTTCCTTGAACTCCCATCTTTTAACTCACATATTCTCGTTTTTGCTGATGAGAATGCAAAATCAAAATACAAAGAAAAAATGAGCAAGGTTGGAATATACATTGATTTTGATAACAATTTCTCTGAGGAAAAAGGGAAATACACCGGTTATGCAAAGGCGGTTCTCGGGAGAGATATAGAGTTTTTCTTTCTCATAAAAGATGGGAAAGTTCTTGTGTTCAGAAATTTTGAGATTCAGAGAAAAAAACCACTTGGATTAGATGCTGTGGGAGTGAATGAAGTGAAACTCTCTGGTTCCGAACCAGAAGATGTTTTTGAGCTAAAAGATAAGGGCAGGTATTTTTTATCTGTTGCGAGGTTATATCTTTCTGCGATTGATACTGGAATTTTGAGAGCGAGTTTTGAATACTCTTCTGCTTACGCTATGGAGAGGGAAGCTTTCGGGAAAAAGATAGCTCATCATCAGGGTATGGCTTTTTTACTTTCTGATTTTTCCATTGCTGCTTCTGCCTGTCAGCTTTACTTATGGAAGGCGGCTTGGTCGCTTGACACGAAACAAGAAAACTTCTTTCAGGTGTGTGCAGATGCATTCTCGTTCATTTCCGAAAATGCCGAAAAATTTACCGTATGGGGAGTCCAGATACTCGGGGGACACGGTTTTGTAAAGGATCATCCGGTTGAAAAATGGATGCGCGAAGCAAAAACTATATCTTTGCTCTTCGGAGGGAAACACATATCTCAAATTCATTCAGAAGAATAACTTTTCCGCGTAATCTTGAAATTTTTATGTGGTAGTGCTTTCTGTATCAATATAAATATCTTTATCTTTCATCAAAGTGTTTTTCGCAACAGGTTTTCTGACAATCTGTATTCTCACCATCACTGAAACATACCAGATGGTGTTTGCTGGACTTTTCACGGGAGCTATTTTCCATGCGAGGGTGTTCTGATGGTAATCCCAATTTTCGTATTTATTGAAATCTCTTATTATATCGGTTATTACTGCTCCGGAGCTGAGTATTATTTTTTGTAATTCACTCCATTTATATAGAGAGGAATCAATAAGTGTCATACCTATGTATCCGACGGAACCAACACCTTTGAGGCACCAGATAGATTTTTGAATGAATGTTTCAAATGCTTTTTTTGCTTCTGGTGGGTCTGTAACAAACACATCAAATCTTCTGTTGAACTCTCTGGGCAGTGGCTTTCTGAGGTCAAAAACTTCTGCTTTGAGTTTTAAACCTTTGCTCTGCGCAACTTCGTTTGTGAAATCAATAAGTCGTTTATCTATATCAAGAACTACGACTTCTTCTGGGAGTTCTGTCAGTGCGAGAGCTATTCCAACAAGATCATCATCTCCCAAAACTATTATCTTCTTTTTTGCTATGTCGCCTCTCAATCGCATCATAGAGACCCTTGCTATGGTGCTATCTGGTGTTATATTCCCCTGGTCGTATTCCTGAATGGGCTTGGGTCTGTTTTTCTGTATTTCAAAAAACTCTTCATATATTCCTATTGCTTTTATGTTTATTCCTCTTCCTTGACACTCCGGGCAAATCAGTTCGCTCATGAACTTTGGAATATAGTCAAATTTTTTTTCAAACTTCTCAAGAACTTTTATGTTTTCGTTCTCAAAATCAATGTAACCAGATTTTTTCAGCAACCTTATAGTTTCTGCGACAACAGGAATAGGTTTTTGTGAGAAATTTACAATCTGCCAGAAATTTCCGGTTGTTTTTACAGCAGATATTATATCCTCTACATCTTTTGGGCTTACTTTTATTTTCGTCTTTTTTTCTGCGTTTTTAGCTATTTGTTCAAGCTCTTTTAGTGAATCTTTATGATTTTCCACTGATTTTTTGCGCCCCCAGGGGGATTTGAACCCCCGTTCCCGGCTTGAAAGACCGGTGTCCTAGTCCGGGCTAGACGATGGGGGCAGAAAGAATAAAATCAATAAATTAGATAAAATAAAAATTTCCAAGTTCCACTTTTTCAGAATTTTTTAGCTTCCCTGAATTTTTTGTCAATATTCATTACCAACCACAGATTGAAGTTTCCCATCTTGTCTGGCATCCGAATGCATTTGGAGCACAGAACCTACCGCCCGGTATCCACTTCGCTGTACCGCCCGAAGTTCCAAGATCATAAATTCTCAAAGAGCCGGAATCATTTCCTATTATGAGGTCTAAACTTGAATCACCATCTATATCACATACTATCGGAGAGATAGGATTTGAAGATATGTTTCCACCCGTTGATTTGGGGAATCCTGTTATATATTCGGGATAGAGCTGACCAGCCCTATTTACAAGATAAAACCCGTGAACTTTACCATCACCTGTTGCAACAAATATCTCTCCACAGCCGTCTCCGTTTATGTCTGCTATTGCAGGAGTAGATACTATAAATGAGCCGAGATTCCGCTGTGATTTCAGGTTCCCCGATTGAGAGAGAATATATAAATTTCCTCCCGTGTTGCCAAATATTATCTCCTGATTTGTGTCCCCTATTGCTGGGAGACAGGAATCAACATCTGTAACTGCGGGTGGAGAGATTATCTGAGCTCCTGCTGTGAAATACTGTGATGTCCATCCTGAACACAATCCACCGGTTTCGCTGACGCAGTAGAGCGCTCCTCCTTTGGTTGCAACCAATATTTCAAAGTTGCAATCGTTTCCGAAGTCAGCCAGAATTGGAGATGAATCAAGTGAGGTTCCAGTGTAGATAGTCCATATTTTAGTCCGTGTTGCAAGGTTTATCGCAGTTATGTATCCATCAGATGCGGTAACTATTATTGTGTCATAGCTTCCGTCACAATTTGTGTCTACGGGAAGCGGAGAGGAAACTATATCTGGTTGAAGGTCTCCGTTTATATCTGATATTGGAGCGCTGTTCAATCCGCATTCAAGAGGCGCTCCCGCTGGATAGCACTGCCTGAAAGTAAATCCAGATGATCCAACCTCGTAAGCTGTAACTCTCCCTTTGAGGTCCCCAACCAGAACAACTGTGGTAGAACCATCTGTGAAGATTGTAGATGGTGGAGAGAAAACAGCGGTTTCTGTGCTTTGAGATGAAAAAGATGAAAGGAAGGGAGCTGTGAGGTTGAGAACTCTTATTTTTCTGTCTGGGTCTCCTGTGCCGAAAACAAGCTTTCTCACAGCTGATACAAGAATTTCTAAAAACACACCTTTTATCGGGCTTCCCACCGCATCTGAGTTTTGAATTGCGGTCGCTTGCGATACAGCATAAACTCTTCCGGTAGATGTTCCAAATATTATCTCTTTCTTTCCATCTCCTTCAAGGTCTCTCAAAATTGGTGTTGTACTTATTGAGCCAACTGCATTAAATGGACTCCACGACTTCTCTATGGGGCATCCCGGTGGCTGAATCTTCACAGTTGATGTTGCCTCTGCTTTATTTCCTGCGTAATCGTAGCCTATCGCTTTTACGATGAAAAATCCACAGTACTCTGTTGCATCCCAAGGGAATGTTGATGTCCCGGAACCCACATTTGTATCTACGCAAGGAATTCTTCGCGAAGTAGAGCAATCTCGCGTTGATGAGATAAATGAACCTACATCAGAAACCTTTATCTGATACTCAACTTTTTTGAAGGGATATGATGGTGGAGCACATCCTGTATCCCCGAGATTTACATTCACAACTATCGGAGAGTTTATTGATGAGTTGTTGGGTGGTGACATTATTGTAACAGTAGGAGGTGTGTTATCTACTAATATCGGTACGCTTTGAGTATTGGTATTTCCTGCAAGGTCAATACCTATTATTTGAATTGTGTGAGGACCATCTGAAAAAGATGATGAATTCCATGGTATCTGGTATGTCTGCGGAGTAGAGCAGGAAATTGACGAGTTCGGAGATATTGTGTTTATCAGAGTTGTATCAACATAGAAGCTTACTTTCTGCAAAAATCCGTTATCACACGCCGAAAATACAACTCTGGTTGAACCAGAAGGGCTATTTGAAACGCATTCGCTTGCAGAAGGAAAGATTATACTTATCCCCGGAGGTGTATTATCAACCGTGAAATCTCTTACTTGCGTGTTTGCTTTGCCACCTTTATCGTAGGAAGTCGCAAAAATTCTCTTTAGACCATCTGAACCACACTGAACTGGGGTTAGAGTTGCAAACACATTTACAGGAGTTTGTGGAGGTGATATATTAAATACTATGTTCGCAAGCTCTGAAGATGTTGCTACATCTACTACTCTTATAACAACTGCTGTGATTGTGTTGATGTCAGAAGTTGAAACTCCTATAACAGTATTTGTAGGACAAGTAAGATAAAACGCGGTAGGAGATGTAATAGAAGCTGACGGTGCGATATTATCTACCATCACAACAATCTGAGTTACTTCTTGATTTCCGGCTGAGTCTATGACGACCCCTGTTAAAACGACATCGTTTGCATCTCCCATTGTAGCCCAGTTTTTGATGCATGTTCCAGAAGGAGCGTTTATCGTGCATGAACCAAGAGAAGTTGAACCAGCAGTTATGCTTATAGAAGAAACCCTGTTCAAATCAACTCCCGATACTCTTATTGTAACTGTTCCTTGTAAAACCGAATCAGTTGAAGGTTCAGCGAAGAAGGCGGTTGGAGGAGTTCTATCTATTATAAAAGTTGTTGGAGAAGGAGTAACAAAGCTGTTTCCCGCTTCGTCAAATATCGCAGCTGTTATGCTGTGAGTGCCTTCCAAAAGCAGAGAAATATCTGCTGCGATGGAATAGGGAGACGAATTATCTGTTCCTGCAAGATTCCCATCTATATATACCTCAACTCTGTTCAAGAGGATGTTATCTGATGCTGAAACCTGAACTGTCAGACCATTTGAGTTTGTGAAAAAGCCCAAAGGTGGAGCCGATATACTTCCCGACGGTGGAGTATTATCTATCACAACAAATATCTCAGAGAAACTTGAATTCCCGGCTTTATCGTATGCTACTCCTCTTATTGAATGAGTTCCATCTGAATAAAGTGATGTGTTTAAGATAAAGGTGTATGGATTTGACGGATTTGAGACATCAAAGAGTTTTACGCTATCTATAAAGATTGATAGCGCTGTCACTCCGTTTGCATCAAAATTGGCAATCTGAACCGGTGTTGAACCCCTTATGTAAGAGCCAGACGGAGGAGTTATTATACCAACAGAAGGGGAGACATTATCTATGGTTACGGAAATTCCGAACACTGTTTTAAATCCAGCAAGGTCTTCAACAGAAGCTGTAATAGAAGCTGATGGAAAAGAGGATATAGATGTGGAATCCCATACTATTTTGTAAGGAGGAGATGTTTTTTCGCAAATCAGTGTTTCTGCATCGCATACTCTTACACTATTCACAAAGAACTCAACTTTTTTAATTCCTATGTTATCTGACGCATTTACTTCAAGCGTAACCAATCCGCCCACCACTGCTTCCGGTAAGGGACTTACGAAATTTCCTGTCGGAGGTGTGTTATCTATTCTTATGTTTCTTATTCCAGATGAAGCTCTGTTCCCGGCGAGGTCTTCTGCTTTTATCTCTATCGTATGTGTGCCATCTGAGTAAGAGAGCGTATTGAGGTTAAATTTGAAGACATTTGGGGAGATTGTCGGACTCGTAAGGATAGAATGAAATATTCCATCTACATAGAGCTCAACTCTTTTCAGGATTCCGTCAGGGGAATCATTTACTACTGATGTTATTTCCGCAGATGAGCCCGTTAGCACTCCACCTTCTGGCGGACTCTGAATTGAAGCTATGGGAGGGGTATTGTCAAATGTCACATTTACAGAGTAAGATGTCGAGCCACCTGAAAAGTATCCTATAACTCTTATTGCTTTTTGTCCATCTGCGTGTAATCGTGTGTCTTCTTGAAAAACAAAGGGAGATGAGAACGGAGGAGTAGCTGTCTGTCTTCTCAATGAATTTATCCAGAGTTCAAGTTTCTGGAAGTTTCCAGAAAAACTCACCTCAACATTCATTATACCTTTTATATATGAGTTTGGCGAAGGTGAAGTTATGATAATTGAAGGGTTAGATTGGGTCGTAAATGAAAATGTGATGGGATTAGAAAGGGAATTTCCTGCGAGGTCCTTTATATCTCCTGTTATGTATACCCAATATGTTTTTCCAAGCTGTAAAGAAGAAATCGGAGATATTGAAACTGTTCTCAGGTCTGTGCTGAATGTTATGTTTGAGTTTATTTTATTTGCGGAATCGCTTATGAAAAGTGAAGATGAATTTACCGTTGAGGGGTTTATAGGTTTAGAGAATACAAGCTTTATTGTTGGGTTCAAAGACACATTTGTGGGCTGTTCGGGTAAATTTACCTTTCTGTTATCTATGTATATTTCAAGGAGCTGTGGGGGGATATTATCTCCTCCTACACCTGTGGCTGTTCCTGTTGAGAATTCAGATATAAAATCTTGAACCATTTCGTTTCCGCTCTTGTCTTTTACTCTCACCTTAGCTGTGTACTGAGTGTTTGGTTTTAGAAGATTTAGAGGAGAAATTGTGAGCTGATAGAAAGTAGGGTCATAGTTGAAAGTATAATTTACGGGAGTTATACCTCCTTCAAGAATATTTACTCTTGATGTTATATCTGATGTATCTATATCTTCTGAAAAGAGGATTATTATTTTGGTGTTCAGTGGAACTCCTGTGGAGTTTGGGGGTGGAGAGATGAAGATAACTTCTGGCGGATTTGTATCTGCGGAGATTCCAAAAGTGCTGAAAAGCCATACAACATTTACTCCTAATTTTTCTCCATCAAAAGCGGTTATGTCTTCTCGTAAAGTTACTATATATGTTTGAGAAGGTTCAAGAAGATTTTTTGGCTTCAAAATAGCAATGTTTTCTTCTTCTATGTAAGTTATTGTTGAATCAATTATCTTCCCGTTTATATCTTGGAGGAAAAAGTTTGAGGAGTTTATATTAACTATTCTTTTTGAAAAGACAGCGTATATAATTGTGTCTCGTCTGACAACTGAAAGGTGTGGGGGGTATATTTTTTTTACGAGTGGGGGGAGAGTAGGTGGAGGAATAACAGAGATTTGACCTTCAACAACCAAAAATTCCCAAGAGAAATCGTCTTGAAGTTCTTGTCCTATTATGCTCTTTACCTTTTTTGAGACGAAGACCTTATATTTTCCCAAACCTGTTATGTCAGGGGTTAGTTCTACTTTCTGTCTATTTATGATCTTTATCTGCTTTTTTATCTCTACTCCGTCTTTGAACACCTTTATTGTGTCATCTGATATAGTGGTTTCATCTAAGATTTTTGAGAACGAAATGGAAATTTTCAGCGGAATGGAAGTGAGGGGAAGTTGAAATCCGCTCGGCGGGAAGAAATCAAGTATCCTGAACTCCGGAGTGGGTTTTCCAGTACCTCTTGCACAGGAAAAAATAAGAAATAGAAAGCAGAAAAAGTAGAACGAGAAATTTTGATAAGATATATGACAACCGACCTTTCTGGAATTATCGTTTTTCTTTCCCGACATTTTTCTTCAAAGAAATATTTTATCGTAGTTTATTGAGAATTATTTACTTATCTCTTATTATTTCTTGTTAAATCTTAATTCTTTTCAGTTTTTACATTTTGAATTTTTAGGTTCCTGCAAGGTTTTCAATCTGTGATATTATGTTTGTGATAGAAGGGGGGAAGATGTATACTGCGTTTTGGTCTTGCAAAGCTCCTAAAATTCCTTTCGTTCCCTTTATATTTTTTTCTTCACCTAAAACAAGGTAATAAGGTATCGCTTTACCTTCTACTTCTATTTTAATTCTCACCTTCTCTTCTGGAATATATTTTGTTATATCTTTCACATTATCTTCTACGAAATCTACCACTTCTACATTAGAAAGTTGAGAGAGGAGCTCTTTTACTTTTGAAGAGTCAAGTTCTTTTTTCTGGTCTTTTCCCAAAAGGTACCACTTTTCAACATTTTCTCTATCTCTCTGGATTATTGTTGATTTATCTTTTCTTTCAATTGCTATCTCTTTTACTCTCCATACATAGTAGCTTATCACTTTTCTCTCTCTGTACTTTGATGCAAAAAGGGTATTGTAGAAATCTCCGCCAACCTCCACAGTAAAGATATTAGGTCTATCTGGTCTTTTTGCATATATCTGTTTATCTTTCAGCTTCAGCAAAAGTTCAAATTTTTCTCCGCCCTGAGTTAAAGCCCTTATTATTATATCTGGCTCGCCGAAATCAAAATGAGGTTCTGTTGTGTCTGAAACGAAGCTTACAACTTTTATTCCGTTTATTTTGTAGAGAAGGTCCCTCACTTCGCTTTCTTTTGCTTTCGCAAAAGTTGTGTTTTCTGGAAATTTTATATACCAGGTTGTACCTCCCTCTTCTCTCTTTTCAAAAAGATAGGTCTGACTCCCCTTTTCTATTGTGAGTTCCTTTACATCTGGGACTACAAAGTCCATAGGTCTTCTCTCTCTGAAATCTTCAAATTTTTTATCTATGACTGATTCAAGCGCTCCGCTTACAAGAACGACCCTTTTTTCTGGGTCATCCTCTCGCATTGCATATACGCTGTAGCCAACCTGTGATTTCAGCCCGATAAAAATACTGAACTCCTTCCCGTCATCAAGTTTTATTCTTACCTTGAACCTCGGATTATCTAAACCAAATTCTTTAAGGTCTTTCGGATTTTTCTCTATTAATCTTTCAATCTCTACGGAGGAGTACCTTGATGCGATCGGGTCTACGGAGAATCTGTCTGCTTCTGCCCAGACAGGATATATTATATCCCACTTTGAATCTTTTTTTCTGAAACCGACTTTCTGTCCATCTGGTTTTTCTATCCATATTTCAGAAACCTTTGAAGAATCGTATTCTATGAGTTTTTTCTCTCTCTCTTCCTTTTCCTTTTTCCTTTTTTCTGCTGGTTTGAGAAAAAGAAAATATCCCCCTACCACAAGAACAAAGAGAACAAAAAGAATTATTGTTTGTCTGAACACTTTCATAAGGTTAAAAATTATTTTATGTATTTTTTAATAATTCGGTTTTCTGAGATTATCAAAATATCTGAATTCTTATTCTGATGTTTTTTAAGTTTTTGAGGAAGTATATGATTTTGCGTTTCAATTTTCCACCGAGAAATCTGAGGTAGTGAATATAAAAGTACGCGTTTGCAATTGATGGGGGAAGTATAGAGAGTTTAACCTGTGCATCTACCGCTTCTTTTAGCCCAAGCTTACCTTTTTTTTTGCTAACGCCTTCCCTAACCACGCATACCACTTTATCTACAAATTCTGCTTTGAGTTTGTCTTTTTTTCTGAGGAGCAGTTCATAATCTCCTGCGATTTTATATTGAGCGTTGAAGAGTCCGACTTCATCAAACAGTTTTCTGTTGTGAAGAGAGGCAGGATGAGCTGTTGTCATCTTAAACCTGAACTCTATCCAATTCCATCTTTTCCCAAAAATTCCTTCGTATTTCCCATTTTCGTAGAGTATTTTTATCTTCCCCGAACAATAGTCGGGTTCTGTTCCTCTTTCTCTTTCAAATTGAATGCTATGCTTTATGAGTGTTTCTATTGCATCTTGAAACATTATATCGTCTGAACCCAAAAATGCTATCCATTTTCCGAAAGATAAAATTACACCCTTGTTGAATGCATCATATATTCCGCTGTCTTTTTCACTTACCCAGTAATCTATGCTATCTTCGTATTTTTTTATTATTTCCAGTGTTCTATCTGTGCTTCCACCATCAATTATTATGAACTCCAGATTTGGATAAGATTGTGCTATTACGCTTTTTATGCTTTCTTCAATTGTTTTTTCTGAATTTAAGGACGCGGTTATTACGGAGACAAGAGGAAGTTTATCTGAAAAAAAATTTCTCTCTCTGCAAAATTTCTCAATTTTTTCTTGAATCTGAAATGGAGCCGGCTTTACCGGATTTAGGTATTGATCACATATATACCAGGTGTTTTCTACTTTTTTGTAGTTGTGTTTGAAAAGACCTTTTTTTCTCATTCCGCCTTCACCTTTTCTCCACTCCGATAGGGTGAGAAAGATTTTTGGTTTTATACGCTTTGATTCGTCTAATACGGGTTTTTCTTGGGTTATTATTTTCATATAATTCAGATTTTTTGCGATGAAAAAAAGATAAAGCAGAAAAAATACAGTTATTGATTGGGCAAGATAAATTTTATTTTTTTACTTATGGGTGGGTTGGTGGTATCATTTGCGAACCAGAAGGGTGGAGTGGGCAAGACAACTCTTGCGATAAACCTCGGAAGCGCCCTTGCGATGAGTGATTTCAAAGTTCTTATAGTAGATTTTGACCCGCAAGCTCATATTACAGTTGGGCTTGAAGTATCGCCAGAAGATAAAGGCACAATATACCATGCAATTTTGGGAGAAAGAGATATAAAAGAGATTATTTTTCCTACGAAGGTGGAGAACTTATTTGTTGTTCCAGCAAATGAAGACCTTGCGGGCTTTGAAGTTGAGTTCTTTGACAAAAGCGAAAACCAATTCATCTTGAAAAAAGAGATAGATAAAATAAGGGATAGGTTTGATTTTATATTTATAGACTGTCCGCCATCAATAGGTATTTATACCGTAAATGCTCTGTGTGCATCAGATTATGTTATCATCCCTGTTCTTGCTGATTTTTTCTCCCTTGAAGGATTTTCAAAATTTTTCAAGGCAGTTGAGGAGATAAGAGAGGGACTGAACCCAAAACTAGAAATTTTAGGCATAGTGATAAATATGTATGACAAGAGAGCAAAGCTGACACGGGAAGTTGAAGAAGAATTTTTGAAGTATTTTCCGGGTAAGGTTTTTGGTGTGAGAGTGCCAAAGAATGTGAAAATAGCCGAAGCGCCAAGCTTTGGACTTCCCGTCCTTCTATATAAACCATCATCCCCAGGTTCAGATGCGTTTTCTTCTCTTGCAGAAGAATTTTTAGAAAGAATAAAGCAGTACAAAGAAGAGAAAGAATCTGCTTCAAAAAACTGATCAGAAGTCCTTACCAAAATCTGCTTTCTACTTTGCTTTCCCTTTTCTTTCAAGAAGTTTTACTATTCTTGAAATCTCTTTTTTGTTTATCTTTGTAAACTCAAATCCCGCTTTATATCTCCCGTGAGAGTCAAGAGAGTAATGCTTTAGCTTCGCCTTACCTTCTAAACCATACTTCTTTCCCTTATGCTCTATATTTAATCTGAAATCTATTTCCTCTTCTATTAGCGGGAGGAAATACTCTATCATTCTATCTTTTATCTGCATCAGAGCAGAAAATCCTCCTAAACTCATGTCAACAAGGGAACAGAAGAAAGCGTAACCTGTTGCTCTTTTTATCAAAACCTCACTTTTTGAATCAACTTTTAATCTGTGAAACCTTCTTCTCTCGCAAAGAAAAATATGCTCCGGCTTTTCAATAACAAATATGTATGGCTTTGTATTGTCTATTTTTTCAAGGACTTTTGATTTGAAAGCTATCATACCTCTTTGAGAAAGCGTCCTTATTTCATATTTTTTTCCGGGGGTTAGGGAGTTATTCATCCTTATGATGATATTTTGGTCTTTTGTGCCAACAATAAAGCCCGTTGAGTAATCTTCATCTTTATCACCTTTTATTTCAAACTCTGTTATGTTTTGAGCTATCTCCTCTATAAGCTCGTTTATCTTTCCGCCTACCTTTATTTTCTGATCAAATTCTTTTATAGGGATTTCAAAATAAGCCATATCTGTTTTTTAATATTTTAATAATTTTTTGATTTTTGTTGTATTGAGAATGCATTAGAGGTTTTTTCAAAGAACATAGTTTGCTTCTTCTCTTGTTATCTCTCCCTTTGCGATCTTCTCGCTTATTCTATCTTCAAGAAGTTTAAAACCAAAGCTTCTGAAAATTTTTCTTATGTCGTTTTCGGTGAGTTTGTTGATTTTTCTCAACTCCGATTTCAGGTCGTCTGAAAACTCTATAATTTCAAAGATAGCTTTTCTTCCTGAAAATCCGTTTTTGCAGTTTTGACATGATTTGCCTTTGCAGTCCTGACAGATAACTCTGACCAACCTCTGTGAGATTCCGACACGCAAAGCAGAAAAAAGTATATATTCTGGTATTCCCATATCTATTATTCTTATTATTGATGATGCGACATCTTTTGCGTGGAGTGTTGATAATACAAGATGCCCGGTGAGAGATGATTTTATCGCTATATCTGCTGATTCAAAATCTCTCATCTCTCCTAAAAAGATAACATCTGGGTCTTGGCGTAAAATATGTTTTAGAACTTTCGGAAATGTCAAACCTATCTCTTCGTTTATCTGAATTTGATTTACTCCCTCAACAAAATACTCAACAGGGTCCTCAATTGAAAAAACATTGAACTCGTCTCTATTTATTTCAATAAGCATAGAGTATATGGTCGTTGTTTTGCCTGAACCAGTTGGACCAGAAACAAATATGAAACCGCTTTGTTTGTTGAGATTTCTTCTTATTATATCTATCTCTTCTTGGGTTAATCCTATTTTTCCAAGGTTGAAATCAAAACTTTTTTTGAGTATTCTGAGAGCTGTTTTTTCTCCATCTACTGTTGGAACTATTGATACTCTTATATCATATTCTCTGTGTGAGAACCTTCCGTCCTGTGGCAATCTTTTTTCAGAGATGTCAAGCTGTGATATAACTTTTATTCTGTTTGTGATAAGCTGAAAAGCGAGAGGAGAGATTTCGGAAAATTTCTCTAATCTTCCATTTACTCTGAACTTTATGATAGCAGATTTTTTTAGGGGTATAAGATGTATATCTGTTGCTCCTACTTCAATTGCCTTTTCAAGTATTGAGTCAAGATATTCTTCTATTCCTCCTTCTTTTGACGAACTGATGTGGATTGAAAACTTCTTCACAAGCGAGGGAGAGATCACGAGAACTTCAATCTTTTCTATACCTGAAAGCTCCGCTATTTTTTTCAGTGGTAGGTCAAATGGTTCCGGTGAAGCTATCACAAGCTTGCCATCGTTAAATTTAACCGGTATGAAAAAGTTTTTTTCCAGAATACTTTTGGGAAAAAGGTTAAAAAGAGAGATGTCTATTTCTTTTTCATCGCTCACTATTCCAAATCCGAAAGTTCTTTTCATCCACTCGCAGAATGATTCATCTCCAAATATACCTTTTTCTATCAGAATTTCAGATATTCTCTTTGACGGGTTTTTTAAAATCTCGTTTTTTATATCATCCGCTACTTTCCCAGATATTATTCCATCTTTCTGAAGGTATTTCAAAATTATATCCATAAAGTGTATAATAGAAATAATAATGCAAAAACTATCTCAATTATATCTTGTTGAGATATTGTGAGATCAGAGATAGTATATGGTCTGAACTTGCAGACCTTGAGAGCTGGAGAACACATCCCGGAGAGTTTGAAAATATCTTTGCACCATTTTTTATATCCTGCTCAAAACTTCCGAGTGTTTTTCTGAGGAGTTCATCAGACATTGACCAGTTTTTGAAAAACATTGAACCACCGAATCCACAGCAGTAAAAATCTGTCTCTTTCACTTGAAATCCCAGTTCTCTGAGTTTTTCTCCCATTCTTACTTCGCTATGGCAGGGTTTATGTAATATGATCTCATCACCATCTGAAATCTTTCTGCCTTTCAGCATATCGGTGATTTTGCTCAGGATAAAATCTGACACCTCTTTTACTTCTATTTCATGACTGAACTCTTTTTCTAATTCATCTTTCATAAAGTTTTTTATTACCCATGTGCATGTTGGACCATTTACAAGAATTTTTTTCACTTCTGCTCCTTCGGCATCTTTTTTAAGTTTGCGAACGAATTTTTCTGCTCTCTTTCTGAAAGAGTCCATATCTCCTGAAAGCAGTATAGGAGCCGAACAGCATGAGAAACTTGCTGGCGAAACCACGAAATTCACTCCTAATTTTTTCAAGAGCATCTCTGCTTTTTTTGCTACTGGTGAAAATATAGTATATCCAAAACATGAAGGGAAAAAAAGAACTTTCTCAGAACTTTGAGGAACTCCTGTGAATTTTTCTTGAAAACTACTTGAAGGTTCATTATCTTGTGGCAGTTTGGCTCCTCTCGTCTTTGATATAATTTTGAAAGATAAAGAGAAAAATGTTTTACTACTTATGGTGATTTTCGCCATCAGTGTTTCTAATTTGCCAAACAAAGTTTTGTTTTTCGTCCTTACAAAAGTAATATATGGTTTCAGCTCAAGCGGACAGGTTCTTTCACACTCTGTGCATTTTGAACATGTATCAAGGTCTCTGTAAAAGTCAAAAGTTTCTTTTATATCAAGGTTTTCTTTCAAGATTTTGTATGATATGATAAGACGACCTCGTGGAGAGAACCTTTCATCTCCTGTTGCAAGATATGTTGGACAGGTAGATTTACAGTATCCACATTTTACACATACCAGTGGGTCAAAAATCAGCTCGTTGAAATCTCTTATATTTTCCATTTTTATTTGTGAAAATTTCTCTGTTTGGAGTTTTTTGTTTTATGTCAATTTTTGTTCCAGATTCTATCAATTTTGAATTATCTCTTTCTGCTCGGGAGATTTTCTTTTTCCTTTACCTTTTTCTTTGTGTGGGGTTTTTTGGTTTTCTTCCTTCACCTCTCTTTCAAGTTTGCTTAATTTTGCCTGAATTCTTATTCTGTCATATCCTTTGGGTTTCTTGCCCATTGCGGTTTTATACATCTCAAATGCTTTTTCAACTTGATTTTTAGCAAGGAGTATATCTCCAATGTGTTCAAGAATAACGGGGTCATCATTTTTCAACTCATAAGATTTCTTTATGAGCTCTTCTGCTTTTTCAAGTTCTCCTTCTACGAAGTAGCACCATCCGAGGCTATCTATGATATATGGGTCGTTTGGTTTTTTTGCCATTGCTTCTTCTGCAAGCTTTTTGGCTTCCTGAATTTTTTGCTTCTCTTCAACTGATAAATAACCGTTTTTTTCTTTTGATTCTCTCACAACCTCACAAATTGAGTAAGCTTTGAGGTTCAGATAATTTGGATTTTTCGGGTCAATGTTCAGAAGTTCCTCCGCAACTTTCAAAGCTTCATCAAGCTTTCCTGATTCGTAAAGAAGTATTGATTTAGCGTAGAGGAGTTCTTTGCTATCCTTGAGCTTCTTCTGTGATTCTGTAATAAATCGTATAGCTGACTCATAATCTTCTATCTCTCTCATGGCGAATGCTATGGAGTATGCTATTTCAGGGGAGAAAACCTTCTGGGTTATGCTTACTCCAAAATCAATCGCTTTTTGCGGGGAGAGTTCTTTTAGAGAATCTATTTTTCCTGCGATTGCGTTATCGTATAAGCTTGATGTCTCATCTATTTTCTCAAATTCTTTTATTGATTCCTCGTATTTTTTCAGTTCATTCAGTGCATAAGCTTTGAGTAATATTGCTACTTCTTTCTGCTGTCCGACAAGCTCTCTTTCTATACTGTTTATAAGTGAGACAGTTTCTTCATATTTTCCTGCTTTGAAAAGAACTCTTGCAAAATCTATCATCACCTCTGGCTCTGAAATGCTCTTTGTGATTTGCTCCATATAGCTTATTGCTTTCTCTTTTTCTCCTATGTCAAGGAGCAAATCAACCAGTTTCCTTTTCAAAGATAGAGAATCTTCATACTGGAGGTATTCTTCAATTATATTTTTGGCCTTTTGGAGTTCTCCTTTTTCTTTGTAGGTTTCAAAAAGTTCAGAAATAAGCTGTTCATTGTAGAAACCAAGAGATAGAGCTTTTTCAAATTGTTGAGCAGCAAGGTCGTTTTCTCCTTTAAATTTGAGAAGATTGCCGTATATTATGAAACCATCTGGGTCTGTGGGATTAACTTCTGTGTATTTTTTTGCTCTTGATATAGCTTTATCTATCGCTCCCCTTCTCATAAGCTCAATTATAAGTGTTCTGAAAACCATCTCATCTGATGGAAACTTCTCATTTGCTTTCTCTATAACCTGCAAAGCTTTTTCTCTCTCACCAAACTGCATGTATAGGGAGTATAATCTTTCAAAATCTTTCTCATCTTTTGCTTTTTTCTCCGCTTTCTCTGCATATACCGACGCTTCGGATTTCTTGCCTAATCTGTATTTCAGATTAGCTATGTCAAAGTATGGCTGAAATCCGATTTCTTTCCCTTCTTTCTCTGAAACTTTAATGAGAAGTTCCAACTTTTCTTCTGCTTCGGGTAACCTTCCTCTTTTTATGTCATATATTGCCTGAAAGTATAGAGATTCTTCATCTGGAGCTGATACCTTATCTTTGATGTAGAATTTCGGTTTTTTCGCACAACCTGCTCCGAGAATTGAAAGGAGAATAAACGCATTTCCTGCAAGAAAAAGTATTTTTTTGTTTATTCTGATTTTTTTTCTTTCTTTCATGATAATAAATTTAAGTTTACAAGCAAATTTTTTTGATTATCCTTTTAGCACTTATTTTTGAATGAGATGGAGACCGGGAAAAAAGAGAAGTTGAAGCTGAAAGTGAAGCTTGCGGGGAGGGAAAGAGAGGTAGATTACTTTTTGGGGATGAGGGTAAAAGATTTAATCTCATCTCTCGGGCTGACTCCCGATATTTGCATCGTAGTGAAAAACGGGCAAGTAGTAACAGAAGATGAGAGAATAGATATTTCAGATGATATAAAGGTCATCACCGCCATATCAGGTGGGTGAAGTCATTTTCTTTTTTCTCACTTAAAAATTATCTCATCCGATTTGTAAAATATATTTGAAGAAATCAAGCAGAAAATTGATATTTTTTATTTTATTTTTTAAATTTCATATTTAGATTTTATTTAATTTTTTGCAAAAGTTTTGTGTATTAGAGTGAGTGTGAAAATTTTTATTTAGCTTTGCTAATAATTTAAGAGAGGAAACAAAAATGGCTTCAAAAACCGACGAGTTTGACATAAAAAACCTTTTGTTTTATATAAAAAGAGGAAGAAAGCTGTTTCTTGCTTCATTCCTCCTTTTTTCTCTTGCGACTATCTCTTTTCAACTTTTTATACTATCTGGAAAGAGTGATAGAGCGATTTTATATCAGGCAAGTGTGAAAATAAACTTTGGAAACTTCTCGTATCTGCCAATCATAATGCAAAAACTCGGAGTTGATGTAAATGAGATAAAACCAGACCTTGACCTTGAAGCAAAGATAATAAAATCAGACCAAGTAATAGGACAGGCATATGAAATTCTTGATGGCAAAATAAACTACGAGAAAAAATGGTTCATAGAAAATGTGAAAAACTCTATCTCTATTTCAAAGCTTGATGAAAGAAAAGATAAAGAGAACGCTATACTAATTACAATCAGCTGGACTAAAAAGAACGAAGCGGTGATGATAGCGAACGCAATTGCAGATGCTTACTATGAATTTTCTCAAAAACGTTTCAAAGATGAAATAACCAGAGCTTTATCTATGGTAGAAGTTGCTCTGTCTTCGCTTGAATCAATTCTTTCGCAAGCGTATCTTGATTTCGCCACATTCTCGTCCCAAACAGGAATAATAGATGCCAAGTATCAGATAAAACTCATATTTGACTCACTTCAAAACCTTAAAGATAAGTTGAGAGAGGTTGAAGTAAAAATCGGCGTTTTGCAGAACTTTCTCTCCGCCGTTGAATCAAAAAGAAAAATAGATGTCTCCGAATTCGCTATCGTGTACGATGGTTTTGAAAAAATAATTGAAGATTATGAAAACCTCCAGATAAAAAGAGCTGAACTTCTATCTTTCTACACAGAAAAGCACCCAAAAGTTATTGCTCTAGATAACCAGATCTCCCAAGTTGCAGATAAGATAAAAAAAAGAATTCAATTTGAGCTGGAAAAACTGAAATTGGAGAGAAAATCAATTTTATCGGAGATAGAAGAGATAAATAAGACAATTTATAATCTATCAAACCAGTTTGTAAGCTATCTTCAAAAGAGGGAGAGAATAGACCTTATAAACTCTCTCTTTGAGAACTACTATGAGAGCTTTATGAATGCTACACTGCTTGGTGGTGTAAAATTCTCTATGATTTCGGGCATAGAGAAAGCCGAATTTGCGTATGAAGTAGGAAAAGTGAGAAAAAACCTCTCGTGGATTATTTTTTTGAGCTTTATGGTGGGACTTATAGCAGGATTCATATCTATTTATATAAAAGAGCTATTTGATGTCAGGTTCAGAGATATAGGAGAAGTAGAAGATTTTTTCAAGTTGCCTATCCTTGGTATTCTGAACACTGTAAAAGATGATAGCTCTCTTTCATCATTCAAGTTAGGTGTAGATGGTATCAAGATAAATATTGAGCTTCTTACAATGAGAAAAAACAACATAATAATATCGGTTTTTTCTTCGGGTTCGGGAGAAGGTAAGACAACTTTGACTTACGAGCTTGCAAAGATTTTTTCAAAATCGCAAAGGAGAACACTTCTGATAGACCTCAACTTACGGCATTCCGAACTTCATCTGAAATTCGGAACGGAAAAATCTCCCGGTATAGTTGATGCTGTTATATATAACCTTGAAGAGGAGAGATTTATAAAGCAGATAGATGAAAATTTGTATTTTATACCTTCTGGTGTGATTCACCCTTCTCCATCAACTCTCCTTTCATCTGATGAGTTCAGGAATTTTCTGCTGAACCTGAAAAATAAGTTTGATTGTATAATTCTTGATACTTCCCCACTTCTGGAAGTATCAGACGCTCTTTTGCTTTTCCCTCTATCTGATTTCAAAATTTTAGTACTGAATATGAAAATTACAGGAAAGATTCAGTCCCACAGGGTTATATCTATTGTGAATCAGATAAAATCAGGTTTTGACGGTTTGGTTCTGAACTTTGTTGATGAGGAGGCAATGCCGTATGTGAGCTATTATGTTCAAAAATACGATTACGGGAAAAAGAAAAATTAAGCATTCTTTATTTCTCTTTCAACTTTTTGATAGTGTATAAGCGAGCAGAGATGGTGTCTTTGGGGACAATGATCTTTACCTATAAGCGAACACGGACGACATCTTAAATTCCCATATTCCACAAATTTTCCATAATCGTTAGTGAAAAATCCCATCTCTGGTTTTGTTGAGGTGAAGATAACAATAAGTCGTTTTTGTAGGGCGTATGCTATATGAGCTATTCCCGAATCAACGCTGACGACTGTGTGTGATTTTGAAATAAGATATACTATATCTTCTATATCAAGTTCTCCAAAAAATTTTTCTCCACCTGAAAAGTATTTTTCTATTTCTTTTTTCGTTCCAACCACTGCTACACTGAAATTGTTTTTTTCAAGCGAATTTATTAATTTATCGCATTCGGTAAGGTTCCACATCTTTGTCTTCCATCTTGATTCTGGTGCTACGCAGATTATATTTTTTCTTCTTTCTTGACTTTCCTGAATGAATTTTTTCAACTTTTGAGATTTTGGGTGTGGAGGGGGGAAGATTTTCGGTAATGCGTGGTTTTGCGAGGGGTTTTCTCCTGCTAATTTTGATGCGATTTCCGAAAACCTCACAATAACAGGTCTTACATTTCTGAAATCTTTTTTCAAAAGCGCTTTGTTTCTTTCTATTCTCTGGCTATCCCACACAAAAGTGATTTTCTGAAAAGGGTCAACCATCAACCTTAAAAGTTTCGTTGATATTTTGTCGTGAAGGTCTAAAATCGCATCTGGCTTTATCTCTTTAATTTTTCTCGCTAATTTTATCAGTTCTTTTAGAGATGAATCTTCTGCGGTGAGGATACCTTTTATTCTCGGATCATTTTTCAAGATATGCTGATAATACTTCTTGGTAGCAAAAAATACATCAAATTTTTTTTCAAGTATTTCTATTACACTTGTAGATAGCACAACATCTCCGAGCGAACTCAATCGTATCACTATAACTTTTTTTCTCATTTACTTGAAGCTGTTTTTTATTTCAAGGAGAGATATTGCGATTATTGGGATTATTACCGAAATCGCCCAGATTGACATCTTTATTCCAAAGAATTCAGGGGTATGGCATGAATTGGGTTGGCATAGTACTGGATTACTCATCTCCCTATGCTCTGATATGATAAGGAATATATCTGATACTATTGCAGGTAGAACTGAGAACAAGGCGAAGACAGAAAATTTCTGGACGAAAAAGCTTATCAGGAAAGCTATCAAAGTTGTTATCAAACTATACCTTATTATTAGGCAGAGCTTGCACGGATTTTCACCTTGAAAGATTTGAACATAAAAACTTCCAGCAATACCTGCAACACACATAAAAACGGCCAGAATCTTCCTCCAATTTTTTCCCAGCATTTATAAATATTTTTCTCTTTACTCTCTATCTATTTTATTTTTTCTGCTCATTTTGGATAAGAATTTCGGCAGATTATGGTAATCAACTTTTTTAAATTTTTTGTGTTTTATGATTAAAATTTTTTCAGAAGGACTATTTTTTCTGAACGGGGTGAATTTCAAACGGGGTCAAAGTTTTCGCTCCAAAACGAAGATACATGATTGAATATAAAAGGAGAGTAATTCTAACATGAGTGGAATATCAACAAAAAAGTATGGGGAATTAGGTCTAAAAAGGCAAATCACACTTTTTGTCTTCTTTACTTTTCTCATATTGACTCACAGAGAGGGATTTTGCGAGGTAGTGATAAAATGTGCAACGATTTCTCCTAAGGATTCGCCTTGGTCTGCCCTTGTAGAAAAAGCCAGCAAAGAAATCTCCGATGCTACAGGAGGTGAGGTGAGATTTGAGTGGTATACTGGCGGAGCTGCTGGGGACGAACCTGAATTAGCTAAAAAAGTAAAAGAGGGAAAAATTGATTGCGCAGGACTTACAGGAAACGGAATATCATACCTTATACCACCTTTGAGAATACTTGAACTTCCTTTTCTGCTCAAAAGTTACGCAGAGGTAGATTACATAAAAAAGAGAATGGAGAAGTTTTTTATCAACATCGCTCGTGATTACAACATGAAATTTCTGTGGATAGCTGACCTTGGATTTGTGTATATATTCTCTAATTTCCCTATCAGCAGGTTAGATGATGTGAAGGGCAAAAGGGTATGGGTTTGGAAAGGCGACTATATGGCTGAATTCATCGGCAAAGTTTTATCAGAAGATTTTAAAATAAAGCCATTCCCTATACCGATAGCAGATGTTAAAGGGAATCTTGATTCATTAGAAATATTTTACAATACTCCTTACGCTTTGACTGTTTTGGGGTGGGATAATGTTGCGAAATTTATCTTAATTCCACACCTCAACTGGTCATTTGTTGCTATCGTTTTTTCTAATCCTTCATTCTCAAAAATTCCGCCTCAACATCAGGGCAAAGTTGAAGAGATTTTGAAAAAATACCTTGATAACCTAACAAAGATGAATAGAGAGGCAGATTCTAGAACAATTGCTATGCTTGAAAAGAAAGGTATTTCAAAAATATCTCTGCCACCAGATGATGTAGAAAGAGCGGAGAATCTATTTAGAGAAAGGGTGTGGGTTCCACTGAAAGACAAACTCTATCCTTCGTGGCTCCTCACTCAGCTTCTCACAGAAATACAAGCTATAAGAGCGAAAGAGAAGAAGTAGGGTTTTGATTTATCAGACCGGATAGACACCGTGTTTTCTTCGCATTCGGAGAACCTGCTTTTTTTCAGTAAGTTCTAGTGCCCAGAACAGAACTCTTCTTGTTTCTCTTGGGTCTATAACATCATCTATAAATGCCCATCCTGCGGGTTTTTTGATGTCTATATATGGTCTTATTGCTTCTGACATCTGTTGAGTGAACTCCCTCGCCTCCTGGGGACTCATATTTTCAATCTGTTTTTTTGCAAATATAGAGACCATACCTTCGGGTCCCATTACAGATATTTCTCCTGTTGGCCAGGCGACTATTATATCTGGGTCAAAGGATTTTCCACACATAGCATAGTATCCTGCCCCATAAGCTTTTCTTATAATCACCGTGAATTTAGGTACTGATGCTTCTGCTACTGCGTGAATCATCTTAGCTCCGTGTCTTATCAATCCGTCTTTTTCTGTTTTAGAAGAGACCATAAAGCCTGGGACATCTGCGAGGAACACTATCGGTATATTGAACGCATCGCAGAGCCATATAAACTTTGCCGCTTTATCGGAGGCATTCACATCAAGAACTCCTCCGTAAAACATGGGGTTATTAGCTACTATTCCTACGGGATATCCTCCGATTCTTCCGAATCCAACTATTATGTTTCTTGCCCATTTTGGTTTCAGCTCAAAGAACTCACCATCATCAACAATGAGATTTATTATTTTGTGCATATCGTATGCTTGCTTTGGGTTATCTGGAAGGACATCAAGTATTGCATCTGGTAGGAGTGCGAGCGGGTCTCCATCAAATTTCTTTCTTGGAGGTTTTTCTTCGTTTGAAGAAGGCATATACGAAAGATAATCTCTCACCGCTTTTAGACATGAGGGGTCATCTGGATACTCATTATCTGCACAACCAGAAATTTCTGTATGTATTTTAGAACCACCTAAATTTTCCTCATCTATTTCTTCACCTGTTACCATTCTCACAAGAGATGGTCCGCCAAGAGCCATTGAGCTTGTTCCTTTTACCATAAAGACGACATCTGCAAGTCCTGGTATATAAGCGGTTCCAGCGTAGCCGGGTCCCATCTGAGCGCACACAAGAGGTATAACACCTGACATAAGAGATTCTTCTTTGAATAGCCATCCGGAGTTTGCGAAAAATGCTATCGCCTCACCGGCTATTCCTCCACCTATTGCTGCCGCTCCCGTTGGGGATACCCTTGCTCCACCGGAATCTATAAGCCATACGAGAGGTATTTTAAATCTCAAAGATAGCTCTCTTATTCTTGTACATTTATGTTCGTTTACGAAACCCATTGAACCACCTTTTACTGTGAAATCGTATGCTATGCAACCTACCCATCTGTTGTCTATTTTTCCGAACCCGGTCACGACTCCATCTGCTGGCGTTCTTTCTGGTCCCGGTTCGGTCCCCAAGATCCCGATTTCAAAAAAGCTATCTTTATCAAAGAGAAGGTCTATTCTTTCTCTTACTGTGAGTTTTCCTCTTTCGTGCTGTTTTTTTATTTTTTCTTCACCACCCATCTTTTTGATTTCCGCTCTTATCTTATGAAGTTCTTCTACAAGTTCCCTCATTTTTTGTCCCATGGTTTTGAACCTCCTTACATTCTTTAATATTTATTTCATTTTTATATCTTGATGTTCTGTTTTTCGTAAAAACGAAAAGTTTAGATTTACACTTTTTATTTTCACATAAGGGTTTTAGAATTTGCTTTCTTCTGAGATTTTCTGGAATTCTTTTTTTATTCGTATGATGGGAGTAAGATTGTTACTTTTGTTCCTTTTCCTTCTTCTGATTCAACATCTATTTTTCCGTTGTGGAGTTCAATTATTTTTTTCACTGTGCTCATTCCAAGTCCCATACCTTTTGTTTTTGTTGTGAAAAACGGTATAAATATTTTCTGTTTTATGTTTTCTGGTATGCCGCAACCTGTATCTGAAAATTCACATTTTATAAAGTTTCCTTCATCGTAAGTTTTCACCTCGATGACTTTGTTCTTGGATTTTTCAAGGCTTTCTGCTGAGTTCATTATTATATTGAGAAAAGCTCTTTTCAAAAGGAATCTATCGCCTTTTATGAAAATTTTATCAGAGCGGTATTCTCTTTTTATCTCAAAGTCATAACTGAATGTTTCATCTTTTATCTCCTCTATTTCTTTTATTGATTCTTCAATTATTGATTCTACATTTTCTTTTTTCAAGTTTGCTGTTTTCCCTTTTATGAATATTGTTATGTTGTCAAAGATAGAGTTTACTCTATCAAGAAGTGATTTTATCGGCTTCATCTTTTCTTTATCAATATCAAGAGAGATTATTCGGGTTGTAAGCGCAAAGAGGGGGTTTTTTATTTCATGCGTGAGGAAAAGAAGCATCTCCTTCATCCCTTCGTATTTTTCTTCAAGAAATATCTCTGGCATCTTCTCTCTGATTTTTTTGATGATAAGTTGCTCATCAGTTATAAGAAAAACTTTTCTCTCACCTGATTGGAAGTCAAGAACTATATATCTTTTTTCGTTTTCTAAATCCGGTTTTTTCTCCGAAATTTCTATATTATCTTCGCTTATAGTTATGTATATTGCCTGATTGCTGGATTTATTTTTTTCCTCTTCCTTTTCTTTTGACTTCACCATATCTTTTTTTTAAAGGATAAATCTTTTTCTTTCTAAAAATGAGCTCACACATATTTGGGCAACGGCTGATGATGAGAGCATAGGTGGAACCTCCGTAGAATCAGGAAGGGCACTTGTATCACACACAAAGAGAGATTTTTCTCCAAAGACCCTTCCGGTAGAATCTACAAGACCTTTTTCTGATGTGAAACTCATTGAACATCCGCCTACTGGAAACAAGCTTATCATCTCAATATAGGAAGGTTTTATTTTTTCTATGCTCAAATTCTCCACATCTTCAACTTTTTCAAAAGATGGAATATTTCTTATGGGGTGTATTACCTCTCTCGCTCCGCTGAAAATGAGTGCGAGAGACAACTCCTTTACAGCAAAGATGAATTTTGCGATATCTTCTCCTTTTAAGTTTGAGCGCAGGACCAGACCAAAAGGGGTCTTTACAAAAAACGACTCTCCTTCTTCTCTGAACCAAAAAAGTATTGTTTTAGCAAAGGGATATTTTTTTGATACTGATACAAGCTCTTTTCCTTCTGCTTGTGGTTTTAGTGCCGACCATATACCCGGGGCAAATCTCACTTCCTTCGCCATTACCTCTTCCTTTTCAAATTCAACATAGTTTGATGAATCTATCTGGTTTTGTGGGGAGTTGAAGATACCTATGACAATTCCAGCTGGATTTATTTTAACTCTTTTTCCAAGTGTTTTTTCCTTGAAGTTTGAGTTCATAAGAATTTTTGTATTGCCGTACGGTCCAGCGCATAGGAAAACCGCCTTCGCTTCCGCGAGAAAGTTTGCTTTTATATTTCCAAACTCATCTTTCACTTTTCCTTCAAGAAACCACTTTCTATTCCTGTAAATCCTTTCCACTTCAAAGCCGAGATATAAATTTGCTCCAAAATGCACAGCATACTTTACAAATTTTTCAAGTGGAAGGATTTTCTCTCCTGTTATCAGGTTGATTTTATCTCCTTCAAGTTTTCTGAAATTTTTATGTGGCAAATTGAGGTAGTTTGATATTTTTTCTATCACATTGCTTTTTGAGTGATTTTCTCCCTTTGCTCTTGAGTTTATTATTTTTTCTGCGATTTCAACTGCATCATCAAACATTATGTCCTTCGTTGATATGCCGTGATATTTTCTCCATTTCTCTTTCGTTTTGTCTCCTATTCTTTCAAAGATTGAGAAAGATAAATTAGCAAGCCCTCCAACACCTCTTCCGAACAGAGCGTTTGCGTTTGTCAGACCAGAAACAGGAAATAGGGAGAGCATTTCTGTACTCTGTGCAAGGTATATAGATGGTAAATCGGCGTCTTGAAAGTAACCTTTCTCAAGAACTGAAACAGAAATATCTTCTCTTGCTAATCTTTCGGCAATCATGCATGCAGATATTCCAGACCCAACTATTATAACATCAGAAACTATCCTGATATCTCTTCTTATAAATTTTCCCAACCTTATTCTTTCTATATCCCACTTTATTTCTCCTGCTCCTTCAAATTTTACTTCCTCTGGTTCAGGAGGGAACTCCCACTCTATTTTTGGAATATCGTAGATTATTGGTTTTTCATCAAATGAAAAGCCGACTTTTTGATTTCCAAAAGCGTCCCAGAAAGAAGAAGTTGAGATGAATCTCAAAATTCTGAAGATGTTCTGAACTATTTTTTTTTCTGATTTTGACATTCTGAGTATCACTCTTTGAGTTCGGTAATCATCAAGAGAAAGAAAGTCGCCTCCTTCTGAGAAAAATGAGTATATGTCAAGAAAGTAGAGGCACATCTGAATTATATTTCTTTTTTTCTCGTCTCCTTTTTTTAAAACATGTAGGAGAATCTGTGTTTGCTTCTCAACCGTTTCTATTTCTTCTTCTTTTCTCGGGAAGTCAAAAGGGAAGACGAATCTTGAAAATTTTCTGAGTTTAGCTATATCTTTTTCTGTCATCTATTTTTATTTTAATAATTCTTAAAGTAGTGGCTTTATGGTTTTGGGCATCACCATACTGTGAAGATAATTTTGCAATCTCGGTCTAAAATGAATTTTCTTTTTATGTTGGTTTTGGTTTCAGGGGGAGAGAGTTCTATCTGTATGATGGTTTTCCTGGAAAATTTTTCTCCGTATCCTTTTTTGCAGTCATCGTACGCTTTTTTCATAGCTTTTACATCATCTTCAATTCTCTGGGAAAGGTAGGGTAGTGGGGATAATTTTGATATCTGGAAAGCAAAGAGCATCAAAGAACTTGTGAGTAGAAGCGAGATAGATATAAGTGAAAATGCACGGAAATCTCTACGTGAAGTGTTTTTCAATTGAGATACAAGATTTGTAAATTTTTCATTCATACGAGAAAAGACCTGAAAAGTTTGTCAAATGTTTCTATGAACTCCATATTTTCGTTTTCACCTTGCCACCAGAACCAGTCGCTCCCCTCAGCTGGAAGAACGCTCTCATTTTCATATCCTTTTTCCATCTTTGCTCTTCCAAGTTCTTCCCAGTATCTATTTTTCTTTTCATTACCTATCCATTTTAGGAATGTTCCATCTATCCAGCTTCCCGCCTTCACATAATCTATAGATATTATGGGGTTGTTTTCAAGGTATTCTATCTCATCAAGCTTTACTGTTTCTATCCATTTTTCTTTCTCTATTGTTGAGTAGAGGTTTTCAAGGAAAATCTTTCCGTTTTGGGGGTAGTATTCCCAACAGTTTTCTCCATCAAGTATTACAGATACAATTGGAGAAAAATTTACGCTATCGTATATTTTTTTGAGATGAGAGATGAAGTCCTCTACTGCTTTTTTTTGGTCCCAGCTGTGGTAGACAAAGCTTATGAGGTCGCTGAGTTCGGAATCTCTGAAAAGCACAAAGATTCTATCTCTGAAAATGAACCTTGAATATATTTTTTCTCTTCTCTGTTCTTTTGTTGAGTTGAAGAAGACCTTTTCATCTGTTGCGACAACTTTGATGTATTTGCTGGCGATTTCAAGGAATTTGTTGCTCACAGCTCCTTCCGATGGCCAGAAAGAAAAAGGTTTCTCACCGAATATATTTTCAAATCTTTCTACCGACTTTTTTATATGCTTTAGCGCGTCTTTTTCAAATAAGAACCTATCTATATCTGGGAGAGAGATGTTTGGAACCGATTCTCGTGCGGATTCAATATCAAGTAAAAGCGGAGTTATAGGGTGGTAATAAGGAGATGTAGATAGCCCTATCTTTCCGCTATCTTTTGCCTTTTTATAGCTTGGTATTATCTTCAATATATGCTTTCTTATTTCTTTGAGAAAAGATATAACATCGCCTTCTCCGAAATTATTTTCTCTTTCTTCAAGTGTTTTTATTGTTTTGCTTTCTGATAGTATGTTTCCACACCAAGAAAGAGTGTAAAGCAATGCGATGTCTCTCTCGCTTTTTGCTCTCTTGATTTTATCTTGAACCTTTGCAGAAAGAAGCGGAGAAAGGACTTTTATCAAACTTTTCAGAAAATCTGAGTTCTGGTTCCCATCTGGATTTTTGATAATTTCAATCAATCTGCATTTTATTTCGCTTTTGCCATCTATTATATCTGGATACTTTTCTATCTGATCAAGAAGGACAGGAGTTAGATTGAAATTGACTTTTATATCAAATTTTTCTGCAAATTTGAGCATGTCAAGATAATCTTTTATTGAGTGAAGCAGAGTCCAAGGGAGTTCAAAGGTTTTTGATTTTGGGTTGATGTAAAGTGGCTGATGCATGTGCCACCAGAGGAGAAGATAAAGCTTTTTTTCTCTCATGGGTGTTTTCATTTCTTCTACTTATTCTTTTTTTGTAAATCTGCTTTCAGCATGCTGATGTAGAATTTTTCTATATATTCTTTGAGCATTCTTCTTGATGAGAACTTTGGTAGAATTGACTTTATTGATTCTTTCATTTTCCTGACCCATCTTACTGGAATTCCTCTTTCATCTCTTTCATAGTAGAGCGGGGCTATTTCGTTTTCAATTATGCTATATATTTCTTCTGCGTGTCTTTTATCTATCTCTTCTCTTGGGATTTCTGGGTTTTCTTGTCCAAATATCCAGCCGTTTTTTCCGTTATAACCTTCTGTCCACCATCCATCTGATACGGAAAGGTTTAGGACTCCGTTTATTCCGGCTTTCATTCCGCTCGTTCCGCTGGCTTCAAGAGGGGGTAGGGGATTATTAAGCCACACATCAGCTCCTCTCACAAGGTAGTGAGCTAATTCTTCATCATAATCTTCTATGAAAGCTATTCTTCCCTCAAAATCTGGGTTTTTCGCAAATGAAAATATTGTCTGAATTGCCTTCTTACCTTCAAGGTCTGATGGATGAGCTTTTCCCGCAAATATAATCTGGACGGGTCTTAGTGGGTTTGCGAGAATCTTTTTCAATCTCTGCGGGTCGGAGAAAATCAGAGTCGGTCTTTTGTATCCTGTCATTCTTCTTGCAAAGCATATTGTGAGTATGTCTGGCTCAAGAAATATACCTTCTGCCAATATCACTGTTGGATGGGATTTATCTTTCAGCCAGCTATCTTTTGCTCTATCAATGATGTGATTTATCATTTTCTCTTTGTTTTCCATGTGTGCATACCAGAGTTCTTCGTCTGGGATATCATCTATAAGCTGCCACACTCTTTCGTCATCTATGAGGTCTATCCATGAAGGGGTAAGGTATTTATCAAGGAGTTTTCTTATGAAGGCACAGAGCCAAGACGGGACATGCACTCCATTTGTCACATAATCTATCTTCTTCTCCTCATTTTTAAACTCATCAAAGAGTTGTTTCCATATCCTTTTTGTTGTTTCAAGATGTTTTTTGCTGACAGCGTTGATGTTTTTAGCTATTTTCATTCCCATAACCGTTGTGTTGAATCCTTCTGATGGGTTTTGAGGATTTACTCCGAGTTCAAGAATTTTTTTGAGGTCTATTCCCAAATCTTTGAGGAAGTAAAGATGTTCTTCCACCATGTAGAACGGGTAGATATTTACTGCTGTTTGAAGTGGGGTATGAGTGGTAAAGAGAGAGATTTGACCTACCGCATCAAGAGCTTCTTTGAGGGACATTCCGCTTTTGAAAAATTCTACCGCCTGAGCCAAAAGAGCAAAAACAGGATAATCTTCATTTATGTGGAGGATTCCTAATTTTTTTCCGAGAGATTTGAGCAGAGTTATTCCGCCAAATCCCAAGACAAATTGCTGTTTCAATTTAAGCTCTTTATCGGAGACATAAAGGCGAGATGAAATATCTCTATTCCATGGAGAATTTTCCTCTATGTTTGTATCAAGGAGGAAGAGTGTTGTTTTACCAATTTCAACTTTCCAGATTCCACAGTAAATTCTCTCGTCCTGTGAATAATCTATTGATATTTTGAACCAGTTTCCTTTTTCATCTTCAAGTTTTTTTGCTGGCATTACATCTTTTGAATTGTTAAGGAAAATATCTTCCTGCCAGCCGTCTTCTCTTATCTTCTGTCTCACATATCCCTGCGGATACATGAAACCTATTCCTATCATAGGAAGTCCGATGTCAGAAGATTCTTTAAGTATATCTCCGCTTAAAAAACCAAGACCCCCGGCGTATATGAGAAGAGATTGGTGAAGCCCATATTCTGCTGAAAAAAATATGACGTTTTTATCTCCGAAAAGAACTGTGTAATTTGTTATTCTTTCAAGGTATTTTTTGAACTGGCTATATGTGAAGTTCAGGGTATTTACAAATTTTTTATTTTCAAGCGCTTTTTCTATTGCTTCCTCATTTTTCAAAAAAACCACTGGATTTTCTTTTGATTCTTTCCAGATTATCTCATCTATCATTTTGAAGAGCTTTTTCGCCGGGGGATTCCATGACCACCACAGGTTATAAGCAATTTCTCTGAGTTTTGCCTTCAACTCGTCTTTCTCCTCTTTTGATAATTTAAATTTTTCTTCCATTTATCTTTTAATTTTAAGAAAAGCGAGTTGATGATATTGATAATTTGATAAAATTGCAATTGAGATTAATTAGCAAATTCAATTTTTGATTGAGAAGGATTTTTTATCTTGTTATGCTTTGCAACAGATTAACCGACACAGCTTGGGCTTTTTCTCTTATATGTTCTGGGAGTTCAAGTTTCAAAGATAGAGCAAGAACCCAATCTTTCCTATAATCTTGCCCCGGAGTTGTGAGATAGTTTCCGACCATAAGGTCATCTGCTCCTGCTTTTATCACCCAATCCTGTTTATCTCCGAACACGACTTCTCTTCCTCCCGCAACCTTTATCTGTTTTGATGGATTTACAAACCTCATCATAGATATACACTTTGCAGCTTCGTCGGGACGCATAACTGGCATACTCTCAAGCGGAGTTCCTGGTCTTGGATTGAGGAAGTTGATAGGAATTATTTTGGGATCTATTTTTTTCAACTCAAAAGCTATATCAACTCTATCTTCATTTGTTTCACCCATGCCGAATATACATCCACAGCAAACACCTATTCCGTTTTCTTTTAGTATTTTTATTGTTCTCAATCTATCTTCATATGTATGGGTCTGACAGATTTTCGGGAAGTATCTCGGAGATGTTTCTATATTGTGGTTTGAGTGAGATACACCTGCATCTTTGAGCTTTTGGGCTTGCTTTTCTGTAAGTTCTCCGAGTGTTGCGTCTGGCTCTATTCCAGGAACTTTTTTTCTTATCTCACTTATCATTTCGCATATTATTTCTACTTCTTTGTCTGTTGGACCACGACCGGATGTGACTATTCCGAACTTTGTTGCCCCCATCTCATAAGCTTCACGCGCCTTTTGAACGACAACTTCAACAGGCAAAATTGGGTACCTTTGTATCTTTGTTTTCCATTTTGTTGACTGCGCGCAGAACTTGCAGTCCTCCGGACACAGCCCACTTTTGGCATTCACTATCGCACAAAAGTCAATCTTGTTCCCTCTGAACTTCTCTCTTATCATCGTCGCACACTCAAAAAGTACCTCTATCTTATCTGACGGAAAGTTCAAGATAAACATCGCTTCCTCTCTCGTTATGTCAGCTCCTTCAAGAACTTTTTTTGTCATCTCTCTTAATCTCTGCTCGTATCCATCTTTTACCAATGTTTTGGGGTTCATATCAGTCATATTTTTCTCCTCTTTGTAAACCTTAAAATTTTTTCAGGAAACTTTTTCAGAAACTACATTACCAGAAAATCAAAACGAGAAGAAGAAATTTTAAAATTTTGATTATGTCAAAAAGAGAGCTTATTTCTTTTCTGCTACTATTGATTTTTTTATCGTGCGCTAAAAAAGAAGAAGAGAGTATAAAATCGGAAGGGGTTTTTCAAGATGGTGATAGGTTTGTTTTTATGTCCAGATACGACGAATCTTTTGCTCCTGAAAAATCAATAAGAGCTTTTGCAATTGGACACAAGTTTGACATAGAAGACCTTGAAAGCGAAGAGAAATTCCGCACATCATATGAGAAGTTTATTCAGTTCATAAAACCTTATTTTTCTAAAAAATACCAAAATGTTGTTGTTTTTGAGGAGCACGCAGGACTGCCTCTGATTTTCTTCGGAGAGAGAGGTAAAGAAGCGAGAAAGGAGAAGAATTTACTTGTAGCAGCATCTTCTATATCTCAAAAATGGTCAAATGCAATAAGCTACTATACTCAAAATTTTCCAGAAATCTCAACTATGCTTGGGAGACAGATATTTTTAGCTCTTACAGATACGATGTGGAGAATTTTTTTCAACACATTTTCATATTTTGCGAAAAGCTATGGGGTATGGGTGGTCTCGTGTCAAGATTCTCCATATCCGTATATTACACAGGAGAGAGAAGGAAAAATTTCGGACTTTGTAGATGACCTTGTGCAAAGTGAATTTTTCTACAAAGCTACAACATCAGATGTCTGGAATTCTTGCTTCATTTTCTCGCCAGAAGGTAAAATAGTTCATCAGACAAAGAAGGTGAATCTTGTTCCCACCGAGGTTCAGCTTCTCAGTCTCTCATCTGGAAAATATGAAGAATTAACTGTTTTCAGAATTCCTGGGACTGAAATTGATTTATGTATTGCAATAAGTTTAGATGCTTTTGTTCCCGAGTACATTTATGAGCTTGATAAGAAGGGGTGCGATGTCCTGCTTCAACCCGATGCGAATTCCGGAGCTTGGGCTACTACGGGAGGACTTGGCTACTGGCAACCTCTTGAGTGGCTTGGCTCAACCATGGGTAGCATACAGCAGAACTACTATATCGGATGCACAAATCCTCATCAAGCACTTTTTCTACCCGGAGAGAAAAAGTGTGAATTTCAGAAAATCCAGATAAGGCAAAAAAGCATAAAATATAACATAAATCCTATGATGGTTGGTAATCTTTTTGATATATCTTTTGACGGACAGACAGCAATAACGGGAAGAGATAAAAGAACAAGAAGAGATATAAATTATATCGGGCTTTTACCTCTTGATAAACTCACTTACGGAGAAAAAGGAGAGATAATGTTTCCAGATGGAGGGTTTATTGTTCTCGGTCCTTGGACATTTGACTTATCTCGGTACGGAGTAGATGAACAGAAAAAAATGGCAGAGGAACTTCAAAAGACACTTCAATCAGGAGAAGAAAACGAAGGGAAATATATTTCTTCAATTATATCAGCAGATATAACTTTGGGAGAGTGATTTCAAAGGTAAAGCACAAAAAGGTTGAGGAGAATTTCTGAGAATGTCTTTATATCTTTTATTTTTATGTGTTCTTTATCTGTATGTGAGTGTTCAAGGTTTCCTGGACCGAACACAACACACTCAATACCTGCCTTGTGGAACTCTGCAGCTTCGGTCCACGAAGTCATAACTCCGAACGCGGGAGCTAATCCTTCTTTACGAAAAGCTTTTTCTAATCTCTCTACAAGTTTTCCCTTTTTGAAGATTAAGTATTCTTCAATATCTATGATTTTGAAGTTTATTCTGGTATTTTCAAATTTTTTTGATTCAGATTTTATCATCTCTTTTATTCTGTTTTCAATCCACTCTTTTTTTTCTCCTTTTTTCATTTTTATTTCAACGAGGGACTTTGCGTTTTTTGGAACAGCGTAGTATCTCCACCCTCCGCTTATTTCCAGAATGTTAGTTTTTCTCTTCAAATCTTTTTCTATTTTCTCAATCGCATGAAAGAGTATTTTTATTGGGTTATGGTATTTTTCAAAAAATGAAGCGTGTGCAGAGAGATTGGCTTCAACCTCTAATTCAAACTCAAAAGAACCTTCTTGTTCTGTGCATATTTTGAGGTCTGTGGGTTCAAGCACTATCATCTCTTTCAGACCGTCAAGATGCTCTATCAGCTTTTTTGCTCCGTCCGCAGTCCACTCTTCTTCATCTACTGTAAATGCGATAAACAATTTTGGGAGCTTTTTTGCGACCTTTTTGTAGTGATATAAAGATAATATGAGTCCAGCGATTGAACCTTTGTTATCTGAGCTTCCTCGCCCGTATATTATACCATTTTTTTCGTATGGTGAAAAAGCGTTTTTCATTCCGAGTTCTGGTACAGTGTCAACATGCGCGCATATTCCTACCTCTCCATCTCCACATACAAGATTATATCGTTCTCTTTTTCCTTTCTCAATGAAAATCTTTGCAGTATTATAACCGATGTCAGAGAGAATAGAGTTGATGAATTTTAAAATATCTCCTTCATGACCCGATACACTCCTTATTCTTATGAGCTTTTTGAGAAGGGATTTTATTTCTCTCTCGTCTATCATCTTACTCAATTATTTTTTGGATTTTTGAGAGTGAGGATCTCAGAGGAATTTCAAGCTTTAAAACAGCTGACATGACCTTTTTGAAATCAACCCCTGTTTTTACTCCCGAGTTTTCAAACATAAAGATGAGGTCTTCTGTTGCGACATTCCCGGAAGCTCCGGGAGCGAATGGACATCCGCCAAGTCCCCCAGCAGAACTATCAAAAGTTCTTATTCCAAAATCTCTGAATGATATGAAAGAGTTCAAAACAGCCATTCCGTATGTGTTATGGAAGTGAAGAGCTATTTTATCTCGGCTGATCTTCTTCAAGAGCAGAGAAAGAAGTTCGGAGACATCTTTCGGAGAAGCCCTGCCTATCGTATCTCCAACAGAAACCTCATCTACTCCGAGCTCAAATAATTTTTCTGCTACATATATGACTTTTTCTGGCTTTACCTTTCCTTCAAAGGGACACCAGAATGCAGTTGAAATATAAGCTCTCACCTCAAATTTAAGTTTTTTCGCCTCCTCTATAACTGGTTTTATAATTTTAAAAGAATCTTCTACTGTTGCGTTTATGTTTTTCAGGTTGAATGTATCTGATGCTGCTGTGAATACCGCTATTTTTTCCGGTCTTTTTGACTCGGGTATGTTCATCATCCTTTCAAATCCTTTCATATTTGGTATCAGGACAGAAAATTTCACTCCGTTTTTTTTGTTTATCATAAGCAGGAGGTTATCTGTATCTTTCATCTGAGGGACTGCTTTTGGAGAGACAAAAGAACCAACCTCTATTTCATCAACCCCAGTTTCACAGAGTGATTCTATGAGTTCTTTTTTCTTCTCTGGTGGAAGTATTTCTTTTTCGTTTTGAAGTCCGTCTCTTGGTGATACTTCTACGATTTTGATTTGTTTTTCTTGTTCCATCCAGACATTTTTGGCGTGCCTGGCGGGACTTGAACCCGCGACCTCCGGATCCGGAGTCCGGCGTTCTTCCTCTGAACTACAGGCACATAAATCGTAAAAATTTATGGCTTTCCCATAGGGTAGTATAAAAATCCCATTTCTCTCACTTTTTTCGGGTCAAAGATATTTCTTCCATCAATTATTATGTGAGTTAGCATAAGGTCTTTTATTCTGTTGAGGTCTGCATTTTTGAATTCATCCCAATCTGTTATTATTGCGAGAGCGTGGGCACCTATTACAGATTCCTCAAGGGAGTTAGCATAGTGGACTTTATCTGATGGGGGGAAGATTTTTTTTGCGTTTTCCATAGCTTTCGGGTCATACAAAGAAAGGAATGCACCATCGTTGAGAAGTAAGGGAATTATTTTGAGTGCGGGTGACTCTCTTATATCATCGGTGTTCGGCTTGAAAGAAAGCCCCCATACAGCAATCCTTTTTCCCTTTATGACCCAGAGAGCATCTTTCACCTTCTTTATGAAAACCTCTATTCTTCTTTCATTGACTCTGTATGCTTCTTTGAGTATTGAGAAATCAACTTGCAGGTCTTCTGCCATTTTTACGAACGCCTTGACATCTTTTGGGAAGCAACTTCCCCCCCATCCTAATCCCGCTTTCAGGAAACTTCTTCCTATCCTTTTGTCAAGTCCCATACCTTCTGCTACCAGATCTACGTCTATCCCTGCCTTCTCGCAAAAATCTGCAACCATATTTATGTATGAGATTTTGAGAGCTAAAAAAGAGTTTGAAGCATGCTTTATTGCCTCTGCGGTTTTCACATCTGTTATGAGTTTTGGACACTTGAAATCATCATCGTTGTATATCTGAAGCAGTATTTCTTTTGCCTTCTCAGAATTTACTCCTATGACTATTCTATCGGGTTGAAAAAAGTCGTGTATTCCGGAACCTTCGCGTAAAAACTCCGGATTAGACGCGACATCAAAATTCGCTTTTGGGTTGTAAAGTTTTATCGTTCTTTCTATCCACTCCGCTGTTCTTATCGGGACTGTGCTTTTTTCCACAACGAGTTTATAGTCGGTAATAAATTTTGCAAGTTCAATAGCGCATGTTTCAACATAAGACATATCGGGCTTTCCATCTTGCGAAGAAGGAGTTCCAACGCATATGAAAATAACTTCGCTTTCCGGATATATATCTTCTGCTCTATCGGTGAAATTAAGTTTTCTCCCAAGATTATTTTTTATCAGTTCTTCTAATCCCGGCTCATATATTGGACTTTTCCCTTTGTTGAGTTCTCTTATTTTTTCTTTATCTTTATCATAGCATATCACATTGTGTCCGAGTTCAGCAAGACATGATGATGTCACGAGTCCCACATATCCAGCCCCGACAACTCCAATCTTGAACTTTTTCTTCCCCATATTTTGAGATTTTAAATTTTATTGCTCTCTATTTTTATCTTTCAGGTGATTTTTCATCAATCATAATTTTTTATGATCTTTGATTAAAATTTATTGTAGTTGCCTTTGTTTTTTTCTTCTTAAAATTTTTTTATTTCCGAAAAATAGAAACTATGGAGGGGAACAAAAAAATAGCACTTGTTGTAGATGATTCGGAGATAGTGAGGAAGATAATTTCAAACATGGTGAGGAAGCTTGGCTTTGAGCCAGTAGAAGCGGTAGATGGAATAGATGCGATAGAAAAATCACTGGAGCACGATGTGAAACTCTTTGTTGTTGATATAAACATGCCAGGTCTTGATGGAATATCGTTTGTGAGAAGGTTGAGAAAGACTGCAAGGTATAAAGATTCACCTGTTGTAATCGTTTCTACTGAGGCGGGAGAGAAAGATATGCAGATCGCCTTTGAGGCAGGAGCAGACCTCTATTTTACCAAACCGGTAAAAATAGACATGTTTTTATCAAAGGTAGGAAATCTGCTTAGGTTAAAAGGTATAGAATAAAAAGCCGAGAATTTTTCTCCCCTATCTTTTATGTGAAAAGTGAAATTTCCTGAATTTTAGATACGATTTCGGGTTTTTATTATTATGTTGTTCTTATTTAGCAAATCACTTTTATTTATTGAGCATTTTTATTTTTTTGTATGAAAGGTTTTAGAGATTAATTTTTTTATCATGGCAAAATAAAAAGGAGGTAAAGCATTATGGCAAAACCTAAGTTTGAAAGGAAGAAACCTCACGTAAATGTAGGAACAATAGGGCATGTAGACCACGGGAAAACTACTCTTTCTTCTGCCATAACAAGGGTTCTATCTCAGCACGGGTTAGCTCAGTACCTGCCTTATGAAGCAATAGACAAAGCTCCCGAAGAAAAAGCAAGAGGGCTGACCATAAACATATCTCATATTGAATACGAGACCGAAAAAAGACATTACGCTCATATTGACTGCCCAGGGCATGCCGACTATGTAAAAAACATGATAACAGGAGCAGCTCAGATGGATGGTGCAATACTCGTTGTTTCAGCCACAGATGGAGCAATGCCTCAAACAAGAGAACATATACTCCTTTCAAGACAGGTTAATGTCAAAAAAATCGTTGTCTTCATAAATAAGATAGACGATGTTGATGACCCTGAAATAGTTGACCTCGTTGAAGCTGAGGTCAGAGATTTACTCTCAAAATATGGATACCCCGGAGACGAAGTACCCGTTATCAAAGGAAGCGCTCTCAAAGCAGTCCAATGTGGATGCGGAAAAAGAGAATGCCAATGGTGCGGAAAAATATGGGAACTTCTCGATGCCGTTGATTCGTATATAGAAGAACCCATAAGAGATGTAGATAAACCATTCCTTATGCCCATAGAAGATGTTTTCCTGATTCAAGGTAGAGGAACGGTTGTGACAGGAAGAGTAGAAAGAGGAGTCCTCAAACCAGGAGAAGAAGTAGAAATAATAGGTGGTTCAGATAGACCCATAAAAACAGTTGCGGTATCTATTGAAATGTTCAGGAAAATCCTTGATGAAGCTCTCCCGGGTGATAATGTAGGAATACTTCTGAGAGGTGTATCAAAAGAAGAGGTCTGGAGGGGGCAGGTCGTCGCAAAACCCGGAACTATCAAACCACACAAGAAATTCAAAGCAGAAGTTTATGTCCTCACAAAAGAAGAGGGAGGAAGACACACTCCGTTTTACTCACACTACAAACCTCAGTTTTATATAAGAACCGCTGATGTCACCGGAGAGATAATACTGCCAGAAGGAGTTGAAATGGTTATGCCGGGAGACAATGTGAACCTGACTATTGAGCTTATAGAATATGTTGCCATAGAAAAAGGAATGAGGTTCGCTATAAGAGAGGGAGGAAGAACAGTAGGTGCCGGAGTTGTGACCGAAATTATTGAATAACTTCAAGTAACTTGGTAAATAAGCTATGGAAAGAGAACCGATAGAACTTGAATGTTCAGAGTGTCAGAGGAGAAATTACTCAACAACAAAAAACACAAGAAAGAAGAAAGAGAAATTACAGGTCAGGAAATACTGTAAGTGGTGTAGAAAACATACTATCCACAAGGAAGTTAAATAAATCAAAAAATAAAAGAAAGTTTGAAAAAATTATTAATATCAAGATTGGTGAGGTAGGTCCGTAGCTCAACAGGTAGAGCATCGGATTCCAAATCCGAAGGTTGCAGGTTCGAGTCCTGCCGGACCTACCCGTATAAGTTCAATTTAATTATGGAAAAGATAACTAAGTTCGTGAGCGAATCAGTAGGCGAGCTGAAGAAAGTTGAATTCCCAAAAATTGATATAGTGAGAGCAACCACTCTTTCGGTTATCGCGATGGTATTTATTGTTTCTGCAATTATTGGAGTGATTGACTTTGTGTTTTCAAGGATTTTCAAACTGATATTCTGATTTTTGAATGAAGAAAGGAAGGTAAGAAAGTATGATGTCAGAAATAGATGAATTCACTAACGGTAAAAACCAAAAGTCGGAGAGCGAGAAATTAATTGAAGAAAAGAGCACTGAGGTAACTCAAACATCTTCACCAGAAGAAGAAAAAGCTAAGTGGTGGGTGATAAGAGTAAGAAGCGGAAAAGAGGATTTCGTTAAAACAGAAATGGAAAAACTTATGAAACAAGACCCAAGAATAAAAGAGGTGTTTGTTCCAGAGGAAGATGTCAAGGTTAAGAGAAAAACAAAGGAAGGAGAAAAAGAAATCGTAAAAAAAAGGAAGGTTATTTCTGGCTATGTTTATGCGAAAATGGAACTTGATGAACTCCTCTGGGATAAGATAAAGAAAATCCCAAATGTTGTTGCCCTTATAGGAGAGAGAGGAATTCCATCTCCGATAACTTATGAAAAAGTCGAGAGTTTGAAATCAAAATCGGTAGGTGGTGAGCTTGGAAAAATTTTCAGTGTATCAATAGGTGATAGGGTAAGAATAAAATCTGGTCCTCTCAAAGGGTTTGGTGGAATAGTTGAATGGGTGAATGAAGATAGAACAAAGGTCAGAATTCTCATTTCTATTTTTGGTCGCCAGACACCTGTTGAAACAGAAATAGAACACGTAGAAAAAGAGACATAAAAATTTTCAGGATTCTTTCAAATACCGATGGATATTTTGTTGAAAGGTATAATTCATGATCTTTTATTTGCACCTTCGGGACTTACATATATTCTTTATAGCTACCTCAATAAAAGTTCTAGACCAAGGATAAAAAGGTGGATTCAAGCAAGGTCAAAATCTATCTCAAAGATTGAAAAAGCAGATATAGTAATTCACTCATCTTCTCTTGGAGAGACGAAAAATTCGCTTATCTTTTCTGAGCTGATAAGAGAGAAGTTGAACACCGATGGCTTAAAACCTCATATAGCTCACACGGTATTTACAGAAACTCCATTTGAAACTTTTCGGAATGTTCATATCATTCCAACCCCTCTTTTTTCGGTTCTCGTAAAGTTCATTCCGGACTCTTTGAAGCTTCTTATATTTTACGAGAAAGACATCTGGCCAGGATACATACTTTCTGCAAAATATAAAGGGAGCAATATTGGAATAGTAAGCGGGAAAATCTCCAAAAGGTCAGCAGAACTATACAGGAAACTTCGGATGAGAGAAATTTTCTCTTATGTGGACTTCGTATTTTCTGCAGGAGATGAATTCACAGAAAGGTTCAAGTACGCTGGATTCAAGAATGTCCAAACATCTATTGACCTCAAAAATCTCATATTTATCAAGAACCACAATCTCCCAGTAGATAAAGCTCAAAAGAGCAAAGCAATAGTGGGAATATCACTGAGAGGAATAGAAGAGTTAGAATTCCTCCTGAAGACGAAAGAGATTCTGAAAGATTACACTCTTTTTATAGCTCCACGGCACAACTTTGAAGGAATAAAAAAGTTCATGACAGAAAAAGGAATAGATTTTATAAGCTTGACGCATATTTCAGATGATACTCTGAAGAGTATTTTAAGCGAAGGAAAATCAAGAATTGTTCTCATTGACGGATATGGTATGGTAGATAAAGTTCTTCCTTATGCGAGTTTTGCTTTTGTAGGCGGGACTATACTTCCTTTTGGGGGGCATAATGTTCTGGAACCAATATCTTTTGGTCTTCCTGTGGTAGTGGGGGAGAACCTGTGGAACATAAAAGAGAAAAATGAGCTTATTGAAAGTGGGGTTATGTTTGTCGTGCGGTCCCCGGGGGAATTTGCAAGCATAATAAAGAAAGGAATTGATAGAGTGAAGATTTTAGGTTATGTAGAAAGAAAGAGGAGCAGAGCAGAGCAGGAGTTGGATAGGATATATAGGAAAATAAAGGAAGTTTTAGGTAAGGGATTTTGAGCCGACGGCGGGATTTGAACCCGCGACCTGCGCATTACGAGTGCGCCGCTCTACCACCTGAGCTACGTCGGCAAAAACTTCAAAAAAATAAAAAATAAAACTTTCTGAGCTGAAAAACATTTTTATAAGAACTCTCTTGGGTCAGCAATAAATCCAGCTATCGCAGACGCAGCAGCAACCAGAGGACTTGCAAGATGAGTCCTTCCTCCTCTTCCCTGTCTCCCCTCATAGTTTCTGTTTGATGTGCTAACACATCTTTCCCCGGGAGCCAATATATCTGCATTCATTCCAAGACACATTGAGCAACCAGAGTTTCTCCACTCAAAGCCCGCTTCCTTGAATATCTTATCAAGTCCCAATTTTTCCGCTTGATATTTTACCATCTGCGAACCGGGAACAACCATAGCTCTGACATGCGGAGCGACTTTTCTTCCTTTGACTATCTTTGAAGCTAAAATAAGGTCCTCAAGACGAGCATTAGTACAAGAACCTATAAATACCCTATCTATTTTTATGTCTTTCATTTTTGTGCCGGGTTTTAATCCCATGTATTCAAGAGCTCGTCTGGCATGTTCCCTCTCCACCTTATCCTCAAATTCATCTGGGTCAGGAACTCTGCTGTCTATATCAACAACCTGTGAAGGTTTTGTCCCCCAAGTCACCTGAGGTTTCAATCCGGTTATATCAAATGTTAGCTCTTTATCAAATTTTGCTCCTTCATCTGTTTTCAGTGTTTTCCAGTATTCCACTGCTTTATCAAATCTTTCCGGTGAGTATATTCTTTCTGCGAGGTATTCAAATGTTTTCTCATCGGGAGCGATTATACCTGCTCTTGCTCCTCCCTCAATTGTCATATTGCAAAGTGTCATTCTCTCCTCAACGCTCATTTCTCTCACAATTTCTCCTTGATATTCTATAACATATCCGGTTCCCCCTGTTGTTCCGATTTTACCTATGATAAAAAGGATTATATCTTTTGATGTTATGAGTTTTCCTCTTCTGCCTTTTATTTGTATTTTCATAGATTTTGGTTTTGAGAGCCATAGGCATTGGGTAGCAAGAACGTGCTCAACCTCACTTGTTCCTATACCAAATGCGAGAGCTCCGAAAGCGCCATGAGTTGAAGTATGGCTATCTCCACAAACTATCGTCATTCCTGGTTGGGTGAGACCAAGCTGCGGACCTATGACATGAACTATTCCCTGAAAAGGACTGAAAATATCAAAAAATTTTATCCCGAAATCTTTTGTGTTTTTTCTCAGTGTCTCAATCTGCATAGCAGATGTAGGGTCTGGTATGATGTCTCTTGGGTCATCTGTTGGGACATTGTGGTCCACAACAGCAAATGTGAGGTCTGGTCTCCTGACTTTTCTTCCTTTTGCTCTCAGTCCTTCAAATGCTTGGGGACTTGTCACCTCGTGTATGAGATGGAGGTCAATATAGATAAGATATGGTTCCCCTTCTTTTTCAGGTGGTATAACTACATGGTCGTCCCATATTTTTTCAAAGAGGGTTTTCTTTTCGTTCATAATTTTTTTAATTTAACTCTTCCGGGATTTGTTATTTTGAAAACCAAAAATATGCAACAGGTTCATGAGATTTGCTTGGAATACTGAAAATAGAATCGAAGATTAAAATTATATTTGTGAGGGATGAGTTAGAAAAAACCGAACCGCCGACTCCGCACAAAATAGAAGAAGCACGAGAAAGAGGTTTTGTACCGAAATCAAGAGAGATCATAGGGCTTGCGATACTTTTAGGAATTTTCATTTTTCTCTGGTTCAGCGGTCAAAAGATATTTGAAAGTTTTCAGGAGGGAATGAACATTATATCTAGCGGTGGTTTTTCGGGGGGCGTACTTTCTTATGCGATTTCCATAGCTGTAAAGATTATTCTTCCAGTACTGATTTTATCTGCTGTTCTTGCCATATTAGCGAACGTTGTACAAACTGGGTTTTTAATAGCTGGAAAATCATTTGAACCGAAAATAGAAAAATTCTCTCCCGCAGAAAACTTTCAGAGGATTTTTTCTTCAAGAAACTTTTTTGAGTTCGCAAAGTCCGTCTCAAAATCTTCAATAGTTCTTGCCATAATCGGATTTGTTTTATACACATCACTGTGGAAGATAGATGAATTTTTCGGTTTAGATATAACATCGGCTATACCGAAATCAGCTGGGATTGTTTTTAGGTTTGTTGCAATAGTTTTGGTATTTTTGATTTTTTTATCTGTTGCAGATTATGCGTGGCAGAGATGGGATTGGTGGAGGTCTCTTATGATGTCAAGGAGCGAGCTGAGGGAGGAGATGAGAAGATATGAGGGGGATCCGACGGTGAGGAGCCGGGTGAGGAGGAGGATGTTTGAGCTTGCCAGGTTGAGGATGATGGCTGAGGTTCCGCGAGCAGATGTAATCATAACAAACCCGACTCATATAGCTGTGGCTCTGAGATATGAGAGGGGTAAGATGAAGGCACCGAAGGTTGTTGCGAAGGGAATGAATTTTATCGCTCAGAGGATAGTAGAAGTTGCGAAGGAGCATAATGTTCCGATATATCAGGACCCACCTTTGGCGTGGGCGCTTTACAAATCAACAAATGTTGGGGATTATATACCTGAAAACCTTTATAAAGCCGTGGCAAAAGTTCTCGCATACATCATTATGTTGAAGCAAAAGCAGACAAGATAAGACCATAAGGTTAAAAATGTTCAAAAGGCTTGACTTTTTTTAAAGTTGTTGCTGAAAAAACAGTTCCGATAAGTGACATTATGTCAAGTAAATTTGTTCAACTTTTTTCTGAAACTTTTTCATTTTTGATCATCTCCCCGAAAAAATTTTTAAAATAAAAATTGCCTAACTTACGGTTGGTAGCTTTATTTCGGGAGGCGAAAAATGAGGGAGGAATATAAATTCTCAGTTGTAAAGCCAGAAGAAAGATATGATGCCGTTGTGATAGGGGGAGGTCCGAACGGGCTTGGAATCGCTGCATATCTTGCTAAAGCGGGACTCAAAGTTTGCATTTGCGAGGAGCGACTCCAGTGTGGAGGTGGAGCGGAAAACACAGAACCCATTCCCGGATTCAGAATTGACCCGCACGCAACATATTTTTACGCAGGTGCATCCCCAGCCCTTGAACAACTTGAACTTTTCAAATTCGGATTCAGAATGCGATTCTTCAAAACCCTCGCAGGAACGGTAACAGAAGACGGAAAAGCAATTATCTCAGGAAGATTCAACATAAAAAACACAATAGAATCAATAGCACGATACTCAAAAAAAGATGCTGAATTTATAAGAATGATGTATGAAAATTTTGAACCATATACGCGCGATTTCCTGAGGTCTATATTCTGGACCCCACCCTACACTGATTGGAGCTCACCCGAAGAACTCCCCTGGTTCAGGTTTATAAAAGAAAAAGCCCCGGGACTTGCAGTGCTTATACCACTAGATATTGCTATGGAACTTTCAACCTACGAACTACTTGACATGCAGTTTGAATTTGAACCTCTCAAAGTCATAATGGGACAGGGAGCGTGGTATAACGGTCCATTTCCCGCATGGCGTGGTATGGGAATTTTCGGACTCGCAACAGGACTTCTTATGGCTTACTCATCTGGCTCGCCTCAGGGTGGAATGCATTCTTATATGCATGCTCTCATTCGCTGCTGTCTTCACTACGGAGTGAAAATATACACAAATGCAAAGGTTGGAGAAATAATCGTTGAAAATGGAGAAGCAAAGGGAGTCGTTCTTTCCGACGATTCTTTCTACCCCGGAAAAGTTATACTTGCAGATAAACTTGTTATATCTGCAATAGATGTAAAACAGACATTCTTGAAACTTCTCAAAGGAAAACACATACCAAAACCACTACTTCAGAAAATAAAAGATATAAATCTGCACGGGGGAAGTTTGTTTGTCCTTCACCTTATCGTAAAGGAACTCCCAAAATACAAAGGAGATGCGGAAAAACTCTTTTTTGAAAATGGGAACTACCCATCTGTTGTTGCACTACCCGGAGATTCGCGAGAATTTATATTGAACCAAGCAAGAGATGTCTTCTCTCTGAGAACGCACCCTATGAGGCGGGAGAGCATGCATGTGATGATTTGCTGTCATGATATATACGATGACACAAGATGCCCGCCCGGATACCATATCCTTTCCCCTATATACATACAGGTTCCGCCTCCGGAATATCACAAAGATGGACCCGAAGCGGTAAATAAAGCAAAATGGGAAATCGCCGAGAACATAATTGATTTTATAAGAGAATTTGCACCAAATATGACAGAAGATAACATTGTAGCAAAGTTCATAAATACACCGCTTGACAGCGAATTCAGAAATACTGGATTTATAGGAGGAAACTGGTACGCTATACGAGAATGTGAAGACCAGTGGTGGAGCTTCAGACCTATTCCAGAACTTGCAAGATACAGAACTCCAATTCACAAACTATATCTATGCCATCAGACATCTTATCCCGGAGGGCTATGCCTCCTTGCTGTTCCCTATAACCTTATGCACATCCTCATAGATGACGGCGCCGTGAAAAAACCCGACTGGTGGTTCCCATCCCCATACCACATCCCAGATAAAGAAAAAAGATTTTGATTTATTTAGTGGTAAAGATGGCGAGGTTTCCATCACAGGAATGGATAGACAAACTTGTAGAAATAGCAACTCAAGACGATGAACTCAAGGGAATAGGAAAGACATGGACATACGGTGGCGTTATAACAGTGCTTGAACCAGATGAAAACTTCTCCGAAAGGTGGTGCGCTTATTTCTTGCTCGACAAAGGAGAAGTAAAGGAAGCAAAAATTATATCAGATGAAAAAGAGAAAAAAAGTGAATCTGCATTCTCTATATATGCAAAATACTCCGTATGGAAGGGAATAGTAAAAGGAGAAATAGACCCCATACAGGCATTCATGAGAGGTCAGATTAAAGTTGATGGTAATGTCGGATTACTCATGCAATATGCGGTATTCATAAGAAAGTTCATAGATACCATCAGGAAAGTTCCCACAGAATTTCCAGATGAGAAATAAAAAAAGAAAAAAGAAAATAAAAAGAAAAAATCTGGGAGGTAAAAAAAAATGAGTGAAGCAAAAGTATGGACACATTACAAACCGCAGGAAGGAGACGAAGTTCCTAAGGAGTTCCCTTATGAGTACGAATGCGATGTCGTTGTGATAGGAAGTGGACCGAATGGTCTTATTGCTTCGGCATACCTTGCAAGAGCTGGTCTCAAGGTTGCTGTATGCGAAAGAAGATATGAAATAGGAGGAGGGCTTGCCACAGAAGAAATTTTCTTCCCCGGAAACCACTCAAATACCCACGCTATATATCACATGATGGTAGATTATATGCCTCCTATACGAGATTTCAAACTTGAAGAGCATGGGTTATACTGGGTAAAACCAAATGTGCAATCTGCAATCGTTTTCCGTGATAAATCGTCTTTGATCTTCGGAAAGATGGTGCAAGATTCAAAAGATTCCGTATCAAAGTTTTCCGTTGAAGAGGGTGAAAGGTTTGAGAGAGTTTTCAGAAAGTGGAGAACATTTGTTGATGAAATTCTCGCTCCCGCAACATACTACCCCACCCTTCCCCCCGTTGAATTTGTAGAAAAACTGCAAAGAACAAACACAGGAAAAGAATTTGTTGAAATATCTGAAAAGTCGCCTATTGAACTCATAGATGAGAACTTCAAAAACGAAAAGTTGAAAACTTTGCTCACTTATATGTGTGCAATGTGGGGCGTTGATCCGGAGGAAGAAGGAATGGGCTTTATGGTTCCTCTACTTGTTGTAAGAGGTACGCAAAAATATTACTGCTACGGGGGTTCTCACAGGTTCGCGAGCGCACTCGGAAGAGAAATCTGCAAATCGGGCGGTCTCATACTTGACAATGCAGAAGTCACAAAAATAATCGTAGAGGGCGGAAGCAAAGCAGTTGGGGTAGAACTGAAAGACGGACGAAAAATTTTCTCAAAAATAGTTATTTCTTCTTTGCCCGCACCAACCACGTTCTTCAAACTCATAGGTGAAGAGAACCTGAAAGATGAAATCAAAAAAGAAATATCCTCGCTCAAAGAATGGAAGTGGGATAAATGGTCGTTCTTCACAGTTCATTTCACATCAAAATCCCGACCACAATTCAAATCCGACGACAGATGGGTGAATGACTCTTTTGCAACAGTGATTGGCTTTGATAAACTTGATGATGTCCTCAAATTTTTCAGAGCTCTTCAAGAAAACAGAATGTCACTTATAGGTGGACATATAACATGCGAAACCATATTTGATGATACTTTATCAAGAGATGGGAAAAATATTTCGTTTTTTCAGATGTGTGCCCCATACGATTTTGACTGGGAAAGAAAAAAAGAGGAACTGCAAAATGAGGTCTTAAAAACCCTGAAAGAATTTGCGGAAGTTGAGCCGGAGATGGTGGTAAGCGAAACCCCGATAGATATAGAGAGACGACTCACCTCAATGGTAAAAGGTTCTATAAAGCATGGTGATTATACACCGATGCAGATGGGATACTTCAGACCACACGAATCATGCTCAAGTTCAAGAACACCAGTTCAAAATCTTTACCTGTGCGGGGCAGGAACTTACCCCGGCGGACTTATAATAGGAGGTCCGGGATATATCTGCGCAAATGTTGTAGCGGAAGACCTCGGAATAAAAAAGTGGTGGTCTCCCCCACCCTTCCTGAAAAAATACATAGATACATATATGAAAGATTGAAAGTGAGAAAAAAGAAAAAGATTTTGAGAATTAAAAAAACTTGAATAAGGAGTTTTCTTGTATGAATGACTTTGATGTAATAGTAGTTGGAGGCGGAATAAACGGACTTACAGCGGCGGCGTATCTTGGCAAAGCCGGGGCAAAGGTCTGTGTTATTGAGGCAAGAGCAGAATGCGGTGCTCACTGCGACACCGAGGAGGTCACACTTGCAGGATTCCTCCATAACCTACACGCAACATGGATGATAACAGCACTTTCACCGGCGATGGAAGACCTTGAACTTGAAAAGTTCGGTCTTGAAATACTTATGACCGACTACGCCTACGGTAAAACCTTCAAAGATGGAAAATGCGCTCTCATGGGAATAAATCCACAAGACACAATACAAAACTGGATGAAACTCTCTCCAAAAGACGCGGAATTCATAATTAAAGTGGGTGAGATTCTCATTGAAAGATGGGAAGAGATACTTGATTGGGTACATACATTTTTGTTCACACCTCCATCGCACGCTCAAGTTGAAAAACACATAACCTTCCTCAAAGATATAGCAGAAAAACTTGGAATAAATATATCTCCAAGAGAAATTGTGAGCATGAACGGGTTCCAAGCTCTTGACATATTCTTTGAATCGGATTACATAAAAACCACCATCGCATCTCTTTCATGGATAGGTGCCTTCCCCCCAATACACAGGAGAGTTGGGTCATCAGGTTGCATAGGGGTTGCAGCTCTCACAGGTCCCATATTCCCTGTTCATCAGGTAAAAGGCGGTTCCCATTCTCTAACTCACTCGCTCGTAAGATGTTGCAAAGCCCATGGAGTTACAATAATTCAGAACTCCCCTGTTGAAGAAATTCTTGTTGATGGAGAAAAAGGAGCATACGGAGTGAAGCTCTCAAAAGACGCCGTTTTTCCAGGAGAAAAAATATACGCGAAAAAAATAATAAGCAACCTGACTCTAACGCATACATTTGAACTTATAGATGAAAGCAAAATCCCCGCAGAACTTTCAGCGAAAATAAAGGACTTCTGCTACGATGAGCAGGTGATATTTGGAGTCCACTATGCTCTGAAAGAAGCTCCGGTTTGGAGTTCCGCGGAATTTGACGCGGGAATCCAAAGATGCTTTATGGGATATCTCGGCGGTGAAACAATAGATGAAATGAAAAAGTTTGCTGTAGAGCTTGTCTCAGGAGTTATACCAGATGAACTTATGGCGAACTGGTTTGTTCCAACCCTTGCAGACCCTTCCCAAGCGCCCGACGGATGCCACACCGCATTCTTATGGCTTGATGTTCCGCCAATACCTGTAAAATGGGGCAAAAGAAAACTTGAATACAACTTTGGAATTTGGGATAAAATAAAGTGGGAACTTGCTGAGAAACTGACTGACCTATTTGAAGAATATGCTCCCGGTTTCAAGAAGAACATACTTGATATTTTTCCTTATTCTCCCCTTGATGTGTGGCGGAATAATAGGTCAGCCATAAAAGGTAACTGGTGCGGAGGTGCCATGCTACCCGATCAGTTTTTCTCAAACCGCCCTCTACCTGGAATAATAGTAAAAGGTGCATCAAGAACTTTCCTTAAAAACCTTTATCTTTCAAATTCAATCCACCCTTTTGGAGCAACATGGCTTGCTTCAGGTTACCTTTCAGCATGTGAGGTGGCAGAAGACCTTGGCATAAGAGATAGAGATTGGTGGAAAGCAAAAGCAGTAAGATGGTATGTCCAGAACCTCGGAAGAATCAAAAAGAACCTCGGAGTACCAGATAAATGGAAAACCTAAAATGGTGAAAAATACCGAGATAAGAAGCCGGAATTTACCCTTCCCATTTCTTTACCCATTTTCTTTTCGGTTTTACTGAATACCACCGATGGCGATATTTTTCAGTTTCACCATGTTCCATAAAACACTGATAATTTTGTAATAATTTGTTGATTGCTCTTCACCCTTCTCCATATATATGCTCCTCCAAAAATCGGAGAAATCAAGATGTTGTTGTTTATGTTCAGCAAACCTTTTGGAGAATTCCCAAAGACCACTTTTTACTTTACCCTTATCCATCTCCCTACCTCCTTAATACCTTTTCTATATTTTCTTTTCTAACCTTTGTTTCTTTAATTTTCATCTCCGCTGAAATCTTAGAAAAAAGTAAAATCTCTACAAAAATATCCTCCGAAGCAAAAATTACCTTAAATTTAATGCAATGGAAAAATTAGATGAAGCAAGAATAAGGGAGATGATAAAAAAAGTCCTCCAAGATGAGCCGGAAATCGTCCTCAACATCATAAGAGAAAAAGGTGAGCTCCTAATTTATGAAAAAACGAGAGATGTCATAAAAGAAGAAATCGGAGAGCTGAGAGATAAAGCCGCAACAAAAGACGACATAAAAATGCTCATTGAATTCATCAACGCAAGATTTGAAGATGTAAATAGAAGATTTGAGGATGTAAATAGAAGGTTTGAAGACGTAAATAGAAGATTTGAAGATGTGAATAAAAGATTTGAAGATATAAATAGGAGATTTGAAGATATGAACAAAAGAATTGAGTTTATTGAGAAAATTTTGATTTTTCTCCTTGGCATAAACATAATAAACACAGGAACAGTCATTCTCATA
>BEHV01000004.1 GCA_002898315.1 bacterium HR19 | reverse complement strand
TGGGGAGAAAAACAGGGGTATCAGAATAGACCAACTTGCAAGCAAAGGGAAAGGTGGTGGGATTTGGGGCTACAAGAAAAATCTTTGTGTGGATATCCAATGGTTAATTATGATAGATTGATTGTATCTCATAATGAAAAGTTTTTCAATGATGCTAATATTGTAGGAATATATCCAATTCAAAATTTTGCAAATGAAATCTTTACTATAGTTCTTAATGCATCGTTTAATATGATTTACTGGGAATTGTTTGGTATATCTAATTTGGGTGAAGGTGCTATAAAACAAAACCCTATATATTTTAAAAACTTTATGATATTTGACATTTCCAAACTAAACCACAAGGAAAGAACAAGTATAACTGAGATTTTCAATAAAATTTCAAAAAGAGAAATTAACTCCATCTTCACCGAACTTGGTTTTGACCCATCAAAGCCCATTGGAGATCAAGAGCCAAATCCACTGCCCGACAGAAAAGCCCTTGATGATATTGTCTTTGACGCCCTTGGCTTAACCGAAGAAGAACGAAAAGAAGTTTACTGGGCAGTCGCCGAACTCGTAAAAACAAGATTAGAAAAAGCAAGGAGTGTGTGAGAGATGAATTATAATTTTTAAACAGATGAAACTAATAATTTAGGAGGTTTTTAGTATGATTAAAAAGGAAATAAAAATTAAACCTGAGGTTCTAAAAGCATTGATAAGATTATCAGGTTTTGATGAAAAAGAAATATCAGAAAAATTAAAAATATCTCTTCAAAGGATTGATGAAGGCAAGATCACGCTTGGGCAATTAAAAAAACTTGCTCAAACTCTAAAACGCCCAATAGTAGCTTTCTTTTCAGATGAGATACCAGTATTACAAGCTATTCCTGATTACAGGCTTAATAGAGAAAAGAGAATTAATTCTGAGGTTTTTTTAGCACAAAGAAAGTTGACTTATTTGATAGATAAATTAAGGGAACTAAAAACGGTAAAATCCAATATCCCAGAGTTTCCATTAACCCTTCCACCAGAAAAATTAGTCAAGGAATTCAGAAACTTTATTGAGGTTGATTTAATAAAAAATCAAAAACCCCATGTTTTGTTAGAAATTTACAAAAACAAGATTGAGGCCAAATTAAATCTTATAATTATTGAATATCCACTAAAACCTGCAAAAAAGAAAGAAAATTCTGATGATGTTAGAGCTTTTAGTATTTATTATCCTGATTTATCTGGTATTGTTTTAAATGAAAGTGATCATCCGTCAGTAAAATTATTTTCCCTTTTTCATGAAATGTGCCACATTTTACGGAAAAATTCTGGGGTATGTTCTCTGGAATACGAGGTTGAAAGAGAGTTTAAAGAAGAGTCATATTGTAATAAATTCTCAGCGGAATTTCTAGTTCCAATTGAAGATTTAAAAATTGAACTTAAAAAATCTAAGATTAATGAAAACAATATTCTTTCAATCATAGAAGAGATTTCAAAAATCTATGGGGTGAGTAAGCAAGTTATTCTTTTGAGATTATTATACTTGAAAGAGATAAACGAAACCAAATATTATGAATTGAAAAAAATCCTTGAAGAAAAGAAAAAGGAAGAAGCAGTAAAAGGTTATAAGAATTGGGAAGGAGTATTCAGAAATAGAACTGGTAATTTGGTTATAAAAAGGGTGAAAGAAGCATTATTCCAAGAAAAAATTTCATACTACGAGGCTTTAAACATTCTTGATTTAAAATCTAAATACGCAGAGAAGCTGTTATATGGCGAGCAAAAAACAGCAACTTGAACTTTTTAAAAAAGAAAAAGAAGAAATATATTGTATAGATGCTTCATCCATAATAAATCTTTTCCGGCATAGTGGCTTACGTTATTCTCCATATCCAGAAGATATTTTTCCTGGATTATGGGAAAAATTAGAAAAGCTTATAAAAACTGGCCGATTGATTTCTCTTTCTCATAACACAGTATTAAAAGAAGTAAGGGAAAGAGATGACGAAGCAAAAAAATGGTGTGAAAAACATAAAAAAATATTTAAGGATATTGATGATTGTCAAATTTCAAAGATAGAGGATATAAAAACTCAATACTCTAAAAGGCATTGGGAGGCAGAGATAAATAGAAAGGGGCGAGAATGGGCTGACCCATGGGTCATTGCACTTGCTATTTGTGAAGAAGCTCTAATCATATCAGACGAGAAAAATGCTCCTGATCGTATTCCATACATAGCAAATCATTTTGGAATCACCACTCTTAACCTAATGGATTTTTTTAGAAAAATAGGTTTGCGATTAAAATGAAAACGGCAGCATTAATAATAGGAAATGATTAATTTAAATATTTTCGGCGAAAAATGGCTTGAACTCAAAAAGCAAAGGATGCAAAATCTTCTCAAAATTGCCCTTCCCGATGAAGCACTTTACAGAGAAATTATGCTCTCGCTCGGCTACCCCAAAAACAAAGTGAATTTTCTTGAACTTGCTTTGATCACCCCATACTCAGAAATAAGAAAATTAAAAGAAAAGCACATTATAGAAAAAGCACTTTTATATAGAGCTGGATTTACAGATGATAAAGAAGATCTGCCAAAAGATTTTGATTTTTCTCTGAGAATGGATAAATCTGTATGGGTTTATAAAGGCATAAGACCAGCAAATTTCCCGGAAAAAAGAATAAAAGCAATATCGGGGCTTTTGGAGAAAACCACTGAAAGCGGTATCGTAAATTTCTTCTTGGAAAGAATAAAATCAGAGACTAAAAACAAAAACCCCCGAAAATCTCTCAAAGATATAATGAATTTTGAGGGAATTGGACTGCAAAGAAAAGAGGAAATGTTTCTCAATATCATAATGCCATTTATGATGGTTTATTCGCAAAATAGCGAGATACAAAGTTTTTTGAGATTTATGTTTGAAAATTATCCTCCGCTATCTGAAAACAAAGTTATAAAGTTGTTCAAACTCAATAACCCAAGCGTTAAAATTGAAAATGTAAAAGCATATATGGGGGCAATTTTATTTCAAAAGCAAAACATAAACGATGAGTAAAAAGATAATCCCGACAAATTCTTGTTCAAGTGAGTTTTTCCTACAATATAAATCGGAGAGGGTAGAGTATGCAAAATAATATATTGAGTAGGGGAATTGAAATCTTAAAAAATGGCGGCATAAAAGTGTTTTTCAAAAAATTTTTTGTCTATGTGGGGGAAAGAACAGGACTTTTACTACCGTACGCATTACTCAAAATCAAACTTTTCAGAGCAAATAACTTAAATGAGCTTGTTGATTTTGCTTTTGATGGAATTTGCGGAATAATCGCTCCTTTCCAAAGCAGAAGGGAGATTTTAAATTTCTTACAGATTATATCAAAAATTAAACCCGGAGCGGTTTTAGAAATAGGGACTGCCAGAGGCGGTACTTTATTCCTTATATCTCGCACTGCTTCCGAAGATGCAACAATAGTAACCATAGATTTACCCGGTGGCAAGTTCGGCGGTGGATACTCTGAATGGAGAAAATTTTTATACAAATATTTCGCTTTGCCAAAACAAAAAATCTACCCTCTCATAATGGATTCACATAGAAAAGAAACTCTTGAAAAAGTCAAATCTATCTTAAACGGGAGAAAAATTGATTTGCTCTTTATAGATGGAGATCATTCGTATGAAGGGGTGAAAAGGGATTTTGAGATGTACAGCGAATTGGTCGCAGAAGGTGGAATAATCGTCTTTCACGACATAGTCCCCGGTCCATAAGGACGAGTCGGAGGAGTTCCAAAATTTTGGAAGGAAATCAAAGAACAGTACAATTACTACGAGGAAATAGTTGAAAACTGGAATCAGGGAGGAATGGGAATAGGTTTACTGTACTTTGTGAGAGGTTCAGGTAAATCTTCTGAAAATCCCAAGTAATATCTTTGGCTGAGACGGAGTGAAAGATACTTATTAGTTAAGCTACGATTGCCCTTTCAATATTTTGAGAAGCAGGGCTACTTCTTTTTCTTTTAGTTCTTTATCAATTATCAAGCTCTTTTTCGTCTTGGGAATAATGCCATACTCTTTTAACTTTTGAATGAGGTTTTTAGTTATTTTTTTAGATTTTTCGCTCCCGGGTAAGGTCTGAGTTCAACAAAATATCGTCCCTCAGGTGTATTTATCTCTCTTTTATCTCCAACTTCGTGGACTTCAAGATAATTTGGTTTATCAGCTCTAATAATCCGCCAAAAATAAAATATCTCCTTTTTTTGTATTTATCAAACCACTTCTTTTCACCTGGGCCAAAAAATCCTTCCATCTATATTTTGATTCAATGAGTTTTGTAGTTCTTTTGGAAAGGAAGAAATTAACATATGTTATATATGCTTTACGAGTAGAAGAAGCGGTTTTTCGTCCTTGAACTCTTGTCCCTTGTCTTCTATCCGAAGTTCTTTTCCTTATCATCTTTGATATTTCTCTTGCGAGAGCGTTAAGCTGTTTATCATTTTTCATCTTGCGGTTTTTGAGTTGATATAGTTTTGTGTATTTAGTAAGAAGTGATTTGTCAAGTTCTACCGAATCTCTCCAATACTCTTCAATAAGTTTTTGAGTTTCGTAAATATTCTTTCTTCTCCTCTTAATTTGAGGTTCATCTCTGCATGTTCTGTTAATCCCTCCCCTGTAAAATTAGATGAACCGATAAATGCGATTTTCTCTTTCTCACCTTCAAAAAGATACATCTTCGGGTGAAAATGACGAAGTGTAGATATTCTTATCTCAAATTTTCCGTTGCTTTTATGCTGTAAATCAAGCAGTTTTCTCAGGGTTTTCGGGTCGTTGAAAGCATCTCGTATTTGGGTTAGTAGTCTTATTTTGGCTCCGCTTTCAAGAGCTTTGCCAATTTCCTCATATATTTCGTTCAGTCCCCCTGAATTAATATATGCTACCGCTATATCAAATTTCTTTGCATCTTGTAGTATTGATGGAGGGAAAAATTTGATTGAAAGTTTGCGGTCTTGGTAAAGCATTATATTTAACAACATTCTTCGCAAAGCAGAAAATCGGAGATGAAAAAATAAAATAAAAAATCAGAAAAAAGTGGAAAAAAATTTTTTTGAGCTATAACAGGAAAAATATATAGTGAAGAAATCTCATAAATAACAAAGGAGGTAAGAGAAATGGCAAAACTTCTTGAAGGGAAAGTTGCAGTGATCACAGGAGCTGGTAGAGGAATAGGCAGAGAAGAAGCTATCGCTTTTGCTCTCCACGGTGCAAAAGTTGTTGTCAACGACCCGGGAGTCAGCTACTCGGGAGAGGGAAAAGAGACGAAAGTAGCAGATGAGGTTGTTGAAGAGATTAAAAAACTCGGAGGAGAAGCAGTTGCAAACTATGACTTCGTTGATGACTTTGAAGGTGCAAGGAGAATAATTCAAACCGCAATAGATAAATTCGGTAAAATTGATATACTCGTCAATAACGCGGGAATTCTCAGAGATAAAATGATTTTCAACATGACCGAGGAGGACTGGGATAAAGTTATTTCTGTCCACCTCAAAGGGACTTTTAACTGCACACATCATGCGTGTGTTTGGTGGAGGAATCAAGCAAAAGCCGGAAAACCTGTTTCAGGCAGAATAATAAACACAACATCAGATGCGGGTCTTTTGGGTAATATAGGGCAGTCAAACTACGGAGCGGCAAAAGCTGGAATAGCTGCTTTTACTATAATAGTTGCAGAAGAGATGGCAAAGTACGGAGTCACCGTTAACGCGATAGCTCCCGTTGCGAGAACACGCCTTACAACAGATGCGACCCCTCAGCTTGCTGCTATATTTGAATCGGTTGCTAATGCTCCTTTTGATGTCCTCAATCCAAAATCAATTGCTCCACTTGTTGTCTATCTTGCATCAGATAAGTCGGCTGGAATTACCGGTCAGGTTTTCAGAATAGTTGGAAACATGATTTGGCTTATGGGTGGTTGGAGGTCTGTTTCAAAACGCAAAAAAGACAAAAAAGAGTACTGGAACCCAGAAGAGCTTGATTCGGTCGTAAGGTCAATGCTTGCAGAAGCACCTCCAAAGGAGAATATGATGGAAGTTATGCAGGATGTCCTGAAAGAAGCTCAATCCTGATTCTGAATGAATTTTTTGACTTTTTTCCTGAAAATTTCAGATTTGCTTTCTGATGGGATAAAAATTTGTTTGGAATAGTTAGGCCGTTAGCTCAGGCGGAAGAGCACTGGCCTTTTAAGCCAGGGGTCGCGGGTTCGAATCCCGCACGGCCTACTCTCAAAAATGTTTCAAAACCTATCTTTCTGGCTGCCAATAGTAATAATAGCAATATTCATTCTGTCTTCTGCAATAAAGATACTGCAAGAATACGAAAGAGGAGTTGTTTTCAGGTTGGGACGGCTTGTGGGTGTCAAAGGACCCGGACTTGTATTCATAATACCAATAATAGATAGACTTGTCAAGGTATCACTTCGTATAATAACTATGGATATTCCTGCGCAAGATGTCATAACCAAAGACAATGTCTCGGTCAAGATAAATGCTGTTGTGTATTTCAGAGTTGTGGACCCAGCCAAAGCCATAGTTTCTATTGAAAATTACATATACGCTACAAGCCAGCTTGCACAAACCACTCTGAGGTCCGTATGTGGAGAAGCAGAACTTGACGAGATTTTAGCACACAGAGAAAAAATCAACATGAAAGTTCAATCTATACTTGACCGAATGACCGAGCCATGGGGAATAAAAATTTCAGCGGTTGAAGTGAAACATATAGACCTTCCGCAGGAGATGCAGAGAGCTATGGCAAGGCAAGCAGAAGCTGAAAGAGAAAGAAGAGCTAAAATAACCCTCGCCGAAGCAGAATTTCAAGCTGCTCAAAAATTAAAAGAAGCTGCTGATATGCTCGCACAAAATCCTATAACCGTTCAGCTCAGGTTCTTGCAGACCGTATCTGAACTCGCCACAGAAAAAACCGCTACCCTTATCCTACCTCTCCCAATAGAGCTCCTCAGATTCCTTGAATTGCCAAAAAAAGATACTTCATCTTCTACTGCTCAATCTTCTCAATCTTCTAAAACTTGATTTTTTGATAAATCTCACGATTTGAAATTTTTGAATTTATCTTTTCGGAATCGCTGATATTTAAACTAAATCTTAACCTTATTTTCTTCAAAGGAGGGAAAACTCATGGAAAATCTTCCTATTGGCAATATTATGGTGGGCTTGTATATTTTTACTCTTTCGGCATTTTTGGGCTATCATCTTATAACAAGAGTTCCTCCACTTCTCCATACTCCTCTTATGTCCCTTACTAATGCTATATCATCTATTTCTGTCGTTGGAGCGATCTTAGTTGCGGGAATGAAACACGATAAATTCACAACCGCATTAGGTTTTATAGCAGTTATTGCCGCATCTATAAACCTCTTTGGAGGGTATGCCATAACAGAGCGTATGCTGAGGATGTTCAGAGGAAGAGGTATTAGATAAAAAGATGGAGGTGGAGCCATTTATGAACTGGCTGAACTTTATTTACTTTCTATCTGCTGTTTTTTTCATTCTCGGAATAAAAGGGATGACAGACCCGCGCACTGCGAGACAGGGAAATTTCATCGCAGCAGCAGGAATGGTCCTTGCAGTTGTTGGAACTCTCCTCAGAAAAGAAATCGTAAGCTATGAATGGATAATTATCGGATTTATAATCGGTGGTACGATTGGATTGCTTATTGCTATTTTTATGCCCATGACTCGTATGCCCGAGCGAATCGCTCTCTCTCACTCTTTCGGAGGTCTTGCCGCTTCGCTTGTCGGTATATCTGAGTATTACAGGCACGGAGCTGAGATGGGAAATGTCAAGATTGCCGCAATAGGTTTTGAAGTCCTCTTCGGCTCAATAACTTTCACCGGAAGTCTTATGGCTTTCGGAAAGCTTGCAGAACTCATACCCTCAAGACCTATAACATATCGCTTCCAGAACCAATCAAACATCCTCCTGTTTTTCACAACTTTGTTTATATGGATATACCTTATCTTCAACCCATCTGCTTCTCATCTTTTCTATGCTATGGTTCTTCTCTGTTTTCTCGTTGGGATTCTTATAGTTCTCCCTATTGGTGGTGCAGATATGCCTGTTGTCATTTGTCTTCTCAACTCTTATGCTGGACTTGCTGCGTCAGCTACTGGTTTTGTCCTTGAAAATAACATCCTTATCATAGCGGGTGCTCTTGATGGTGGTTCAGGATTTATTCTTGCGATTTTGATGAGCAGAGCTATGAACAGGTCATTTGGCAATGTTCTTTTTGGTGCCTTTGGTGCAATATCAGAAGAGCTGAAACAAAAGCAAGATGAATTTTACGCAGGAAAGATAAAGTCCACGACTCCCGAAGAAGTCGCATATCTGCTTGAAAACGCCCGACTTGTTATGATAGTTCCGGGATACGGTCTTGCGGTATCACAAGCTCAGCATGTTTTGGGAGAGCTCGCAAAATATCTCAAATCAAAAGGTGTAGATGTTAAGTTTGCTATCCATCCTGTTGCCGGAAGAATGCCAGGGCATATGAATGTTCTGCTTGCCGAAGCCGGAATCCCTTACGATGATCTTCTTGAGCTTGAGCCATCTAATAACCTTTTTCCTGAGGCAGATGTTGCAATTGTCGTTGGTGCAAATGATGTCGTTAATCCTCTTGCTCGTGAAGATAAAAATAGCCCAATTGCCGGTATGCCTATTTTAGATGTAGATAGAGCTAAAACCGTTGTCGTGATAAAAAGAAGTTTAGCTCCGGGATTTGCCGGAGTTCCAAACCCGCTATTTATAAAGGAGAACACTCTTATGCTTTTTTCTGATGCTAAGCAGGGGTTGCAGGAGGTTCTCAACTCTTTGAGAGGAACTGTCTCACGCCTCCACTAACACTATAATTTTTTCTCAGTAGTACGCTTTGAACATAAAATTTCAAAAATCCAAAAACTATCTGTGAAACTGCAATTGCTATCGCCCAAGCTAATACAATAAAGCCAAGTTTTTGTATTCTATCATTGCAAAAGATTAAAATTACTCTATGCCTTCAAGAAAAAATGACAGGTTATCAAGAGTTGAGAGGTTGGTGGAAAAAATTGCTGTTGAAATAAGGCAACTGCGAGAATTTCAGAAGGAAACAACCGAGCAGATAAGAGAACTGCGGGAATCGCAGAAAAAAACAGATGAACAATTGAGAAAAACAGACGAGCAGCTGAGAAAAAGTGATGAGAAAGTAAATAAAATCACAGATAGCTGGGGAAGGTTCGTTGAAGGAATGGTCTCCCCGTCTGCCGAAGAGTTCATGAGAAAAAAGGGGTTTTCAGATGTTAGAGTTCACCCCCGTACCAAGGTCTCAAAGAATGGTAAGAACGCTGAATACGATACTCTGGTTGTATCCCGTGACAAAAAATTTATTCTTCTTGTATCTGCAAAAACGTATGCGAAATCCCGAGATGTAGATGACCTTTTAGAAGACATGAAGAACTTTGAGTATTTTATGGGAGAGGATTTTCCGGGTTATACCCTTTGCGGAGCGATAGCAGGAATAAGCTTTGGTGAGGGAGTAGAAAAATACGCAAAAAGAAAAGGGTTAATTCTATTCAAGGTTTCAGGAGAAGTGATGACCGCAGAGGAACCAAAAAAACTAAAGCTAATCAAAATTGAGAAAAATAAAAGATAGGTGCGTTTTTCGGTCCAAAAGACTTGTCTTCTTTAACTCAAATCAAATGAGGGTTGAAAGGAATTCTTAAACTTATTAAATTAAAAATTTTTATTTTTGTGTGATATATCTAACAGATAGGTTGCTCAAAAAGAATTAGTTTTTATTTATGATGCTTGAATTTGTGAAGATAAAACTCATCCTTCCCGGAATTGAAGTTGTAGATGGAGCAGGAGTAAAGCTAAAAAGGTACATCGGAACCCATATACTGAACTACCTTGACCCATTTTTGCTTTTAGACGAGTTCAAAAGCAGAGATGAGAGGGATTGGTCCGCTGGCTTCCCACCTCATCCTCACAGAGGTTTTCAAACCCTCACATATATGATTTCCGGAACCTTTGAACATAAAGATAGCACAGGTTCTCATGCTTTCTTCTAATTCTCTCCAATGGATGAACGCTGGAAGCGGGGTTGTACATTCTGAGATGCCTGCTATGAAGGAAGGTTTTTTGTGGGGTTATCAGCTATGGCTTAACTCTCCTAAAAAGTTCAAAATGTCAGACCCTTTTTACTTCAATTTCAAGTCCTCTGTTGAACTTGAAGATGGACTTAAAGGATTGAAAATAATAAATCTTGTTGGTGAGCCGATGGAAGAGCATGGATACTACAAGGTTATATATAAACATATTGAGATTAAGGAAGGTGCCGAGCTGAAGTTATCGCTCCCAGCAGAAAATAACTCATTCGTAGTTGTTTCAGAAGGTCTGATAGAGTTTATTCCAGATAAGGTCAAGGTATCTGATGGACATATTGTGGTTTTTTCGGGAAATTATCTCTGGATATTTGCTCATTCTGATTCGCATCTTCTTTTGGCAAGTGCTGAACCTTTGCGTGAGCCAGTTGCGAGATGGGGACCGTTTGTTATGAACACAAAAGAAGAAATAATTCAAGCTATTGAAGATTATCAAAACGGACGGCTCGTGAAGAAAAGAGCTGAATTCTCTGAAATTTAACACCAGAAAGAGCAAAAAGATCAACCTCATTAAAATTAATCTTAATATGTCAAGAGCAGTTGATCTTTTCTTCCTCTTTTCTACCGAGAAAAACTTCGTAAGAGAGAAAGATTTCGTTTTGAACCTATTAGAAAACCTTGGATTTTCTATTTTTGAAAGAGGTTATCTGAAAATACCATCTAATGCATTCTCTCCTTCAAGAAAGCAGTTCAACGCTGGTCTAATTTTATCTTATCTATCACAACTCAAAAAAAGTGAAGTAGCTCTTGGGATAACGAAAGAAGATATTTACTTTGGGGATTTGAACTTTGTTTTCGGTTTAGCTTCTCCTACATCTCTTTTAGCTCTTGTTTCTCTTTTGCGCCTTGACCCTGTATTTTACGGATTCCCGCAAGATGAAGTTTTATACTTTTCAAGGATTGAAAAAGAAATTACCCATGAGATAGGTCACGTTTTTGGGCTTTTGCATTGCAATAACCCCCTATGTGTTATGAGCTTTTCAAATTCTGTTTTTGATGTTGATAGGAAAACAAAAGATTTCTGTCAGACCTGCCTCAAAAATTTCAGAAAAAAATCAGTTTGATGTGAAGCTAAAATTAGCGCTGATGCTACAGAAAATACTGCTCTGTAAAAAGCTCTGTATTTTTTTAATCCATCTTCTTTTTCTATGCTTTCTCTTTTCACGAGAACAATAAAGTTTTGCGCTATCATGAACACACTCATCAGCATCTTTATTTCAACATTTTTTGCGAGATTCATCGCACAGAGGTAAGATAGAGTAAAAAGGATTTGTGAGATAAAAATTGCTCTCCTTTTTCCTATTTTCTCAACTATGTTTTTCTGTCCTGACTTTCTGTCTTCTTCTATGTCTTGAATTAGGTCTATTATGTATCCGCCTTGAAAAGCGAAGGATATAAAAAGCGATGATAAAATCAGCTTTTTTTCAGATAGGAGATTGATTATTTTTTGAATTTCGTTGTTGTTCCAGAGTGCTCCCAGCCAGAATATCAAAAATCCGCCAAAAAAATGCAAAGGTATATCTGCAAACTCTATGCCTCTCCTTGCGAGATAATAGAATACCCATATACAATATGTGATGAAAATAAAGAAGGAGTTGAACGATAAGCCAGCTTTAAGTCCCGATAAAATCAGGCTCGTTGCGATGGATATTAAACTGCATGCCAGAAAAATCTTCCTCCTGCTCTCAAAAAATAGGTTAAGGAAAGACACAGAGATTGCGCATAAAAAGGATGCACTGATGAAAATTGCAAATTCCTTCAGGTCGGCTGTCTTTGAAAAGAGTGCGAATCCGAGCACAGGAATTCCCGTCAAAAAAGCGCTCTGGAAGATCGCCTTCCTCATCATAAAAAAATTAAAAACTCTTAATGTTTCTTTGCTCTTGAAATTATTTTGTATGGACTTGTCAGATAAATGTAAATAAATAAGCTCAAAATTACGATTTTAGCTATAAGTGAAACATTAAGCTTGCAAGATTAATCTATATATTTTATGATAGGAGAGAAAAAATTTATTCCGCTTTATGAGATCATAACAGGAAAAAAAATAGATATTGGTAAATTTATTGAAGAAGAGGAAAAATATGGGAAGGAAGAAGAATACCAAGAGAAAGCCGAATTCGGAGGAGAGCCAGAAGAAATTCAATTAGAAATCCCGCAGGTTGAGAGAGAGAAAATATCAGAGCTTTCCGAAGAGGAGCTGGAGCTCAAAAAAAAATTTGAAGAAGAAATACCTATCTACGAAATTGAGCCAGAAGCGGAAATCCCAGAAGTAGAGGAAATAGAAGAACCAAAAGAAGACAAAAAGGAGTTGAAACTGAGTGGATTTGAAATTTTTGATTCGGAATATTTTGAAGAACCAGAACACAAAAAAATATATGTTGAGGAAGAGATAGTTTTGGACAAAAAAGAGGAATCTGAAGATATTTTTTCAGAATCAGAAGAGAGGAAGAAAAGAAAAATAGTTGAGTTCCTTTCTGGTAGCTCTAAAACAGTAGAAGGTGAGGAGAATATAAAAAGAAGGTTGAGAATTTCGGTACCACATGGAGAGATTTCAGGTAGTCAGTCGGATGTTCAATTGAAAGATACTGAGGAAAAGAGTAAAATCTCTTCTATGGAAGCAAAGGAAAAGGAGAAATTTCAAGTATCGCCCGAACCTCAAAGAGAGGATGTTTCAGGTGGAAGAAAACCCTTTATTCACGAGATTATAGATAAGATAAGAACAGATATAATTTCTCGTGCAGAAGTTGAAGCGAAAAGAAGATTAGATGAAGCCGAAAGAAAAGCGAAAGAAATAATAGAAAATGCCTATAAAGAAGCAGAAAAAATAATAAATGAAGCGGTCTCAAGAAGTATTGACCTTTCAAGAGAAATAGAAAAAGAAGCCGAAGAAAAAGGTTATAAACATGGATTTGAAAAAGGTTATGAAGAAGGAAAAGAAAAAGGATATGAAGATGGATATAAAAAATCTATCTCGGAAGGAAGGTACGCTATTGAGATGATGAGAAAAATTTCAGATGAACTCCACTATGCGAAAGAGAGATTTTCCGATGACTTCCCGAAAATAGTCCTTCACCTCACACTCGTTGCTCTCAAAACAATTCTTATGGTAGATGCAATAAAAGATGAAGAACTTGTAATAAGAGTTCTGAAAGATGCTCTTGAAAAAGTAAAGGATTTCAAAATAATAAAAGTAAGAGTGAATGAAGATGATTTTCAGCTCGTCAAAAAATTCGCTCAGATTCCGCAAGATGTAGAGATAATACCAGATAAAACCGTTGAAAGAGGAGATGTGAAAATTGAGATGAGAGAGGGATATTTTGAATCATCTATAAAGTGGAGGCAAAAAATAATAGAAGATGTCCTGAAATCAGAACTTGAATCGCTTTTATCTCAACCTGAACAAGTGAGAGAGGGAAAACAAACTCTGAAAGAAAAATTCAGAGAAGCGGTGAAAGAGGAAATATCTCAGATTTCACAGGAAACTTCTCATGATGAAACTCAAAGTCATCAAGGCGCAGAAATACAAGAGAAAAAGGAAATTGAGGAGAAAAAATAGAAAAATTAACGCATTTGTGTAAGAAATTCACTTCACTTTTACTCTTACGAATTTTGTTTTTCCAATTCTTACTCTGTATTCTCCTTTTTTCAACTGAAAGAATTTTTCTTTTATTTGTTCTCCATTTATGTATATGCCCCCCGATTCGGTGATTCTTATAGCTTCAGATACACTCTTTATAAATCCCTTCTCTTTTAGGACTTTTTGCAGTATATCTCCTTCATTTGCCTCTATTTCTGGTATATCTTCTGGTATTTCTCTTTCTCTTATCACTTTGTTGAACCAATCCATAGCCCTTTTTGCTTCTTCTTCTCCTTTTAAGATTTTTGTTATTCTGAAAGCAATTTGAATTTTTGCTTCAAACGGATGCAGTTTTTTCAAATCCTCAATTTCGTCATCGCTTTCGTATCTTCCGAGAAGTTTTGCATACTTGAAGATAAGGTTGTCATCTACTCCCATAAGTTTGCCAAATATATCTTCTGCTTTTTCGTCAGGAGATATGTAGTTCCCATAGGTTTTTGACATTTTCAGTTTTCCGTCAAGTCCCTCTAAAATTGGTGTTGTGATACATACCTGCGGTTTAAGTCCGTACTCTCTCATTATCTCTCTTCCAAGGAGCAGGTTGAAAAGTTGGTCGTTTCCACCTAACTCTATGTCTGCTCTGACGACTACCGAATCGTAAGCTTGCAGGAAAGGATATAAAAATTCATGGACAAAAAGCGGTTCATTCTGTTCCATTCTTTTTTTGAAATCATCTCGTGAGATTATCTTTGCAACTGTTGATTTTGAGAAGAGTTCAAAAAGTTCTGATGTGCTCATGCTTTCAAACCATTCAGAGTTATAATACACTTTTGTCTTTTCTTTCACCAGGAACTGCATGCATTTTTCAAGAATGTTTTTAGCGTTTTCCCTCACCTCTTCCTTTTTCATTTTGGGTCTTGCTGATATTCTGCCCGATGGGTCTCCTATTTGAGCTGTGAAATCACCTATTATGAGGCAGACAGTATGCCCCTCTTCCTGAAACTCTCTTAGTTTGAAAAACAAAACGAGATGCCCAAGATGAATCAGCGATGCGGTTGGGTCAATCCCTAACTTTATCCTCAACTCCCTCCCGCTATCTAAAAGCTCAAAAAATTCCTCTTCTTCAATTATGTTTGTCAGGTTTCTCTTCAACCTGTTTTTCTTTCTTTCATCCATCTCAAAAATTTAAGATTAAGCTTTTGTTTTCAACGATGGAAAAAAGCTTTTGCAGAAAAAGAAAACACCCTATCAAAAACATTCTATCAAAGTATGGAAACATTTTTGTTATATCAAAATTATTTTTTTCTTCTGTTTTTCTCTGGTTCTTTTTGTGTTTTTTTGTCTCCTCATGTGCATCAAGAGGAGTAAGCTCTTTAAGTAATCCCAAGATAAAAATAAAAGAGATGAATTTTGATGTTCAAGGGAACCTCGTTTTGAAGCTCGTGAATGTTAAATATATTAGCTTATGTGCTCCGAGTTCAAAAGATTGCTCAGACATTCCCGTAAACTCACTCTTTCTTGATGTTGAGTTGAAAATCTCAAAACCATCAAGATATACAGAAATTGATCTCACTATCTTCGGCTTCGGAGGAGAGAAAAAATCTTTTCGTGTGAATTTCCAAGAATCAAAAATATATCCATTTGAATAATAAATGCTCTGTGTGGTAATTTATTGTAATGCATTAAACATAAAAAGCTGAAAAAATTTTAAGTTTTTGTTATGGAGAAAAAGAAAAGAAAAAAGTCCCAGCAGAGAGTCCAGATAGAACAAAAAATTCTTGAAGGTGAGATTCAAGACGAAAAAGATATACTCCTTCTTTCAGGACTTCAAATAGCCAGAATGATAAAGAACGGAAAAATCTCGTCCCAGAGAGTTGTTGAAATTCACATAAAACAGATAAAAAAAGTAAATCGCTTTCTCAACGCTGTTGTAGCAGAAAGATTTGAACTCGCTCTTGAAGAAGCAAAAAAAGCAGACGAAGCGAGAAAGCAGGCAAAGCCGGAAAACCTACCTATTTACTGGGGAGTCCCATGCACTGTGAAAGAGACCCTGTTTCTTAAAGGAATGCCGAACACAGGCGGAGTTTATTACAGAAGATATATAGCTGATGAAGACGCAACCGCTGTGGAAAGATTGAAATCTGCGGGATGCATAATTCTCGGAATCACTAACTCTCCTGAACTTGCTATGTGGATAGAATGCTACAACACAATCTATGGTAGAACAAATAACCCGTATGACCTTCGGAGGACTCCGGGGGGAAGTTCCGGAGGCGAAGGAGCTATAATATCTTCTGGTGCTTCTCCTTTTGGTCTTGGTTCAGATATAGGTGGTTCAATAAGGATTCCTGCTTTCTTCTGCGGGATATTCGGACATAAACCATCTGCTCAGATTGTCCCAACAACGGGACACTGGCCCGCTCCCAAAGGGGATGCTCTGAAATTTTTGACTATCGGACCTCTTGCGAAAAGAGCAGAAGACCTCTTCCCTCTTCTCAAAATCATCTCCGGTCCCGATGGAAAAGACAAAAACTGCAAAGAGATTGAACTGAAGGAGCCAGATAATGTTAAGCTAAGCAGTGTAAGAATTATCTCACCTCTTTACGAGGGATTTTTGCCGGTAAGCAGAGAAATTTTGTTCGCTCAAAAGAGGGTAGCAGAGTTTTTCAAAACGATAGGTCTGAAAGTTGAGCAGAAGAAAATCCCTTTTCTGAAAAGCGCTTTTGAGATTTACTTTACCATGATGGAAAATGCGTCTGAAATCACTCTTTCAGAACTTATGGAGAAGGATGGGAATTTTTCTCCGTTCCTTGAGCTTTTCAGGTGGATTTTTGGAAGGTCTCGCCACACTCTTCCTCTTATAATCCTTTGTGTCTTAGAGCAGTTCCCATTTTTCAAGGGTAAAAGAGCAGAGAAGATTTTCAAGCTTTATGAAGAACTAAAAAGAATTTTGACCGAGGAGATGGGAGATGATGGTGTTATGCTTTATCCTCCTTTTTCTTCAACTGCTCCACCCCATTATCTCCCTATCTTTCGTCTCCTTGACCCGGGACAATTCACAGGAATATTCAATGTTCTGGGTTTCCCTTCAACATGCGCTCCGTTAGGAATTGGAAGGAATGGGCTTCCTCTGGGAGTTCAAATTGTTGGCTCTTGGGGTAATGACCATCTTACAATAAGAGTGGCTAATGAGATTGAAAGGGCTTTTGGGGGGTGGATTCCTCCGAAAATCTCATCTATTACACACTCAACTTATGAGCAAAAATAATTTTTTCATAGAATACCTGATATGAAAGAAAGGATTGATGTTCTTCTTGTGAAAAAGGGAATTGTTGAGTCGCGGGAGAAAGCAAAAGAACTTATAATCTCCGGAAAAGTCAAGGTAAATGGCTCGTATGTTTTAAAACCATCTCAAATGGTTGAAGAGAACTCTGTGATAGAGCTTGAGGAGAACATAGATTATGTTTCTCGTGGTTTTCTCAAAATAAAGGGAGCTTTTGAGAGGTTGAATTTGAGCGTTGAAGGGAAGGTCTGTGCAGATATAGGAAGCTCTACGGGTGGATTTACTCAGTTCCTCCTTTCAGCGGGAGCAAAAAAGGTATATGCGATAGATATAGGAAAAGGACTTCTCGCAGATAAACTGAGAAGGGACCTGAGAGTTGTAATCATGGAGGGCGTGGATGCAAAGTATATACGCGAAGAGGATTTTGATGAGAAAATAGATTTCGCTTCGTGTGATGTCTCTTTCACTTCTTCTATCCCGATTCTGAGAAACATAAAGTTTATTCCTGATGTTTTGCTCCTGTGCAAACCGAATTTTGAAGTCCCACGCAAATTCCTCAAAGATGGAATTTTGAAAGACAAAAAACTCATCTCTCTCGCTATAAAAAAAGTTATATCTCAGGTTGAAGATATTTTCTGGGTTCAGGATATAACTTTCTCTTTCCCTCTTGGTTCATCTGGGAATATGGAATTTTTCATTCTCTTCAAAAAAAAGGAACTATGCAAGAGAAAACTTGATGAAAGGGAAATAGATGAGAAAGTTCAGAAATCTATATTGGACTTAGAAAGATTAATTCAAGAGGAGAAAAAACCCAGTTTTTAAATTTTTTCTGCTTCTTTTCAAGGTAAGAGTGGGAGTTCTATTTTATTTTTTATTTTTCTCTGGATTATCTTTTTGTCTCCTTTTATGGCTCTCAATCTGTTTTCAAGTATTCTTATTGGAGTTAGGTTTTCTGGGGCTCTGTCTCCTATATCTGAAGCCCACATAGATATTTTCTCTTTTAAAATTTCTGCGATAGAAAAAGGTTCTAATTTTTCTTCATCTTCTGGGAGAAAGTCCACTCTTATAAGTTGCTGTTTGTGTTTTCCCACTTTCATAAAGAAAAAGAACTTTTCTTTTTTTGATAGTTCTTCTCTTTTTGAGAAGATAACTTTTTTGAGTTTTGTTCTCTCTCCGATTTTGAGCTCTGATATTTCTTCTTTGGCTGTTCCGTATAGTTTTTCTGGGTTTTTCACAATTCCGCAGAAAATTCCCCTGTTTTTAAGTTCATCTAATTTGGTATGGTATATTGGACCATCAAGTATAAAGAACATGATTTTTTTTGAAATATTTTGCATTCTTTCGGAAACTTTCAGAGCCATTTTTATCTCTTTTTCTCTCATTGTTTGAAGTATTTCTGAATATGCGTATCTTGCTTCTCGTGTTGCGATTATTTTGCATTCTGTTTTTCTTTCTATCTCTTTTATCTCGTTTATATGTTGGTCCTCAACTATCCAGAAGATATTTTCTATATTTTTTTCTATCAGCTGACCGTTTTCAAATCCGCATCCGACACACATTGAAAAAAGAAGGAACTCGCTCTCTCTTTCTGAAATTTTTATTTTGCCTTCTCCTATCTTGTCAAGGACTCCATCTACAAAAACGAAACCTATCTCATTTTGAGAGCAATTTTGTAATGATATTTTTTTGTCTCTACTTTCTTCAATTTCTACTATCTCTTTGTATAAATCTGAGTCGCCGTCGCCTTGGTCTTTGTATTCAAAGAACCACGGTTCTCTCTCTCTTTGTGAGAAGCTTAATCTTATATCAAGCATCTTATTAAATTTTAATCCTCAAAAAACAAACTGCGAGTTATCTGAAATAGCTTTCCGATTATTACTTGTAATCTTGCTGGCAAAATTTTTGAATTTTTCTTTTCTGCCTTAATTTTACATTTGGTAAGGGAAAGGAGAGGGAAAAATGAAAATTCTGGAGAGAGCAGACATTCCACTTATACTTTCAGTTATCTTATCTTTTCTTGTAGGGGTAAGCGATATTGAGGTTAACTATAAAATTGTCATTTCCTTGCTCTTGCTCCTTTTAGGAGTATTTTTGAAATCTAAAGTCAAAGAAAGAGAGTTCAAAACCGCAAATGATATAATCAAAGATGTAAAGGATTTTCCAGAATATGTAGATATAGGTTCTCTAAAAAAAAGATTACCGCAACAGTATCACTTGTTCATAAATGCTATGGAGTTTCTTTTGAAGAGAATTCAGGAGTATGAGGTCCAGAAAATAGAGCTTGAGAACATGATAAAGTATGCGAATGTTGAAGGGGTTGATAGATTGAGAAAAGAACTTAAAACTGCAAGCGACAGAATAAAGAAGATGGAGGAGAAAGTTTCCCACCTTCAAATAATATACGATATAACTTCAAAGATAAATTCCATCATTGAGGCGGAGGATATTCTTGATTTTGTAGTCAAGATGATAGGTGAAAAACTGAAAGTTGAAAAGTTGGCTGTCCTTCTGAAAAATGAAAATGGGGATTTGCTTGAGGTTAAAGCACTTTACGGTTTTCCAAAAAACCTGCGCAATATGAAGTTCGCTCCAACAGAAGGAATATCTGGTCTTGTTTTCTCAACTGGTGAATACATATATGTCCCAGATACCGCAAGAGATAGAAGGTATCTTCACTGGAAGGGAGAATTCGTAGAATACGGATCGTTCTTATCAATCCCCATAAAATTTGGTGGCGAAATTATGGGTGTTTTGAACTTCAATAAATCAGGAGTTGCATCTTTCAGCGACGAAGAAATAGAACTCCTGAAAAGAGTTGCAGACCAGCTGGCAATAGCTATAAAAAACTCAAACCTCCTCAAACAAATAAAGAGCATGTATGGTAAAGATAACCTCACAGGTCTCCTCAACAGAACAAGAATGATGGAAGAAGTCCAAAAAGTAATAAGTATGGGACAAAACTTTTCTTTTGTTCTTTTTGATATTGACGATTTCAGAGATATAAATTTGAAATACGGCTACTCTTTTGGTGATAAGGTTCTTGTTGAAGTTGCAAGAATTCTCAAAGAAGAGTTCCGCAGGTTAGATGTGATTTCAAGGTTTGGAGGAGATGAGTTTGCTATATTGATTTCGGGTGCGTCAAGAGGAAAAGCGGTGAGAGAAATGGAAAAAATATCAGAACTCATAGGTCAGCTTGGATGGGAAAATCAGGTGAAGATATCTATAAGCGGTGGTATATCAGAGTTTCCCGAAGAGTGTAAGGATGCAAGAGAGATATTTGAGTTTGCAGATAGAAAACTCCTTTTAGCTAAAAAAGAAAACAAAGGTAAAATTATCGCCTGAATTCTGAAAATTTTTATGCAAAGATTAGAAGACCTTCTCAAAAAAGCTCAGGAACTCAAAATTACCATCACGAAAGAAATTTTGAACCACTTTGAAGAGTATAAATATGAGAGAGAAAAGATGATAGAGCTTTTTGTGAGCAGGGGAATAAAAGACCAAAGGGTTATTTTGGCTATGCTTTTTGTCCCAAGACATATATTCGTTCCGAGAAACATACAACACTTGGCTTATGAAGATAAACCTTTGCCGATAGGTTTCGGTCAAACTATATCTCAACCATACATAATAGCTCTTATGACTGAAAATCTTGAACTCAAAGGTGAGGAAAGAGTTCTTGAGGTCGGAACAGGTTCAGGTTATCATACCGCTATATTATCTCTGCTGAGCAAAGAGGTGGTAACAATAGAATTTATAAGCTCACTTTCTGACTCCGCAAAGGAAAAAATCTCACTTTTGGGGTTGAATAATGTGAGTTTTGTTGTAGGAGATGGCTCTTGTGGTGTTGAATTTCTGGCACCATACGATAGGATTTGTGTCTCCGCTGCCTCTCCTTCTGTTCCTGAACCTCTTATTCATCAGCTCAAAGACAACGGAATAATGCTTATACCTATTGGCGATGAGGAAGAACAAATTCTTAGTAAAATTATAAAAGTAGAAAACGGAAAGGGATACGAAAAACAGGAGATATGTCCATGCAAATTTGTGAAACTAAAAGGGAAATACGGCTTTGGTTGATTGTGCTTCCTTTTTTCCTCTATTTTATCGGCTGTGGATATGGAATATATCACCATGTTAAAAGAGGAGAGACCCTGTCTGATATAGCAAGGAAATACGGAGTATCAGAAAAAGACATATCAGAAGCGAATAAAAAATTTCCCTGGGGATTTGACCCGGAAGGATTAAAAGAAGGTGATGTTATATATATACCTCTTGATAGGAAAGAGGCAAAAAGTGAAAGTGTGAAGTGGAAGAAGCAGGAAACCGCAGATAAAACCGAAACAAGCAAGAAAACAACTCAATACCCGGAAAATAAAGATAAAAAAAATGCAGGAGATGAATCTGATATAAAAGACGAAAGCTATGAAAGAAGCTTAACTCTCTCTGCTCTTCATAAGACAAAACAAGATGATAACTTAATTTCTGATGAAAAAGACGCTTCTCGGAAAGAAAAAGCAAACTCGTCAGATAAAAAGATACCGCCAAAGATAGAAAGTAAGGGTTCTGTGAAATTAAATCTTGCATCAGCTGATAGGACTCGTTCTGGAAGGTTGTCTTTTATACCCCCTGTAAAAGGTAAAGTTATTTCAAACTTCGGAGATAGAAACGGAAGGGAACACAAAGGAGTAGACATATCTGCTCCTGAGGGAACAGATATACTTGCAGCAGAAGATGGGGTTGTGATATTTTCGGGTTTTCTTAAAGGATACGGAAATGTTGTCATAATAAAACACGAAGGAGATTATTTTACGGTTTATGCTCATAATAAATATAACACGGTTAAAGAGAATGAATTTGTGAAAAGAGGTCAGGTTATAGGTAAGGTCGGTCAGACGGGAAATGCAACAACTCCACATCTCCACTTTGAAGTAAGAAGAGGGACAAAACCTCTTAACCCTCTTGATTTTCTCTCAATTGACTGATTTTTCGGTGTAGTTCTGTCTTATAAGTAAATTTACTGCTTAATGCTCCGAAATAACATCAGATGAATAAAATTAATTAGATAAAGGAGGTTTTTGATTATGGGAGAAAAAAGAGTTTTCCCAACAATACCTTTAAGAGACATAATTGCTTTCCCTCATATAGTTATGCCTCTTATAGTTGGAAGACCAAAGTCAGTGAGAGCATTAGATGAAGCGTTAGCAACAGATGAAAAACTCCTATTCCTTCCAACTCAGAAAAACCCAAGAATAAACGAACCAAGACAAGAAGATATATATGAGATTGGAACTATATGTAAGATAAAAGGACACCAGAGAGTCCCTAACGAAAACAGAAAAATAATAATTGAGGGATTATACAGAGCAAGAATGATAAGGTTGATAGATAATGGAGATTTCCTTTCAGCAGAAGTTGAGATACTTGAAGAGATAAACCAATCTCATCCAGAGGCAAAAGCGATGTCAAGAGAAGTTATAGACCTTTTCAGAAACCTCGCAAAGTATATGAGAATATCATCAGAGTATATTGATATACTTTACAATATCAAAAATCCCGGGGAAGTTTGCGATGTGATTTCTGCTCAACTTTCTATACCTATTGAGAAAAAGCAGGCACTTCTTGATGAAGTTGATGTCCTCAAAAGATTGAAAATTCTCAAATCAATTATTGAAGAAGAATTGTCTCAGTTTGAGTCCGAAAAGAAGGCAAGAGTAAGGGCGAGAGGAAGAGGAGAATCAAGCGGAATTATAGGGCAAGGTGATTTCATTCAAGATGAGTGGAGGGAAGAAATAGAGGAACTTGAAAGAAGAGCAGAAGAAAAAGACCTCCCCGAAAGAGTCAGAGAGGTGGTTTTGAAGGAAATAAAAAAGCTCAAACTTATGACTCCCCTTGCGGCTGAGGCAACTGTTGTGAGAAATTATGTTGATTGGCTACTTTCACTTCCGTGGACCGAAAGAAGCGAAGATAAACTTGATCTCAAAGAGGCAAAAAAAATTCTTGATGAAGATCACTGGGGGCTTGAGAAAGTTAAAGAGAGAATTATTGAATACCTTGCTGTGAGAAAATTAGCTGGACCTTCAAAAGCTCCCATTTTGTGTTTTGTTGGTCCTCCCGGTGTTGGTAAGACATCTCTTGGCAAATCAATAGCGAGAGCAACAGGCAGAAAGTTCGTACGTCTTTCTCTTGGAGGGGTAAGAGATGAGGCGGAAATAAGAGGACATAGAAGAACTTATATAGGAGCTCTTCCGGGAAGGATAATTCAGATGATGAGGAAAGCGGGAACGAAGAACCCGGTCTTCCTGCTTGATGAGGTTGATAAACTCTGTGCTGATTTCAGAGGAGACCCAGCAGCAGCTCTGCTTGAAGTTTTAGACCCAGAACAAAACCACTCTTTCCTTGATCACTACATAGATATTGAGTATGACCTTTCGGAAGTATTTTTCATCTGCACGGCGAATGTGACATACTCTATTCCTGCTCCTTTACTTGATAGAATGGAGGTTATAAGAATTCCGGGATACACCGAGCATGAAAAATACGAGATAGCCAGAAGGTTTTTGATACCGAAGCAAGCGAAGAACTCTGGGCTTAATGAAGATACGGTTAATTTCACAAAAGAAGCTCTTTACAAGATAATAAGAGAATATACAAGAGAAGCAGGGGTGAGAAACCTTGAAAGAGAGATAGGAAATGTTATAAGAAAAGTATCTAAAAAGATAGTTGAGCAGAACATAGATATAAAATCAAATCCGAAGTTCACTATAAATGTGAAAGATGTTCTGAAGTTCTTGGGACCTCCGAAGTTCAAGCCATCTGACGTTGATTCAAAACCGCTCGTTGGAGTTGCAAGAGGTCTTGCGTGGACCGAGTTTGGTGGTGATGTTCTTATGATAGAGGTCTCAATATTGCCAGGTTCAGGACGGCTCACTATAACAGGGAAGCTCGGTGATGTAATGCAAGAATCTGTAAAAGCAGCTATATCTTATGTGAGGTCAAGAGCAAGAGAGCTGGGAATTGACCCTGACTTCTACTCAAAGACAGATATACACGTTCATGTGCCAGAGGGAGCGGTTCCAAAAGATGGTCCCTCTGCCGGGATAACCATCGCTACTGCCATAATATCTGCCCTTACGAAAATTCCTGTGAGAGCTGATGTTTCTATGACGGGAGAGATAACGCTTCGTGGTAGAGTTCTTCCAATAGGTGGTATAAAAGAAAAGCTCCTCGCAGCTCACAGATATAACATAAAGAACGTTATAATACCGAAGGAGAACGAGAAGGATTTAGAAGATGTTCCGAAGGAGATACTCAAAGACCTGAACATAAAGCTTGTTGAGCATATGGACGAGGTTGTGGAGCTTTCTCTTGATGCTCCGAAGGAGAAGATATGGAAGGGCAGATTAGCGGAACAAGATGAGGGGACAGCTGTTTTGCACTGATTTTTTCTGTTGATGTGGTAATTTTGTCTGGTTACCAAATAATTTTATCAAAAGAGATAAGTTTCTTTTTTGGATTATAATAATTGATTTGTTTTGCCGAGGTGGCGGAATAGGTAGACGCGTCGTCTTGAGGGGGCGATGGGCGCAAGCCCGTGCGGGTTCAAGTCCCGCCCTCGGCACCACCTAAACCGCAAACATAACACAAAAACCTTGAACACCTCATCCTGTAAATCTCTATTAATCCCTGACCCTCTATCAGATTGCACTTTCTTATCCGAAGCACCTTTTTTCCTTCCCTTATAAATCTGTTCTCCTCCTCTTGGGGAAAACCTGAAAAATACTCAAAAATCTCGTCTTGTGATGGATACGCTATCAAAAGATATGGCAAAATCACATTCGCAATTGTTGTTCTCAATCTGCTTTTACCTAATCCTTCAACTGCTAAATTTTTTTCCCACTCCTGATATTTTGCTCTTGACTCAAAAAGTTTCCTTACAGAGCTTATAAAATCTTTTCTGGTAAAAAGATGATAAAGGGCGCGAGCTCTTTGTAGAGGATAGTTTTTCGGTCTCCCGCGAAATCTCAAACCGAAATTTTTAATCTCTTCCGCAACAATATCTGCAAAAGGTTTCTCGTCCATTCTCTCAACATAGCTTAGTGGGTATTTCCTTGCTATGTGTAGCATGAAATTTCTTGCCATCTCATATCCTAATGCTTCTGCTGAAAATTCATATACCGCCTGTCTTTCATCTTTTATCTCCAAAATCCTTTCCTTTATTCTTTCAGATTTTCTCAAAATTCGTATTTTCCCAAGTGAGAATATCTCTTTTCTCTTTTTCTTCTCATCATAAATTTTTTCGCAAAGGTATTTTTTCTCGTAGTTCAAAAGCGATATGTTTTCAAGCGATATTGTGAAGCCATTGACTTCGCAATCCTTTTTCCAAACAACATGTATTTTCACAGATGAGAATTCGGGATTTTCATCGTGTTTATGAGCAAACCAGTCAGATGATTTGAGATGGCATTCTACATCTCCTTCAATCTTTATGTCATCTACAAATACGACAGCGTCTTTGAAATCTGGACCTGTCTTACTTTTTATTCCGGGGTGGGCTACGAAAATTCTTCTCCCCTCTTCATCAACAAATTTTAATCCCTGAATTTCTTTCCAGAGAATCTGAATCTCCTCCTCAGATGAAAATGGTTCAAAGTTTTTCATCTTCTTTTTTGAGATTTGGACTCTTTTTTTGCTTTTATGAACTCTTTCAGCCAATTTACCGCTTCTGATATGGTCTCATCTATTGGTCTTGAAGTATATCCGAGTTCTCTTCTTGCTTTCTCATCTGAGTAAAACCAATATTTTTCGGTGAGTATCATAAGTGAGCCGATATCAAGCTTTATGTTTTTTTTGATTATTCCCTCTGCTATATCTAGTATGGGCTGAGGGAGGTAGAAAAATATTTTGAACACAGATGGAGAAATTTTCCTTCCCTTTGCTTCTTTTCCTGTTATTTTCATAACTTTATGGAATATCTCTTGTGAGGTCAGGTTTTCTCCACCAACCAGAAACTTTTCACCTTCTTTTCCTTTTTCCAGAGCGAGAACAAGTGCTTTGGCAGCATCTCCTACCCATTGCAAATTTATTCCTCCATCAAAGTAAATATTCACCCCGTTCAGAAATGGCAAGATTGCCTTTGATGATGAAAGATAAATATCACCTTTCCCTATGCAGAAGTTCGGATAAACCCTGACTATCGGAAGCTCCCTTTCAAGAAAATCATCTGCCATTATTTCGCTCATTCTTTTTGCTCTTATATATGGTATTTTCTTTGCGAGGTGATAGAGATTAAACTCAACATTTTCATCAGCAGGTGTCATATCTTTGCTTTTGCCAAGTCCAAATATAGACCCCAAAAATACTACTTTTTTGACTTTCGCTTTCAGAGCGGAGGAGAAAACATTGTTTGTTGTGAGATAATTAGATAAGATTATTTCTTCTCTTTTTGAACTTGATACAGAGGTATCAACTTTTCCGGCTATATGAATTACATATTCGCAGTTTTTTACGCATTCTTCGGCAAAGTATCTATCAGATAGGTCTCCGTATAATACCTCAACTTTATCAAGAAACTTTTTTATGTTATCGGTATTTGAACCTTTTCTCAGAGATATTCTGACTCTGTATTTCTTTTTAAGGAGCTCTTCAAGTGTGTAAGACCCTATAAATCCATTTGCGCCTGATAGGAAAATCATACCAAAAATAATTCTAATTTTAGAGATTTTGCTTTTTTTATTGTTTCGTAATTTTAATTTTTCTACTGCTTTTGAATTTTTTTGCCTTTTTATTATTATGAAGTTTTATTGAGAAGTTATGAGGAAAATCATCACACTTTTTGACCTTTCTAAAAGAGAGCTTGAATATCTCATAAAAAGGGCTGTTGAACTTTTCAAAGGTGATACGCCAACTAAAAAACTTAAAGAAAAGATTGGTCTGATTTACTTTGAAAAACCTTCAACACGGACCAGAATTTCTTTTGAGGTAGCTGTGATAAAACTCGGAGGAACAGCCATATATTCGACAGATAAAGATACTCAGATTTTGAGGGGAGAAGATAGAGCTGATTTCGCAAGGGTTTTAGATGGTTATGTTGATTTTTTTATATGCAGGGTGTACGACCACAAATCGCTTGAGATATTTTCAGAAAGTACGAAAAAACCTGTCATAAATGCTCTGAGCAATTTGAGTCATCCGACGCAGATAATTTCAGACCTTGCGACAATACAGCTACTGCTTGGGAGATATGAAGGAAAAAAGATTGTCTTTATGGGAGATGCAAAAAATAATGTTGCGAGGTCGTGGATTGAAGCGTTAGAGGTCTTGGGAAATTTTGAGCTCGTTTTTTCTTGTCCCGAGGGGTTTGAACCAGAGCTTAAATCAATATATAAGGTTGAGTATGACCCATCAGAAGCTGTGAAAGATGCAGATATTATATACACAGATGTATGGTTTTCTATGGGAGATGAGTTTTCACCTGAAAAAGAAGAGAAGATGAAAAAATATGCGGTTGATTCTGAAAAAGCGAAGTATGCTAAGCTTGTTATGCACTGCTTACCAGCAAAAAAGGGGAAGGAGATTTCTTATGATGTTTTTGAGAAATTCAAAGATGTCATTTTTACACAAGCTCATATGAAGTTGTATTCAGCTATCTCTATTCTTGAAAGTATAGATTTAGAATAAATTTTTCTTTTCAAAACACTTCTTGTTTCCGGTCTCGGCTGATAAGCTTTCCTGAACCTATGCTTATCTGGAAGGAGTAAGAAATCTCTCCGCTTCTGCAATTCCCTCAATTTATGGTAGTGAGGAATTTACTTCGCTCTCTTTCTCTTCCGTTTAAGAAATTACTAAATTATGTTTGAGAAGTTCAATTTCAGAGGAGGTGATATGTTGCCGGAAATAGGGGGTAAAAAATGGGAAATGAATACAAAGATAAGGAGAAGACCTCTCGGAAAATTTTATCTAATATAATTTCGCTTTTGATTGGATTAATTCTTGGACTCGTGATTTATAAATGCCCATTCTACGGAAAAATAACAGAAATTAAAATTCTGAAAGAAAAAGCAGAGAAAGTTGAAATTGAAAGCCCCCATTCTTTGTCTCATACTGCAATAAAAGAAAGTAAAGAATCAGAAGGAGAAGAATGGGGACCCGGAGAAACTTATGTCAAAACTCAGATAGAAAGTAAAGAAGGGTGCCCTGAAATGAAGTCCGCCGTAGAACTACTTGAGAGTCCTCCGAAGTTATGGAACAAGAAAGAGGCAATTTTCTTTCTATCCACCTATAACTTTTTGTGTTATATCAATGATAAAGAATTCCCCTGTAATGCTTCCTTATCAAGTATGGTTTTGGTTGGGGAAGATGGCAAGAAAACTTTTTCTGTATATTACGCTGCGGGAAAATGCAGGGAAAAGATTCTTGAATATGATTTCGTTGTGGATACAACTCCTCCTATCACAGAAATAAAGTCCGTTGATTTTTCCTATGTTCTCACAGAACCAGAATGTGAAATTGACTTTATCGTTAATGAACCGTATAAATCAACGCTGTGTAGTGTAGATGATGGGTTTTGGATGGATTGCTCTTCGGGTAGAATTGTTCTAACAAATATAGAAGACGGGTGGCATAAAATATCTGCGTTTTCCATAGACCTTGCGGGAAACAAAGAAAAACCTCCAAAAGAATTTTATTTCAGAGTTGATGCGAAACCACCTGTGACTTTGCTTTTATCTGCGCCTCCGAGCGCTACGAATGTCAACTATGCGGAATTTGAATTCACATCAGATGAAGAAGATGCGGAATTTGAATGCGATATAAATTATTCAGGATGGAAAAAATGCTCCTCTCCTCTGAAATTAACAAATCTGAAAGTTGGATTAAACACAATAAAAATAAGAGCCAGAGATTCTTTCGGGAGATATGAGAAAGTTCCAATAATTTACTCATGGGGGTTTATGGAAGGAGAGTTTTTAACCGGTACTCCGAAACCCTATGTCCCACCGAAAGCATATCTTGAAATCTTAAAAAGAAAGAGATTGCAGAAATACAAAAAAGAAGCCCAAACACAGAAAAGCCGATAGCAAAGCCAGATTAAATATTTCCAGAGCATAAAAATAGGAAGATTTAGGAAGTTGCAATTGGTTTATGTGAAGAGGGTAACTCTTTAACGAGCTGATTGGAGGAATTCGTTGGTATCAGAAAATTCTTTATTCTCTTTGATAAGTTTTTCGTATATTTCTTTCGCCTTTTTTCCGGGTTCGGTTTCGGAAAGCTCTCTATCTTCTAAAATGATTTTTATTCTTCTTGTTGCTGGCGGATAAACTTTCCTTCTTATGTAGAACTCAGCTATTGAGAGATGATGTTGCGCTATGATTTCTAAAACTCTGTTATGAATTTTTGAAACCTCATCTTTTTTTTCGTTATCTTTGTAGTTTTGAATGAAAAGAGATGCCAACTCTCTTACCTTTTCAGCATAGGTTATGTCTCTGTCGGGCGTGTCAACAAATTTCATGTAGCATTTTATAGAGTAGTAAAGAGCAAGGGGAGCTTTTTGGTGTGATGTATATTTTTGGTAGAAACTCTCAAACAGCACAGCGGCTTCGGCGCAATCTCCTTTTTTCATCTTTGCGTATGCGATCCCGAAATTTGCATCGGGAACATATCTCGTGCCGGGAAAAAGCTCTATGATTTTTTCAAAATACTGCTCCGCTGTATCGTAATCTGCTGTAAAAATACTTCCTTCTAACTTCTTCATCGCTTCGCTGTACAGTTCTTCTGGATTTTCCGGGACTTTTTTCTGTGAGCAGGCATATATAAAAAAAACGAAAAAGGGAAAGAGAAAAAAATTCTTTGATCTTCTGTTTCTCATATCTTTTACATTACTCGTTTGGAAATTCTTTTTTTGATTTTCATATTGGTAAAATTTGGGTGCCGGGAGCGGGACTCGAACCCGCACGGGGTTTTACCCCCACAGGATCCTGAGTCCTGCGCGTCTTCCAATTCCGCCATCCCGGCTAATAATGAAAAATTAATAAAAACAAAACAAAACTTTCAGAAATCAAATATATCTCCTTTGAAATCTCTCTTTTCTCCCTCTCTATCTCCGCTTTGCTCATCTTTCTTCTCCTCTTCAATAAGCTCCTTCTGCTCATCTCTTTTCGGAATAGCCATAATATAGTAATTCTCATCCGAAACCTCTCCCGTTATTGGGTTTATTTTTGCAAATTCAACTCCTTCGGGAATGCTAAATCCATTTCCTTTTAGTTTCTCCTGATATTTCCTCATAAATTCAACAAATATCGGAACCGCTACTGTTGGACCTGAATTTACTTTTCTACCTATCGGAGTAAAATCATCTTTCCCTACCCACACCACTGCAAGAATTTCAGGAGTAAATCCGACAAACCATGCATCTTTTCCATCGTTTGTTGTTCCTGTTTTACCGGCTACCGGAATTTTTAGAGATTTTGCTCTCCAACCCGTGCCGTGCAACACCGCGTTTCTCATCATCCATGCTACAACAAAAGCTAAATCCTCTGGTATAACCTCTGTTTCAGATGTTTCGTATTCAAATATGATGTTTTTTCCTTTTTCTATTCTGCTGATAAAGTATGGTTCCACGAGTTTTCCTAAATTAGCAAAGGGTGTATATGCTCTTGCGAGTTCAAGGGGACTTAAAGATATTGAACCAAGAGCTATTGTCATATCGTAGTTCCCATTTAATTCTATTCCAACCCTGTTGAACATATCAACGATTTTTTGAAGTCCTATTTTATTTGCTACTCTTACTGTTGCTGCGTTTATAGATTTCGCAAGAGCTTCCTGCAAAGTTACATATCCTGAAAATCCTTCTATGTTTTTTGGTCTCCATGTTTCTAATTCTTCTTCGCCAGAACTATCTGATTTTACCCATTCAAATACTATTGGAGTATCTTCTACAACTGTTGCTGGTGAGAAAAGCCCTGTCTCTATTGCTGCTGCGTATACGATAGGTTTTATTGCTGAACCAATCTGTCTTTTTGCCTGAACAGACCTTATAAAATGCGATTTTTGGAAGTTATATCCTCCTATCATACACAGAACTTTTCCGTCTGATGGAGAGATAACTACTACTGCTCCTTCAAGCTCAACCTCTTCGGGAATTGGACAGAAGAATTTATCATCGGGACATTTTCTCACAACTATTTCCTCTCCCGGTTTCAAAACCTGTGAGAACTCAGGATTTATAAATCCTTCAAACTCTTTTTCCCCGTCTTTTACCTTCACTTTGAGATTTGAATCTAATATCTTAGCGGTGAATATTTTTTCTTCTTCTTTATATTTTATTTCGCCGTCTGGAAGTGTTATACTTTCTATTTGATTTGTATTAACTATTTTTGACGGGTCTTTGAGAGGGCGTTTCCCGTTGAGTATTTCCGCTCTTTCTAATCCGTACCGGAGTGCTTTTTGTGCGAATTTGTAGCAATCCTCATCAAGATTTGTGAAAATTCTGTACCCTCTTTTTATCTCGTTCTCATCTCCGAGCATTTTCAAGAGTTCTCTTCTGATTTGTTCAAGATACCAAAAGTATGTTGAAAATCCACTATCCCATGAGTATACTGTGATTTTATCGTTTTTTGCATCTTCAAATTCTTTTTCACTTATGAAGCCAAGTTCTTTCATTCTTTTTAGAACCCATATTTGTCTTGCTCTTGCTTTTTCGGGGTACTTTATAGGTGAGTAGTAGATCGGAGAGCGTGGAAGTGCCGCAAGAAGTGCTGATTCTGCAAGAGTTAGGTCTTTTATATCTTTTTTGAAGTAGTTTCTGGCTGCTGCTTTCAAACCCCAAGCCCCATTTCCAAAAAATATTGACGAAAGGTAAAGAGAAATTATTTCTTCTTTTGTCAGTTCTTTTTCAATTTGGAGAGCATATGTTAATTCTTTTAATTTCCGTGTCAGAGTTCTCTCGTGAGTTAGGAACAAATTTTTTGCAAGCTGTTGCGTTATTGTGCTCCCTCCCTGAACAACTCTCATCTCCTTTATGTTTGTAATTATAGCCCTTACTATCGCTCTGGGATTTATTCCTCTATGTGTGAAGAAATCTTCATCTTCTGCTGCTATAAAAGCTTTTATTGTTATTTGTGGTATTTCATCATACTTTAATTCTTCTTTGTATCTTTCAAACAGCATTCCCACTGTTTTCCCGTTTTTTGAGATGAAAAAGGTTGGCTCAGGAATAGAGTAAAATTTCTGTAGTATTTCCGCTCTCGTTATCTTTTTATCTTCATCTATCTTTTGGAGAAAATTTATTATGGAATCGGGATAGAAATAAATATAGGAAAAAACAAGTGTTGTTATGACGAGAAAACCGAGCAGGAAAATAAAGCTGAAAAACAAGATTTTTTTTGTTTTGATTTGAATTTTTTTTCTTCTCGCCTGACTTTTCAGTTTTGCTTTTGCTTCTAATTTCACACAATTAAATTTAATACCTTTCTATTTGCTGTGTTCTCAATTCACTTTTTTATCTTTTGCCCATTACCAGTTTGGTTTTCTTTTTTCCAGGAATGACATAATTCCTTCAATACCTTCACTGCTCGCTCTTGCCTGTGATATGAACTCTCCTGCCAATCTCAAAGAGATATTTAAATTTTCTGTCTGACATATCAGGTTTATCAGTTCTTTTGTTTTTCTTGTGTTTTTGGGAGCTGAACTTTTTATTTCCTCTATTATCTCCCATGTTTTGCTATCAAGTTCATCTTCTTCTGTTATAATGTTTATAAGTCCCATGTTTTTTGCTTCTTCTGCTGTTATCTCTCTTGCTGTGAGAGCTAAAAATTTTGTGTGAGACAATCCTATTTTTCTGATAAGGAAAACAGATATAACTGCTGGAATCAATCCCACTTTTATCTCCGGGGTTCTGAATTTTGAATTTTTTTCTGCTACGGATATATCTGAAACCGCAATAAATCCCATTCCTCCCCCATAAGCTCCCCCTTGAACTTTCACGACCACCGGTGTAGGGAAATCCCATATCATTTTGTACATTTCCGCAAGTTCAAGAGCATCTTTCAAGTTCTCCTCGTAATTACTTTTACCTTTCCTTTCCATCCATTTCAGGTCTCCTCCGGAGCAGAATATTTTTCCTTCTCCCTGAATTAGCATAACTTTTAGATTTTCGTTTTCTCTCTCTTTTGAAAGGACCTTTTTTATCTCATCTATCATTTTTTCGTCAATTGCGTTTCTTTTCTCGGGATTGTGCAGAGTGAGAATCAAAACCCCGTCTCTTTCCTCTACTTTTATTCTTTCCATCATAGTTCCCATCATAGAATTTTTTATGTGTTCAGGAAAAATCTTATAAGAAAATCTGTAATCTATATTTTGCATATGAGTATTGAGATACAAAGTAAGCTGCTACAAGGAATCTTATGATTTTTTTCTCGCTGAACTTTATTGAGAGCATTCCCAAAAAGAGTGATACAAGGAAGTTTTCAGGTGATCTCATGAATATTGATGGAAAGATGCAGGTTATGAAAGCTGAAATCTTTTGAAAAATTCCGCGAAGCTTTGATGTGAGAGAATCAAGAAAGGCAAAGCCAGATGAGATCAGTGATACGAAGATAACCTCGGAAGGTATTGAGAATGTCTTTTTTGTTGAGGTATGAGATACTATTATGAGGAAGCCAGCGAATGCGGAGGAAAAAAGCGGAGCAAAAATTCTCCTTTTGATTTCAAGTGGTGGAAGATGGTAGAGAGCCGAGAGAAAAACTATAAATATTGTCGGAACGACAAAAATCCCTCTTAAATTAGAAAAAATTGTTATTTCAAGGAAAATGAGAAAACTCAATTTCTCAAGGCTATCTGGTAAGTGTTCTTCATTCAGGAGCAAAAATATGTATTGAATAATAAAGAACGCCATAACTGAAAGAAATGTGAGGAAAAAGTAGGGATAATCTAATTTACCTACTGAAAAAGTGCCGAATATAGCTAATATTACCGCATATAAAATTGAGAGGTCTTGTAATCCATATTTCAAAATCTTTTTGAGTAGATTTCTCTGGAAGAGAAGAAAGAAAGCAAAGGCATATATCATTCCAGAAATTCCATAAGCAACATCTTCCTGTAAAATCATGAAAAAAATGTTTGATTTTCCGTAAATTGTTTCTGTGCTGAAAATTATCCACATGAGATAAGAGCATAAAACATAGATGATAGATTTTATAATGTTATACCTTCCATAAATCAGAGTAAGAATGATTTTTGAAAGAAAAAATAGAATGAAGCTTATTTTAGGAATTCCTCTTGAAAAGACAAAAAAAGATGTTATGGTTTTTGCGAGGTTGTTTATGGGGATTCCGTATGTATAATCCATCATCAGAAAAAATTTGTCAAGAAAGAGTCCCAAAGTTGAAAAAAGTGCGAGCGGTATAGATACAGAGAAAGGATAGATTTTCTTTGAGACAAGGTTTGCAAAAAAAATGTCAAACCATATTATGTTTGAGTATAGCCAGAATCTTGAGAAAAGAAATCCTCCTTTTGATTCAGTATAAACTCTTGTTGTCTCAAAGATAACTCTTATGAGAATAAGTGCCAATATTGATAAGGGGGAGATCATAACTCTCTGAACAGTGTTTGACATAGTTTTAATTTTATACATCAGAAGGGTGGTTTTCAGCGGTTTTTCTGCTCAAAAGAGTTTGGAAAATTTGTCAAATTGTGCTCTATAATATTAAAAAATATTTTTCGGTATGGTGAAGGGTAGAGTATTGGTAGGTAAGATAGGGCTTGACGGTCACGACAGGGGAGCAAAAGTTGTCGCACGCGCTTTGAAAGAGGCAGGGTTTGAAGTTATTTATACAGGGCTTCATAAAACCGCGCAGGAGATAGCAGAAATAGCACTTGAAGAAGATGTAGACCTTATCGGAATTTCTATTCTTTCTGGCACTCACAATATTCTTATACCAAAGCTCGTTGAGGAGTTGAAGAAAAGAAAGATAGATAATAAACCTATCATTGTTGGTGGTATAATTCCAGATGAAGATGTAGAATTTCTGAAACAGCATGGTGTAAAAGCTGTGTTTTTGCCGGGAACTCCCCTTTCGGAGATAATCTCAACAGTTGAGAATCTGATTTCAGAGTATAGGTCTAAAACAGGAATTTGAGTATATAGAGATTGATGTGGGCGTGGGAGGAATTGAACCTCCGACCTCTACCTCGTGAGGGTAGCGCTCTGCCACTGAGCTACACGCCCTCACAAAAAAAATAAAACCAAAACCTCAAAATAAACAAAAACTCAAAAATAATATTGATTAAAATTTATTCTATGATGAGGGAAAGAGAAAGAAAGCCTATAAGAAGAAGAGAAGTAGAAGAGGAAGAAAAGGAGAAGAAAGAAAAGGAAGAAAAGAAAGAGGAGATAACTCCTTCGCAAATTTTGACTCAGGACGAAGTTGATGCTCTTTTGCGCAGTTTGAGGCGTGGAGAAATTCCCTTAGCTGTACCAGAAGAGGTTAAACCAGAAGAAAAAGAAAAGTATCCAAGGTATGATTTCAGAAAGGTTGGGAGATTCGTATCAAAAATGCGTCTTCCATCTCTTGAAGTTATTCACAGAAGGTTTGCGACAGAGGCGCGCTCAATCCTTTCAGCAGCACTGCAAAAAATAATAGATGTAGGTATGATAGATGTCACGGTGGGAGAGTTCTCTTCTTTCCTTGACAATATCCCTTTACCCGCTTCTTTTGTTGTTGTATCTATGAAACCACTGCGAGGTTTTTCTCTCTGGGCACTTGAAGGACCTCTTGTCCTTTCAATAATAGATATACTTCTCGGAGGAACCGGAAAAGGTACAAAGGCGGAAGGAAGAGAATTTACAAGAATAGAGCAGAGATTGCTCAAAAGGGTAATTTCTACTATGCTCAAACCATATCAAGAAGCATGGAACCCTATAATGCATATTGACCCTGAAATCATCAGGTTAGAAAGTCATCCGCAATTTGTCACTATAATTCCTGAATCTGACCTCATAGTTTCAACAAGATATGAGATAGATTTAGGAATGGTCTCCGGAAAGCTCTACATAGGTATTCCCTATGCTATTTTAGAGCCAATAAGATCTCAACTTCAAGCGGGTTATCAGCCATCAAGCCTTGAAATAGATAGAAGATGGTTAGAAAGATTAATAAATAAACTTAAAGAGTGTCCCGTTGAGATAAGGTGTGAGATTGGAAGAGCAAAGATAACTTTGCGAGAACTCCTCAGCTTCAAAAAGGGAGACATAATAAAGCTTAACTCTTCTCCAAATGAAGAGTCAGCTGTTGCCTTTGTTCAGGGAGTTCCAAAGTATGTTGGAATACCCGGAGCTTTTGGGGAATCAAAAGCTATGCTTGTGACAAAGGTCCTCAAATCAGAGCAAGAACTCCTCCAAAAAGTCCTCTCAAAAATTGTTTTCTGAAAAATTCAATTCCTCAAAAATAAACCGAAAATCAAAATTCAGAAAATTATCTTCTAAATTGAATTTATGCTTGAAAAACGCGTACGGGCACTCTTTCCTTCATATAAAACAGCTGTTTTTACCTTTCTGGTTCCTTTTCTTTTATTCTTATCTTGTCAAGCACAAAAAAAGGAGAACTTTTTAGATAAGATTCCGTCAAATATACCTCGTGAAGAAGTTAAGAACTCTCAACTTTCAGCGATAATACTTATAGATAAAAACGGAATTCCTCACATAAAGTCAGACGATTTCCTATCTGGAATTTTCGCCCTCGGTTATATAATGGCGAAAGCGAGATATTCTCAACTGGACCTCCTCAGAGTTATATCAAACGGTATGGTTTCTTCTATAATAGATATAGAGCAAGCAAGAGAGGTTGATGCTCTCACTTTGAGAACGCTCCTGAATCCATCTACGGGAAAACTTGTCACCGATATTCAGTGGGAGCTTTTGCAATCTCAGAAGTTATCTTCTGCTCTTTTACTCCTGGCTTTTACCGAAGGTATAAATTTTTACATAAAGAGGTTATCTGAAGGGCTTGAGGAACTTCCTCCCGAGTACTCATCTATTCTTTCTGCAAGAAATCCGAAGAACGACCCGCAAAAGTTTTTTTTCACTCCTCAGCAGGTTCTGGCTATAGCGAGGTTTTTTGAGTGGTATCTTACAGGCGAAGGAGATTTAGCTCTTGACTCTTTACGAGAATATATAAAAGAAGTTGTCGGTGATGAGGTTTTTGGTTCTTATTTTCTTGAGATGCTCACTGCAAGAGCAGGAGTTAATATATTCACATTACCAGCTCCCCCTTCATTACCCAACCCTGTCATTTTTGATATAATTGATTTTCTCTCTGCTTCTGGAAAATTTGGTAGCAATAACTGGGTTATTTCAGCTACGCTCACAGCCGACGGGAAACCGATAGTTGCAAATGATCCTCATCTTCCTCTTTTTAACCCTCCTCTGTGGTTCCCGTGGAAAGGAGAGTTTGGCAAAGATATAATTGAAGGTTTTGCGCTTGCAGGTATACCCGGAATTCTCTCCGGAACAAACGGTAAAGTTGCTTGGGCTGTGACAAACGGTGGTTACGATTCCCTTGATATCTACAAAGAATTTTTAAAAGCTGATGCAAATTGTAAAACAGGATTTAAGTTTATACATAATCATTCAAGCCAGTCTGATGATTTATGTGTTGAATCAAGCGAGATAAAAATTTCTTCAAGCAGAAGTTTTGAACTTTTCTATTGCAAAAAGCACGGAGTAATTTTGGGTAAAAGAGAAGAGGTCTTGAGAGGAAAGATTCCCGCTCAGGTCGTTTTATCAGAAGGTGAGTTTCTTTCTTTCAGGTGGAACGGCGGAGAGCAATCTCGCGAAGTGCTTGTGTTTTTAGACATCCTTCTCGCAGAGGATGTTCAAGAATTTTTGAAGCGAGCAACTGAGTTTGAAGTCGCTCCAATAAACTTCGTCGTTGCTGACCTCAAAGGTAACATAGGATATTCAACTTACGCTCTGCTTCCAGATAGAAAATGGAATCTATATCAATTTCCTCCTATTGTGGCACTTCCAACAGACGGCTGTTGCGACTGGGAAAGATGGATAGAAAAAAGCAAATTCCCCCACACCATAAATCCCCCAAAAGGTTTTATAGCTACTGCAAATAATGACCTCCCTGGTTATACAGCAGATGGAGACCCATTTGATGACCCTATATATCTCTTTTGGTCATACGACCCCGGATACAGAATCGCAGAAATTACTTATATGATTCAGGAAAAGTTGAAAAAGGGCAAAATAAGTGTTTCAGATGTGAAGGAGATTCAGCACGATACAGTTTCATATTGGACTCGTGGATTTCTGCCTTCTTTTCTTAATGCCCTCTCTTCTTTTCAAACTGATATGACCGATTTAGAGAAAAAAGCCCTCTCCCTTTTGAGAAGCTGGGATATGACATGTAAATCTGGTTTCACTCTTTCTGACCTTGAAAGCTTGCGGTTTAATGAGGTTGATGATCAAAATGTGAGAAAAAATTCTTCCGCGTGCACAATATTTTGGGTTTCTGTTACAAACATAATAAAAAATACATTTTCAGATGAGTTTGAAAAGTATAAACTGAAAATCTCTCCTTCTTTTGAGGACTACTTTCTCAAACAGCTGTACTTTTTCTCTCAGGGGACTCATAAGATAGATTTTTTTGATGATTTAAGGACCGATAGCGTCAGAGAAAATTTTGAGTATATTGCTTTTTTGAGTTTCAGGAAAGCGGTTTCATATCTTTCAGAGAAGTTTGGGCAAAATCCAGAAAGCTGGCTCTGGGGAAGATTGAGCAAGCTGAAACTTTTTCACTTCACTTCTTTTGCCAATTTATCTCTGTTTGATATTGGTCCGTTCCCGGTTGATTTTGGTCCTGTCGCACCTTCGGTAGCGTGGGTGTATCTTGTGACAGATAATCCGGAGAAAGATTTCATAATTCAGGGGGGACCATCTATGAGGTCTGTTGCAGTCCCAGATGATGAGACCGGCTTGTTTTCTATTGAGTTTGCCTTCCCCGGTGGAGTGTTTGGTTTTGGCAAAGACCTTCAAAAGCCAGATATATCAAAGCATTTTAACGATCTTCTGCCTACATATTTTGGTAAAGACTATATCAAGTTCAAGAGATTGACCGATTTTGATAATTTTGAAAAAGTTATTGTTCTCACGAGAGATTGATTGAGCTGAATTTTTTTACGAGCTTGGGCTGTTTTTGACTATCTTTTCGCCTTTCTTTATCACAACTCCTATATCTCTTTCAAATCCCATTTCTCTGAGGAGTACCTCTATACTTTCTGATTCATCAATTTTTATGTGTATGGAGAAAAAATCTGGGTGGATTGGAATTTCTCTTCCAACTCTGTTTACCAGAGTAAAAAGCTTTACCATTTTTGGTCTTCCGAATTCAAAAATTTCGCATAGAGCTGCTCGTATTGTTCTTCCTGTATATATAACATCATCTATCAGGAAGACGATAATGTCATCTGTTGAGAAGTTTATTTCAGAACCTTTGACGATAGGGTAAGGATTTCGTGAGAGGTCATCTCGCCAGAAGGTTATATCAACCGAGCCAAGTTTTATATCTTTATTTTCTTTTTGAAGTAGATTGTGAATTCTTTTTGCGAGAACGAATCCACCTGTTTTTATGCCTATGATACATTTTTCTCCTTCTTCTTGACCTATTATTTCGGCAGAATCTGAAATGAACTTTTCTATCACATCTTCTCCGAAGATAACTTTCATCTGATAAATTTTAAAATATTTTGGTTTTGTGCTATTTATTTTATGTCTTTTTCGTTATTGAGTCCGCTATTTCTTTTGCTTTTTTCTTTGAGATTTCGTAAATTTTCTTGACATCTTCAATACTCATCATAGGGCTTGGGAGCTCATCTCTGTTTTTTTCAAAATACGATACTGTTTTTTCAACTATTGTGTATATATCCCAGAACCTTATTTTTCTTGAAATAAAGTATTCTACCGCTACTTCATCTGCTGATACAAGTATGCAAGGGAATGGCTCTTTAAGTTTTGCGCATCTCCATCCTAAAAGTAAAGACGGGAACCTCTCAAAATCTGGTTCAAAAAAGTTCAGAGGTTTTTCCCATATAGAAGGAATTTCAAAAGGAATATCTTCAACATATGGGTATAGCATAGCATACATTATGGGAATTCGCATATCTGGGAAGTGGGCGCTCATGATGAAAGTTCCATCTTTCAGCTCTATCGCCGAATGGACTATCGCTTCGGGATGTATTTTGACTCCGATTTTCTCAGCGGGAATTGAAAAAAGATATGACGCTTCAATTATCTCAAACGCTTTGTTGATAAGAAGTGCGCTATCTACTGTTATTTTTACTCCCATGTTCCAAACAGGATGTTTGATGACTTCTTCGTATGGGGCATTCTCTATTTTAGATTTATCGTGTTTCCAAAAAGGTCCTCCCGATGCGGTTATATAAACTTTCTTGATATTTTCTCTTGGGTAGGAATCAATAAGTTTCCACAGCGAGGAGTGTTCGCTATCTACTGGGAGTATCTTTGCTTTCTTCTTTTCTGCTTCCTCAAACAGCAGTTTTCCAAGGCAAAGTATAGCTTCTTTTGATGCTACCGCTATTTCTTTTCCCGCCTGTACTGCGTTGAAAACCGGCTCGCAAGAGGCAAATCCCGGAACCCCTACAACTACAAGGTCTATTTCTTCTCTGCGGACTATATCTGCTATTTCAGCATACTCAAAGTTTGCTTTGAATGAACTCTCTTTCAGTTCTCTTTCAAGCTCTGCTCTTTTTTCAGGAGCTATGCATACATACTTGGGTTTATACTTTATTATTTGCTTTGCAAGAAGCTTGAAATTTGTCATAGCGGTAATCCCTATAATTTCAAACTTTTCAGGTAGAGAATCAACTACTTGTAAGCATTGGGTTCCGATTGAGCCGGTTGAACCTATAAGTGCTATTCTTTTTTTCTCTTTGTTTTTCATTCCAAAATTTAAGTTTTCGCAGAAATCAAAAAAATCTCGGCAAAACTATTTTGATTTATCTTTTATTTATCTTTAAGATTTTAATTCTTGTAATTCGCTTTTACCTATTTTTGTTATTTTAATTTGAGTTTATCAAGAGATTGAGTAAGTAGGAGGTGAGAAATTATGTCTCTTCTGCAACCGAAGAAGATGAAATATAGAAAATGGAGGAAGGGAAGAACTCGTGGGAAAGCGTCAAGGGGTTATAATGTGGTTTTTGGGAAGTGGGGTTTGAAGGTTTTAGAACCTGCGAGAATTTCAGCGAGGCAAATAGAGGCGTGCCGTCTCGCCATACTTCGCTCACTCCCTTCAAGCGCTAAACTCTGGATAAGAATATTCCCATCACGTCCCGTCACAAAAAAGCCAGCCGAGACGAGAATGGGTGGTGGCAAGGGAGATGTTGTCGGATATGAGGCAAGGGTAAAGGCGGGAACCGTTATATTTGAGTTAGACGGTGTATCTGATTTAGATGCGCAAAGAGCACTGAAACTTGCAGCAGATAAACTTCAATATAAAACCGCAATAGTTGCAAGAAATCCTTGGCTTGCTCTAAAACAAAAATCCCTTTCATCTTCAAATTCTTGATTGAATTCTCTTTTTGCCCTTTGGTCTTGCTTATAGTCCAAAACTTATACCTAAATTTATATACACTCCACCAGAATCTATTTTATCTCCTTCTTCGTTTATTTTCTGTACCGGAGCGTATCCCAGCGCTGGATTTATGAATACACTGACCGCAGGTGTTAAAAAATATCTTATCTTTGAATTCAATCTGATAAGTATTCCATTAAATAATCTGTTGATTCTCTCTACTCCTTGTTCTGTTTCTTCCGGGGCGCTTTTTACAAGGAATACCGGACCAATATCTATCCCGAAAGATATATCAAAGCTCTCCGCCAGAAAAATAAATTTCGGAGAAAATAAAATAAATGTTGTTGCGAAAGAAAGTTTTGATACCTCTTCCGGGTTTGAAACTTTTACATTTGGGTCTTGCAAGAAAGGTGGTTCAAACCTTACATTTCGTGAAAACGAGCTACCGAATGTACCTCCAACAGATAATCCGCTTCCCGGCTGCATAAGGTAAAGAAACTGTATTTCAAAAGAGGGACCGAAAAATTTGTATGGCGACTTTCCTATTCTCGCGAAAAACGAATTTTCAAATATCCCCGTGAATGTGTGAAATCCTATCGTTGGTTCAACTGATAATCTTTTTATTTCCGGAAGAGCATCTACTATTATCATGGTGGGTTCTGACCTATTTCCCGCCTTATCTTCCGAAAAAATCTGTATGTAATTTCTCCTGACCTGCCTTTGGTATTTCATAACCGGGACCTGAACGACAAAGTCCCCAACTTTTCCTACTTCTCCTAACTCTATTTCCTTGTCTAATATTTTTGCTATTAGTTTTGTCTCTGGTTCTCCTTTACCTATAACTGTTATTTTCTCTTGAAAGACGCGCGAGGGAAAAAATTCTATCTTAGGGGGGTCAGGAGGTATTGAATCCTGAAGTATTTTTATTCTTGTGGGAGCAGAGGTGTTTCCAGCTGGGTCAACTGAAAAGAAACTTATCTGATTTTCTGAGTTAGGGGTTAGTGAAGTTTCAAGGTCAAATATTCCTTCTTTGTTCGCAAGTGTTTCAATTTTCGCTCCCGTTGGAAGTTCGGCTACAACTTTTATTCCCGGAACGGTTTCTCCTTTTATTTTTATCTTGTCTTTATTTGTGTATTCCGGGAAAGTGTCTATTTTTGGAGCAGGTGGAGCTTTCGTTATCTGATATATATTGAATTTTACCGCTGGTGATAGGAATCCTCCTTCTTCTTCCATGAATATTTCTATCTGGTTCATCTGGTCAAATTTGAGAAAAACGAGAATTTCAAAGTAGCCGTTTTCGTCTGAGAATGCTTGTGCCGGAGATGAACCGCCTTTTGCAACTACTTTTATTTTCGGTAAAGCTCTCCCAAATACAGTTATTCCCGGTTCTCTTGTGAATGGTGGTATGCTCCCTAAATCTACTGATGGTGCTTCCTTTATGCTCTTTGGAGCCAGCAGTTCCTTATGAACTATTCTGTATTCAGAAAATTTTGATGTTTTATTTTTTGAAACCGAGTATATTCTCAACAAATTTTCTTTTCCTCTTTCAAGTTTCACTTTTATTGAGAAGTTTCCTTTTTCATCGCTTTTTGTTGAAAATTTGGTTTCATTCACCTCAGCTATAACTTCGCAGCGGGGACACGATATACCTCTTATTTCTATGGTTTCCCTTGATGTCTCTTTTGGTATAAATGAGATTATTGTTGGGGGTTCTGATGTTTCAGTTTGAGCGAACGAGTATGGTTTAGCACACAGAAAAATAAAAATCAAAAACGCTTTGATTAGCAGTATTTCAGCAAATTTGTTTTTGAAAATCGCCTTCATAACTTTTGGAACTAATAAAATAATTAGGGAAATAAAGATATATTAATCGCTTTTTTTAACTCTATTTTGTAGTGATGGAAAAAATCGTATTTTTAGGGAATGCAAAATTCCTTTCGGATCAGGTCAAAATTCAAAAAATCATAAAGAAACTAATGGATAAAAAAGCAAAAGATATAGTCATAATAGACCTCAGAAACTTCAATCACATAACCGATTTTTTCATCATCTGCACTTGTGAAAGCTCTAATCACAGAAAAGCTGTCATAGAATCTCTTGAAGAAGAGATGAAAAACCTGAACATATCAATTTTGTTCTCTGATTTTAATCCGCTTTCTCAGTGGAATGTTCTTGATTTAGATGATGTTATAGTTCATGTGTTTGAGGAAGAAGCGAGAAGGTTTTACGATATTGAAGGTCTCTGGTCAGACGCTCCTCAGATAAAAATCTCCGAAAACTTATGATTTTTTTAATTACAGGAGATAAGGCAAACTGTTGATAAAAACGGTAAAGCAGAAGTAGAAAAGTTTTAAGAAAAATAGAAAAAGATTTTGAAAATCACTACAAAATTGACTTGGGGAAAGGAGGTGAGAAAATATGATTAAGATATTGAATAAAAGCAAAAGCATAATTTTTTCGGTGATTGCTATGGTGGTTTTCTCCTTTCCTAACTTACTATATGCGCAAGAAACCGGGCAAGCTGATAAGATAGGCGGAGTAGCATACTTTATACTCGGTGGAAAAATTCTCAATCTTTCTTCTCTGAACACAAGATTAGAAAGCAAGGGTTATCCCAAAATCTCAAACAACTTTATCTCTCTCGGTGGAGGGGGACACTTTGCGGTCAAAAGATTTATCATAGGCGGAGAAGGGCATGGATTTTTTAGCAAGGAAACAGAAAACATCGGTTATAGGGCTTCGGTTGGTGGTGGATATGGCTTTTTCAATATAGGGTATATTGTCTACCGTACTGAGGGGTTGAATGTTTATCCTTTGCTTGGACTTGGCGGAGGAGCTATGACTCTTGAATTGGTAGAGAAAGCTATTTCACCTTCTTTTGATGACCTTCTGAGCAATCCGAGAGGGCAAGCAAATCTTTCGGTTGGAGGTTTCCTTATTAATCTTGCAGTAGGTCTTGATTATTTTTTGGCATTGAGAAGGGGTGAGAGAGGCGAGGGAGGATTGGACTTTGGGCTTCGGCTGGGATACATTTTTTCTCCTTTCATGGGTAGTTGGAGAATGAGTGGAGCAGGAGTTTCCGGCGGTCCAAGCGTTGCTCCGACGGGACCTTTTATTCGCCTCACAATAGGTGGTGGCGGATTTGGTGAAGAAAAATAAATCTTAATGCGTAAATTAAAATTTTAAGGTGGAGAAGAAACGGACTGAGAAACTAAATAGGTTTATAAATGTCCTGAAAGCAAAATTTGTTTTTTCTATCTTGCTTTTTTCTGCCTTTTCTTGCGGAGGGGGAAGTAAGCAGAAGTCAGAGCAAGAAATTATTCAAGATATACAAAAGGTCGTTACCGAAGTTAGAACTAAAATATGGCTTGAAGACGGAACTTGGAGTTCGCAAAAGTATCAGGTACTTGGGTCAGGGGTTATTTTATCTCGCGATGGAAAAATAGTAACCAACGCTCATGTGGTTAATAAATGGTTGGTTGCTTTAAGTTATATAAGCGATTATCAGAGCAGTCAACAATCTATCACAGGTGGGGGAGAATCCTTTTGTCAAAACAGTATAAATGCTTGCTTAAATAGTTCTTCCTGCCTCCAAGTTTCTATAATTTGGGGCTTTTGTTCAATCGATAACGACTGTAATAAAAGATTCCAAGATAAATGTGTAAGAAGTAACTCGTGTTATGGACAACTTCAACAATGTTATTCTACTTGCTGGGACTTGCCCTGTGTAGCAAATACTATAAAAGATTTTTTACCTGATTTGAAAAGCAGTGTAGAGGTAAGATTGAAAGACGATATTTTATATAAAACCGCCGATATAGTTGAGGAAGATATTACTGGCTGTCTTGACCTTGCGGTTATCAAGATTTCTTCTCAGCTTGATACTTCTGCTGAAATAAGCCAGGTTTATAATGTTGGAGATAGTGTCTTTGTTGTTGGAAATCCATACGGTTTGAGTTCAAGTGTGAGCAGAGGAATTATAAGTGGTGTAAGAACTGCTTCCGAGGGAGGAAGTTGTCCTAATTATGAGATAATTCAGACCGATGCCGCGGTGGGTCCGGGAAATTCTGGTGGTGGCATGTTCAGAGCAAAAGATGGAAAGTTGATAGGTATAATAACATGGAAGGTGCAAGATAATATAGGTTTTGCTATTTCTGTGAAGAACTTAAATATTTTTCAGAGCTTTAAATCAATTTCTGGTAAAGCTCCGTTTTTAAATCAAGCTCCTTTAATTCAAAATTTTCAAGGACGCATTACGATAGATATTCTTTCTCGCTTTTTGCTCAAACATTTAGAAGAGCTGAAAGTTAAAAACAATGAAAACTGAAATTTTGAAAGCAGATTTTTGATATACACTTTATTTTTTAAAACTTATCTTGCTTACTTTCTAATTTTGTAAAATTTGGAACTAATTATTTTATTTATCAACAAGATTATCGTGGGACAAGAAATCAAAACTAAGGGAGAAATAATGTTGGAAAAGGCAGAAAAGATTGGTGAGTTATGGGCATTTCAAAATGAATCTTTAGAGGAAAAGAAGCAACTTGTTCTTTTTGATAATGTGCAATTTATCTATGAATTGGCATTAGCCCAGCTTGAATTAAAGTCCCTTGGAGTAAAATTTGAAGTTACTAATGGATTAAGAGAATTCAAACTTTTAGAGGAAATTGAAGATATTGAACCGCTAAGAAGAAAACTTGCTTATTTCAAGCTGATTAAAGGTAAATATACTGACTATTTTCATATTGTAAGAAAAAATCGCACAAGATCTGTAAATCAATACTTGACGCATTGGATATATCCATATAAAGGTAAGTTTCATCCCCAAATGATTAGAGCATTGCTTAATATTATAGGACTAAAAGAAGGTGATACGGTTCTTGACCCATTTATTGGCAGTGGAACAACAGCATTGGAAGCTCAGCTTTTGGGGATAAACTGTATTGGTATTGATATTTCTCCTTTATGTGTCCTTCAAAGTAAAGTGAAAACAGAATCAGCAGAGGTCTTACCAGAAATATTAGAATGGAAAAATATCTTATTGCGGAAGATAGGTTTAAGTTTATTTGGCCTTAAAGTTCTCGACAAGACAATAGAGGATATTTCTAATGAGAAGGTCAGAAACTTTTTCTTGATGGCAAAGTTGATTGCAATAAGTGATAATGTGAGAAGGCGAAAAGATTTTATCAAATCATTTGTGAAAAATCTGGATTTGATGATTCTATCTGTGAAAGATTATGTTGATGTGGCAAAAGAGCTAAACTTAAAACTTGGGAAAGTTGATATAAGATCAGGAGATTCCAGAAATTTACCGCTTGAAGATGCCAGTATTGATGGCATAATAACATCACCGCCTTACTCAATAGCATTAGATTATGTTTCCAATGATGCTCACGCACTGAGGACCTTAGGATATGACTTGAAGGAATTACGGGAAGAATTCATTGGTGTTAGAGGTAAGGGTCAGGGAAGAATAGACCTTTACAATGAAGATATGAAAAAAAGTTTAGAGGAGATGTACAGGGTTTTGAAGCCTGAAAAGTACGCTGTAATTGTGATTGGAAATGCAACCTATCAGGGAAAAGAAATAAAGACGGTAGAATTTATTATAGATTATGCGGAGAAAATCGGGTTTAAACTTGTAAAAAACATAGATAAGATAATTTTCGGGCTTTATAATGTGATGCAGAAAGAGAATATATTGATATTTAGAAAGGGCGAAAAGAATGAATGAACGTGAAGAATATATCAGGCAACTTGAGGCAATAATAAGCAAGTTTTTAGAACCACTAAAAGGAATTCCATATTCAATTGCGATAAAGACATTGACAGGATGTGAAGTTTTACACTTTGATTTATCAAATAAAGATAATCAGAAATTGTTAAAGCTTCTAAAAACTGCAGCACAGATAGCGGGAGGTGAAGCATATAAACAGGGGATTTTTACAAGAAGACCCAATGAAGCAGGGAATCATATAGAACCCTTTGTAATTTCAGCATTAAAAGAAGTAGGGCTTAAAGCGGATAGACCCCTAACAAAAAGTGGAAAGATAAAGATTGCTGGCTACCCTAATATTGAAATTATAGATAAACAGGGGAGAGTTATTTATCTTGACTGTAAGACGTACAACACGGCAACTAAAAATCAATCATTTAGAACATTTTATTTTTCCCCATCTGAAGACCCAAAAATCACAAAAGATGCATTTCATATGCTTTTGAGTTTTGAATTAATACAGGAACAAAGAGGCAGACGGATAGCATTTGTGCCGATCTCGTGGCAGCTCTATACATTGGAAAAACTTGAAGTCCAAGTCAAACACGAGTTTAATGCGAGTAATAAAGATCTTTACAGAAAAGAATTTTTGTTAGCGGAGGGGAGAATATCTTCAAAATGATAAATAAAAGAACAGCAAACTTGGGTTTTCGCAGAGCTTTCACTCTTGTTGAGGTTCTCGTAGCCGTGTGGATTTTAGGAACGACGCTTGTTGCTCTCCTCGGCATACATATAGCTAACCTGAAAATCGCCAGAAAAATAGACGAAATGTCAAATGCGGTGTTCCTCACCTTCTCTGTCCCATCAGAAACATATATAAAGCAAAAATACAATGTTGACATATATCCGACAGAAGTTCCAGAAGGATACAAAGTTGAAGTTAATGCCTATGATTTTTCAACTATGCTCTCTTCTGTTATACCATTTTTAGGAAATATCAAAATGCCTGTTATACCAACCGTCAAAATATTCACTCCATCTCAAAAATCTATTGAGATTTTGGGAAAACCGTCTATATTATCTACGGTTCAAGAGGTAAGATGATGCAAAAAATTTTACTATCGCTATTTCAAGTTTGTGTCTATATAATAATATATTTTTGATATGCCGATTTATGAATACATATGTAAAAACTGTGGGAGCAAAAACTCTTTTCTTATATACCCATGGGAGAACGAAGTTTTAAAATGCAAAAAATGCTCTTCTGATGAGCTTGAAAGAATAATCTCACGGTTTGCACGCCTGAGGTCAGATGAAGAAAGAGTTGAAAGTACCGTTGAAGACGCTATGAGGTCGGTTGATATAAATGACCCAGAAAGCATAAAAAAATGGATGAAAAAAACCCTGAAAGAATATTCGGGAGAAATTGAGGGAGGAGATATTGATATAGATGAAGTGGTTGAGAGTTTGAGCGAGGAGATGGGAATTGGCAAAAAAGAAGGAGAAAAAGAAGAAGGAGAAGAATCTTCGGATGCAGGAGCTGATAATGAATAAAAAGCTCTTTATTTCACCCAGTATTCTAGCGGCGGACTTTTCATGTCTCGGAGAGCAGATTCAAAAAGCTCTCCTTGCAGGAGCAGATATGATACATTTTGATGTCATGGATGGCAGATTTGTCCCAAACATATCTTTCGGCATTCCAGTTATAGAATCTCTTCGGGAAAAATTTAAAGATACTACCTTTGATGTCCATCTTATGATTTCGGAGCCAGAAAGGTATATCCAAGATTTCGCCCGTGCAGGAGCAGATATAATCTCATTTCACTTTGAATCAACATACCACGTCCAAAGAGTTATAGAGAAAATAAAGAGTTTAGGAAAGAAAGCAGGAGTCGCTTTGAATCCAGCTACACCATCTTTTTCTGTAAAAGAAATTTTAGATATTGTCGATGTTGTTCTTGTGATGAGTGTCAACCCCGGCTTTTACGGTCAGAAGTTCATTCCTTCATCTCTGAGGAAGATAAGGGAAATAGACGCTATGCGAAGAGAAAATGGTCTGAAATTTTTCATAGAGGTTGATGGTGGTTTGAACAGCGAAAATCTCCATAATGTCGTTTCAGCTGGTGCAGATATTCTTGTTTTCGGAGCTTTCATCTTCAAAGGAGATATACAATCTAATATCTCCCTTATAAAGCAAAAACTTGAAAAACTTGAAAAGTCATAGATTGCAAACTTTTTTGTGTGATAATTGTTTTTGCTCAAAAACATTTTTTTGTCAAATTTCATAACATTAAATTTGAAATGGCTAAAAGAGGGAGATTAGATGATGTGGTGATAATAGGAGTAGGCTGTTCAAAGTTTGGTGAAAGATATGATAAATCTTATGAAGACCTTGCGGTTGAGGCGTTTGAGGAGTGTTTGAAAGATGCCGGAATAAGCAGAGAAGATATAGAAGCTGCGTGGCTTGGAACATTCTTTCCGGGCTTCGGAGGAGGAATGGCTGGTTCATCTCTCGCAGACGCCATAAAAATATACGGCAAACCCATAACACGTGTTGAAAACTACTGCGCCACCGGTATGGAAGCTTTTAGAAATGCTGTCTTTTCTGTCGCTGCCGGAGTATATGATATAGTCCTTGCTCTCGGAGTTGAAAAACTGAAAGATAGACAATCCCGAGGACTGCCCCGAATAGATTGGCATCCGCTCCTCGCAAAAGGTAACACCGCTCCAGGTGTTTTTGCTCTCCCGGCGGTAAGATACATGCACAAATACGGTATAGATAGGAAACCGCTTGCTCGTGTTGCTGTGAAAAACCACAGAAACGGTGCCAAAAACCCGAAATCCCACTTTCAAAAAACAATAACAGAAGAAGATGTTCTATCTGCTCCAATGGTTGCTTATCCTTTTGGGCTTTTTGATTGCTGTCCTGTCACAGATGGCTCAGCGTGTTCTATAATCGCCCGTAAGGAAGTCGCCAGAGAACTCAAAAAAGATTATATAAAGATTCTTGGAATTGGACTTGCTGTGACATCTGCCAGGCCGCAGTTCAAACCAGATTTTGAATACATCGGATTCCCTGCAACACGCCTTGCAGCAGAACAAGCTTATTCTATGGCTGGAATAAAACCCGAGAATGTTGATTTTGCCGAAGTCCACGATTGCTTCACATGGACAGAAATATCAAACTATGAAGACCTTGGTTTTGCCGAAAAAGGTCATGGCTGGAAGCTTATTATGGAAGGCGAAACCGAAATAGGTGGCAGAATACCTGTAAATCCTTCGGGAGGTCTAAAATCCTTCGGACATCCAATAGGAGCATCGGGTCTCAGAATGATTTACGAAGTTGTAAATCAGCTGAAGGGTAGAGTAGAGAAAGAAAGACAGGTTAAGTTAAGAAACGGTATAGGGCTTGCTCACAATCTGGGTGGTCCAGGTTCTGTTGCCTGCGTCACTATACTCGGAGCAGAATAATCTGCCAAGTTAAATATTTTTTACAATACTAATCGTTGCTATGTTAAGATAAATATAAAAACTTGTATGATAGATGAAAACTACCTTAACTCTGTCAGGCAAAGTTTCATAAAGTTGGTTCAAGAGAGAAAAAGGAAGGAATTTGAGAAGATTCTTGAAGAAGCGCAGAAAATCTTTTACGAAGAAACAGAGGGAGGAAAAAGACATGTGTGGTTTCGTCTTGAAGATGGATATATTGAGTTTTTAGACCAGCGTCTTTTACCTCATAAGGAAGAGTGGGTGAGGTGCTACGATGAAAGAGATGTCGCATCAGCTATAAAAAGCATGATTGTAAGAGGTGCTCCTGCAATAGGAATATCAGCAAGTTTCGGGGTTTTCTATGGACTCAAAAAAAGAGTGCAGAGAAGAGAAAATCTCACTTACGAGGTTTTTAAAGAGATAAAAGAAACGCTTTTTAATACCCGTCCAACAGCATTCAATCTCCAAAAAGCGCTTGATGAAATGGAAGAGGAGTTTAAAGCAAGCGGAGGAGACCTTGACAAAATCTACGCAAGAGCGAAAAAAATATGGTTTTCAGATTTCCTCTCGTGCTATCTTATAGGCATGTGGGGTTCGGAGGTTATTCCACAAGATGGGTTTGTATTCACTATATGTAATACGGGTTCTCTTGCTACGGGAGGTTGGGGCACAGCTTTTTCGGCTATAAAATTCGCAAAGAAGTTGGGGAAAAATTTTGAGGTTATTGCTCTTGAAACGAGACCTTTCCTTCAGGGCTCACGTCTTACTGCTTGGGAGCTCCTGAAAGAAAAAATTCCTTTCCACCTTATTGTTGATTCTTCTGCTCCATTTATGATGAAAAAGATTTTAGATGAAACTCCAAAAAGCATATCTGTTCTCACAGGGGCAGATAGAATTTTGAGAAACGGAACTACCGCTAATAAAATCGGGACTTTTATGTTGGCTATCTCTGCGAAGATATTTTCTGTACCATTTTATGTCCTCGCCCCTTCTACCACAATTGACAAAAACTCAGAGTATATAGTTATTGAAAGCAGGGCGGAAGATGAGGTCAAGAGTTTCAGTGGGATTCAGGTTGCTCCAAAAGATGCAAAGGCGTTTAACTTCGTCTTTGATATAACTCCCCCAGATTTCATCTCCGGCATAATCACAGAGGAAGGAATTTTCTCTTATCCCTATAACTTTGATTGATTCTGGGAAATTTTTTCCTATGGCATGATTTTTGCCTTTATCTTTCAGATGGTTGATCTGATACAGAAGCTCCTCAATATCCTCTTTTCTCTTGATGTTTCAAGTCAAAGCTCATTTCAGCAGGTGTCAGGAAATACTCCGAACTTTGAAGATATACTCAAAGAACTTATTGAAACCCTGAAAAATAGTTCGGAAAATTTTGACGAGATCATAAAAAAGATTTTGCAATCTGATGAGAAAGATTTTTCTGATTCTCTTGAAGATTTATTGCAATACTTGAAAAAAACTGGTAAACCAGAGCAAAAGGAAGACGATGTATCAAAACCACAAGATGATTCATTCGTTTATCCCTTGCACATTATACTTAATTTTGTATTTGAACAACAAACTAAATTACAAGAAGGAAATGTTAATTCAGACAGTGTTCGGTCAGATCAATCACAAAGTGTCAGCGAAGATCAGAAGTCAATTTCAATTGATGGGAAGCAGATAATTTTAGATAAAAATCAAAATCTTATTGCGGAAAGTGTTTTGCAGGAGAAGATAAAAAACGCAGAAACCAACATTGATGAGGGAACCCAAAAAGAGAAAATCAAGGTAAGCCCAGATAGCTTTCACAAGATAGATAAACAAACTCATCAAACTGATAAAGCAGACCAAAATAATCAGATAAGCGAAATTCATAGCAAGCAGATAGAAAAACCCGAGAAATTTGTAGAAGCTCATAGAGAAAACGCTGAATTAAAGTTTCAATCTGACTTTTTTGGAGAGAAATTTAGAGAGAAAAAAGAAATCAAAGATGTAAATCAGCAGAATTCTCTTAAAGATTCTGCTCAGGGAGAATTTCAGATAAAAGAAGATAAGCTCTTGACAAAGGAATTTTCAAGTTCGGATTTAGATAAAAGATCAGAAAAAGATATAAATCAACCTTCGCATGAAAATCAAGAAATTTCACATAAACGCAGTGATAAATCGGAGATGATAAACCTTACAGAATCAAGTGGAGAAAAAAAGACAGAGAAAGATTTTATCATCACAGCGCAAAAACTCCACTCCACTTTACAGCAAAACAATAGCTCAAACAATATACAAGATAGCAAATCAAATAATATATACGAGATAGATTATAATTCTTCTCGTGGTGATTCAAAAATCTCAGAGTTAAAGCAGGTCATACTTGACTCTGTCAAGCTCGTTCTAAATACTCATCAGAAAAGAGCTGTTATGGAAGCTGATGTGTTGGGAAGCAAAGTCATAATAGATGTCGCAGTAGATAACTCAAATAAGCTGAGCTTGTCAATAACTACCCCTGATACATCTTTGAAGTCAGATATATCTAAACATCAGGATGACTTGAGAAGGTTTCTTGAAGGAAATAATTTTGTTCTGCAAAGATTTGATGTTAACTCTGGTTTTGATGAGAATTTGAACAGAGAAAATATATTCCATTTCAGAGGATTTAATTCAAGTCCGAATTTAAATCACTTTGCCGATGAGGAAAAATTTTCTCGTGGAACAGTTTTTGCAAATATAAAAGGGAGATTTTTAGCGATAGTGTAAAAATAAAGGAGAAGTGAGGAGAACAGAAGATGGCAAACGATATTTCAGGAATTTTGAACGACCTTTCAGGTTCTGGTCAGCGACAGGTTGCAAATCCATCAACAAAAATAAGCAGAGATGATTTTTTGAAGCTTCTTTTCACCCAGTTGAAATACCAAGATTTTGAATCATCTGTTGATTACAAAGACCTTATGACTCAGCTTTCAATTTTAGCTCAAGTTGAGCAATCAATGAATCTGAAAGATACAATAGATGAGCTTTCAAAGTCCATAGCTCGCGCAAATTTCTTTTCTGCGTCAAACATCATAGGAAAAAAAGCTTATATTGAGGGCAAAACTCTTTTTGTCTCCCAAGGGAAGGTTTTGAATTACCCGGCTTTTTCACTTGATATACCTGCGAGAGATGTTGAGGTAAAGATATTAGGTCCCGGCGGAATAGTTGTGAAAAGGATTCACCTTTCAGATGTTGATGCTGGAAAGCACTATGTGGTCTGGGATGGAAAAAACGATAGCGGAAATGCTGTTCAAGATGGTCAATACTCGTTTGAAATTGTTGCCCATGATTCCGCAGGAAATGAGTTCAAACCATCTCATCTTACATTCGGAAAAATAGATTCTGTATCTTTGGAGGGAAACAATGTTTTTGTTGGAATAGGGAATTTAAACTTTGAATTTGAAAAGGTTATTGGAATAAAAGAGGAATAGTTTTTGGCGATTTTTTGAATATTAGCGGAAAGGAGGTGAATTAGCTATGCCGATGCCTTCTTTGTTTGTTGGTAGAACGGGCGTCCAGTCAAACATGAGGGCGCTCCAAGTTGTATCAGATAACATCGCAAATGTAAATACAATAGGTTTCAAGGGCTCAAGGGCAGAATTCATAGATATACTGCCGACCGGCTTTATAGGTGAGCAGTTCGGAAGAGGAACTATAATAGGTGAAGTCAGAGTCCTTCACACCCAAGGAACTTTGGAGTTCACAGGAGTTGATACAGATATGGCAATTGATGGCGAAGGGTTCTTTGTGGTGAAAGATGTCCCCCGCTTCGGAATTTTTTATACGAGAAACGGACAGTTTGAAGTAGATAAAGACGGATTTTTGGTCAATAAACTCGTTGATGGAAGAGAAGGACTGCGAGTTCAGGGATGGCAGGTTGTCACAGATGAGAGAACAGGTCAAATAAGAAGAGTCGGTCCTATGACAGATATAAAAATACCTCAGGTGGACTCTCCTCCGAAAGCTACCAGCAGAGTTGACTTCGGTTTGAACCTTGATTCAAGACAGCAGGTTATCCCTTCTCCGCCATTTCCTCTTTTTAACCCAGATGACCCGACAACCTACCAGTTTAACACTTCTGTGACGGTTTATGATTCTCTGGGAACTCCGAGAGTGATAAACTTGTTTTTCAGAAAAATTCAGGAGGCAAACCCTGCCGATCCTAATTCAAGAAATGTCTGGCAGGTTCTCGCAAAGGTTGAAGGGGGGACGATTAACTTCCCACCACCAGATATTTTTGGAAATCCCGTCGTAGGAACTCTTGAATTCACGACAGACGGAAAGCTTTCTGCTGAGAAGATAAACGGAGTTCTTGAAAAAGCGCTTCGCCTTGAGGTCACATGGCAAGATGGTCAATCTTCTTCACCTCAGACAATAGAGCTGAACTTTGGAACAAGCTTAGATGAGGTTAATTTCGGTCTGACTGTACCAGAACCAGGAGTTGAGGTTGGACTTGATGGAACTACACACTTTGCTTCTCCTTTCTCAACAAACTTTGTAAGACAGGATGGGAAGACCGTTGGTTCTCTTCTCAAATTCACTGTTGAAGAAGATGGAACGATTATAGGTTTTTACTCTAATGGGGTTTCAAGACCTCTTGCTCAGCTCGCAATAGCTAAATTCACAGATAAAGATGGACTTTTGAGGGTTGGAAGGACTCTTTTTGCCGAGACGCCTCGCTCCGGGCAGCCGGCGATAGACAAAGCTACTGTTGGTGGAAGAGGGAAGATTGTTGCAAAGTCGCTTGAACACTCCAATGTTGACCTTGCAAATGAGTTCATAAATATGATTGTTTTTCAGAGAGCCTTTCAAGCATCTTCTCGTGTTATAGCGGTTTCAGACGCTATGCTCGTTGAACTCGCAGGTCTCGTAAGAGGATAATTGGTTAAAAATATCCTTTCTTTTGAATTGAGCTTCTCCTTCGGGTTTATTAGAAATGATATTCCTACAGTTTCAAGGTTACGGTTCCATCTATTGTTCCGAAAATTCTTTTTGTTGCAAACCAGCTCAGGTCCACAATTTCCGGTCTTTTTTCTTCGCCGGGTTTTTTCAGTATTATGATTCCAAAGATATATTCCATTGATTCATACGGTAATAGTGGCTGAAGTTCTACCTCTACCTCTATAGATGGATTATACAGAATCTCTAATCCTGATTCATCAATTATCCTTCTTTTTAGGTCAGAAGGAGATTTAATACTTCCCGGGGTAAATTTTTCTCCGTAGTAATTTCCATAATCAAAAGTGATGGTTAGTATTCCTCCGGGTTTCAGTACTCTTGCTAATTCTTTCACTGCTTTTCCTAACGTTTCAGGTTCTAGATGTTCAATTACAGATATTGAAAAAACTCTATCAAAAAAATTATCTGGAAATTCAAGCTGTCTTATATCTTGTTTCAGGTGAAATATATTTTTTAGTCCAAGTTTTTCTGAGGTGAAAATAGCAGATTTAATTTTGCTTTCATCTATGTCAACGGTGTAAGTTTGACATCCCAAAAGAGCGAGGAGATATGAGAAAATTGTTCCCGTTCCTCCTGCATCAAGAATTCTCATCCAGCTTTCGGTCTGTGAGAATATTATTGCATTTGAGTATTCCCAGTGTCTGAGCCAGCTATCTGCCATATGCGAGGAGTAGGGCAGTTTAAGGTGTTCAAGAAGTGATTTTGTCAGTGTAAGATACATTGATATAGCTCTTATTGATATTTGTGTTAAATCTTTTGGTTCGGCGAGTTTATTTATTTTCGGAATTAAACTCTTTTTATCAAAATCTTTCTCCAAGTGCTCTTTACACCTTGAAATTATTTTCCTTATTAGCTCCTTTTTGCTTTCAGGAATATCTTTTTGTAATACTTTCTCTCCCAAACTCATGCACTTTGTTAGTTTCCCTCTGCCATAAAGTTCGGCTATTGGAGAAGTATCTTTATCTTCAAGAAGAGTTTTGATTTGTTCCAGTGTCAGTATTGTGTATTCTGAATTCTTTGATCCCTCTTCCATTACTGATAAATTTTAAAAACAATTTTTTCATCTTGCTTATTGTGAGCTTATCAATTTTTCTATCTCTTCTTTTTCTATCGGTCCTATGAACTTTTTTATGATTTTTCCATCCTTTACGACAAAGGTTTCTGGAACTCCGGTTATTCCGTAATCAAGAGCGACTTCTCCGCTATCAAAATATACAAAGTGGTAAGGATTAAGTTCTTCAAGGTAATCTCTTATGTTTTTCTCTGTATCTTGAAAGACAACCCCTATAACCTTCGCTTTTTCTCTGAGTTCAAGAAGTTTTTTTCTCTCTTCTCTGCATTCTGTACACCATGAAGCAAAAAAGTTTATAATGATGACTTTGTCTTTTTCTCTTTCAATTATTTCAGAAAGTTTTATTTTTTCTCCGTTTACCCGCAGAAGAAATTCGGGAGGGGTTTTTCCGAGCAGAGTTGTTCTCTCAAATAACCTTTTGGATTTGAAAACTCCCGGCAGGAAAAGTCCGAAAAATATCGCTCCTGAAAGGAAGGAAAAAACAATTATCAAAACTTTGCTTTTTCTATTCATAAGCTTATACAGGTTTTATTTTTAGAGAGCTCGTGATTCTTTAAGTGAAAGATGTCTTTTTATTCTAGATGCTTTTTCTATTCTGTTTATTGCAGAGAGAAAAGCTTTTGCCGATGCTACAACTATATCTGTGCTTATCCCGGTTCCGCTTGCGGAGATATCTCCTACTTTCAGAACAACAGAAACTTCTCCCTGTGCGTCGGTTCCTCCTGAAATTGACTTCACAGAATAATCTATAAGTTCCGGGTGTATATCAAGGCAGTTTTGAATTGCTTTATATACCGCATCTACTGGACCATCTCCTGTTGCAGAAGCTTTCAGGGTTTTTCCGCTATCTTTTATGATCACAGTTGCCGAAGGAATTATATCTGTTCCTGCTGCAAAATTTACCGATACAAGCTCGTATCTATCTTCTTTTTTGGTTTTGAGTATTTCTTCAAAAACAATAGCTTCTATATCTTCGTCATATACTCTTTTTTTCTTGTCTGCAAGTTCTTTGACTTTCTGATATACCGCTTTCAGTTCTTCTTGTGATAGTTCATATCCGAGTTCTGCCAGTTTTTTTGCGAGGGCGTGTCTTCCCGAGTGCTTACCTATAATTATTTGTGAGCTTGGGAATCCTACATCTTCTGGTCTCATTATCTCATAGGTGAGCGGGTTTTTGAGAACTCCATCTTGATGGATTCCAGCTTCGTGAGCAAACGCGTTCTGACCGACAATAGCTTTATTCGGTGGGACCTGAACTCCTGTTATCTTTGAGAGCAATCTTGATGCGGGATAAATTTCCTTTGTGTTTATATCTGTATAGACGATTTTGAAGAAATCTTTTCTTGTTTTTATCGCCATGACAACTTCTTCAAGAGAAGTGTTTCCTGCTCTTTCTCCTATGCTGTTGAGAGCCACTTCGCACTGCCTCGCTCCTGCTAGCACTCCTGCGAGTGTGTTTGCTGTTGCAAGTCCAAGGTCATTGTGGCAGTGGACAGAAATTATTGGTCTCCCTACTTTTGAAATCTCTTCTTTTACTCTTTTTACAAGTTCATAGAACTCAAAGGGTAATGTGTAGCCAACCGTGTCGGGTATATTTATGACATCTGCTCCCTCTTTTACCACCTCTTTGAACACTTTTATGAGGAATTCGGGGTCAGACCTTGTTGCGTCTTCTGCGGAGAACTCAACTTCATCTGCATATCTTTTTGCCAATCTTACCGCTTTTATCGCTTTTTCAAGGACTTGCTCTTCGGTTAATCTGAGTTTATATTTCATGTGTATTTCGCTTGTTGCTATGAAGACATGGATTCTTTTTCTTCTTGCGTATGCAAGTGCTTCCGCTGCTCTTTCTATATCAACTTCCTCACATCTTGCAAGTGCGCATATTGTCGCTCTTTCTATCCTTTTTGATATTTCTCTTACTGCCTCAAAGTCGCCTTCTGATGTTATGGGGAAGCCAGCTTCTATTATGTCTACTCCGAGTTTCTCAAGTGCCTGAGCCATCTTGATCTTCTCTTCTATTGTCATTGAGAAGCCCGGTGCTTGCTCTCCGTCTCTCAAAGTCGTGTCGAATATATATACCTTTTCCATACCTCAAATTCTCAAAAATGATATTATAAATAATATAGCAAGTTATTCCAAAGATAGATATAATGAAGAAAATTTTCTGCTTGAAAAAAAGTAGCCATAAAAGTACAGGTGGAAGAAAGAGAAAATAAGGAATAACCTTTGATGTCTTTACTTCTTTGAAAGACCTGAACTTTATGGTGCTAACCTGCAATACCGATATAGAAAAAATCAATAGAAAAAACAAGATTTTTGTTATCTTTGTGTTCAGAACAATAGCATCTTTGAAAATAAATGAAAGTGAAATTATGAGGAATGCGCCAAGTGGAGATGAAAGTCCTTCAAAATACTCTTTCGCTTTTGTCTCAGAATTCACATTAAATCTCGCAAGCCGTATCGCAACAGAAAGAACCGGCAAAAAAGAAATTATTTTTCCAAATTCAAATTCTTTCAAGAACATATTATATACTATTGCAGATGGAGCTATGCCGAATGTTGTGAGGTCAGCGAGCGAATCAAATTCAAGTCCAAACCTTGATGATATTCCAAGAGCCCTCGCTATCCTGCCATCTGCCATATCAAATATAAGACCAAGAAAAATGAAATAAAACGCAAAGTTGAATTTCCCTTCAAAGCTGAGCAAAATTGAAGTAAATCCACAAAACAAATTCAAAGATGTTAAAAAATTTGAAGCAAATTTCAGCTCTTTTTTCATTATTACTTTCAATTTAATTTTTTAGATTTTTCTTTCGCTCTTTTTTGCAAACTTTGAATTTCAGCCGAATGCTTGAATGCTGATTTCTGAAATCTCTACTATCAGAGTTTTACGAGAACACCTTGCTCTACTTTATTTTTCTCACAAGAACTCTCCAGTGTTTTTCATCTATTTTTTCCTGTATAAGTATCTCCTGCCCATCTTGTTTTAGAGATAGAGGAACATTCCTTATGGGTTCGCCATCGTCTAGTATTACCTCTAAAATCTGACCTTTTTCCATTTCCTCTAATTTTATTTTAGCTTTCACATAGTTGAGAGGGCAGGGAGTTCCTTTGAGGTCTAAAAACACATCTGCTTTCGGAGAAGGATTTACCTCGGTTTGTTCTGCCATATCTTACAAAGTTTAATTTATTCAACCCTACACATTTATTTTTCTGTAAATTTTAATTTATAGGTTGTTTTTGGATTTATGAAGGTAGCCATTTTATCTCACGCTTCTGGTTTGCACGGAGCAGAATATATATCTTTTCTTCTTGCAAAGGTTTTCAAAAAAGATTTTTATGTTGAGGTGTTCTTGCCTAAAAACGGAGCGCTGAAAGAAAAGCTTGATACTCTGGGTGTCAGAACCAGATTTATTCCTATGAGCTGGTGGGTTGCCCCCAGAATACCTTTCTTCTCCTCTTCTTCTCCTGATATATTGAAAAACCCATTTTTATTTCTCACTTTGTCTTTTTCTTTTCTGCCATTTTCGGTAGGAATTGCTCTGAGGTTCTTGAAAGATTTTGACATTGTTTGGTCTAACTCAATAGTTAATCCAGTTGGTGCTTTTGCTTCTCTTATCTTGAAAAAAAAGCATGTGTGGCATATCCATGAGGTATGGGAGGACCCTAATTTATTTTTCCCTTCAAAGAAAATTTACGATTTAGCTTACAATATGTCAGAAAAGATCGTATGTGTATCAAACTTTGTAGCGAAGCACTTTGAAAATAAGAATCCAGAAAAAATTAAAGTTGTTTATAACTCCATTGATGAGGAGAGAGAGAATATCTTGAAAAAGATTTACTCTAAAAGGATCAAAGCTCTTTTTGGCAGGCAGAAGAAATTGAAAGGAGATAATCAGTTTTTATTAGGAGTTATAGGTAAGGTTTCGCAAAATAAAAACCAAATATTTGCTGTGAAGGTTATTTCGGAACTCAGAAAATCAGGAGAAAATGTCCGACTGCTTTTTTTCGGAGATGAAGATAAATTATATAAGAAAAGAATAGAAAAATTATCTCACGACCTCGGAGTAGCTGATTACATAAATTTCATGGGTTTTAAGAAGATTGAAGAAGTATATTCTTCTGTGGATATTGTTTTTATACCTTCGCTTGTTGAGACAAGTTCTCTTGTAGCAATAGAATCTATGGCTTGTGGTGTTCCTGTTATTGCGCTGGGGTACGGTGCCCTTCCTGAAACAATTGGAGAAGAAACCCTCATCATTAAATCAAACTCAAATTTATCGGAAAAATACGAGGAGAGAGAAAAAGATTTATTATCCCGAGCGGTGCAAACTTTGAGGCAACTTATACAAGATAAAGATTTATATCGTGAGATTTCCATCAAGATGAGAGAAAGATTTGAAAAAATTTTTTCTTTCCACAAGTTTTCACAAGATATTAGGTCAGTTGTTGATTCTTTGCTTCCTGACAACAGATAAACCACAAGTTTGAAAGTAAATTGCAAAATTCTTATGAATAGATTAAAAGTTCTTTTTTGATAAAATGAGTGAAAGAAAGCTATGGTTTATGATAATTTGCTATGTTTTTTTGATTTTCCTTACAATCCCTCTTGCTCCTTTTGTTGTAGATGAGATAAGAAAAGTTTTCGGAAAGAGCTACTCTTTATTTGTTTCAGGAGTGATTATTATCTCACTTTTTTACATATTTTTCATCGTAAGATTTTTTGAACTTAACACAAGGGGTAAGTTCTGGATGTTATTCCTCCTATTTACAGGTCTTTCAATAGTTCTCCTTATGGAGATTCCTGCTGAAAGAATTCACTTTATTGAATATGGTTTTTTGGGATTTATTCTTTCAAAGGCGTTTCAAAGAGAAAGAATGAGATATTTTTTAGCTTTTTCTGGTGGTGCGATTGTGGGTTTCTCTGATGAACTTATTCAGGGGGTCTTGCAGGTTCAAAACATTTTCCCGCATTTGAGAAGATACTTTGAATGGAAAGATGTCGGAATGAATTTCTTCGGTGTATTTTTAGGAATAATTTTCTCTCTTTATGTTATGGAAAAAGGCAGAAAAACAGTATCTCTTTCTTGACCGAACGTTCAAAAATTCTGAAAAATATAAACAGCAATAATATATTTTAATTTTTTATCTTGTTATGGATTTCACTTGGAGCGAAGAGGAGAAATCTGTATTTTCTGAGTTTGAAAAGTTGTGTAGGGAGAGAATAGAACCAAGAGCAGAACAGCTTGACAGAAACCCGTCGCTTGAGCTTATAAAAGATAACTTGAACATTCTTGCTCAGTTCGGTTATCTTGGAGCCCCTCTTCCAGAAAAGTATGGAGGTGGAGGAATGAGGTGGACTGCTTACTTTACTATGTCTGAATATCTTGCGAAAGCATGCGCATCAACTCATCTTTCTGCTCTTGCTCACACTCTCCTTTGTGCGAACTTTATAGCAATGTTTGGTACAGAAGAGCAAAAAAGAAAGTATCTCCCCGACCTCGCTAAGGGAAGAAAAATAGGTGCTTTATGTGCGACCGAGCCAAGTTGTGGTTCAGACCTCGGAGCTCTCAAAACAAAAGCTGAAAGAATAAAAGGCGGAAAATATGTTCTGTCAGGTACAAAAGCGTATGTGACAAACGGTCCGATTGCCGATTTATTTATCGTCCTTGCGAGAGTTCCAGTAGATAACTCTAATTCAAAAAAGCACGAAGGAATAACAGCTTTTATAGTGGAAAGAGATAGCAGAGGGCTTTCGGTCGGAAATCCTTACGATAAACTTGGAGTGAGAGGTTCGCCTACTTCTGATTTATATTTAGACGGAGTTGAGGTTTTAGCAGAAAACATAGTGGGTGGAGTAGAGGGAGATGGATTCAAGCAGGTTATGAGAGTTTTTGACATAGGCAGGGTCGGACTCGCTGTCTTCTCTCTCGGAATAGTGTCAGCTTGTCTTGAAGAATGTATAAGGTATTCAAAAGAACGTTATGCTTTTGGAAAACCAATCGCTGCTTATGAGGAAGTCAATTTCAAAATAGTTGATATGCAGATTACAGTTGATATGGGAAGGTCTATTATTCTCAAATCCGCGTGGATGCATGATATGGGTCTTGAAGATGCGGGACTTCTTGCATCGTGTGCGAAACTTTTTGTCGCCGAACGCGCTACGAAAAATGCCTCAGATGCTCTTCAAATCTTCGGAGGTCTCGGATACATAAAAGGAACAAAAGTTGAAAGATTGTATAGAGATGTGAAACTCGGGGAAATAGGTGAGGGAACAAATGAAATTCAACGCAGAGTTATCTTCAAGCGTCTTATGAAACAATACGGGTACTTATAAACTTAATTTTTGACGTTTTATTGTATAATTTTTGCTAAAATTGAAAATCTTTCCTGAAATATATTAATTTACTTCATTCAGTGGTGGTAAAAAGAGAGTATCCTCAACTTCCTTTCAGGAGCTTACCTGAGGCGTTTTTAAAGAGAGCAAGAGCAAAATCAGAAAAAACTTTTGAGATATTCAAACATAATGGCTCATGGTTCAAAAGGACATTTAAAGAATCCGCTCATAAGGTTCTGAGTATATCTGCTGCCTTATTGAAACTCGGACTTAAAAAGCAGGATAAGGTCGCTATACTTTCACAGACAAGGAGTGAATGGACTCTTTGCGACCTCGCTATACAAACCGCCGGCTGTGTGACCGTTCCTATATACCCAAATATATCTCCTGAAACTATATCTTTTATCTTGAAGGATTCGGAATGCAAAGTCATTTTCGTTGAAAGATTGAAAAACTTAAAGGGTGTTGAACTCGGCGGAGTAGAACATGTGATTGTTTTTGATCACGATGATACCGAAAAAACCGAAAGCGTTATCACATTAGATGAGTTTGAAAAATCAGGAGAACCTTTCAGGCACAATATAGATATAGATATTCTCGGGCTTGACGATGTAGCAACAATAGTTTATACATCTGGAACCACAGGAGTCCCAAAAGGAGTCATGCTGACTTATGGAAATATTCTTTCTATGGTTCATTCTGTATCACAGGTTATATATCCGATGGAAGATGATGTAATTTTCGCGTGGCTTCCTTTTGCTCACATTTTCGGCAGGTTGATAATTTTTTATTCTGTATTCAACGGTGTGCAAGTCGCTTATGCCGAAGGTCTTACTAAAATCCTTGAAAATATAAAAGATATAAAACCAACTCTATTCCCTTCTGTCCCGAGAATATATGAGAAGGCGTACGAAAGAATAAAGAGTATGGCAAAAGGCAATAAGGCGAAAATTTTTGAATTAGCAGAGAGCATCGGAGAAAAATATGTTGAATATACAAAAAACAACGAAACACCTCCGCCTCATATACTCATGCTCTACAAACTTTTTGATAAACTGCTCTTTTCTAAGGTTAGGGAAGCGTTTGGAGGAAGAATAAGGTTGTGCATTTCTGGTGGAGCATCTCTTGACCCTAAAATAGCAAAATTCTTCACTGCCTGTGGGATAAAGCTCCTTGAAGGTTATGGACTTACAGAAACTGCCTCTGTTGTTTCGGTAAACAGAGAGAATAAATTCAAATTCGGCTCAATCGGACTTCCTATACCCTTTGTTGAAATTAAAGTTGCAGAAGATGGAGAGCTTCTTATAAAAGCTCCATCTGTTATGGTTGGATACTATAAAAGAGACGCAGAGACCAAAGAGGTCTTTACCGAAGATGGATGGTTCAAAACAGGTGATATAGTTGAAATAGATGAAGAAGGATTTATATTCTTCAAGGGCAGGAAGAAAAATATAATAGTCACATCGTTCGGGAAAAATATAGCTCCTGAACCTCTTGAAGCTGAACTCCAAAGCTTCCCTATTATAGAATCTGTCGCTATATTCGGTGATGAAAAACCATTCCTTGTCGCTCTCATTTCTCTGAACAGAGAAGAAGTTATGAAGTTTGCAAAAGAACTCAATATTCAAGGTAGCTATGAGGAGATAGTCAGAAGTGAAAAGATAAGAAATTTCGTAAAGGAAATTATAGATAGGTTCAACGAGAAAAGACCTTCTTTTGAGAAAATTTACAGGTTTGAAATAGTTCCCGATAGCTGGACTGCTGAAACGGGGGAACTTACTCCAACGCTCAAAGTGAAAAAATACCTGATATATCAAAAGTATAAGGATTTGATAGAAAGCATGTATCATCAGGATTGAACTACAAATTATTTTTGTTTCTTCAATTTATTTTTTATCATAGGGTTCTGTATTTTGATTTTTTGCTCCTTTTCATAAGGTATAATCTCTCGTCAGCTTTTCTGATGAGTTCTTCTTTCTCTTTGCCATCTTTTGGAAATTCTGCAATCCCATACGAAAATGAAACAGGTGATTTATCTTTTATCCTTTCTGCTATTTTTTCTACAATGTCTTCACCTGCATTTTTTAAGATTACAACTATCTCATCTCCACCGTATCTTGCGGGAATATCAGAATCTCTTATGCTTGACTTCAAGATTTTGGAGAACTCTCTTAAAACTTTATCCCCCTCGCTGTGACCATATTTATCGTTTATCTCCTTGAAATCGTCTAAATCTATAAGCAGGAGAGAAAATTTTTTGTTTTCAATGATAAGTTTTTTGAGTTCAATTTCAAAAAAATTCCTGTTGAATAGCAGAGTGAGAGAATCTATCTCTGAATCTCTCTTTATTCTTTTTCTTACGATATGTTCTGCAATAGTTCTCGTTTCAAATCTCATAGAAACTCTTCCAAGAGAGAGTATATCTCCCGGGTTCAGTACATGCTCTGTGATTTTTTTCCCATTAACATGGGTGCCGTTGGTTGAGTTCAGGTCTTTTATGAGAATTTTGTTTGACTTCCAGTCCGGCTCAAAGAAAACGTGTCGTCTTGAAACGCTTTTTTCAGGTATTGTTATATCACACGAAAGATCTCTCCCTATTATTCCAGATGATTCTACTTCAAACTCTTTGCCTGCAAGTTCGGGCGGATTTTCAATGACCAAAACAAAAACTCTCTTATTTTGATTTATTTTTCTTGTAATGTGTGTTATATCTGTCGGGTCGGTCAATTCATCGTTTTTAATTTTGTTCTTTCTGCTCATATCTTTTAATTTTAAAAACTTGAAAAACTGCAAATTCTCATTAATTTTTATGTTGGAGTAAATTCAAGTTATTTCTGCAACAAACATGAAAACGCATAACATATTTTTTTTTGATTTTTGAATTTTTCAATTTTTGAAAGGAGGAGAGAGGAGATGAGTTCTGAAAAGAAAATAATTTGGCGTTTCGGAATGGATAAGACAGAAGGAGGGAAAGAGCTTGCTCATATTCTTGGGAACAAAGGTGCTCAGCTCTGTGAGATGGCAAAAATAGGAATACCAGTTCCCCCGGGTTTTATAATATCAACCCAAGCTTGTTCTGAATATATGCGACAGGGCGAAAAATATATGAAAAAGCTAAAACCATATGTTGAAGAAGAGTTAAGCAAACTGAAAAATTATATCTCAAAAATAAGAAAAGACAAAGATTTCCCTCTGCTTCTATCTGTGAGGTCTGGTGCGGTCGTTTCTATGCCGGGAATGATGGATACCATTTTGAATGTTGGTATGACAAAATCAGCTCTTGAATACCTCAAAAAGATAGATGAGAGGTTCGCTTACGATACATGGAGGAGATTTATTCAGATGTTCTCATCAATAGCGTTAGGAGTTCCAAAAAACATATTTGAAGAGGAGTTTGAGAGATGGAAGAAAGCTTACGAAATTTATTTGAATGAAGGCGGGTTTTCAGATATAGAACACGCATACAATAACCTCGGAAATAAGTTTGAAAGGTCCAAGTTAAGAGATATTGACCTTCCCGCAAGTGTTATGAAGAAAATTTCCGAAAGGTTCCTTGATATATTGAAGGAAAGAGGGATTGATTTTCCGGAAGACCCGCTGGAGCAGGTTATGATATCAATAGAGGCGGTTTTCAGGTCTTGGAACAGCGAGAGAGCGATAGCGTATCGCAGAATTCACAACATATCAGACGACCTCGGAACTGCTGTGAATATAGTCGCTATGGTTTTTGGCAATATGGGAGATGACTCGGGAACTGGTGTCCTTTTCACGAGAAATCCTAACACAGGAGAAAAGTACCTTTGGGGTAATTTTTTACCAAACGCGCAGGGTGAAGATGTCGTTGCTGGAATAAGAACCCCCTACGCTATAAACGAAGAATCAAAGAGTTCTGCTAACAAAAACTTCCCTACCTTGAAGGAACTTATGCCAGATGTCTATAAGGAACTCCAGAAGGTTTCCGAAAAGCTTGAGTCGCACTACAAAGAGATGCAAGATATTGAGTTCACCATAGAAAGAAGAAAACTCTGGATTCTCCAGACGAGAACAGGAAAAAGAACCGCAAGAGCGCACCTGAAAATCACTTATGATATGATAAAAGAAAAGAAAATAAGTGAAAAAGAGGGTATAAAGAGAATAACTCCAAAACATCTTTCAGAGCTCCTTTTCCCTGTTGTTGATGAGGAGAAATTGAAGTCGGAACCTATAGCTAAGGGAATAGCTGCTTCTCCCGGAGCTGTTTATGGGAAAGTTGTATTCTCTCCGAAAGAAGTTGAAGAGATGGTGAGGGCAGGAGAGAGGGTTATTCTCGTAAGGCACGAGACATCTCCTGAGGACATAAAAGGAATAGCTTTTGCTGTGGGAATTTTGACTTCAAGAGGTGGAGAGACATCGCACGCAGCAGTTGTTGCAAGAGCTATGGGAAAGCCCGCAGTTGTTGGAGCAGAAGATATATTCATAGACTATGAAAATAACCTCTTCAAAGTCAAAGATATTGAAGTGAAGAAAGGAGATCTGATAACCATTGATGGTAATACAGGAAGAGTTTTTCTTGGAAGCGTTCCAGTAAAGGAAGCTGATTTCCCCGAGGAAGCTGTGAAGATTCTTGAAATTGCAGATAAGATAAGGAGGTTAGGAGTTAGAGCAAATGCTGATACTCCTGAGGATGCAAGAGTGGCAAGAAAGTTTGGTGCAGAAGGTATTGGACTTTTAAGAACTGAACACATGTTCTTCAAAGAAGAACGAATACCGCTTGTCAGAAAAATGATAATACTCGCAAGAAAATATAAGCAGAAATTTGATGAGATGAGAAATATTATTCAATGCCTTTCAGAAGATGGTTCTCCTGAAATGAAAAAACTGCTTTCCGGTATAAATATGCTGAGGTATTTTCCTAAGTTTCAGAGAGGTAAAAGTCATGAAGTTGTTTTCAGGGAGATTGAAGAAAAGTCAAAAGAAGACGAGCGCCTTGCGAAAAGTTTTTCAGAATACACGGATGTTAGAAAAGGGTTCTTCAACACCCTTTCTAAAATAAAGGAGTGGATAAAGAAAGATTTCAAAGAGATATTCTCTGTGATGGAAGGATTACCAGTTACGGTGAGGTTGATAGACCCGCCACTTCACGAGTTCCTGCCAAAATCTCCCGAGGAGATAAAGGATACATCGGAAAAATCTGGCATTCCAGAAAGTGAGATTATGGAAATTCTTGAAAAACTCCGCGAGACCAATCCTATGCTCGGACATAGAGGGGTGAGAGTTGGTATATCTTATCCTGAAATATACTGCATGCAAGTTGAGGCGATTTTGGAAGCATCTTCTGAACTCATAAAATCTGGAAAAAAAGTTTTGCCAGAGATAATGCTACCGAATGTAATAGACCCTGAGGAAATAAAATATTTCAGGAATGTAATTGAGATGATTCAGGAAGATGTAGAGAAGGAAATGAAGGTCAAAATACCTCTTTCTATTGGTACTATGATGGAGTTCCCTCGCGCCTGTCTTCTTGCGGGGGAAATAGCTAAGTTCGTTGATTTCTTCTCCTTTGGGACAAATGACCTCACCCAGACAACTATGGGAATATCAAGAGATGACTCCGGAAAGTTCATAGATGACTATGTCCCTATGATACTTCCTTATAATCCATTTTCTAAGTTAGATGTTGTGGGGGTTGGTAAGATTATAAAGATAGCGTTAAAGGAGGCAAGGGATGTAAAACCTCGCTTGAAAGTTGGAGTATGCGGTGAGCATGGAGGAGATCCAGATTCTATAAGTTTCTTCCATTCTGCTGGTTTTGATTATATCAGTGCATCTCCTTATCGTGTTTCAATCGCTCGCCTTTCCGCTGCGCAAGCAGAAATAGATGTACCATCAAAAAAAGAAAAGAAAGATTCATATCTTCACTTAAAAAACAAAAAATCTCAAAGAGAAAAAAGAAAAGGAACGAAAGCGGTAAAAAATAAGAAAAGAGTGAGAAAAACAAGTAAGTGATTATTTTGATTGAACCCGAAATTTTTTATTCCGGTCTCATTTCATTAAGATTTTGCCTGTTCTAACTTTTCTTCTAATTTTATCCCAGAGAGAGTTCTGTGCCTTTCTATTATTTCCTCCGGTTTCAGAACTATTATAATTCCCTTTGATGATTTTCCTATACCTTCTATTGCTTCTTTGTATTTTATACCTATTTTTGGTGATTCTGCAAGAGAAGCGGGTGAGAATGTTTCTATGAAAACATCATCTGCTATTATGCAAATATATTTCTCTCCGTGAACTTTTACCACAATACCTATTTTCGTATCTATGTCATCATCTACTGCCCCTATTTCAAAAAGTGAGAGGATATCTATTACGGGAACTATGTTTCCTTTGAGAAGTATTATACCTTTGAGATGTTTTAATGCTGAGGGTAGGACGAGTTTTTTTCTGCTCATTTTTATTATCTCTTCAAGGTATTCTATCTTGAACCCATATATTTCTTTTCCTATCTTTGCACATATTATTTTTTGTTCTAATAATGTTCCGGGTAGGGTAAGCTCGTTTTTTCTTTCTTCCATATACACAAAAAATTTTAATCTTTGCGTTTAGATTTTATTTAACTTTTGATTTGGCAATTGATAGAGGAAACTCCCTTAAATTTTTTAGTCCTGAATCTTCCGGGGGGCTGATGGGGGAGACATAGCTTATGTCAAGCCATTTTTCTATCTGCCAATTCCCGTTCTCGTCTTTCATGTTATCAACGGTCCATATATGAAATTTCTTTATGCCTACTGCAAGTCCTGCTGAGATATCTTTTATAAGTCCTTCAACATCTTTATAACCTTCGTTGCCGAAAGAATCTTTTCCTACAAGCCCAATAGATAAAGCAGATTTATCTCCAAAAATATGAAAGGCATCTTTGCCGTAGTCCCACACAATATATTCAGGAAAATCTATTTTTAGTTTGAGGATTTTTTCGGCTAATCCTTTTATTATTGTTGAGTATATCATAAATGAGTATTCATCGCAATCTTTCGGTACGGGTATTCCTAACATCTTTTGAAAATTTTCTGATTTTTGGACGAGGTCATCTAAAACGAAGTTTGGGAAAACGCAAAGAACTTTTGCTCCTTTTTCGTGCGAGAATTTTACAATTTCTTCTATTTTTGCTTTTCCGTTTATATAAACTTCTTCTGGCGGGATAATTTCTGATAGGGATTCAAAAAAATTTTCTGTTATTTTTGTTGCGAATTCATACGGGGGTTCAAAATCAAGGGCTATCCACTCTGATTTGTATAAGTTCAGAAAATCCTTCACAAGTTTAAAGAAATCTTCCGCATTGCGAACAGATAACCAGTAGCCCTTTTCTTTTTTAAGAAGTAGCCATGCTCTATACTTTATTTTTTGTAGAGAAGGGTGTGGAAAATCTCCTTCTCTTATCGCTAAAAATAGTTCAACATCAAGTTTTTGGAGTTTATCATAGATTTTTTCGTATTCTTCATAAGGTAAGAATTCTGCCCATACCGCAAGAGAAAAATTTCTTTTTGAGCTCTCTTTTTTTCCGCATGCAAAAAATATTATTGCTATAAAAATAGCTCCGATTACAAAAATCAGAAGATTTTCTCTCATATGAAATTTTATTCAAGATATAAAATCAATCTTTTATTTCTATTTCGTATGTTTCTACGATAGGATTTACGAATACATCTTCTATCATTTCTTTTCTGTGATTTTTCATCCATATCTCAAAGACCTTTCCAACTTTCACATCACGGACATCGTATCCGAGTTTGGTTAATCTATCTTTTATCGCTTTCCCTTCTGGGTCAAAAATATCTCTTCTCTTTTTTACTTTTACTTCAACCGGCATATTTTCTGCTCTTACGAAAATTTGGTTGATATAGGGGAGTTTGAGGGGGGTAAGTTTTTCTTTGAGTTTTTCTGCTGTTTTCTTATCTTCTTTTTCAATGTAGTGTATAAGTGCAGATAAGAAGTCATCAAACTTCCCTTCTATTGTGTCAAAAGATGCTTTCTGAATTAGTTTGTAAGCTTTTTCTCTGTCAAATCCGAGCATTACGAGTTCAGATAAAGCTCTTGAGGAAAGAATGAGATTTTTAGATATTTGCAAGTTCTGCTTTATCTTGTCTTCGTTTACCTGAATTCCTTCAAGAAGAAGTTTTAATCTACCAAGAGCGAAATCAAGGAGTATGCATATTTCTGGCAAGATAACTCTTTCTACCGATGAATGAGAAATATCTCTTTCCATGAAAAGAGGTATATTTTCAAGGAGCGCCGTAACAGAGCTTTTTATTATTCTTGATATACCAGTGAGATTTTCAGATAATATTGGGTTTCTTTTGTGTGGCATAACCGATGAACCGGTTTGCTCTTCTTCAAATGGCTCTCTTATTTCATCTATTTCTGTTATTTGGTGTAGTCGCAAGTTCAGAGCAATTCGTTCTATTGCACCTGCAAGAAGGGCACATGCTAATCCGAAGAAAGCGTGTCTATCTCTTGGTATAACTTGAGTTGCGACCGTTTCGGGTCTCAGACCAAATTTTTGGAGGACATATTCTTCAACTTCTGGGGGGACTGTGCTATATATACCTACCGCTCCTGAAATTTTCCCTACTGATATTTCTTCTTCTGCTATGAGTAATCTTCTTCTTGCTCTTCTGAACTCTGCGAAGTGTGAGAGAAATTTTATGCCAATGGAGATTGGTTCTGCGTGTATTCCGTGAGTTCTTCCTACTCCTATGACATCTTTATACCTTTCTGCTAATTCCAGAAGTATTTTTTCTATTCCTTCAATACCTTCTATAAGGAGTCTGATTGAATTTCGCATCTGGATAGATAATGATGTATCTATTACATCTGATGATGTCAGTCCGAAGTGAATAAATCTTGCGGTTGTGGGTGAGACCTTTTTTTCAAGGGTTCTTACGAAGGCGGTGACTTCGTGTCGTGTCTTTATTTCTTCTTGCCTTACTTCTTCTGGTTTTACATCAACTTTTTTCAGCTCTGCGGGAACAGAAGGAGGAACCACTCCGAGTTTTGCCCATCCTTCAAGAACAGCTACTTCAATTTCTTTCCATATTCTGAACTTTTCTTCTTCACTCCATATTTTCATCATTCTATCGCTTTTGTATCTTGTTATCCATCCAAGCATAATCTAAAAGTTAGATATAGAAATTTTTGATTTTGATTTGCTCAATTATTTGTTTATAGTCCAGCCATCTCTATTATTGAATCAGGATTAAGCAGTAATATTCTCTGCTCTTCTTCACCTTTTTCATTTTGAAGTATGACTATTGATTCAAATAGGTCTTTGACATTTTTTATCTTCGGTGGCGGATAAATCTTTGAATTTCTTTCGTCTAACTCTTTTATGTCTTCTGGTTCATCTATGAGAACACCTACGAATTCATTATTATCTCTGGAAACTATCATAAAGATTTTCCTTTTATCTTTGCCTGTATCTCCTTCATCTTCTGCTTTCAATACTTTTGTTTGAGATTTGTTTTTTTCTTGCATTTTTTTTATTTCTTCATCATCTTCCTGTATCTCAATCTTTTTCATCTCAATAAGTTTTTTGAAGTCAATAAGGGTTATAAGTTTCTTTTCTCCACGCGTTATTTCTACTTCTGATACTCCTATAATATACGGTGGTGCTCCTTCTATTTCGGTTATTTTGAAATCTGCTCCTTTGCCTTTTTTTATCCTTTTTATTTTCTCAATTCCTATTGCAAACTTTCTTTCTCCTATTCTGAAAATCATTATTTTTCTTGGCTCCATAATAATAAATTTATTTATTTTCTTTTGAGAGAGTTTTACCTGTATTAATGATGAGTTCAAAGCTGAAAAGGTTTTTTTTGCTTTTTATTGTTTTCTTCTGGGGTGTGTTGTTTGGTTCAGTTATTTTTTTCCCGTGGAGCAATTTTGTAGATTTTATCAACTCAAAGAGCGACATTATACATATTGAAAGTGCTGGTTTCTCGTTTTTTCCTTTTGGAGTTAAACTTGTGGGAGTTGAAATCCGCCCTCGCGAAGGAAAAGAAATACATTTCAAAGAAATGAAAATTTCTCCTTCTCTTTTTTCTCCTTTGTACTTGGTTTTTGGAAAATTCAAGGGGTCTTTGAAGCTCAAAACAGAACAATCTGTATTGACAATAAACTTTACCGCTAAAAATATTTTTCGTCCAGAAAAAATGAGTTTATCATCTGTTTATTTGACAGGAGATATAAGTAGCGAAGAGCTTATGAGTATTTTTGACCTCGGCGGAAAAGGAAACTTGAAGATAGAACTAAAACTAAATGGTGATATAAGAACCCCAAACTCTCTTGAAGGAAAATTCCTCCTGTCTTCATCAGATAAAGATAAAACCATTATTGTATTGAAAAACACAAATAAGCTTCATGTCCCCGTTGAGGGAGAGTTTTCTCTTGGGAAGGTAAATGCAGAAGTGACTATAAAAAATGGGGTGATGACATTAGATAGATTTGAGATGAGAGGGGGTAATATAGAAGGAAGTGGCAAGGGCTCGCTGATCATAAAAAATCCGTTCTTTGAGTCCCAAATAGACCTAACTTTTGAACTCAAGACAAACCTTTTGAACATACCTTCTCAGACAATAAGGTTAAAGGGAACTCTTTCAAGTCCAAAGATAGGCTGATTTTTATCCTGTTTATTGAAAATTACTCTTGATTTTTCTTAAATTATTTAGTGTATGAAGGTAATATACAAAAAGCAGTTGGAGGATCAGGATTTAGAAGGTTTTGACTTCGATAAAGAGATGAAAAATCTTATGAATAAGCTTTTTTCAAACTCCAATCCCGCTTCGCAACTTGAGAACATGCTAAAATACGGTTTCAATTTCGGCAATCAGAGCATAAGCGGAATAAATGACCTTCTGAAACAGATAAGGAAAAAGAAACTTGAGGAGATGAGAAAAAATCTTTCTGGCACCCATGAGGAAGAGAAAAATAAGATTGACAAAGTGAAAGATACAGAGATGAGCGATGTGATGACGAAAATTCCCCAGCAGGTTTCAGAGCTTGAAGAAAAACTTTCATCTTCTGATGTAGATAAACAAGGCATAGAGGAAAGGATAGATGAGCTTTTGAAAGAACTCTCGGAAAGGAAAGAGATGCTATCAGATGTTTCTTCTAAAAATTTTAATCAGGCGATACAGCAGTTCAAAGAATACGATAGCAGTAAGGGGTTTATGTCTGAGGAAGCCAAACAGCTTTTTGAAGAACTCTTGAAGAACTTCCAAGATATAAATCGTCTCGGTGAATTTTTAAGAAAGCATCCGTATGGATTTAAAGAAGGAGAGCCCCTTAACCTTCAAGAAGCTATTGATACCATAGATAGATTTGAGAAGCTTGAAGAACTTGAAGAGAAACTCAAAAAAGGAGAGATATATGATATTCCCCCAGAACTTATAAAAGAGCTTTTAGATAATGAAGAATATAAAAGCTTCTCAACTCTGCACAAGATTTTAGAGGTTCTGAAAAATTCTGGCTTTTTTGTTATGAGAGGAAATTCTGTCATCCTTACTCCTCGTGGTGTAAGAAAGATAGGTGAAAAAGTTCTAAAAGATATATTTGTCAGTGTGAGAAAAGAGAGGTTTATCGGCTCGCATTCTTCAAAGAAAAAAGGTAATTACGAGCTGGACTATGAGGACAGAAAAAAGTGGGAGTTCGGAGATAACATAAACATAGATATATTCTCATCACTGAAAAATGCCATAATGAATAAGAGGTTTGATATGGAAACTGGGAAGATAGAGCTTTCTCCTGATGACTTTGAGATTTTTAAGATGAAGCATTTTTCCCGGGTGAGTTCGGCTCTTTTAATAGATACCTCTTGGTCTATGTCGTGGGGTGGAAAATTTGAATGTGCAAAAAAAGTCGCTATTGCTCTTCACTCTCTTATCTCATCTTTCTTCCCGAAAGACACGCTGTATATAATAGGATTTTTTACTGTTGCTATGGAGATAAAGCCGTCTGAACTTCCTTCTATTGAGCTTAATATGAACGATCCTTTTACTAACATGCAAGATGCTTTGCGTCTTGCGAGAAAACTTCTCAAAAGACATCCGGCCGAGGAAAAAGAAATAATAATGATAACAGATGGACAACCGACCGCATATTGTGTGGGAAGTAGGGTCTTTGTTGAGTGGCCAATTATGGGTTGCTCTCCCAATGCTATGAGAGAAACTATGAAAGAGGTAGAGGAAGCTACAAAAGAAAATATCACTATAAACATTTTTATGGTTGAAGATAATCCACAAGTTCAAAAATTTGTTGAAGAAGTTGTCAGAATAAACAAAGGTAGAGCTTTCTTCACAACTCCTGAAAACCTTGGAAAATATGTCCTTCTTGATTTTGTTCAGCGCAGAAAAAAACTCATACGATAAAAATTCATTCTGACGCGCAAGATAAAAAATATGTCTCAATTCTTTTAAAATTCTTCTGTGTCCAGAAGAGAAAAAATTTTCAAGAACGAGGTTTCAGATGAGGAGTTGTTCTCATTCATAAACGAACTGAAAAAGAAAAAGAGAAAACCAGAAAAAGTTTGTGTTATAATGGGAGGGGAATCCGAAGAGAGAGAGATATCTTTGAGGAGCGGTGAGGCGGTCTTTAACGCTCTTTTGAAAAAAGGTTACGATGTTGAAAAAGTTGTATTTCCTGTTGATGACCTTAACTATCTCAAAAAATTTCAATCTGCTTTTATTTGCCTTCACGGGAGGTATGGTGAAGACGGAACGGTGCAAGGACTCCTTGAGATAATGAAAATACCTTATACATCTCCTGATCCTGTTCTATCCGCATTTTTTATGGATAAGGTCCTTGTTGCTCTGTCTATGGCTAAAATTCTCCCACAGCCGAAGTTTGAAATTGCAAGAACAAAAGAGGAAGCGATTGAGAAGGCGAAAAGCTTTGATCTCCCATTTGTAGTCAAACCAGCTTTCTCCGGCTCTTCACTTGGAATATCTCTCGTAAAAGAAAAAAAAGATATAGAAAAATCAATAGATGAAGCATTTAGGTTTTCATCAAGGATAATCATTGAAGATTTTTTAGACGGACCAGAGCTAACCGTTGGTGTCTTTGAAAAGATGGTCATGGGGGCGCTTGAGATAATACCACATGAAGATGAGATATTTTCATTTCACGCAAAATACAGGGGGAAGACAAGCTACATCATTCCCCCCGAAAATGTCAGTGATGATGTTGTAGAGGAGGTTCTGATCTTATCTAAAAAGATTTGTGATATTTTTGAAGTGCAAGGAGCAGTCAGGTTGGATTTCAAGCTGAAAAATGGGAAACCGTTTTTTCTTGAACTCAATACAATTCCGGGAATGACCGAAAGGTCTCTTCTCCCAAAAATAGCTCTGTACAGGGGCATTAGCTTTGAGGATTTCGTTGAGGCAATTTTGTTGAACGCTTCACTGAAAATACATAGAAAGTAAAAACCTATATTCTGTCGTATATTGCATCTTGAATTTTCATCGCCCCCTTTATAATATGAGAGATAACAAATCTTAAAGGTTCTGGAGGAAATGGTATTATGAACCTATTTATGAAGAACATTTCCGTCCTCTTACTTTTTCTCTCAAGGAGAAGCTCTGCTATTGTAAGCCCGTTTATGTGAGAGAGTGAGACACCGTGCCCTATGCATCCGAGAGAGTATATTGCATTTTTATCTCCAACGTATCCTATTGCGGGAACAAGGTCAAGAGTAACAGATACCGGTCCCCCCCACATGTAATCAATTTTCAGGTCAGAAAGCTGTGGGAAGATAAATTTAATATCTCTTTTGAGACCTTCAAAAGTTTTTTGATTTATATCTTTTTGCATATTTTCCCCGAATGTTATCGTCACATCTCTTCCTCCCATCAGTAACCTGTTATCTTTTGTGAGTCGGAAGTAATGAATAAGGTTGCGAGAATCTTCTAATCCTTCTCTGCCTCGCCAGTTTATTTTCTGGAAGTGTTCTTCACCAAGAGGTTCGGTAAGGACTATATGCGTGAATACAGGGGTTTGCTTGTTTTTGAGTTGAGGTATGCTGATAGAAAAGGCGTTTGTTGCAAAAACTATTTTATCTGCGATTATTCTCCCTTTTTCTGACCTTATTATAAATTTTCCATCGTTTCTTCTTTCAACTTCAATTGACGGATTGTTTTCGTATATTTTTACTCCCATTTTTTCTACAACTTCTTTCATTCCTCTTACGAGTTTTGCGGGGTTTAAAAGTGCGCAGTGCCTTTCATACCAACCACATCTCATAGCAGGAGAGATGACTTTTTGTTCTAACTCATCTTTTGTTAGCCACTTTGCGTCTTCTATTCCCAAATTCACCGCTAATTCAAACTCTTTTTTCAACCTTCTTTCGTAAAGCTTTGATGTTGCAACTCTTATAAATCCGTTATACTCAAAATCGCAGTCAATCTTATGTTCTTCTACAAGATTTTTTACTATGTCTATTCCTTCTGATGTGTATTTATACGCTTCAAGAGCGTTCTTTTTCCCGTACCTTAAAACTGTAAGAGATAGGTTTAGTCCAAAGAGTGTCATGCAGAATCCAGCGTTTCTGCCACTTGCTCCGTATCCCACATACTTTTGTTCTACCACTATAACTTTTGACGATGGTTCTAATTTTTTGAGAAAGTATGAAGTCGCTATGCCTGTGAATCCTCCACCCACTATTGCGAAGTCGCAATTTTCTTCGCCTTCAAGAGATGGGTTAAGAGAAAAATCTATCTGCGATAGCCAAAAGCTTGGTTTCTCTATCATACATATAGCTTAATGTGAAAATCTGAAATTAGCTATAAGAAACAATAAAGTTTGTTTTTGTTTTTGGGTCTGATCTTTTCTGCTATCTCTGGAATTTTAAAATTTATCACTGATGGATGTATTTTGGAATCCCGAGAAGTTTTTGCAATTTCTTCCTATATTTATAAGGACATCGTTTTTCATCTTTGCTGTTCCTATGTTTTCATCTCAGGTTGTTATTCCTATAATAAGGTTGGGCTTATCTTTTTCTGTGGCGCTTGCTATATATTCTGGTTTGAGCTCTGCTGGAATATCGTTTTCTTTACCCGTGGATTTAGCAAGCATATTCGTTGGAATTTTGAGCGAACTTTTCATCTCTTTTCTTATTTTTCTCATAATAAGGATATTTTTGACAGCTCCACAGCTTTCAGGAGAGGCGATGAGCTATCAGCTCGGGTACGGATTTATGACGATCACAAATCCCTTTGAGGAAAATCCGCTTTCGGTTATTTCCGAGTTTTTTTTCTTTATATCTATGGTGATTTTTTTTGTGCTTGACCTTCACATTGGTTTTTTTTGGGGTTTGAAAGAGAGTTTTAAGATGGTTCCTCCTTTCTACGCTGTCTTAAACGAGAGATTTCCTGAATTTTTCAACGAAAAAATTTCGGAGTCATTTGCGGTTTCGGTTCAAATCGCTCTGCCAATTCTTCTTGCCACATTTATTGTTGAGATCTCAACAGGAATAGTATCTAGAACAATACCGCAGTTCAATATATTCGTTGTCGGCTTCCCGATAAAAATACTGATAGGTCTTTTTCTGCTCGCTTTTACTTTTGACAGAATCGCTTTCCTGATAGGTGAGTTCCTCAAAAAATTCATTGAGGTTTTATCTGACTCTCTGAAACTCTCTATGTGATTTTTCAAGAATTTTGATTTTGAACTGCTTTTTGGTTTAATCTGATTTTTCTTTCTTTCTGGCTCCCTGATATTAATTTTTGGCTTTATGGTTATTTTGATAACAAATGATGATGGATTAGATTCAGAGGGGTTAATAGCTTTGAGAAAGGAGGCAGAAAAGCTCGGAGAGGTTTGGGTTTTCGCTACATGGGAAGATAGGTCAGGAAGCTCTCACGCAATAACCCTTACCAGTGCCATAAGAGTGATGAAAGTTGAAGAGAGAGTTTTTAAAGTAGATGGAACTCCAACTGACTGCGTGAACATAGCTATAAATGGTATAATGCCAAAGACCCCCGATATTGTCATCTCTGGCATAAATATAGGAGAGAATATAGGAGATGATACTCTTTATTCTGGAACTTTTGGTGGAGCAATAGAAGGAGCAATTCTTGGTATCCCATCATTTGCTGTATCAGCAAGAGTAAAAGATGGAAGAACAGGAGACCTAAAAGCAATAGCTCGCATGACATGTGAGATAATAAAATTTTCTCTTGAAAATCCTCTGCCGAAAAAAGTTGTTCTTAACATAAATTTCCCGTTCTTCAAATCCCCAACTGAAATAAAGGGAGTGAAGCTGGCTAAACTTTCAAGAAGAGTTTATGGAGAGAAAGCTCTGCACTTTCAAGACCCGCGGGGGAGAGATTTCTGGTTTATAGGAGGAAAGGAATTGAAGGTGGATGCAGATGGCTATGAAGACCTTAAAGATTTAGATTACTTCGTCCTTGAAGAAAAGTATATTTCTATAACTCCTATAAAAGTTGAATTTAAAATAGATTTCTGGGTAGATGATTTATCTTTGCTTTCAGAGAATATCAGGAAAGAAGCATTTCTGTGGGAGGAGAGCCAGGAGGAACCATAGGATACACATCCTCTTCTGGGTCTACTTTTACATCTACTATAACTGGAACATCATCTGGTGTTTCAAACAGAGCTTTCTCTAATGTTGATTTGAGTTGAGATGGATGCGATACTTCAAAACCTATTGCTCCGAAAGCTTCTGCGAGTTTTTTATAATCTGGTTGTACCCTGAAAACCGAAGCTGAATACCTTCTGCCGTAAAATTCTCTCTGCCATTGTGTTACCATTCCGTGAGCGTTGTTATTGAATATTATGACCTTTACTCCTACCTTCTCTTCCACTGCTGTTGAGAGTTCTTGCATGTTCATCTGAAAGCTTCCATCTCCTGCGAAGCATATCACTAACCTTTCTGGTTTTGCAATTTTTGCTCCTATTGCTGCTGGGAATCCAGATCCCATGGTTCCGAGACCGCCAGATGTCAAGAATGTTCTTGGTTCTTTTACTTTATAGTATTGTGCAGCCCACATCTGGTGCTGCCCGACATCTGTTGTTATTATAACTTTTTCATTCTTTGTCAGTTCATAGGTTGTTTCTACGAGCTCTTGCGGTTTAATTATGCCATCTGACTTTTTGTATCTCAAAGGATACTTTATGTTCCACTCGTTTATCTTATCCCACCACGACTTTATCCTCTCTCTGAACGCCTTTATTTCAGATTGGGGGACTTCATTTTTGATTATCTCTATCATTCTTTTGAGAACTCTTTTGGCATCACCAACTATTGGGACATCAATATCTATATTTTTTGATATTGAAGCAGGGTCTATATCTATATGAATTATTTTTGCAAGTGGAGCGAAGTATTCTACATTTCCTGTGACTCTGTCATCAAATCTTGCTCCCACTGCCAGTATCAGGTCTGAATTATTTATTGCCATGTTTGCGGTGTAAGTGCCGTGCATTCCTAACATGCCTAAAAATTCAGGTCTTGTTCCATCAAAACCACCAAGTCCCATCAGTGTTAGCGTGACAGGTATGCCGAGTATATCTACAAGTTCTGCCAGCTCCTCATACGCGCCAGATAATATTATTCCTCCTCCGCCATATATTATTGGTCTTTTGGAGCTGAAAATCAGCTCTACTGCGGTTCTTATTTGTTTTTCGTTCCCTTCATATTTGAACTTTTCGGGAATTTCTACTGCTTCCGGGAATACGAAATCGGTCTCCCCAGATATAACATCTTTTGGTATATCTACAACCACGGGTCCTGGTCTTCCCTGTTTGCAGATTTCATACGCTTTTATTAGTTCGTAAGCGAGTTTTTCTGTTTTCATAATGATGGTGTTATATTTTGTTATCGGGCGTGTTATTCCGGTGGAATCTGTTTCCTGAAAGGCATCGCTTCCTATAAAGAAAGTATTTACCTGACCCGTGATAACAAAAAGTGGGACAGAATCCATATATGCGTCTGCTATGCCTGTTATACAGTTTGTTGCTCCGGGTCCAGATGTTACCAGAACAACTCCTGGTTTCCCCTTTGCTTTTGCGTATCCTTCTGCCATGTGAGTTGCTCCTTGCTCGTGTCTTACCAGAACATGTCTTATTTTTCCGTCTCTTATAAGTTCGTCATATAGAAGGAGAACGACGCCACCGGGGAGTCCGAATATCACTTCAACTTCTAACCTTTTTAGTGTTTCTACTATTATTTTTGCTCCTGTTGCTTTTCCCTTTTTGGTTTCTGATGTACTTTTAGTTCTCATTTTATTCATCTTATTTTATTCTTTTTTTCGTAACTTTTTAGGTTTTGCTGTTTTTTCTTTCTCCAGTTCTTCAAACGCCTTTTTCATGAAGCTTTTGAAATTTTCTATATCAAAGTCGTAGATGACTTTCAAGAAGCCATTTGGACTTATGATTGAGCTTATTTTACCTCTGAAAGCTTTTGTATCTACACGCGAAAAAGAAACAAAATATTTTACTTCATCTGGGAAGAAGAATGAGAATACAGCAAGCGGGTCGTGAAGCGTGATTGTTCCAAGTCCCTCTGTTATTTTCTCTAAAAAGTCGTAAATATGGGTCCCTTCCGCTATTTGTAGTAATTCGCTTCTTTTCATTTGTGTTTTTGAAGTAGCATCAATTGGAACAACAAATACGCACTTTCTTTCCTTTGCGAATTCAAATAATTTTTCTACTGCAATAGGGTCGCAATAAGAGTTAAATTCTGCATACGGAGTTATGTTCCCATCGTGGAAAAATGCTCCTCCCATCCAAACAATTCTCTCTATCTTCTCTTTGATTTTGCTACCTAATAGCAGATATAAAGAAGAAAGGGGACCTGTTACGATAACTTCTATTTTACAATCTTCGTTTTCAAGTTCTTCTTTCAGCTCTTTTATGTCAATTACATTTTCAATTTTTATTTCCAAATTTTTTGAAAATCCTCTCAAGCCATCTTCTCCGTGAATTTTTTTTGCGTGGATTGGTTCTCCTTCAACGGGTTTTTGCATCCCTCTTACAACCTTTGCAGGAAGATCAAACATCTCTCGGCATAAGATGGAGTTTTTCAAAGTTTGCTCCCCGCTTACATTTCCCCATGTCGCTACGATATATATATCTTTTTTTCCCCATTCCTTTGATCTTTTTATTGTTCCAGAAAATAGAGCTAACGCAATCGCATCGTCTATTCCGGGATCGCAATCAAAAATTATCTTCTCTTTCATATAGAATATTTATACCTTAAATTGTGTTAGAACCTTGTATTTTTTTCCAAGAATTTAAAGAGTTCTTTTGAATTGGTACCGATTAATATTTTTACTCTTTGACCACTGATTTCGGGTTGAGCTAAAATAAAAGATTATGCAGGAAAAAGAAAATGAGATGAACTTTTATCTTCACATAAAAGATAGTGGCAGAAGTTTTCCTCCTCTGATCGGTATGACAACTCAGCAGATCGCCAAGATAACACTTGAGAGATTAAAGCCAGTACTTTCTGAAAAACTCAAAGATTTAGAGCAAAGTGGAATTCGCTTCCAGAAAAGAGACCTGCATTTTTTCATCTTTCAAGATACTTTCTTACCGCCATCTGATGAAGTTCTCAACACTCTGACGAAAATCTCAATTGCTGTATTTCAACAATTTTTGCTGAAAAATCAAGAAGTTGTCATATCTACCGCAGATGATAGTGTATCTGTGTCTTTTTCTCCAGAAGATTCTAAAAGTGTGCAGAAATTATTCTCTTCTTCCGATGCTTTCAGGATGAAAAATCCAGAAGATTGGAGCAGAGCGTGGCGTATTCTCCAGAAAATTAAAAACGATGAACTTATGAAAAAAGGTGTCTTTTTCATCTCTCCAGATGAATCATTTATTTCGCTTGACTCTGATGTAGGTGAGGGCACCGTTATTTACAAGGATGTCTTTATAATTTCAAGTAAGATAGGAAGAGATGTTGAGATAGGTCAGGGAGTATTCGTTTTTGACTGTAATATACACGACAGGGTCAAGATTTTGCCTTATTCTTATTTAGAGGGAGCAGAGATAGAGCAAGATGTATCTGTTGGACCTTTCGCAAGAATGAGACCAAAAGTAATAGTCCGCAAAAACTCCAAGATCGGGAACTTTGCTGAGATAAAAAATTCAGAGATAGGAGAAGGAACAAAAATTCAGCACTTTTCATATATCGGAGATGCCAGAATAGGAAAGAATGTCAATATAGGAGCGGGGACAGTGACATGTAATTGGGACGGAAGAGCAAAGAATCAGACAGAAATTGAAGATGGGGTTTTTGTGGGGTCGGGTGCTATGCTCGTTGCTCCTTTGAAGATAGAAAAATTCGCATATATAGGAGCTGGCTCTACTATAACAAAAAACGTCCCCCCTTACTCCCTTTCTGTTGAGAGGTCCGAGCAAAAGATAATTCCTGATTGGACTAAAAGAAAATTTCCAGACCTTGTTTCAGAAAAAGATTGAACTTCAATATCATCTCAATTTTTTGTTTTTTTGCTTTTTCTGCGAAAATTTCTTATAAAGGAATCTACTATGTCAAAGGCAAGAGATGAGTTGAATATACTCAGGAATTTATCTGATGAGGAGCTTTTGCGCAGAGTTGATGAGCTGAAAAGAACTTTATTTGCTCTGAGAAGTTTGGTGAAAATTGAGGGTAAAGGTAATAGTGGACAAATAAGAAATGCAAAAAAAGAAATAGCGAGAATACTTACTATTATTCGTGAAAGGCAGATTTCAAAGGAGAAAAACACTTACAAAAAGTAGAAATTTTTTTGCTTGTTGGTTCGTGTTAAGTGCTTGAATTCTCAATCTCATGCTACAAGGCATTTATATCGTAGATTTTATCGGAGTAAAGTTTTTCTAAAATGCCAACAAATTTGAGTTTCTTCCCATACATCTCTTCAATTTTCTTACTTATCCATTCTATTTTCTCTTTTTGAGAGTTGCCCATGTTCTCTCTTTTTATCTCGCTTTCAGATGAAAAACCTTCCTTTATAATAAGGTTTAGAGAGAAATTCAATGTTTTTTCTATTAGTGTTTCTGTTCTCATTTCTGAAGAGGCGATGTCATTTATAAATTCAAAAAGGTTCTGGAAGCAATCAGGAGAAAAAGAAAACGCCATTACAAGTTCAATTCCGAACCAAGTGCAGAGGAGTTTTTCAAAAGATGTCTTTATATTATAGAAAATATCTTCTAACTCTGCTTTTTCAAGAATAAGCGTATCTGAGAATTTTGTTTTTCTTATGTATGCAGAAATGAGTGAGGGTGGTTCTAAAATATTGAGAAATCTCTTTTTGCTTTTTCTTGCTCTTTTTGCTACTGCCCAAAATACTCCGCTTTTTTCTCCAATCAGACAGACATAAACATCTTCTCCGTATCCTGTTCTTTTTGATAGAACTATTGCTCTTTCATTGAAAATCATTTGGAGAGAGAAGGAGGGGGAATCTGGTTTGAGTGATTTTTAATTTTTCTTCATTTTATTCATTTTCCCCCTCCTTTTCTTTTTTTATCTCATAAGTTGAGCCAACCTCATTATAACTCCCATATCTCCCGATATTTTGAGTAATCCTTGCATGAAAGCCATTTGAGGGTCAAGTTGTCTTGCCTGTATTTTTCTGAAAGTATCTAAGCTTTGAGTGATTGTTGCGTTTGGAGGAGATGGAGGCTCACCTTTTCCACCCTCTACTTTTCCATTACTTATTTTGAGGTAGTATGTTCCTGCTCCTTCTATTACGAATTTTACTACTGCATTCATTCCTTGGATTTTCTGTTGGGTCTCTGCGCTTGCATTAGCTGCTGTTGGGAGTATGATTGTATATACTTCTTCGGGGTCTGCGTCTTTGCCGAGTTCAAACACTTTTTTCCTATCTCCTGCTTTTGCCGCCTCTTCTACTTCCTTTCTGAGCTGGTCTGGACTTTTTCCAGTTGCCATAACTGCTAACCTCCTTTTTTATTTTTTATTTTTCAATTTTGAATTTTAAAATCTGTGGAAAAAGTGCTGTAAAAAACAGAAAAAAATTGAATATCTGTTCAAATTTTTTTGTGCCGGGGGCGGGACTTGAACCCGCACGGGGATTTAAACCCCAGGAGATTTTGAGTCTCCCGCGTCTGCCATTCCGCCACCCCGGCAAAAAGCTCTACCTGAAAACCAAAATAAAAAAATAATATCACCACCGTCTTATAATCGTAAAAATAAAATAATCAGGTTCTGAAGAAGCAGATTTCAAAATAGCCATCAGTAAACAAAAACCGGGTTTGAGTCGGTAATTATCTCTTCAAACTTTTTTATATCTTCAATGAAAAATTTCGGTTTTGCTATGCAAGCCCTGAAAACTTCGGGAGTCAAATACCTTGTATCTATTTTTTTCAGAACTTTTTCTATTTCTTCATAAGGAACTTCCTCTGGGGTTCTTCCTTTACAGCCGAATGTGAAAGCCCAGCTCAACATGAATGATTTGAGATATGTCCATGCGAAAGAAACTTTTGGAAAAACTCGTTCCAATGTCTTATACATCGCGAGGAGAAATTTTGAACCGCCCAGAAAAATTGTGTTCGATTGTATAGCAACTATGCCGTTATCTTCTAACCTTGATTTGACTACTTCCATGAATTCTTTTGTAAAGAGAAGATAAGACGGACCATATTCAAGAGGGTCAACGGTATCTATTATTATGACATCAAATTTTTCGCTTGTTCTTTCTAAAAATTTTCTACCGTCTTCAAATATGACCTCAACTCTTGGGTCAAAGAATGCACCGCGATTTATGTGATTGAGATACTCCTTTGAAATCTCAACAACGTCTCTATCTATATCAACAAGAACACATCTTTTTAAGGTATCGTATTTTAAGATTTCTCTTAGAGCGCAACCATCTCCACCTCCTACTATCAGAACATTTTCAACCTTGCCAACAGTTATAGCTGGTATATGTGTTATAACCTCATGGTATATAAATTCATCAAGTTCAGCTATCTGAACTTTACCGTCTAAAATAAGAGTTAATCCGACCTCTTCAAGAACAACTAAATCTATCTGCTGATAATTGCTCTTTTTTGAGATTATTATTTCTTTCAGGGCATAGAAAAAACCAGATGATTTATCTGTCCAATCAAAGTAAAACTTGGATTTGTTTTGCTCTTGCTTCATTTTTCTCATCGTCTCCGTTTTCTTTCTTCTGTTTCAAGATCTTTTTTATTTTGCTTATATTTCCTCTTGTTGCCTTGAAAATTGTCATCTCTCTTGTTCCCAGCTCTTTTGCTATTTCTCTTACCGCTTTTTCTGGGTCCTCTTCACCGCAGGTGTAAAAATCAAGCGCAGCGTATTCTATTTCAGGCCATGTGTGTATTGTTATGTGTGATTCAGATATAACTACTACTGCTGATACTCCCTGTGGCTCAAACTTTTTTGTGATGTAATCTACTACTGTGACTTTTGCGTCTTTTGCTGCTTTGAGCAGTATTTGAGTGATAAGTTCGGGATTGTTAAGTATTTCTGGGTTGCATCCGTGAAGTTCTGCGATTACATGTATCCCCAGAAACTTCTTTGCCATCTTTTCCCTCACCTCCCTTTCCTTTTTTTACCAAAAAATTCATTACAAAAAATTTTTAAAATTGTTTTCACTAATTTATTAACTTTATTTGTTCAAAATGAAAAAAAACAAAAATTTTTTCAAAAAATTTTCTCTTACTTTTTCTGTTTTTGAGTTCGTTTTCTTCGGCTTTTTACGCAGAACTTCAAATCAAATTTTCTCTTTGACATTCTCGCTTTTTGTTCTTATGCTTCCTAGGAGAATTCCAAGAGCTATTCCGAGCGAATCCGCAAAAACATCAAAAATATCTGAATGTCTTCCGGGTATGAACGACTGAATAAATTCATCAACTAATGATATGATTATACAGAGAAGAAAAGAAAGCTTTTTTGATCTCACTTCGTATCGGTTAAGATATAAGAAACAAAAGAAACCACCGGGTATATAATACAAAAAGTGTATTAGTTTATCAAGGTTTTCTATGCCGAGTTCTGGAAGTTTTGACGGTCTGCTTGCATTAAAAATCACGCTACCGCTCCACAAGAAAAATAAAAAAACGCTCAACTTCTTCATATATCTCAATTAAAATCAAGTCCAAAAGAATAAATTTGCATCAAAAATAAATTTTTTCCAGACCTAAAAAATAAACTCTTTTCTCCCTCAAAGTATAAAATTTTTTAAGATGGAAATCACCGAAGAATCAATAGGACAGATATTGAAATACTACTTACCTATAATTTTTGTCACTTTCTCTTTATTTCTTCCACTTATCATACTCAAACCACATTTGGGAATTTTCTTTATCTCTATGCTTATTCCTATTTCTCCTTCTGTCGTCGTCGGACAGACGCATGTCAGAGATATAACGCTGAGATTTGAAGATATATTTTTTGTTATGACTCTTATCTCTTGGGCTTTGAGAGGATTTAGTATCCCAAAGGGAGGAGAGGGGTTTAAAATATCTAATATAATTATCTTCCTCTTCCTCTTATATGGAATTTCTACATTTCTCCACCTGAACATATATAATTGGAAGGGGGTTATACTTTTTTACCTCAAATATGCTCAGTACTTTTTTTATTTCATACTTGCATATTCTTTTGTGAGAGGAGAATCTGATGCTAAACTTGTTGCTCTCGGTTTTTTTATCGGTGTCTCGCTTGCGCTTTTATACTGGATACCAGAAATCATGAAAGGAAAAATTGGTAATGAGGTCAGATTTCCCTTTCATAAAGAATACGGCGGAAGAGAAAATGTCGGAATATTCTCTCTTGGTATTATGGCTATTTCTTTCCCTTTCATACTCTCTTCAAAAGGTTATAAGAAAGTATTGCTCATTATCATTTTCGCTCTTTCTGCTGTTGTTTATTTCAGAACTCTCTCCCGTGCCTCATATCTTGCGGGAGTGGCTTGGCTTATTTTTTCCCTATTTTATATAAGAAAAACTTCTTTTTTCATCTCGGTTCTTGTCTTGATCGTGGTCTTCCCATTTATTGTACCAGATTATGTTATTGATAGAATAAAATACACTTTTGAAGGAACAGGTGGAGGTAAAATACTTGGAAGTGTATATGTTGAAAGCTCTCTTTTTGTGAGATGGGAAAGATGGAAGTATTTTATCTTTGAGCAACTTCCTGAAAGTCCCATATTTGGCTTTGGAATACTTGGAGTTGGTCTTATGGATAGTCAGTATCTGAGAGTTTGGGGAGAAGGCGGAACCGCTGGACTTATCATCTTTCTTATCTTGCTCTACAGAATTTTTAAATTCTTGAAACGAACAAATCGGCTTGCATACGGTAGTGAATTCCTTTTCTCGTTCTCATTTGGACTTTTCTCATGGTTTGTTTCTATCTTATTTCATATGATTGGAGCTAATACCTTTGTTATTCTTCAGACATCTGAAATGTTCTGGTTGCTTCTTGGAACTCTTGCTGGTGTTGAGAGAAATATGCATAATAATGAAAAACTCGCGAACGAAAAAAATGGGTAGTCAAAATTTTTCAGAGCTAACCCCCAGTTCCTTCTGAATACCTGTTTTATTCTTTTCTCAATGAATGTAAGAAGTGGGGTTTGAAAAAATGGTATTCATGCATTAAATTAATTTTGTATCAGCTGAGAAATAAAAAAGTATGGTCTACGCAAATGAAAAAGTGCAAACTTTTAAGAGATGTAGATTTGCATCTTTTCTTTCTATTCTTATTGTGTTGGTGTCTTTTTCATGCTCATCTCCTTTTTTTGAAGATAAAATTCCTCCAGCTACTCCGTCAGACCTAACGGTCAAGAAAGTAGATTTTTTCGGTTTTGAGGTTGAGTTTACTGCTACGGGCGATGACCTCAGAACCGGCAGAGCAGAAAGAATAGAGCTGAGATACTCACAAGACGAAAGATTTGCTCTTGAGCCGGAGAAAAATTTTGAAGCTCTGGGAATTGAGTATCCAGAGGTCCCCAGACCTCCTTCTGCGGGAAAGAAGGTGAGAATATTTATAAAGAACTTGAATCCAAAAACGCGTTATTTTGCAGCGGTCCGTTTGTGGGATAAAGCAGGAAATTCTTCGTTTGTCTCAAATGTTGTTGAGGTTACAACTCTTGATGTGCCAGGGACTTCTGGGAAATTCATCGGACGTATTCCTCTTGAAAATATTTTCTTCTCTTTGGCTTCTGATGGAGAGAATCTTTTTGTTGTGTTTCCGGGTTTTTATAAAGTCCGTGAATTAGGCGGGGAAGGAGCTTTTGTTCTGGACCTTATCTCTGATTCTGTCCCTCCGTTATCTGGTGCTCAACTGATATACGATGGAGAGAAGTTTATTGCGATAGGTGGTGTTGCTGGAGGAGTTTCAGCAGATATTCCCATATTTATAAGAAAAGACGGAAGTTTTGACATGATGACCAGCGAAGGAAACCTCATACCATTTGGTTCTAACGGTTTCTTCGGTTTTGGTGTCTTGAAGCACAAGGTGGTAAGAATTAACAACAGTTTCGCTGTCCTCGGAGGAATAAAGCTGTATTCAAGAAACTTTGACTATGCTATAAAAAACGGTAGGTTTGCGAGAATTGAGATGACAAAAATTCCTATCTTCAAAGTTCAAGATCAGAAGCTTATCTGGGATGTCGTAGTACCTTCTGGGACTGTTTCTCCTCTGAGTGTTGTTGATCCTTCGTCATTTCCATTCGATCAGAACAGTGCAGTTCTCTGGGGAGGAAACCTTTCCGATGATTTTATTATACCTTCTAATTCCATCTATCTCCTAAAAGCGTTGGAGGATAACACTTTTCAATGGGATAAATTTTCTTTTTATTCTGGTGTGCTGTGGTCGGTTATGAACTCGTGTGAAGCTGAAAGTTATGTGAAAATTATAAGGGTGAATCCATTGAGAGAATATTCTTCTGAGCTTACAGATATTGAGAGTTTAGACCTTGACAAAGTTTCGCTGAATAAGGGAGAAAAATTCTTGTTCAACGGCAGACCTGTTGTTGTAGAATCTGAGGAGGTTATGAAAAGGGTTTTTGTTGTTGGCAGGTTCAGGTTTGGGGATACTGATTTTTCAGGGGTTTTTGCTTTTCTTGTAGATAAGAGTGGTAGAGCGATTCTTGCGAAGCTCGCTCCAGTTATTGCTTCATCTGGACAGCAGTTTTTGTTCCCTCAATTTGAGCTTCCTGTTTCGTGTGCTTTTTTGGGGGAGAAACTCTTCATACTTTACTCAAAAGATATATATATTTTTGAATTCAAGAACCACGAAATTGTTTTACTATCAGAGTGAATTTTTATATTTTCTCGTCATCTATTTTTATTCCGTAAGCTCCCATTTTGAAAACTTTATAAGCTAAAAGGGCGCACTTTATTCTTATTGGACTCAGTTCAATACCGAGTTCTGATATAAATTCTTTTTTGTCAAGTTTTTTTGCTTCTTCAATCTTTTTCCCTTTTACCATGTCTGCGAGTATGTCTGCTGAAACCTGTGATATTGTGCATCCTTTCCCCTCAAATTTCACATCTTCTATAACATTCTTGTCTTCTGACAGCTTTACATATATTTTTATCATATCTCCGCATGATGGATTGCCTTCTTCATAAACTATATCGGCATTTTCAATTTTTCCTTTGTTTCTGAGGTTTTTATATCTTGAAATCAAGTATTCGTAGAATGTTTCGTCTATCATCACTATATTGTATTTCTTTTTTGGTGTTCTTCTTGGAAAATCGGAAAAATTCTGAAATTATTTTCAAAGGAGCATAAACTATAAACTTACTCTTGATATGATTGATTTTTCTCTTGAACCTGAACTCATACAGTTGAGGGAATCGGTTTGGAAATATGCGGTGGAGAACATAATTCCTATTCAGGAGAAAATCCAGCTTGAACTTGATGCGAAAGAGGAGTTTGCGTGGCCTATATGGGAAAAGTTCAAGGAGTTCGGGCTTTTGGGTTTTCCTTTCCCTGAGGAGTACGGTGGGCAAGGAGCATCCGCTCTTGCTACAACTGTTGCGTGGGAAGCTCTCGGACTCGCAGGAGTAGATGGGGGAATGGTTATGTCTCTTTCCGCTCACACCATACTTTGCGGTGTCCCACTTATGACCTACGGAACAGAAGAACAAAAGAGAAAATATCTTACTCGTCTTGCAACAGGAGAGATGATAGGTTGTTTTGCTCTTACTGAACCTCACGGGGGGTCAGATTCTATCCATCTTAAAACCATCGCTGTGAAAAAAGGAGATAGATGGATTCTAAACGGTTCAAAAATTTTTATAACTAACGCTCCGATAGGAGACCTTTTTCTTGTTCTTGCAACAACAGATAAATCCCTCGGTTCCGCTGGAATAACCGCTTTTTTAGTAGAAAAAAATTTCAAGGGATTTTATGTTTCAAGGAAACTTGAGAAGATGGGCAACAGATTATCACCTACCGGTGAAATTGTTTTTGAAGATTGCGAGGTCCCAGAAGAAAATGTTTTAGGAGAGGTGAATATGGGTTTTATTCAGGTTGTGAGAACGATTTTTGGATGGGAAAGGTCTGTTATGCTTTCCCCTTCGGTTGGCTCTCTTGAGCTTGTTATAAAAGGACTTACGGCTTATGCAAACCAAAGACAGGCGTTCGGAAAACCTATATCATATTTTCAAGCAATACAGAAAAAAATAGTTGATATGAAAGTTACTCTTGAGGTCGCTCGTTCATACCTTTATAGAGTTGCATGGCATATAGATAGAGGGGAACTCCCTTTTGTTGAAGCATCATCTTTTAAACTCTTCTGGGGTGATGCAGTGGTAAATCACATATACGAAGCAATTCAAATTCTCGGTGGATACGGATATATGAGAGAGTTCAAACTTGAAAAGGGTTACAGAGATGTGCGGCTCATAACAATCGGAGGCGGAACATCAGAAGTCCAAAGAACAATAATAGCAAGAGCTATTTTGGGGCTTTCGGGAAGAGAAATAGAATAAATTAAAATATATACCAACAAATTCTCAATTTCGTTTTTATTCCTTTTAGGTTTATCAAGCCCTTCAAATTTATTTATTATTCCTTCGTTGTTTATATTTTTTGTTATGTTTGTTATTTTGAGATTGTTGAGTTTTTCGGGCTTTTTTATATCTATCTCTTTTTTCTTTCAACTTTCCTTATGGCTATACCTCAAAGAGATATTCCTCTTATCAGCTATATCTTTTTTTGTTTCAGTTCTCCTGCTCTTTTTCTTTTTTACTCCTTCTTTTGTTCTTGAAAAGATTCTTGTGAGATTGAAGGTTTTTTTCAGCTGGAAGGAGATTGTGAATTTCAAGATTTTCTCGGGACTTGTTCTCTTTCATGTTTTTGCAATCTACTTCATAGTAGCGAATTTTTCGTTCAAAGAGATAAAGCTGAAAAGGCAGGCCTATTTTATGCCTGTTTCAGGTCTTATATACCAGCTCTCTATTTCTTATCCTTCTGTTTTTGTTTTCTCTCCGCTTGAAAATATAATATCGGAGGGTATATATATTGATGGGGAGAGATTTTATCCTGTTTCATATCCACCGAAGTCGGTTTTAATACTGTGCAACGAAGATGGTAATTGGGTTTATCATATTTCAGACAGTTTTGGATTCAGAAATGAAGATGAGGTCTGGAATAAGAAAGGTCAGATTATTTTTCTCGGCGGATACACTGTTGCAGGTTTTTGTGCGGTAAAGCCGTTTTCAAAACTTGTTGAGGAGCTAACTTCTTTACCTATTTTAAATCTGGGACATGGAGGTGAAGATGTTCTCATTTCGTCTCTCATTTTGAAGGAGCTTGAAAGCCAGGTAAATCCGCAAGCGGTTTTTCTTTTTATATCGCCATCAGAAGTTATGAATTTAAAGAGAACATGGGAAAACCCAATAGTGAGGTTGTATTTCAGGAAGGAGAAATTTTCACAGGGCATATTTTCTCATAAAGTGAAGGATATTTTTTTTGAAAAACTCAAAACTAATTTGAAGTTAGAAAATCTGAACTTGCAAAAGAGCGAGGAGAAAAAAAAGACATTTCCAGATATTTTTTATAAACTTTTTCGTTTTTTCAAAGTAGAGGAGTTGTTTGCTTTCATACAGAGGAAGAGGAGATTTTCTCTTTCGGGAGAAGATGCTTTTTTGCTTACAGTTGCGTTGAAAGATATAAGAGATTTTTCAAAGAGGAAAGGAGCTGAATTCTTTGTCGTCTATGTTCCTGACCCTGTTGAGGTTTTCTACAAAGATTTCAGAGTCAGAAAGAAGGTTTTGAGTGTTCTTGAACTTCTGGGCATCAGATATTTTGACCTCACAGATGATATTTTGAACTCTGGGACTGATTTTGAAAAATTCTTCTCGTATGAAATTTTGTCGGGCAGAATTTTTTACAATTCTTACGGGCATATTTTTATTGCTTCATCTTTGAAAAAGCATTTGGGAGATAAATTTCAGATTCGTTCAGATTAAGGAGTATTACCGGGTGAGGGAAATAAAAAATAACTTAATTGATAACGACTAAAAATTATAAGTTCATATCTGCTTTGAAATTTTTTATTTTTTTATTTTTCTTTGAATATTTTATTTTTAAGCTAAATTTTATAGAGAAAGCAATTTTATTTTTTGGAAATTATTTGACTTGGTTATTGTGGTATGTTGATTTTAAAGTTAGCATTGCTAATATTGAGCTTTGAAAATCAAAACAGATTTACAATAATTGGTGCAGGTGTGGGATACCTAGGAATATCTGAAAAGCCCGGCTTTACAATCTCTGAACTCACGGTCGGAGAATTTCAGGATTTCAGATTGATTCCCGATGCCGGTCCTATAAGCTTTGCGCTTATGGTCGGAGGAGCGAAACTTTTCCCGTCCCTTCTTCTTGATAGAGAAGACAGAACTTTTGAGTTCGTAAGAAGGTTAAGATATATGCCGGGAGGGGGAATTCTGCCTTTTTCTTTCTTCATATACAGCAAAAGAGCTATTTTTAGGGTTCTTGAAACCCAAGGAGGAAGCTCACTACTTGTCCCCTTTTTGAGATTTCAGATAATCCCTATATCAGATACTTTGTTTATAAATATTTTCAACCCGGCTCTTTTTACAAAGAGAGTTGAAAACCCGGGTCCTTTCCCTCATTTTGAAATATCTTCGGGGGTAAGAGGAGTATCGGGTTCATTTATTTTTGATGTCAAATTCGGATTGAGAACTTTTTCTCTTTTTGTCCCAACTCTTACTCAAAGCGAGCTTGAAGCTATAAAAAAATATGAGCAAACCGGGAAAAAATTCGTCGGGAAGGAATATCCGTCAAAATACGGACTTCTTTTTTTCTTCAATATAATCTTGGGATTAGATATTCCGAGTTATTATATAACTCGTGTTGTCACGGTTGAGGAGGGCAAGGCGAAGGAGATAGTTTCTTCTTCGCAGGAGCTTGAAAAAAAGATAGCGGAGCTTGAAAAAAAACTCGCAGAGCTTGAAAGCGAGAGAGCAAAACTTCTCGCAAAGCAGAAAGAAGAGATTCCAGCAGAGCAACCAAAGACACCTCCTCCCAAAGAAGTTGCCAGCGTAGAAAAGAAAGAAGAAATCGCTCCAATATCTCTTGGGTCAGATGTCATTAAAATAAATTCGTATTCGGAAGGTAATCTTTTTCTTTCTTGGAATATTCCGTCTTCAATTGATTCTGAGGACATAGTTTTGCAAAGATGTCTTGGCTATAACTGTGAGAATTTTTCTGATGTTTCTTCTTTTCCCTCCGGCACTACTTCTTATTCAGACCAGATAGTTGAGAATCAGATATATTGTTATCGTCTTGTTGTTTTTCTGAAATATAAGGTGAAGGGTTTGGCGGAGGAAGCTAAAAAAAAGGTGGGTAAGGAGAGCATCACATCTGGTAAGGTTTGCGCTTATGTTTCGCACAGAAAAGAAATTATAAGAGTTTATTTCTGAAATATGGCGAATTACAGTCAAACCTTGAACTTTATTCTTATTGTATCTCCGTCTTCTATTATGTAATCTTTTCCGACCTTTATGAACACTCCGTTTTGATATGCTTCTTTATCGGAGGTGAATTTTTTATATTCTTCATATTTTGCCACTTCTGCTGATATAAAACCTTTTTGCATGTCAGAGTGAATCATACCGGCTGCCTCAAATACTGTTGTTCCTTTTTGCACTATCCAGCTTCTCAGCTCTTTTCCTTCAAAGCCGGTGAAAAAGATAACCACATTGCCTATCTTTTTTATTGTATTTGTTATAAGCTCTCGCAGTGGTGTTATTCCATAGTTTCTCACTTCTTTTTCGTCTATTTCCATTTCAGATAGTGCGTCGCAAACGATGATTTTTTCATCTTCTATCTTTCCTTTCAGAGAATTTTTGAGTTCGTCCCATCTGCTTGTAGATATATCTGTGTTTATTATTACAAAAAATGGTTTTGCTGATACAAGGTTCAGCGATGAAATTTCTTTCTCTCCTTTTGCTCTTTCGTCTTCTGATTCCCATTCTACTTTGAACTTTGCGTTCTGAGCGAAATTTTCTATTTGTTCCTTTATTTTTTCAAGTATTTTCAGGGTTTCTCTTGCTTCTTTTTGTCCAACCGAAGAAAGTTTCTTCAGTTTCTCCTCTCTTCTTGATATTATTTCAAGGTCGCTCATTGAGATTTCATATCTTAAAATGTCAAAATCTCTTTTTATATCGTCTTTTCCGTCAATATGTGGGACAGATTCAATATGTCTCAGGACATAGCAAACTATGTCAAGAGGTCTTATGTAGGAGAGAAACTCGTTTCCGAGTCCTTCTCCTTTGTGTGCTCCTTTTATAAGTCCAGCAACATCTACTATTTCAACTGCTGGGTATTTGACCTCGTTTGATTTCAAGATTTTTGATAGTACTTCAACTCTCGGCTCATACATCTGCATTATTCCCTGATTTTTGCTTTTTGTTGTAAATGGATATTCAGATACTTCTGCTGATGCCTTACATAGCAGATTGAAGATTGTGGTTTTACCACTTGATGGTATTCCAACGAGCCCAACTCTTATCCTTTCTCCATAAAGCATTTAGTTTTATAAGTGAAAATTCTATAAAATTTGAAAACACTTTGAGAATATGCAAATTGTTGAATAAATTATCTTCTTGATTTATATTGTTGTTTTATATGTTCGTTGTTGAAAAGAAGTTGAGCTATGTCAATTCGTTTCACTTTATTGGAGTTGGTGGAAGCGGAATGTCATCTCTTGCTCGCCTTCTTCTCCTCAACGGTTTTTCTGTTTCGGGTTGTGATGTCTCTTACTCTGAAACTGTAAAAGATTTAGAAAAGTATGGGCTTTCATTTTTCAGGGGGCATTCCAGAGAACATATAAATAAGGTTGATGTTGTTGTGTACTCTTCGGCTGTTTCTCCTGATAATGAAGAAATTCAGTTTGCAAAAAGAAAGAATAAGATAGTTCTCAAAAGAATAGAGCTTCTTGCGGAGATTCTGAGGCTGAAAAATACAATTTGTGTTTTGGGGTCTCACGGTAAAACCACGACCACAACTCTCATATCTTATACGCTCAAAAAAGGTGGTAAGAAACCTCTTTCAATAATAGGGGGTATAGCTAAAAACGATGAAGATGAATTAGGTTATGGCTCTGTTGCGGTTGCTGAAATAGATGAATCCGATACCGATTTTCTGAAGGTCCTGCCGTTTTGCGTTGTGATAACAAACATAGATAGAGAACACGAAGAAAAGTGGGGTGGATTTGAAAACCTGAAAAAGGCAATTTTGTCATTTGTTAATTCTGTCCCAATATGGGGTTTTGTCGTGTTAAACCAAGACGATGCTAATTCACGCGAAATTATACCTTATATAAAACGAAAAGTGATAACATGCTCTCTTGAAGATGAAAGAGCTAACTTTTATGTGAAAAATTTATATTTAGGGAAAAATTCAAGGTATGATATTGTTATAGATATAGGCGAAGGCAAAATTCATGTTGAAGAGGTGGAACTCGGTATCCCAGGATTGCACAACATCTATAATTCCTTGCTTTCTTTTGCGGTTTGTTATATTTTCGGGGTTGATTTAGATGTGATAAAAAGCGCTTTCAGAACTTTTGAAGGAGTGAAAAGAAGAATAGAGCTGGTTGCGGAAAAAGATGGTGTGTTTATAGTAGATGATTACGCTCATCATCCGACAGAAATAAAAGCTACTTTGCTTACCCTGAGACAAATATACAGCGGAAGAATTTTTCTTATTTTTGAACCGCACAGGTTTTCGCGCGTGCATAACTTAAAAAAAGAATTTGCAGATGCGCTATCTCTTGCTGACTCATGCATAATCACAGATATATATCCCGCCTCAGAGGAAAATGTGTGGAATGTCTCTCCTCAATCTATAATTTCTTTTACGAATGAGAAAAATATAAGGTATGTTCCTTATAAGTTCGTTGTTGATGAAGCAAAAGAGATTTTGAAAAGAGCTGGTAAGGGTGATGTTATTGTTTTTATGGGGGCAGGAAAAATAAAGGATATGCTTTCAAAATTCCTCGGAGAAATATCCCCCGAGTAGCTTATTTTACGTTTTTTGATTAATTTTTTTTGAGAAGGATAAAATGAGTGCTTCCGGAGAGATAAGATTGATTTCAATAGTTCTACCTGTTTATAATGAAAGAGATAATCTTGAGAACTTACACAACGAGATACAAAAAGCTATTTCCTCATTGCCATATGACTTTGAGATAATATATGTTGATGATGGTTCAAATGATGGGAGCTTTGATATTCTTCAAAAGATAGCTCAAAAAGATAAAAGGGTCAAGATTATAAGGTTTAAGAGGAATTTTGGGCAAACCTCTGCGATAAAGGCGGGATTTGATTTTTCTCGTGGTGAAATCATAATAACTATGGATTCAGATGGACAAAATGACCCGGCAGATATTCCGAAGATTTTAGAGAAACTGTTTGCTGAAAATTTAGATATTGTCTCTGGCTGGAGGAAGGAGAGAAAAGACAATATTGTAAGGGTTATTCCGTCAAAGTTTGCTAACTTGATAATATCTTTTGTTTCCGGGGTGAAACTTCACGACTATGGTTGCACTCTGAAAGCTTATAGAAGAGAGATAGTAAAAAACCTTGAGCTTTTCGGAGATATGCACAGGTTTATTCCAGCTTTTGCAGGGTGGTTTGGAGCGAAAGTTGGCGAGGTCGTCGTGAACCATAGACCTCGCACAAAAGGAAAATCTAAATACAAAGTCATACCGCGGGTTTTCAGAACTTTTATAGATATATTTTTCCTGAAATTCTTTATGAGTTTTCAGACAAAGCCGATGAGATTCTTCGGCTCCTCAGGAATTGCTCTCATTTTTATCTCCTTACTCCTTGCCGGTTTGACCCTATATCAAAAATACTATCTTGGGGTTTGGGTACATAGAAACCCACTGCTCCTTATTGCAATATTTTTCTTCCTGACCGGCTTTCAGCTCATCACTACTGGGATAATTTCTGAGTTCCTTGTGAGAATTTACTTCTTCTCTTCTCAAAGACCGCCCTATTTTGTTGAAAAGGTGATATATGGAGATGAAGAAAATCGGAGTTCATAAGAATATTTTTTGTTTTTAAACTACATTAAAGCTATGTGCGGAATAGCGGGAGTTATATCACGTTATGCCGATAGAGAAAGATTTTCAAAAGGTCTTTCTCAAATATCTTATCGTGGTCCAGATGAAACCGGTATATTTGAATCTGCTCTTGGTGATATGAAAATTTTTCTTGGAGTGAATCGGCTGAGTATTATTGATGTAGAGTGTGGAAAGCAACCAGTTTTTTCTGAAGATAAAAAAGTTGTTGTGGTTTTCAATGGTGAAATATACAATTTCCTTGGGCTCAGAGAAAAACTTGAACACAAACACGTTTTTGTAAGCAGGTCTGATTCAGAGGTTATTCCTCATCTTTGGGAAGATTACTCCAAAGATATGTTAGATAAATTAGATGGTATGTTTGCAATAGCTCTTTACGATAGAGAAAAAGAAATTTTGTTTCTTGCTCGCGATCCTTTTGGAGAAAAACCTCTTTATTACTCTTTTGGTCCCAATTTTTTTGCCTTCTCATCTGAACCGAAGGTCTTATTTCATATAACTTCTCTTTCACCTCAACCAGATTTTCAAGCGTTGCAAGAATATCTCTTTTTCGGTTTTATTCCTTCTCCTCTTTCCGCTTTTTCGGGAATAAAAAAACTTCCAGCAGGGTACTTTCTCATACTTGACATAAAAAGATGGAGGTTAGATGTAGAAAGATACTTTTACATAAGAAAGCTTGAGAAAATAAATAATAGTCGTTTTGCTCTGGAGGTTTTGGATTATGAGTTCAGGCAATCTGTAAAACGACGGCTCATATCAGATGTCCCACTCGGTATTTTTCTTTCGGGCGGTATAGATTCTTCTTCTGTTGTAGCTGTTGCCTCTGAATTTACAAAACCCAAAACTTTTTCAATATCTTTTTCAGAAAGCTCTTATGATGAATCGGAATTTTCAAGGGAGGTAGCTGATTTTTTCGGGACAGAGCATACCGAATTCAAAATGGAACAAAAAGACATGCTCTCGGTTATTCCTGAAATTTTTGATAAACTTGATGAACCATTTGCTGATTCCTCAATACTTCCTACTTATATTTTGAGCAAACTCACTCGCACAAAGGTCAAGGTAGCGCTTTCTGGTGATGGTGGGGACGAACTTTTCGGTGGATACCCTACATATATATCTCATATCCCAGCTGAGATACTGAAATATATCTTCCCTCAAAGTTTTATCAAATTTTTAAGTTCGCTTTCCCGATTTATTCCTGCTTCTTTTGAATATCTCAGCTTTGATTTCAAGGTAAAAAGGTTTTTATCCGGGCTCCTCTATAACCTTCCGCAGAGGCATTACTTCTGGATGCGATACTTTTCTCCGGAAGAGATAAATTTCATCATAAGATACTCCACTACAGAAAAACATTTTGCCAGCGGTGTTCTGAACGATTTTTATAATGAATCTTATATTTTTGATTTTTTTTCAAGACCTATGTACCTTGATATGAAAATTTACCTTCAAGATGATATTCTTTTTAAGACAGATAGGGCTTCTTCTTTTTGTTCTCTTGAAGTCAGAACTCCTTTTTTGACAAAGAGTATTGCAAATATTGTTTTTTCTCTCAATTTTTTTCAGAAAGTGAAACCATTTTATACCTTAGATGGTCTGAAATTTCTTCTGAGGCGTATGATGAAAGATAAGTTGCCGGGAAAGATTTTGAGAAGAAAAAAGCAAGGTTTTGCTGTTCCTATATCATTTTGGATACTGGAATACAAAGATATTTTCTACGAAAAAATAATGAATCTTTGTAGATACCTCAGGAAGTTCGGTGTTTTGTCGGAGGAATACCAAAAGTTTATGTTAAAAGAATTTGAAAATCATGTTCAGAAAAGAGAGAATAATTCAAGGAAGATATTTGCTATTTTTTCGCTTTCTTATTGGTTTGAAAGATGGATAAAAATATAATTTTTTTATTTTTTCAAGTTTATTAAATTAATAACCGATGAGTGTGAGAGATTCCTCTACTTTTTCTGATACTCTGTATTCTTTACTTTATCCTGATGGTATAGAAAATAATTGGTGGAACTGGGCGAGAAACAGGGTGATTCTCTACTATATGAATAAGTTCAGACAAGAACCACTTTTAGATGTTGGCTGTGGCAGAGGTGTTGTAACATGCTTTCTGAAATCTCATGGTTGGAATGTTGAAGGAATAGAGTTAGGAAATACAACTCCTCTTTGTGAAGGAAATTTTTATTATGGAAGAGATATATTTTCTTTGCCGGAGGAAAAAAGACAGCAGTTTCGGTCTGTTTCCCTTTTTGATGTTATAGAGCATATTGATGACCCTGTTGTCTTTCTTGCAGAGATAAGAAGATTTTTTCGTAGCTTGAAGTACGTTTATATAACTGTGCCTGCCAGAGTGGAGCTGTGGAGCAGATTTGACGACGATGTAGGACATAAAAGAAGATATACATTAAAATCTCTCTCTGAACACGCTGATTTATCAGGATATAGCGTTGTTTTCTCGCGTTATTTTTTCCATTCTCTGTATCTACCCATTATGCTTTTGAAATCAAGAAGAAGTGCTAAAATGTCTGTACCGGGAAGTTCATTATTTTTACTTCTCCATAGGTTAGTGGGTTTTTTCTTTTTTGTTGAAGGAATTATTCTGCCTGGGAAAATTCCGGGAAGTTCAATATTTGCTATTTTTGAACCCAAAAAATTTTGAGAAATTATCTATCTTCAGATGAATTGCTAATTACTTTTTTGGATAGTTTTTTTGTTTTATTCTTTTGCCAATAGCGAATGAATAATTATTTTTTGCTTGTTTTATAAAAAATAAATAAAGTAGGGGAGGTAATCTGCTATGGCTGAAACGAACTCAGCAAATGCTGTTAAAGAAATGATAGAGAAAATAGCGAAAACAATAGTTGATAAGGAAAACGATGTAAAGGTAAACCTTGTTGAGGGTGAAAGAACAGCTATCGTAGAGTTAAGGGTAAATAAGGAGGAGCTTGGAAAGGTCATAGGTAAAGGTGGAAGGATAGTGAAGGCAATGAGAGCGCTTGTTTCTGCTGCAAGCGCAAAATATAACAAAAGAATAATACTTGAAGTACCAGAAGCTTAATTTTTTTTCGGCAAGCCCCCAAATCCAAGAAGGGGGCTTCCCTCTTTAACTTTCTAAAACTTTTCCGCTAAAACCAAAAAAATTACTATCAGTCCCAACAAATAATATCAAACTAATCAGAGAATATGAAATTCATAAAAACTCATATCCCAGATGTTATAATAATAGAGCCGAGCGTCTTTGAAGATGAGAGAGGTTTTTTTATGGAATTTTACAGAAAAGATGTGTTTTCAGAAAACGGAATCGCATACGAGTTCAAACAAGACAATCACTCATACTCAAAAAAAGGAGTCCTGAGGGGTATTCACTATCAACTTGAACCCCACTCGCAAGGAAAACTTGTAAGATGTATAAGAGGTAGGGTGCTTGATGTCGCGGTTGACCTCAGAATCGGCTCACCTTGGTTCAAAAAGTATGTTGCAGTTGAGCTCTCCGCTGAAAATAAAAAAATGATATGGATACCCCCAGGATTTGGACATGCATTTTTAGCCCTTGAGGACTCTGAAATAATTTACAAAGTAACCCAAATCTATAATCCGTCCGCTGAAAGAGGTATAAGATGGAATGACCCAGAAATCTCAATTGATTGGCCAATAGAAAATCCAATACTATCTCAAAAAGATAAAAATTTCCCTTTTCTGAAAGATGCTGAGATAAATTTTTTCTACTCATCAGAACCAAAATAAAATATGAGGATACTTTTTATATCTTATGGACACCCTCAAAGCACTTTTCTTCCAGGTGGAGGAGCTTTGAGAATTCATAAGTTCTCCGAGTTCCTTACAAGTAGAGGAAATGAAGTTTTTTTCCTCTCTGGAAATTTTCCGGGAGCGGAAAAAGTAAGATCAGTGTATCGTAACATCTTTCTCGGGAACTCCTCATCTCCTTACTCATCTCTGCTCTCGTTCTCAATACTCTTACCGCACTTTGTTGCCAGAAATTCAAAGAACTTTGATGTTATAGTTGAAGACCAGTCGCCTTTCTACATGTCTTTTTCTCCGCTATTTCACAAAAAATCTCTTATACAGTTTCAGGTTTATGTAGGGAAAGAAGCTTTGAGGAGGTTCCCTTTACCACTGAATTTTGCCTTTATGTTGAACGAAAAATTCTACAACAAAATTTACGATTGTGGTGTCTTTATGAGTGAATATCTTGTGAAGGCATTTGGATGGGATAGATTAGTTCAGAATCGCAAAAAATATGCTGTTATCTGGAGCGGAGTAGATGAGGAAAATCTGAACTTCTCATCAGCCGAAGAAAGCAACTTCATTTTATATACTGGAAGGTTCTCGTGGTATATGAAAGGGATTGATATTTTACTTTCTGCTGTAAGAAAACTCAGAACTTTCTTGAAAGAGAAAAATGTTTATTTTTATTTTGTTGGTGATGGACCGGATAAGCCAAAAATTGTTGAGGAGATAGTAAAATATGATCTTCCGGTGAAGATTTCTGATGGATGGGTTTCCTCTCCATTTCTTTTGCGCCATATTTACTCAAAGTGTATGTTTTCGGTTTTGCCTTCTCGTTATGAGGGATTTGGTCTATCTGTTTTGGAATCAGCTTCTTTTGGGAAAACATCTGTGGTAAGCGATATTCCTGTTTTCTCTTGGGCGAAACACTTTTGCTTGACTTTCAAGCGAAATTCTGCCGATGACCTTGCAGAGAAGATAAAAGAACTTATTCTGAACAAGGAACTGCGATTTTCTCTTGGAATTTTAGGGAAAAATTTTGCCAGAGATAAAACCTGGAACCGGGTATCAGAAGAGTTTTACAACTTTTTATTAAATCTTTAACTTTGTAATTTTTTTATTTCACATCTGGTTTTGATGTCTTTTCTGTTGAAGGTGGGAGAACCGGCAGCTCAAGCGCAGATTGTGGTATTTCTCCTTCAAGCGATTTTAAAAACGCGACTATTTTTTTGACCTCTTCATCTTGTAGCTTTCTCCCAAGTTGAATCTCCGCCATTATTCTGACTGCTTCTTCAAGAGACCATACCGAACCATCGTGAAAATACGGGTAAGTTCTTGAAACATTTCTCAAAGAGGGAACCTTGAAAACATATTTATCTCCCTCGTTCTTTGTTATTTCATATCTTCCTTTATCTATGTTCTTTTTATCTTTGTATTTTATGACTTCAAAGTATGGTTTGACTATTCCGAATTTTTGGAACATCTCTCCTCCTACTGCTACACCTCTGTGGCAGGTTATACATCCGACCTCAATGAAAAGTTTTAGTCCTTCCTTTTCTTCATCTGTAAGAGCGTTGAGATCGCCTTGTAGGAATTTGTCAAATCTTGATGGTGTGAGCAGAGTTCTTTCAAATGCAGCTATTGCCTTTGCTATATTATTGTAGTTTATAGGGTCTTTATCTTCTGGGAAAGCTTTTTTGAAGAGCTCAACATACTCCGGGATTGATTTTATTCTTTCTACCACAAAGTCCTCTGATGGTGAAGCCATTTCTTTTGGGTTCAAGATAGGACCTTTTGCTTGTTCTTCAAGGTCTTTTGCTCTGCCATCCCAAAATTGTGCTATATGCAGAGCAGAATTGAAGACAGATGGGGCGTTGCGGGGACCTAACTGCCACCTGTGTCCTATTGATGTTGGCAGGTTATCTACACCATAGGAGGCTAAGTTGTGGCACGAGTTGCATGAGATAAATCCGCTTTTTGAGAGTCGGGGGTCAAAGTAAAGCATCTTCCCGAGCTTCACTTTCTCGGGAGTCACTCTGTTTTCAGGGTTATCAACTATATTCGGTAGCGGAGAGAAAAATGTTTTCGCTCTTTCTAAAAGAGCTTTATCTTTATCGCTTTCTTGGGTTCCAGATAATTTTGGTAAAGATATCAGAACCAGAAAAAAAAGGAATGCCACTCCGATTTTTAAACTCCTTTTATTTAACTCTTTCACGGCTTGCTCACCTCCTTTTGTGTTCAATAATAATTTATAAAATTTTTTTGGAAGAAAAGTATTTTTGAAAAAATGCAAAATCTTTCTATTTGAGAATTTTTTTTATCAGATTGTTCTCCTTGGGCTTTGAGTTCTTTTTCTCATTTTTCTGCTTTTAATCAAACCTCTTTTTATGTTCTTAAAATGGTTTATATGTTTGAAGCTGAAAGAAGTGTTTTTATAGATGGCAAAGAGTATAAGTTCTTTTCGCTCAGGGTTTTTGGCGAAGATAAAATTAAAAAACTCCCTTTCTCTTTGCGAGTCCTCCTTGAAAACCTGATCCGCTATCACATAAAAGATAGTGGAAAAGTTGTAGAAAAAAGTCATATTGACTCTCTGATTGAAAGAAAGATAGGGCAGGAAATCCCATTCTATCCAGAAAGAGTTATATTGCAAGATTTTACAGGAATACCACTCATTACAGATTTAGCAGTGATGAGAGATACAGTGAAAAAAATGGGATACGACCCGAAGATAATAAATCCAATAAAAAGGTGCGACCTTGTGATAGATCATTCTGTTCAGGTTGATTACTTTGGTTCATCCTTTGCTCTTGAACTTAACATAAAAAAAGAGTTTGAGAGAAATAGGGAAAGATATATTTTTTTGAAGTGGGCGCAAAACGCTTTTAAAAATTTCAGAGTTATACCGCCGGGTGCCGGCATAATTCATCAGGTCAACTTGGAGTTCCTTGCCGATGTTGTTATTGTGCAAAAATACGGCAAAAGCAAAGTCCTCTTTCCAGATACTCTGCTTGGTACTGATTCTCATACCACGATGATAAATGCTCTTGGAGTTTTGGGCTGGGGTGTGGGTGGTATAGAAGCAGAAGCAGTTATGCTCGGGGAACCATACTATATCGCAATTCCCGAGGTTGTCGGAGTAAGATTGAAGGGAAAACCAAAACCTTATATAACCTCAACAGATATAGTGCTTTATTTGACTCACACTCTCAGGAAAAAAGGAGTAGTTGATAAATTTGTGGAGTTTTTCGGTGAAGGGCTAAAGAACCTTTCGCTTGCCGATAGAGCAACCGTATCAAATATGTGCCCTGAGTATGGTGCAAGGTGTGCCTTTTTTCCGGTAGACCAAGAGACAATAAATTACCTTTACCTTACGGGTAGACCAAAGAAACATATTGAGATTGTTTCGGCGTATCTCAAAGAGAACATGCTGTTTCAAGATTACTCTGATTCTGATATTGTAGAGTATGATGAAGTTGTTGAAGTAGATCTTTCAGAGATTGAACCAACGGTTGCCGGTCCCTCTCGTCCTCACGATAAGGTAGAGCTGAAGGACATAAAGAAAAGATTTTATGAAACTTTGGGTCGTGAGCCAAAGGAGGTAGAGGTTGAATTAGATGGGGGGAAATATAAAATCAGAGATGGCTCAATAATAATATCTGCTATAACAAGTTGCACGAACACATCTAATCCTTACCTCATGATAGGTGCTGGACTCCTTGCTAAAAAAGCTGTTGAAAGAGGTCTGAGGACCCCTCCTTGGGTCAAAACATCAAATGCTCCGGGCTCACGCGTTGTTACAGAATACCTCAAAAGGTTGAAACTTTTACCTTACCTTGAAGCGTTGGGATTTCATATAACAGGTTATGGATGTACAGTTTGTATCGGAAACTCGGGACCTATAAACTCAAAGATTGAGGAAGCGATCCGTCAAAATAATTTGAACTGCGTTGCGGTTTTAAGCGGGAACAGAAATTTTGAAGCGAGAATTCATCTTATGGCAAGGTCTAACTTCCTTATGTCTCCTCCACTTGTTGTCGCCTTTGCTCTTGCGGGAAAAATAATTGACCCTTACGAGGAGCCGGTTGGCTTTGACCCTAATGGCTTCCCCGTCTTTCTAAAAGATATATGGCCATCAGATGAGGAGATAAGAGAGTGTATGAGTGAGGTCTCTCCAGAGCTTTTCAGAGAAAAGTACTCAAACATTTTTGAGGGAAATGAAGATTGGAAGTCCCTTCCATCTCCGCAAGGGGATACATTTGAGTGGGACCCAAACTCAACATATATAAAGCCCCCGCCTTTTTTTGATGATTTTTCAGATGAACCAAAACCTGTTGAAGATATATCGGGAGCAAGAGTTCTTCTGTGGCTTGGAGATACCATCACAACAGATCATATTTCTCCTGCTGGCTCTATTCCTGAAAACTCTCCTGCTGGAAGGTATCTTCTTGAACGCGGTGTGAAAAAGGAGGATTTCAACACTTATGGAGCAAGAAGAGGAAACTGGGAGGTTATGGTCAGGGGAACTTTTGCCAATACAAGATTGAAAAATCTCCTTCTTGGTGGGACAAAAGAAGGGGGATATACTTTGTTTTTAGGAGAAAAAGAGCTTTCTGTTTTTGAAGCATCAGAACTTTATAAGAAAAATAACATTCCTCTTTTGGTTGTAGCTGGTAAGGAATATGGAGCGGGAAGCTCTCGTGATTGGGCTGCAAAGGGAACTCAACTTCTCGGTGTAAAAGCAGTAATAGCAGAAAGCTTTGAGACAATTCATAGAAGCAATCTCGTGTGTATGGGAGTTGTTCCACTTCAACTCAAAGATAGATCATCAAATGAACTCAAACTCACGGGAAAAGAGGTTTTCAATATCCCATTATCTCAGATTGAGCCGGGTAAAGAGTTGGAGATTGAAATGATTCGTGAAGATGGTTCGGTGGAGAAAATCAAAGTTATTGCAAAGGTGAATACAAAGGTTGAGCTTGAATATATAAAGCACGGGGGTATTTTACCTTATGTTCTCAGAAAAATTCTGGAACGCAGTCGTAAGAAGCTATCAAAAACATAACTTCAAAACCCTTGAATAAAAATAGAACTTATGGGTTATCCTTTCGCAGAAAAGTATTCGGGTAAGGGGATTTTTCTGAACTCGAATATAAATCCATTTGGTCCTTCTCCTCTTGCGTTGAAGAGATTGAGGTTAGCCCTGAAAAATGCTAATTTTTATCCTTCTGATTACTCTAAGCTGAAAAAGAAGCTTGTAAAGGTTTTGGCTAATCAGGGCATAAATGTTGATGAGAGACATATTGTTTTTGGGAATGGTTCAGATGAGACGATTGAGTTTGTTTTCAAGTTTCTGATGAAAAAGTATCCAGACCTTTCGGTTATAACAGGGGAGGGAACTTTTGCTTTTTATGAGTATTGTGCAAGGGCTCTTGGGTTGAACGTTGTCAAAGTGAAACTCAAAGATTACTGCTATGATTTAGAAGGCATTCTTGATGTAGCCAGAAAAAATAAGCCCGCTATTATCTGTTTTTCAAATCCTATCAATCCAACGGGTAAGATAATTCCGTTCAGAGATTACGAGAGTTTTTTGAAGCTCTGTGGAGATGGGATTTTTGTTCTTTCAGATGAAGCGTATTTTGAGTTTGCTTATTTTCTCAATAAAAAGGGCTGGCGTGGAGATGATTACAGAAGCGCTCTTCACATATCAAAAAAAGATAACATCTTTGTTACAAGAACATTTTCAAAGGTTTATGGACTCGCAGGAGTGAGGTTGGGGTATCTTATATCTTCTTTCTCTCATCAGATAGAAAGTGAGATAAAACCGCCGTTTAATGTCAATTATTTTGCTATTTTAGCGGGGGAGTCAGCGCTATCTGACAAAAAGCATGTTTTGAAAACACTTAAAAATAATCTTGAAGGTATGACGATTCTTGAAAAATTTTTCGCCGAGATGGGGATATTTTTTGTTGGCTCATGGGCTAACTTTATCTTCTTTCATGTTAAGAAAAAAGACATAAAAGACGAATTAAGAAAAAAAGGAATATTTGTGAGAGATATGACTGCTTATGGATTTCCTGAATTTTTGAGAGTTAGCGTAGGTAAAAAAAATGATATACTTACATTTTGTAAAAATTTTCGTAAAATCCTTCTCCGATAAATAACATTATTAAAATTAAAAGGTTTTGATATTGTAGGAGAAAATAAGTTTTTCTGCTTATTTTGTGTTTTTTGATATTTACTTTGTTTGTTTTTATCAAATTTTACAAATTTTATGATAAAAAAGGAAAAACAGAAGAAAGAAAAAAGCAAAAAAGGAGAAGAAAAAAAGAAAAAAATAAAAGGGGAAAAAGTAGCCGAGGAGGAAGGTAAAGCTGGCAGATCAGATGAGCAGAATAATAGTGGTTCTTTGCAGGAAACTTCATCGGGTAATGATGGAGTATCTTATGCTGAAGCTCTTATAGATAACATCCTCTCAAAAGGTATATTCTCAACAAGAAGAAAGTCCGCAGAGGGTATAAAAAGAATTGATTCAGGTAGCAAAGAGAAGATAGACAGTTCGGTGAAAACACCTTTTTCTTACCTTCTGAAAGAGATTTCAAAGTATCCGCTTTTGAAGCCAGAGGAAGAGAAGAGATTGGCGATGAGATTTATAAAGTATAAAGATAGAGAAGCGGCGAAGAAGTTGGCTCTTGCAAACATGAGATTTGTCATAAAAATAGCTCTTGACTACAAAAACTGGGGTGTTCCAATAGAAGACCTTGTTTCAGAAGGAGTCATAGGGCTTCTTTTTGCTATAAGAAAATTTAATCCTAATAAGGGAGTGAAATTCATCTCCTATGCTTCATACTGGATAAAAGCTTTTATACATAACTATATACTTTCTAATTTTTCTGTCGTTAAGCTCGGTACTACACAAGATGAGAGAAGAATATTTGCGAATATATTCAAAATAAGAGATGAGACGCGTGAAGAAGATATTCAGATGCAAGCGGAAAGACTAGGAGTTGATGAAGAGAAAATAAAGTTCATGGATGCAAGAGTAAGGTCAAGAGACATATCTCTTGATAGTCCGCAAGATGATGAAGGTAGCTTAAAGCTTGCAGATATACTCAAAGCAGACGAAACCTATGACCCTCTTTTCAGGGTTGAGATTGAAAACGCAAGAGAATTTATATATAAGAGATTGAATGATGCTTTCTTGAACCTTACTTCACAGGAAAGACAGGTTATACAGCAGAGATACCTTGTTCCGAAACCCAAAACTTTGAAGGAACTCTCTGATGAGCTGAAAATTTCAAAAGAAAGAATAAGACAAATTGAAAAGAGGGCTTTCCAGAAACTAAGGTCTGCACTCGCTCAATACGCCAAAAACTTCAGAATAGATACCCTTAAAGACAAGGTCAGAAGAAAAAGAAGAAGCAAAGAGGAGATGGAACTTATGAGGATGATTGAACAAGCTACAAAAAAGAAAAAGAAAAGAGGAAGAAGAAGTTCTTCTAAGGTTGAGCCAGAAACAACTTCTTTTTTTGATCTGAAAAATTTATAACCTGCCTTAAAAAGGGTTATTTCCCGTAGAGAGAGTAAGCGTTTCCTGTGAAAATTTGAGAAGGTTTATTTCACTATCAGACAAAAATAATAGGGTTATGGGATAGTTTTTTGAAAAAGATAACAGAGAAAATAAAAATTCCCATTGAAATAAGTAAAGTCGCAATTGTGAGAGCTGAGAACATTTTTACCTATTCAAGGATTTTCGGTGCATTTATCGTCTCCCTCATGCTACTATATGACATCAAAAGAGAGGTTGTGTTTTTTTTCTATGTTTTTTTTGCATTAACAGACCTTGTAGATGGTTTTATATCGAGGAGGAAGGATAAAAATCTTAAAAAGGAGAGCTTTGAAGGAAAATTGAGAGCGGAAGGAGATATATTAGACCCTGTTGCAGATAAAGTGCTTTTTATATCTGTCCTTGTTGTTATTATTTATTTGCAGAAGGTTCCTATTATAGCGTCTCTTATTGTTATCGTCAGAGAGATTTTCGTTCTCGGTCTGCGTGCTATTGCTGAAATGTATGGAATTCATATAAAAAGCTCGTCAGCAGCAAAGCTTAAAACTTTCTTCGGCAATATCTCCGTATCAGCTTATATACTAAAAGACGAGTACTTTGGAATATCTGCAAGCTTTGTCGGAGATGTTTTTCTCATACTATGCTTTATCTTCTCTCTTATTAGTGGGGTGGAATATATGAGCAGATTTCAGAGAGAAAAATTGAATTTATCTAAAAGTTCAAACATAAAAAAAGATTCGTAAGTTATTTGATGTTGTAATTGATTTGAATGTTTATTAATTTATTTTCTTGTTATGAGAGCCGATATAAAAAGTTTTTATTCAAAAAGAACCTTTATACTTTTGACTCTTCTGAATTCTATACTATGTATCAGATTTTTCATTTTTCCTGCACTTGAAAATTATTCAGATTCTTCTCATAAGTTGAAGGAACTGCAAAATCAATATGAAGAACTGAAGCAGAGAAGAAAGTTTGCCGAAGAAGTTGGTGAAAAGTTGAAGATTTTCAGAACAAGGTTGAAAAACATTCAGGATTTCAAAATAACCGATTGGTTTGATGAGATAGAGAAAGAAGAAAAAGAGATAGGAAATGAAGAGTGCCAAGATAAAATCTGCTCATACTCATATTCATCTCGTGTCGTTTTATATACAAATTTTGCTGATTTTGTATCATTTTTAGATTATCTGAGTAAATCTCCTTCTTTCGTATATATAAAGAGCTTGAAGCTTCAAAGAGATGAAAAAGGATTAAAGGTTGAAATTTTCTTTGAGGTCAAAAGGTTCTCTGAGGAGTTATAATTCCAAATTTCTCAAAGATTTATCAAAAATATTTTTTAAGGTTTAGAGTTTTGTATTATGGGTGAAAAGTTGGTCATTTACTTTTTTCACGCCTTCCCTCTGAATTCAAATATGTGGAAAGAACAGATAAGGTATTTTTCTCCGAAAGTAAGATGTGTTGCTATAAATTTCCCGGGTTTTGGGGGAGCATCTGACGATAGTATTCCTCAAAACCCTTCTCTTTCTGACTATGCGAAATTTGCAGAAGATATAATTTTAAACACATCAGAAGGAGTGAAGATATGCATAGTTGGGCTATCTATGGGCGGATACATTGCTATGGAGGTTATAAAAAGGAAAGTTGTAAGACCTGATTTTCTCGTTCTGGCGAACACAAAAAGTTCTCCCGATACACAAGGAGCAAGGCAAAGAAGGTTCAAGCTTATAGAGGAAATAGATAAACTCAAAAGCGTTGAACCGGTTATTTCTTTTTATCTGCCAAATCTGGTTCCGCCGGAAAGCTTTCTGAAAGAAAAGGTTTTAGAGATGGCTAAAACTGCTTCCCTCAGCGGACTGAAAAAAGCTCTCTTTGCTATGGCTGAAAGACAAGATTATCAAAAATATATAGATGATTTTCCCGGAAGATTATTGTGTATAGGTGGAGAAAAAGATGTTCTTTCTCCCCCAGATGTTGTGAAAAGTATGGCAAGAGATAAAGAAAAGGAGTTCAGATTAATAAAGGGTGTTGGACACCTGAGCAATATGGAGAATCCAGAAGAATTCAACAATATACTTGAAGAATTCCTTTTTTCATGATGTATTTGGCTGAGTAGGTTTTTTATGAATCCATCTTTTTATCTACTCCTGATGTGCTCCCCCTACAACTTTCAGGTATATCTCTTCAAGTGATGGTTTTTCATCTGTTATCTCGTCTGGAATGATATTTTCTTTGAGGAGTTTTCCTATGATTTCATTTCTTTTCTCTCTATCTGCTATGAAAGAAATTGCTCTCTCGTTTTCTGAAATCTCTACACCGTTAGATTGTATTATGCTTTTGGCTCTTTCCATTTTTGACCTGTCAGAGAAAATTAAATTTGTTCTTCTGTTTTTTCCTTCAATTTTTTCAAGCTCATCAAGATATGCTGAGAAAACCAATCTCCCGTTTGAAATTATGATGACTCTGTTGCATATTTTCATCACTTCGCTCAGAATATGTGTTGAAAGTATGACGGTTTTTTCTTTTGAGATGTCTTTTATGAGGTTTCTTATCTCTACTACCTGTTGGGGGTCAAGTCCTACTGTGGGTTCATCAAATATCATCACTTGTGGGTCATGAATTATAGCTTGTGCTATTCCTACTCTTTGTCTGTATCCACGAGATAGATTTCCTATTATTCTTTTTACAACATCTTTGAGACCGCATTTTTCTATTGCGAACTCAATTCTTTCTTTTATTTTGTTTTTGGGGACTTTTTTGATTTTTGCTACGAATTTGAGGTATGAGATGACGGTCATTTCGGAGTATACCGGGGGATTTTCGGGCAGGTATCCTATGTGTTTTTTGGCTTCTACGGGTTTTTCAAGCACATCAATTCCGCAAACTTCTACTTTCCCTCTTGTTGGTGGCATGTATCCTGTGATAATTCTCATCGTTGTGGTTTTTCCTGCTCCGTTGGGACCGAGGAATCCGAGAATTTCTCCCTTACCAACTTCAAAGCTTATTCCATCTACTGCTAGCCTATCTCCGTAATACTTTACGATTCCTTCAAGCTTTATAAGGGGTTCTGTTTTAGATTTTGTGTTTATCTCCATCATACTAATAAATTTTAAGGTAGATTACCTGATTTAAAATTTGTTTTTTCCAAGACGAAAAATTTTTTCTCTTTTTTTCTGATGAAAAAATCCCGTTTTTCATAAAATGTTTTATTGTTTGAGGAAGATTAATATGATGGCTCTTTTGGAAGAGAAGAATGAGAACATTATAGTTCCCGAAGGAGTTAAAATCAAGAATGTTGAGAGAAATCCGAGTTTTTTAGAGAAGCTATACGCAGGGGTTCTCGGGGGACTTAAAGTGACATCGGAGCATATTTTTCAGAAAAAGGTAACGATAAGGTATCCTGAGGAGAGAAAAGAGCTTCCGAAAGATTATAGGGGCAGGCATTACCTTGATATAGAAAAGTGTGTCGCTTGTGAGTTTTGTGCAGCTGCGTGTCCCGTAGATATAATATTTATAGTATCTCAGCCGCATCCTGAAAAAGTAAGGCATCCCGTTGTTTTCAACATAGATATTTTGAAGTGTATTTTTTGTGGCTATTGCGTAGAAGCGTGTCCCACAGGGGCTTTGCAGATGACAGATGTCTATGAGGTATTCGCTCCCGAGAGATTTATTCTGACAATAGATGAGCTGACCAAAAAACCAGAGTTATTTGAAGACCAATCATAAATCAGATTTATTCCCACTTCTTTTAAGTGATTTTATTCCCACACTTATTTTTAACGAATTAATATTTTTTATTGGGGGTTATGTGGAAAAAACTCTCTGCTGTTCTTTTTTGTTTTCTCTCTTTTTTTGTGAGAGAATCATTTTCTCAGAATTTGAAAGTTGCATTTATTCTTGCTACCGAGAAGGAGCAGAGATACAAAAAAGATAAGTTATATTTTTTAGACGAGGCAAAAAAGTTAGGTTTAGATGTCTTTTTTGCTTCCGCAGATAATTCGGTAGATTTGCAGAAAAAACTCATAAAGAGAGCTATTGATGAAGAAAAGGTTTCTGTTCTCGTTATACAACCTGTTGATTCATCATCTATATCACAAGAAATTGAGTATGCAAAATCAAAAGGTGTGAAGATTTTAGCGTATGATAGAATAATATATGATGCTTCTGTTGATTTTTATGTCTCTCATGACAGCAAGCTTGTTGGAATTATTCAAGCAAGAGAAGCAGTGAAATTTACCGACGGGAAGGGGAAATATGTAATACTTGCTGGAGGAAAAAATCACTCTGTGGCTAAGCAGATAACATCAGGCAATCTTCTCATATTAGATAAGTATCCTGGGATGAAACTTGTGGGCATATTTTATCATGAAAACTGGGATGAATCAGAATCGTATCGGACTATGAAGGAGATACTGAAAAAGGTCAGAGATATAAATGTTGTTCTGGCTAATAATTCTTCTCTTATAAGGGGTGCTATAAGAGCGCTTGCGGAGGAGGGTATAAAGGGAGTTTTCACAGCTGGTGCAGATGCAGACCTTGAAAACTGTCGTATGATAGTAAGAGGAGAGCAAAATTTAGATATTTTAAAACCAATAGAACCGCTTGCGCGCTCCGCAGCAAGAATCGCCTATGCTCTGGCTACGGGAAAAACTCCAAATTATAACGAAAAATTGAACAACGGAAAAGTAGAGGTAAAGGTTATTCTTATTCCTGTTGAGCCAGTCACAATTTCTAATATAGATGAAGTAATTATAAAATCTGGATTTCACTCTCGTGAAGCTATCTATGCTCATTAAAAACTCGCCCAATCCAAAAATAATAACGAAGAAAACCTGAATAAATCATGATGCTTTCATACTGAAATAAATTTTTTCTGATATGGGTTCTTTAGAGTTGCAGGTTGGAGAGAGAGTTGTTATCGGTTCGGCTTTTAAGGAGTGGAACTCCGTTGTTGAAGCACTTGGAAGAGGAGAGCAAATTATTATCTTGCGAAAAGGAGGAATAATAGAAGATGAAGGTGACTTTGTCCCAAGAGAAAGGTTTTTTGTTCTTTTTCCTACTCTGACTCACGAAAAAAGAGAGCTTCTCAAAAAATTTTTCCCGCCAGATTTTTCAGAAGATGTAATAAAAATAAAGTATTGGGCTCAGGTTGTTCTTGCGAGAAAGGTTTTGAACAAAGAGACGCTTGAAAAGCTTGATAGATTTCACATATGGAAAAATGAAGTTGTTGAAGAGAGATTTCACAGGTGGCAAAAAGATGAGGTCTGGGCGCTCGTTGTGAGAGTTTTTAAATTGCCAAAAGTTCTTGAAATCAAAAATGATCCTGATTACGGAGGTTGCAAATCATGGATAGATGTAAAGTTTTCAGTAGATACTTCCGGCTCTTTGCCTGTCATAAGTGATGAGGAATTTCAAAAAATTTTTTCAGAGGTAAAGTCAATCCTTGAAGAAGGAGAAAATTAATTTTTGTTAATTTTGTGATGTTTGAAGAAGATAACGGTAAGAGAAAGCATGTGAGGTTTCCTCGTGTTGATTTTTCTGTATCTCCTTTCATAGTTATATGGGAAACAACTTTTGCGTGTGATCTTGCTTGCAAACATTGCAGAGCGAGCGCGGTCCCTTTCAGAGCAAAAGATGAGCTTTCTTATGACGAGAGCGAGGAGCTTTTGGAAGAAATTTCAAAGTTCGGCAGACCTCTGCTCGTTCTCACCGGTGGAGACCCTTTCAAGAGAGAAGATATATTTGATATAATAAAGTTCGCTGTCTCAAAAAACCTTCCCGTCTCAATCTCTCCTTCTGTCACCCCTCTATTTACAGATGATGTTATACTCAAGCTTAAAGAAGCGGGAATAAAAGCGGTCTCTCTTTCGCTTGACGGTCCAGATGAGCAAACTCATGATTCTTTCAGGGGAGTAGATGGAGTTTTCAGAAGAACCCTTGAGATATGGCAGAAGCTCGTAAAATCTGGCATAAAAGTTCAAATAAACACAACTGTCTCAAGGTTCAATGTTGAGAAGTTGCCGGAGATTTTCTTTCTCGTCGCACAAAACCGAGCCATGACATGGAGTGTCTTTTTTCTTGTTGAAGTAGGCAGAGCTTTTGGGAAGCAAGATATTCAGATAACCCCTCAGGAATTTGAAGACATTGCGAATTTCCTCTACGATGCCGGTGAATATATATGGGTAAAGACCACCGAAGGTCATCACTTCAAAAGAGTTTTTATCCAAAGAGAAGTTCTATCAGAGAAAGGTTTAGATTTTAGAGAACATATGAAGATTGGAGACCTATACTTTTATCTTTCAGAAAAGCTGATGTTCTATGCCTATAAAGGTAATTTCAGGAAGGTGAGAAGGAGAACTCCGATGAACGTTAATGCGGGCAGAGGATTTGTTTTCATTTCAAAAAATGGAGATGTTTTTCCTTCCGGATTTTTACCTCTCAAAGCTGGTTCAGTTCGTCAAAAAAGTATAGTTGAAATTTACAGAAATTCGGAAATCTTGAGGTCTTTGAGAAATTATGAGCTTTTAAAAGGTAAATGCAAGGTATGCGAGTTCCGGGAAGTATGTGGTGGTTCAAGGTCAAGAGCTTACGCATATACAAAAGACCCTTTTGAATCAGAACCTCTGTGTATTTGGAAACCGGGTTCATCACAAGTTTTCCGTAATCTGCATATTTCACAGGAAAATATTCAGGAGATATAAAAATTCAATTCATTTCCTCAAGCAAGAATAATCTGATTAAAATTGAAAAACTGACTAAAATATATAAAAAAGCTCTGTAATATAAGAGGTAATGGATATGGAGGGGAAAAAAAGCACATCTTTTACTAACGATAGCGTAAGGAAAAAGGGAAAAGATGAAGAGATGATAACAGTATGGGAATGGGTCGGAATATGTCTTGGAGTATATGGTATTATAATAATTCTCGCAGGTATAGTTTATGGACCGCATCATAAGTTTGGAGTAAATATTTCTCTTCTGGCGGGAACTTTCATAACTCTTTTCTCTTTTGCGATGTTTTTTGGCGGTAGAGCTAATAGAAAAAATTCAAAAGGTAAGATGGTTTCAGCTATGTTCTATATCTTCTCGCTTATCTTCTTTTCAAATTCATCTTTTGCTCAGGAGAAAGTAGATGTATTGAAACCTTATCCATCTTTGGAAGGAACCGCGGGTCTTTTCAGAATCACATCAACAAGAACACTTGGTTTCAGAAATATCTCTATTGGAACATTCTTTGGGTTTTATGATACTCCAAACAATAAGATTATCGTGATAAGCAGAGATTATTTTGCTCTGAAAGAAGCGAGGCAAAGAGTGAATTTTGAGACATTCAACTCCTACGGGTTTTACAACTACATATTTATCGCTTCGGGTCTTCCGAGGATAAATGTGGGTGGGTTCATCTCGGGAGATATTTCACTTGCGATGAGAAACTCATCTATAAATGTTAGGAGTCAGTTTCGTGGGATGGAGCTTTCAAGCGACAACGTTCAGGTTTTGGGCGACTTCATAATCTCTCCAAAAGTAGCTTATACTTTTGAAAGAGGAGATCTGGCTTTCGGCTTTTCTCCAAAGGTATATCTCCTTTCTGCTTTCAGAGCTCCGCGTATTCAGACCGTCTCATTTGCACCTACTCTGTCTTTCCTCTACGACTTTGATGAAAATCCTACTTTCAGGTCAGATTTTATATCTGCTCTCAATCCAAGATTGCACTTTTCATTTTCTTACTCTATTGATAATTCAAGGTTGATTACTCAAAATGTAAATGTTCCTTCTTTTATTGAAACACAGATGTTCATTGAACCTTCAAATCACTTTGATTTTGGCGTAGGAGCTGAATTGGGGGATTCACGTTCAGGCATATCAAGATATATTTCAGGTTTTTTGGAATGGTCGCTGATAATATACTCTCCAATACCATCTGAGGCGAGTTTTTCAGATATGCCGATGTATTTTTCCCTTGGAGTTAGATCAAGACCTATTCCACTTATTTCAGAAGTAATTTCTGGGATTCCTCAGGAAATACAGGACCTTGCGATTTTTATAGCGGGGGACTTTAATTTGTCTCGGGAATTTTCGGTATCTTTCCCGTTTGCGAACGAAGTTATATTGAGAAATTCTCCGTTTTGGAGGTTGTTTTTCGGTTTTAACCTGATATGGAATCCGTGGGAGAGAAGGGCTTTTTTGGGTGAGGGTGGTAGGGTAAGGTTTAAAGTTTTAGATGATGCTACGGGTAATCCAGTTCAAGATGCGATCGTATCTTATCCTGACCTTGACCTATCTAATCAGGCAACTGATGCGTCCGGGAACGTGCTGGCTTACGAGCTTCCTCCGGGAGAGTGGAGTGTGGTCTTCAGAAAAGAAGGTTATGAACCATATCAGGTGAAAGTTTTAGTTGAGAAAGGGAAACTTAAAGATGTTGAGGTTAGGTTGAAAAAGGAAGTTCAGTTCTCTTCGGTTTATGGCACAGTTTCTTCGCAAGATGGGAAACCGCTTCCTGCAAGATTTGAGGTAGAGGGAGCCAATATACCACCAGTATTTTCTGACCCGTCAAATGGTAGATTTGAAATAGTTTTACCATCAGGAACTCATAAAATCAAGGTTTCTGCTCAGGGATATAATTCCACTGAGTTTCAGGTCAATCTCTCCCCAGGTGAGAAGAAAGCGGTTGATATATTGCTTGAACCTATAAAAGAGGTTATAGAATTAAAGGGAGGAGAAAAAGCTTTAGGAGAGGTTGAGAGAAAAATAATAATAGAGAAAGCAACGAATAGAATCCTTCTTCCTGAAAAAATCTTATTTGCTCCAGGTGAAGCCGATGTTCTGCCGTCTTCTGTTGAGATTTTAAAGGCACTTGCTGATTTTATTCAGAGGGAAGTAAAAGGCAAAAAGATTCGCATTGAAGTTCATACTGACCCTATAAAGAACAAAGATTATGATAGAGAGCTCACCCAGAGGAGAGCAGAGAAAGTTGCCGATACCCTTGCTCAATTCGGTGTTCCAAAAGAAAATCTCATACCAATTGGTAAGGGGTCAGAGTTTCCTATCGCATCTAATGAAACCCCTGAGGGAAGAGCTCTCAATAGGAGAGTTGATTTCTTCATAGAAAAATAATGAAAATTGCGAAAATTATCTTCATCTTACTAAAAATAATCAGTTTGTTGTTTTTCGGTCTCGTATGAATGTTATTGATTTATCTCCCAAACCGAAGCTGAGAGAAAATATTGAGGTCATGCCTCTTGGAGATGGAAGATTTATACTCCGTGATGTAGTGGGCTATTCTGATTCCACTCTTATTTTGAATGAGTTATCGGTTATGATTCTATCTTTTCTTGATGGAAAAAGAACAGAATCAGAGATAAAAAATCTGATAAAGTCGGTTTATGGTATAGATTTACCGGAAGACCAGCTCAAAAAATTTATCAAAACATTAGATGAACATGGTTTTTTAGATACGCAGAATTTCAGATTAATGAGAGAAAGAGTTCGCTCCGATTATAGGAACCAGAATGTGAGAAAATCAGCTCTTGCGGGGAGGTCGTTCCCTTCGGGAGGGAAAGAGGCGGAGGAATTTTTCTATTCTATTTTATCTTTATTTCCATCTGATTTCAAGGTGGAAAATTTGAAGGCGGTTTTATCACCACATATTGAGATTTCAAACGGAATGAAAATATATGGGATGGTCTGGAATATTATCAAGAACTCTTTGAAAAATCCAGATGTTTTTGTCGTTTTAGGTACGTCTCACGCTTACTCTCCATATACATTTATTCTTACTGAGAAGGATTTTGAAACTCCTTTTGGCACGCTTAAAAATGAGAAAGATACAGTGAAGGAGATAGAGAAAGCTCTCGGGAAAGATATATTTGAAGACGAGATTTTGCACAAGAACGAGCATTCAATAGAGTTCCAGGCTGTTTTCATAAAGTATATTTTTCCTTCTTCTAGGATTGTTCCAGTTCTTTGTTCTGCATCAAGAATTTTTTTGGGGCAGACAGTTTTTTTTGATGAGGCGGTTTCGAAACTTCGCGAAGCTCTTTTCTCTTCTCTCAAAGGTGCAAACTTTGTTCTTATTTCTGCTTCTGATTTAGCTCACATAGGGGTTAGGTTCGGAGATGGTCCGGTTGACCAGTATATGATAACTCTTGTTCGCCTCAAAGACATCGTATCTTTATGGAATTTTGCTCAGAACTCGGCAAAAGGGTTTTTAGATAGTGTTATGGAAGATGGGAACGCTCGGAGGGTATGCGGATTAGCTCCGACCTATGCTTTGCTTAAAATCACGGAAAACACGGAAGCAAAGGGAAATATTATAGGGTGGGATATATGGGTTGATGAAACAGCGTCTGCTGTGAGCTTCGGGGGTGCATTCCTATCTGCACAAAAATTCCTATGAAACTTTTCAAAATAGAAAACGGAAATATTGTAGAGATAGAGAGCATAGATAAGTTTATTGCTGTTAGATTATTCAGCGGAGTAGGTTTATTTGAGACATTGAAGATATTAAATTCAAAGCCAGTTTTTCTCAAAGAACATATAAAAAGGTTGTCTGACTCTGCTTACAAGGTCTGGAATAAAAAGTTTGACGAGGAGCAGATATTTTTTTTCTCTCTTAAAGTCGCTCAACAAAAAGAATTTGGAATGATGAGAATTTTTCTGGTTGAGCACGACCTTGAATTCTCGTTCTTCTTCCTTATAGATGACTTTCCTTACTCTAAAACTTCTGATCTCTGTGTGAAAATATTAGAGTATGAGAGAAATCCTTCGGGGTTTTCTGCAGGATTGAAACCGATAAGCTACTTTGAAAATGTTGTGATAAGAGAGAAATTAAAAAGAGAGGGATTTGATGAAGGGGTGTTTTTATCAAATGGGTATATTGCCGAAGGAACGAGAACAAATATTTTCTGGATAAAAGATGATAAAGTTTTTACTCCGCCTGTGTATCTCGGGGTGCTTAACGGAATAACTCGTCAGAAGATTTTTGAAATATGTCAGAGCAGTTCCATTTATATTGAAGAGGTTGAGAAAAAGCCAGAAACTCTTTTATCTGCTGAGGAGTGCTTCCTTTCAAGCTCTTTGCTAGGAGTTGGAACTGTTTCAAATATTGTTCTCCCCGATGGCAGAAAGAAAATTTTTTCTTATAGCAAAGATTCGCTTTCTTATTTTCTCAAAAGCAAACTTGAAGAGCTGGAAAAAAAAGATATAGGTGATATTTCATCTCTTTATTCTCTTTTATAGAGTTTTATCTTAGCTCGGGAGTGAATCCTCCGAATATAGCAAGAGATAAAATTACGTTCAGAACGATAAATATGAGAGATGAAGTGATTACTGTTAGCGAACCTGCTTTCCCTACTCCTTCTGTTGATTCCTCTGAGATTACTCCAAGAAATGTTGAAACTTTGCCTATGATCAATCCGAATATTGCTGATTTTATCGCACCGCCAAGTATATCTCTTTGTGAGATAAGGTTCCATATGTTTTCCCGAAATGTCCCCTCGCTTAACCCCTTGATATACACAAGATACAGAAAATTTGCAAACACAGACAGTGTAGATATTATTATGAACATCATCACACATATTGATATTACCGCTATTACTCTTGGTATTATGACGAATTCAAAAGGGTTGACCCCTATTACTTCAAGGTATGTGAATTCACCACGAATTCGCATTAGAGTTATTTCAGAAGCTATTGAATTCCCTATTATTGATATTATTATCATTGCAGATATTACCGGTGCAACTTCTCGCAGGACAACAATTGTTATAGCCGAGGGGAGGAATCTGTAAGCGGAAAATAGTGCTACTGCTTCCCAGCCGTGTAGTGCAATTATAACAGAAAAAGGAATGCATGTTCCAAGAAGCGGGAATAAACTCATTCTCCCGAATTTTCCTGTGTGATACAGGATTTCTCTGAAAAAGATTTTACCTTTTAGTGCTTTGAAGAATTTTATCTCGTATTCTATGAATGATTTTATGGTTTTTATCATTATCTCTCTTGATTTTAACTCCAAATTGACGAATTGAGATTTAAGTTAAACTGTGGAAGAGAAAATCTTAGACCCTTATATTTATCATCCTTCCTTTTTTCAAGCCGAAATTTGCATTTACATTCAGTTTTGGAGCAAAGATTTTCAATCTCGGAACTTGGGGTTGTTCTAAAATAAGTTTCCTCACCGCATTTTTCTGAAAGTTTGCGATGTATCTCAGGTTAGAAATGGCTACTCTTCCTAATGCGATTTCTAATCCAGAATCCATAAAAAATATTTTAATATCTTTTGTTCTGATTTTGTTTTTTATGTTAAAATTTTGGGAAATTGGTTTTTGAGCAAGTTTTTCGCTTTTTACATCATCAAAGAGGTTTTTTGCGATGGGTGGCTTGTTTTTCGTGTTAAGCTTATTGGCTTTCGCTTGGGGAAGTATATGGGGGTCTTTTGCTACTGTTCTTTTACATAGAATCCCAAGAAAAATTTCAATTTTCTCTCCATCTCGTTCTTTTTGCCCGTCTTGTGGAAACCTAATCCCTGCAAGATACAATATCCCTATTTTTGGTTTTTTGATTTTGAGAGGAAAATGTTTTTTTTGCAAAAGCAATATTCCTTTTTACTATTTCCTGATAGAACTGCTCTCTGGCATATTGGGTTTTCTCTCCCTTGAATTTTCTTATTTTTCTCTTTTGAGATTTTTTCTCATTTTCTTTTTCTTCTGGTCTCTTCTTGTCGCCTCTTTCTTTGATTTTATATTTCTCGCTATCCCAGATATTCTCATTTTGTTCTCAACGTCGGTTTCAATTTTGTATATGCTGATTTACGGGAGTGTGAGGGATTCTGTTGGTGGTGTTCTGGTTGGTGCTGGAGTTTTTCTCATCGTCAAATCACTATACAAAATCATAAGAAAAAAAGAGGGATTAGGTGAAGGAGATGTATTTTTCATGGTACCTGTTGGGATTTTCTCGGGGTTCTTCGGGACGATAATGGTCATGATTTTTTCTTCTTTTTTAGGAGCCGTTTTTTTTATCGTGAGGCGAATTTTCTCAAAAGATATCGGAATATCTCAACCTATACCCTTCATACCTTTTATATTTATCTCGTGTTTTATTGTGTATCTTCTTGCAACTCGTTATTCATATATTTTTGGAGAATTTTTTCTATTTCAGTTTTGACATTGTAGGATTTTAGGGAGGATATATCGTTTTTTACTATAATCACCATATCTCCTTCAAACATTTTGTTTTCTTTTATAAGAAACCTTATCGCTTCTCTTACAATTCTTTTTATTCTGTTTCTTCTCACCGCTAATTTTACCGCTTTTTTAGGCACTATAACTGTGAATCTGAAGTCAATTTTGAGTTCGTTTTTTGCGTCTATGTTTTTTTCTTCTCCTTTTTCTTTCTCGGGTTTTTTCAAAAGTATCTTTATTGAAAAATTTTCGTTTGAAATTGAGTCACCTTCATTGAAGACCCTTTGTATATCTTTTCTTTTTCTGAGCTTAAATCTTTTGAATCTCATTTCACTCGTTTTCTCCGAGTATCAGCTTTTCTATGTTCTGCATATTGGCGTTATCTTTTTTGTTTTTGAAAATTTCGTATGAGATGAGGAGGAAGTTCTCGTCTTTTTTATCTTTTATGTTTTTGAGGACTTCTTCTGCCTTTTTTATATCTCCCGATTTTATATAAGCCGAGGCGAGAAAGAGAAGGATTTTTGGTTCTGGTGGAAGTTTTTTAAGCTCTTCTATTGCAGAGTCATACTTTTCTATCATGTAGTAAGATATTGCAAGAAGAGTTCTATAATCTTTGATGTCTTTTATTTTCACTGCGTTTTGTAAAGCAGATATTGCGTGAAGGATGTTTCCACTCCTTGCGAATTTGGGACCGATTTCAGCAAGCCAGAGGTTTATAAGAGCGAACTTCACCAATACTTCATCATCTCCGGGGTTCTTATCAAGATAGCTTTTTGCTAACTCTCTTGCCTCTTCAAGAATTTTTATCTTTTGCTCTTTCGGTGAGAATAAAAGTGCTTTGAGGTAGAGAAGATCAATCAGAAGTTTTTTTGCCTCTTTGTTTTCCGGGAAGATGTTCAGTATATCTCTGAGTTCAAATTCTGCACCTTTTATGTTTCCCTTCTCTATAAATCTTTTTACAAGCTCTAACCTTTTTCTCTCTGAGTAGTATGCTTTTGCTGTTGCGAGTTCTGGATATTTTTTCGCTTTCTCAAAAGATTCTCTTGACTCATAATACATTCCCAAATCTCTCTGAACTGTTCCGAGCATAAAAAGTGAAAGATACATTTTTTCTTTTGAGAGTTTTTCAGCTGCTTTTAAGTAGTAATGTGTCGCTTCTTCAAAGTATCCATTAGAATGAAAGAAAGCTCCTGCATAGAGGTTTATCTCTCCCGAGTCAGAATTCGCAAGAGCCATAAGAAGTGTCTCCTTTGCGGACTCTATTTTCCCTTTTCTTCCCATGATTTCTGCGAGGGCTAAATAAGGGTAAGGGTTTAGCTTTTCATATTTCAGATACTCCCTGAAATCACTTTCAGCTTTTTCAACTTCTCCTCTGAACATTCTTATTATACCTCTTTTGAGGATTAAATTCAAAAGGAATTTCTTTTCATCTTCATCTAATTTTGAGATTAAAAACTTTGAAGTTCCTTCTTCTATTATTTTCTCTGCCGAATCTATGTCTCCAAATTTTATATATGCAGTTGCGAGAGAATCAAATACAGAAGGAACCTCTTTTATTCTTCTTGCCTGATTCAAAAAGAATATCGCAAAATCGTATTTTTCTTCTGTGATATAAAAATTTCCAAGGTTGAACTTTATCAAGAAATTGTTGGGAAATTTATCATCTGCATTTTTTAAAAGTTCTTCTGCTTTTTTCTTTTCTCCGGCACATATCAGAATAAGGAAGTTTTCAACTGCTTTTTCTGGTGTCTCGGGAGTGATGTTTGCCTTTATCTTTCCGGCTTCTTCTCTGCATACTGCTGGCTGAGTTAATTTATCTTGAAAAGACAAAATCAAAAAGAAAACTATAAAATTAGGGAAGGGCATATTAAAAAATTTTAATCACTCTGATTATTTCGGGGTGAGTGTTGATTTAATTTCAGAAAAGGAGCGTATTTCAGATTTTTTCTTTTATCTCATCTGCTATCTGACGGGAGAGGGAAACGACATCTGATTTTTGAAGTATATTGAAAAGTTTTTCTCCTATTTTAGTGTCTCCGTCAATTCTGTGAGACATCAGTTCAAATGATTGAACAAGTTTTAACCAGTGTGAGTGGACGAAAAGTTTTGCCATGTTCTCATATAGCTTCCCATATTGGGTGTTTTTGTGTTTTGTTGCTCTTGCTATTGCTGATTCTCCGAGGAAAATTATTATGGCTATGTCTGAAAATGCCGATAGAATTTCTTGTTCGTTTTGTATTTCTTCTTTGAACTTTGCGAACGCCTCTCCTGCTTTAATTACAAGTAATCTTTTTGCAACTTCAAGAGCAAAAAGCTCTTCTTTTGCGGTAAAATCGCTGATATGAGATTTTATCTTCTGCATATCTTCTATGTCTTTTTTTGACTTTTCTATGAGTCCGAAGAAATCAAATCTTCCTTTCATAGCTCGTCTTATTATCATTTCTGGAATGTTAAGGCGATTTATCTCGTTGGTTCCTTCGTATATTCTGTTTACTCTTTCGTCTCTGTAATATCTTTCAACCTCGTATTCTTTTATATATCCGTATCCTCCGTGTATTTGTACTGCTTCATCTACGACATACCAGAGCATTTCAGTTCCACCGACTTTGAGTATTGTTGCTTCAACTGCGAATTCTTCAAAAGCTTGCCACTGTGGGAGACCTTCTTGTATCCAGAGTTTGTCTATTGCGTTTGCGATTCTGTAAGCTGCGCTTTGAGCGGCAAATGACTTTGAAGCCATATGAGATATTTTCCATTTTATGAGTGGGAACTCTATTATTGCTCTGCCAAATTGTTTTCTCTGTTTTGCGTACTCTATACTTTTTTTCAGTGCTAAAAATCCGGCTCCTCCGCTTACTCCTCCTAATCTCATTCTGCCGAGGTTGAGAGTGTTCAGAGCAACTTTGTGTCCCTTTCCTATATCTCCGAGAACATTTTCTGCGGGTACTTTTACATCTTCTAAAATCACCTGTCTTGTAGATGAGCCCTTCTGACCCATCTTTTCTTCTTCTTTTCCGGTTTTCACTCCGAACTCTCTTTCAACTATGAATGCAGTGAAGTCCTTGCCGTTTACTTTTGCGAAGACAATGAATATATCTGCAAATCCGGCGTTTGTTATGAACTGTTTTGTTCCGTTGAGAATGAAGTATTTTCCGTTTTCAATAGGAGTTGCGGTTGTTTTGGCGCTCAGCGCATCGGAGCCAGCTGATGGTTCTGTCAGGGCATAAGCTGCTATTTTCTTGGCTGATGCGAGGTCAGGCAGATACTTTCTTTTCTGCTCCTCTGTCCCGAAAAATATTATCGGGTGCGACCCTATTGTAACATGTGCTTCTGCTGAGACGGCAAAAGATGTGTTGTACATCATAACTTCGTTTACGCATAGGGCTGTGACCTTATCTAACTCAAGCCCGCCGTATTCTTTTGGATATTCTATTGCAATTATTCCAAGCTCCCCCGCTTTTTTCAGAAGGTCTCTTACTACCTCTATTTTCCCACTTTCTATCTCTTTCTCTCTTTTCAGAACTTCTTCTTTCATGAATTTTTCAACTGTATCTCTGAGCATTTTCTGTTCTTCGTTCAGGTCTTCGGGGGTGAATATATCTTTTGAGACTACCGACGAGAGAAAAGAAAGCCCTCTTTCCATCATATTTTACCTCCCTTATATTATTTTTTGTCCGAACTTTCCTCTGATTTTATTTTTCTGTTTTTTTAATTTTTAAATAGTTTATTAAAAAGATAAATTTTTTGCTTTACACATAAACTCTGAAGTTCCCGCCTTTTATTTTTTGAGAAAGAAAAATAGCTTTTGATGTGAATAAAGATGCGAGAGCAAAGGCTTTATCAGGACTATAACCCGAAACCAAAAAAGCTGTCAGAGATGATGAAAATATGCAACCGGTTCCATGAACTAAAATTTTACTTCTTCTTTTTTTTCTTAAAGATTTTATTAGCTCTCCTTTGAAAAAAAGAAAGTCCTCTATCTTTTCACCTTTGAGGTGCCCTCCTTTTATAGCGACGAAAGAGTTATTTATTTTTGATAGGTTTTTCCCGGCAGTTATTATATCTTTTCTGCTTTTTATCTTTATCCCCGTTATTTCTTCTGCTTCATTTATGTTAGGGGTTATAAAAAATGAAAGCGGTAGAATTCTTCTTATCAGAATTTCAAATCCGTCCCTATTTATAAGCGGAAAACCGTTTTTTGATTTTATAACCGGGTCAACCACAAGCTTTACTCCGTATTGCTCTATTGTTTTGACGAGAGCTTTTGCTCCCTCTTTACCACCTAATGCCCCAGATTTACCGTATTCAACTTTGTGGTTTTTCAAAACCAAATCTATTTGTTTTTTTATTGATTTGAAATCAAGCTCTTTCAGTCCGAAAACTCCATTCAGGTTCTGGAAAGTTATACAGGTTGCTACTGAAAAGCATAATATCCCAAGCTCTGACATAACCTTTGAATCCTGAATTATTCCTGCTCCTCCTGTTGGGTCTAATCCTCCTATTGTTATGCTTACTTTTGAGGTCTCTTTTTTCATAACTTATCTTAATCTAATGGTGAGGAAAAATTTTGCGTGAGGAGAGAGGTTTTATTGATTTTCTTTTTTCGTCTCGTGCAGTGTTTCAGAATCTTCATCTCCCTTTTCTTTTATTTCAAGGTATGAGTTCTCTCTTTGCATTTCAAGCAGGTGATTTTCTATCGTTCTTTTGACTTCCTCTTTTGTCCTTGCGAACTCTCTTATTGCTTTTGCTATCTGCTTTGCTACTTCTGGAAGTTTCCTCGGACCTATGAATATAAGTATGACCAAAAATATCACAAGAAGTTCTTGCCATCCTATTCCGAACACATATAAAATTTACCTTTCTCCTGCTCTTTTTTTGTTTTTTGCTTCTTTTTTGGTTTCTTTTGATTTTATTTCTCTGATTTTTTCTTCTATGATTTTTGAGAAAGATTCTTGGGGTAGTTTGGGATTTTCTACTGCCAAGCGTGAGATTTCAAGCAAAATCTTATCATCTTCTTTTCCCTTTTTTCCTTTCTGTTTTTTGAGATTTTTTCTCAGCTTCTCTATCGTGTTGAGTTTTACCGAAAGTTCATAAGGGATTTCCTTTTCTATTTTTTCTCTGAGGGCTTTTGCGAAAGCCGAGCACTTCCCCTCTGTTGATAAGGCAATATGAATTGAACCCTTCTTGAAAGAAGCTGGGACTATAAAATCGCATAGTTCTGGTACTGTTGCTGAATTCATCAAAACCTTTTTCATCTCACATTCTTTTCTGGCTTTTTTGGCAACTTCTATATCTCCTGTGCATTCAAATACAAGTAGCGTATTTTCAGGTATGTCTCCAAACTCATACTCCCTTTTTATAAACTTCACCTTATTTTTCTTGCAGAGTTCGTTTATTCTGTCTGTTATTTTCGGAGAGATTATCAGGACTTCTGCTTTTTCTTCAAGTAGCTTTTTTACCTTTCTTTCTGCTACTTTCCCTCCACCTAATACAACGCATAAGCTTCCTTTCAGGTTGAGAAAAACAGGGTACATATAAAAATACGCTTTTATCCTCCCTGTGAAGATATGAAGTTTAATATGTTTTCAATAAGAAGTTGGAGGTATATTGAAAGAGCGCAAGAACCTTTCTTTCTATCCTGACTCTGAAAATAAGATTTTGGAGTGGTTCCAGTGTCAACCCCGCACGCTTGAAGGAAAGAGTTTATTGAAGAACTATTTTGTCCTGCCAGACCAAGTATTCCGTAACCCTTGATAAGTATCAGACCTCCGAAGGAGGCATCTTGGAAGAGTATATACGGGAAGCGGAGAAAGACACCGTCAGCAGGATATTCTGTATCTGGCACCATCTGGACATTAAAAGTGATAGTTTTTGGAAAGTGTGTGGTATCGGGCTGTGGTTGTGGAGAAGTACAGCTCAGACCAAAAAATTCTTTTCTTCCTTCTCTGTATTGGGTTATTGAGTCATCGTAGAGTTTTGCTCCGCAATCCCATTCAACTGCGAAATTGTTTCTGAATTTATCGGTTATTTTTTGAGTGTTTGTGGGTATGGGATGGTAGATTGACCATGCGGGGAGCCAATCTCTCAAACTTGTTTTCCCGTCAGATAAGTTTGAGAACTCAGATAAGTTTGAGAACATAGTTCCGAAATCAAAATATATCACATCTCCTAAAACAGACGATATGACATTTGAAATAAATGTCGGTTGGAATAGGTCAGAGCTTAGGAACTTCTGAACAAGTTGAGTTTGCTGAGTGCTTCCTACTGTTTTTATCACTATATCAAGAATAGGGTCTATTATTCCCGACTTTATCAAGCCGACAAGTAAAACTGAGGCAACATAAGATAAATCTCTGGTAGATATGAGTTGATTTCCCGTTTGGTTCAGGTTTGTGTTTATTTTCTGCATTACATTTGCGAAGTTTTGAGCATCGCTTCTTTTCAGTATCTCAACATCTTGAGATTTCCCATTTCTTTTGTATCTGAGCTTGACAACTTCTTTTTCTGTATCGTAATAGAAAATGGTATTAGTGGTATTTATGTTTTTTTCTAAAATGAAATTTATGAATTTTTGGGTTTTTTCAAGCGCTTGTGAAAGCTGATACCTCGCTCTCTTCACTTCAACAGCAGAAGAAACTTTAAGAAGTTCTCCATTATTTATGAGAAGATAGGTTAAAATTCTTCCTCCGTGTAAGATTGGGTCTTCTGAAAGTGAAGGAAGTCCAGCTGATGTTATTTGTGATAGATAAGTGGGTATATCCATAACTCCTTGGGGGAGAGGTATGCTTATTGAAAATGTAAATCTGAAAAGCGCATCTATGAGCGAGAGGAGGGAGTCAAAAAAGTAAATCATATCTCCTGAATGCTCTCCGCCGAAATCAAGATAGTAAGAGAAGACAATGAGTTGAATCTTTACAGGCACTCTTTTTATTTCCACTTTTATGTTTGGATTTTCGCTTTCTATTTCGCGGAGAATTTTCAAGTTGTTTTCCATTCTTTGGAGGAATATGCTATCAAGAAATGTACATATTGTTCCTGATAATGTTGAAGTTTGGTAGCATCCATAGGGTAAATTGCTCTCCTCCTGATATACAGATATTCTTGCTGGTGGTGATTGAGGCAAGCTGTTTATTATATTTTGAAGAGAATTTTGGTCTATTTGACCACTTATTATAGCTTTTGCAACTGCGTTGAGAAATTTCACAAGCTGATGGAAAAGAAGAGCTGTATCTGCGAGGAAGTAAAGATACTTCTCTTCTGGTGTTGGTTTTATTTTTGGGTCTGTTGATTTAACTCTTTTTGAAATCTCCTTGAGAGCGTCTTTATAATACTGAATAATTTGATCTACTGAGTCGTTATCTGGGTCAATGCTTTCTATTTTTAGTTTTGCAGCTTGAAATTCTGGGCTGGTGGTCTGCTGATTGCCTTCTTTTTTTCCGTTCCCGCAGTGTGATGTGAGGAAAAGTATAAGAAATATTCCTGCTTTTCTTTTTGCCGAACTCATAATTTTTACCTCCATAGGTTTTGTGAATTTCTCTCCGAGCATAGTTTTATTATAATCTTGATGTGAAATTTTTTCAATTTTTTGATGGTTTATTTTACTACCTTCATAATTTTAAAATCTCCAATTTCTGAGATTTTTTCAAGGTAAGGTTCGCCTTGATAATCTTTTTTTCTCACGACATAATCAACTTTGAGTTTTTTCAATATCTCGTTCATTTTCTCTTCGTCTTTATATATTTGAAGTATTTTTTCTGTAAGTTCGGGTAGTGCTTCTTTTAAATTTTTGTATTTTTCTATTGTGAAGTTTGGGGGTGTTCCGAAATATGCTCGTGATACAAAAACTGAAAATGTAGAGGTTCCCCATACTACATGTTCTCTTTCAGATATATCTTTGATGTATTTTTTCAGCTCTTCGCCTGAGTATCCGAGAAGTTTTGCTCTCAGAATAAATCTTTCAAAGATATCTTCGTCTTTAAGGTCTGAAAAGTAATTTATGTTGTTGTGCAATATATATCTTTTTGTGAGAATAGATAGCATGAGTTCAGATGATGTAGGAAAAACATCGTATATGAAGAAAAATCCGTACAAATCTTCTGCTGTTATGACGGAGTTCTTTTCGGTTTTTGTTTTTATAAATTCTGCAACTTTTATGAACTCGTTTATTTTCTCAATTTTTTCGTCTTTGAGTTCTCTGATTATTCTGAAAGAAAAAAATATCCACTGTGAGATAAAAGTGATAATAAAGAGGAAGAGCGGTATATTGATGAGTGGTTTTGATTTTTCTTCTATTTTTTTGATTGAAAAGCCGATTGCGATTTTGGAGAAAATCTTGAAAGGCACAGTTATATGTGGAATAATTTGCGTGTATATTCTGGAAATTGGCTCAACAATAAATAAAATAAGTCCGCTTAGAACTCCTCCAAGAAGGAATAAATCTTTTTTTCTGTATTTTGAGAAAAGAAGTATGGAGATTATGGCAAGTGCGAAAAGAACCAAAAATTCCTTCGGTATAGATGCACTTTGATTTTCTATTGTCACCATCATCGCTCCTCTTTTTATTGATTCTTTCAGAATTTCTCTTTGGTATAGATTGAAGATGATTCCGGGAAGTCCTACAATTAAAGATGAAAAAATTATTTTTGCTATGCTTTTTGTTTCTTTTTTAGATATGAAATATATAAAGAGAGTAAGTGTAAGGGTTGATATGGTATATGCGAACCAGTGAGGGTGTGAGTAAAATATAAGTCCCCCGAGAACTCCTGCCGTAGCAATTTTTTTTCTGTTCTCTATATCTTTTTCTTGCTCTTGATAAGCTGATGAGAAAGCCAAAAAGAACAGAAGGAAAAAAATCATAAAATAGGAAGGATTAAAAACTCTCAGAGTGTTTCCATAGATGTTAGAAATGAGGTTGTTTTCTGTAAAACGGATCAAGTTTGGGTCTATGCTAAATTCCAGAATCTCCAAGGTTTTGTATAAAATGAGTTTAGAGCTGGAAAATATATTTGAGGATATAAAGAGCAAGATTATATATGATGTTCTTCTTGGGAGATAGAGGTTCAAAATTTTGAAAGCCAATATAAAATTGATGATAGTGAAAATAATTCTGAGAGAAGGGAAAAAGTATGGGTGTATGATGAATTTGAGAGGGTAAATGAGGCAGAGAGAAGGTATGATAAGTCCCCACTTTTGCTCGTAGAAGGGAAATTCTTTTCCGCAAAAAAAAGTTTGTTTTACCCATATTGCTTCATCATAATGAAAATAAAGAGGTTGTCTGAGCACAAAAAGTGAGTATATTTGAGCGAGATTTGGAATTGTTCCAAGTATAAAGCAAAAGATAATGTCTGATTTTCTCATTATTTTCAGAGATTAATTTTAGATAAACCTTTGATATTTTATGATTTGATTTAGGGTTGCTATTTTTCTTCTCCCCGTAGTTTTGGTATAAAGTGAGTATCGTATCCACCTTTTCTGAAAAGTTCAGAAGATATTGCTTCTTTGAGAAAAGGTATATTTGTTTTTGGTCCTTCTATTATCATTTCTTCAAGTGCTTTTAAGATGTTTTCTATGGCTTCATCTCTTGTTTTTCCTCGTGCGATGAGTTTTGCTATGAGTGGGTCATAAAACGGAGTGATTTTATTTCCTTCTTTGTATCCTATATCAAGTCGGATATTTTCTGCGTTCCAGTAGAATTTTGAGCATTTGGGTTCAACGAGTTTTTTTATCTCTCCCGGAGAAGGGAAGAATTTCACGGGGTCTTCTGCGTATATTCTTGCTTCTATTGCCCATCCGTTTATTTTTATATCTTCTTCTTTTGGTAGGTTTTCTCCTTCTGCTATTCTTATCTGCCACTCTACGAGGTCAAATCCTGTTATTGCTTCTGTTGCAGGGTGTTCAACCTGCAAACGGGTATTCACTTCAAGGAAGTAGAAGTTTTTGTATTTATCTACGACGAATTCAACCGTTCCTGCGTTTTTATATTTCAGGGCAGAGAGGAGTTTTCTTGCTGACTCTCTTATTTTTTTTCTCAGTTCTTCATCAACGAATGTAGAGGGTGATTCCTCTATAACTTTCTGGTGTCTTCTTTGAACTGAGCACTCTCTTTCGGGAAAAGTTACTATATTTCCTTTGCCGTCTCCGAGGACTTGAATTTCTATGTGATGAGGGGATTCAAGGTATTTTTCCATATAAACTCTGTCGTCGCCGAAAGCAGATAGTGCGCGAGATTTTGCTTGTTCAAAAGCTCTTTTTATATCTTCTCTGCGTTCAACTTTTACCATTCCTATTCCTCCTCCGCCCGCGGATGCTTTTATGAGAACGGGGTAAGATAATTTTTCGGCTAACTCTTCGGCTTCTTCGGGGGAGTTCAAAATTTCTGTTCCGGGGGGTGTTGGTACGCCCTGTTTTCTTGCGAAAGCTCTTGCAGATGCTTTATCTCCCATCACCTCCATACTTTCTGCGGTGGGACCTATGAATATTATTCCTGCGGTTTCGCAAGCTTTGACGAACTCGCGTCTTTCAGATAAAAATCCATATCCGGGGTGTATAGCGTCTGCTCCCACTTTTTTAGCTGCTTCAATGATAGCCGGTATGTTGAGATAGCTTTTTAGCGGATGTGGCTCACCTATGCATACTGCCTCATCTGCTTCTTGAACGAAGGGAAGGTCTTTATCTGCCTCGGAATAAACTGCTACGGTTTTTTTTCCAAGTTTCTTGCATGTGTATATAACACGCCTTGCTATTTCTCCTCTATTGGCAACAAGAATTTTCTTTATTTCCATAACCACAAAATTACTATTTATATTCGCTTTGTTTTTCTGATTTTTCTGTTTTTTTGAACGGGAGTTCAAAAAATTTTCGGATTTTTGCCAAAACTTTTTTTGGAATTATATAAGTTTAAACTTTGGGACTAACCGTTTTAAATGAAAGATGGAATTAGAGCTTTTCTTTTTCATCATATTAGCATTTTTCTTTCTTTCATATATTTTGTGGAGCAGATTTTCAAGGGTTTTCAAGATAAACTGCGTAAATCCTACTCCGTCAATAGAAAGATACGATAGAGTGAATTATGTTCCTGCTAAGTTCATTTCTATTTTTGGGGGACACTTTGGTTCTTCTTTTGGAATAGGTCCGCTTGTAGGTAGCTTTTTTCTCGTGAAGTTCGGGCTTGTGCCGTTTTTGATGTGGGTTGTTCTGGGTTCAGCAGTTTTAGGAGCGTTCTATGACTTTGCGGTTCTCCTCTTTCTCGTCCGCAATGAGCAAGGTTCTGTATTCAAGATAGCAGAAAATTATTTAGGAAAGTTCTCAAGATACATACTTTTTCCTCTGCTCCTTCTGAACATATTTTTCCTTTCTCTTATAATTTTGAAGTTTTTTACTGGGGTTGTTGATGGTAATGGGTTTTTGATTTCAGCACTGATTTTCGTTCAAGTTTTTGTTTTGCTTTTGAGTTTCATTTCAAGGTTTATATATATTTCACAGGGCATAATGTTTCTTTTATCTGCTCTTGGTGGTGCGATTTCTGTCTTTATTGCTTATAAGTTCCCTCTTTACCTCAAATTTGATGAGCTGACATGGGGTTTTATTCTGATACTTTATGTGTTTATTTTAGCTTTTCTTCCTGTTTCGTTGAATTTTCAACCGAAGGGTTATCTCAATTCTGCTCTTTTCATTTTGATTTTCGTTTTGCTATTTTCTGGGATTTTCAGGTCTGGGGAAAAATCTTTTGATTCTGCTCCTCTTTTTGTGAAGGAGAATTTATTTTTCCTTCCTTTGCTTTTTATTGGTGTTTCTTGCGGGGCTTTGAGCGGTTTCCACAGCATTTTTTCTTTTGTCTCCGCAAAACAGATAAGTTCGGAGTGCCACATATCAAAAGTTGGGCTCGGCTCTTCAATTCTTGAAGGGCTTTTCCTCTCCACCTTTGCTCTTTTTATTCTGAAGCTCATTCCAGAAAGTTTAGACAAAAAATTTATTTCAGAGATTTCAAAAAATTTTTCGTTTATCTTTCCGTTTTTTGATAAGTTGTTCCTTTTTGTTGTTTTGAATTTTCTTCTTTCTTCTTTTGAGAGCATGGTTAGAGGCCTGAAGTTTATTTCAGAGGACTTTTTCAGTTATGATTCACAGCCATCAAGGTTTGATTTCAGGGTTCATATCTTTCTTCTCTTATTTCTTTTGATTTCTTTGGCTTTTTCTCTTTGGTGGCAAGATTTAGAAGACGCGTGGTATTTTGCGGGACTTTCCGGACTGACCGTCTCTCTTGGATTTTCAATAATGCTTTTCCAGTGGTTCTTGAAAGAGTTCAGAAATGTTTTTCTGCTTCTTTTCAGTTTCTCTGTTATTTTGTTTTTGCTTTTTATTTCTTCTTGGGGAACTATTGTTCTTGGAGCAAAATACTTTTATGGGTACGGGATTAGCTTTCTTGTAATACCTTCTTTTGTTGCGATATTCCTTATCTATTCTGTTTCAAAACTTTTTTTAGGTCTCGTATATGAGAGGTTCAGAAAAGGCGATTAGAATTACAGAATTTTTTATCTTCATAGAATTTCAAAAATTGTGTTTTTTACATCTTCAATGAATCTCTTTACGGAGAAGTTTGAAATTATTTTTTCTTTTCCGTATCTTATCATTCTTTCTTTTTCGTCTTTTCCCATTTCAAGAAATGTTTTTATTTTTTCCGAAAGGTCTTTGAGATTATTTGTTTTGTAGATAAGGGAGTCCTTTTTGTCTTCAAGTATTTCTGATACACCGGCGTCTTTTGGGGCTATAAGAAATTTTTCTGTGGCAAGAGCTTCAAGGGCGACAAGTCCAAATGCTTCTTCTTTTGATGTTATAACTGCCGAATCACAAGTGTTGTAAAAATCGTTTATTCTATCTGTGAAATTTTGGAATATCACGCTGTTTTCTAAGTTAAACTCTCTGATATACCTCATCATTTTCTCGTAATATTTTTGGTCTTCAACATTTCCTACAAGGAGTATTTTTATTCTCTCTTTGAATTTTGACGGGAGCTCGCAGACCGCTTTCAATATTATCTCCTGATTCTTTTTCTCTGTTATTTTCGCAATTACTCCAAGAACTATATCCTCAGTTTTTATACCGAGTTCCTTTCTCTTTTTGTATCTTATAATTTCTGACGGGAAAAATTTTTCAGTATCAACTCCGGGGTAGATTGTTTTTATTTTTTCTGGTGGGATTGACCAGTTTTCCTTTATTCTCTGCTCAATTGATTTGCACATTGGTATAAATAAATCTACCTTTGAGTATATGATTTTGTGGTATATATCTTTTTTCTTGCTTTTTGTGAGTGAAAAGTGTTGGAACATGATGATTTTTCTATTTCTTTTTACGAAAAGGGCTGGTAAAAACTTTTTTATGAAGGAGTTCTTATGAGTTATTATCACATCTGCTCCTAAAAACTCTCTTATCATGTCTTGAATTGATAACTTGTCTCCTTCTATTGTTTTTATGTTGAAGGTTTCGGAGAGGTGCTGGTGGATTTGAGATGCTACAACTTCTGCCCCGCCTTTCCCAGATGGAGTGAAGTTAGCTATTTTTATTCTCTTTGGGTACATAAGTGGGTCTGCATGTTCAAGATTTTGTTAAGGTTTATTCACTCGTAGAAGAACTTTGTTGGCGAGTATTCAAGAGGGGTTCTTGCGCCGAATTCTGTGTGGAATGTTCCGTCGCAGAAAAGTTTTACTTTTTTGCCTTTTATTTCAAATTCTATTTCTGCACTTTCTATTTCGCTGTTGTGGCAGAAGGCATTTGAGCCGTCGGGATCATCATAAGTAGCCATGATGAAGTTCTCTTTTTTTCCTCTCATCAGGAGGCGAAAGTTCATTTTCTTTGACCTTACTTCCCACTCTATTTTTTCATCATCAAACTTCCATCTTGCCGAATTATAGATTATATCGCCGAAGTTGTTGAATTCAAACATCTCCCCCTTATATCTTATGGCAAAGAGAGATAGGGGTGGGAGTTGGAGCGGTCCTCTTTTAGCTATTACTGTGAGACCTTCAAAGAATGAATCTTCTACCGGTTCGCCGTTTTCGTCTTTGAGTATGTTTGCGTGCCCCCAAACCCATCTGAAAGCGTGCTTTTTGCCCCATATATGTGTCTGATATCCCTTCCCCTTAACATTTATGTTCCTTATCTCAATTCCTGTTTCTATATCTTTTATTTTTATGAACCCTTCAAAGTTAAGTTCAGGATTGGGTGCAAGAACTTCTGTTTCAAGCGGAAGATGGTAAGCTGCTTCTGGCAGATGTTTGAATACATATCCTGTTGGCTCAAAGTTCAGCTCCCATTCCGCTCTGAAATTTTTCACATTTATTTTCCCCTTCGCCTTTGTATTAGATAGCATATTCTCTTCTCCTATTTTTATAAGAAAGTGTTTTTTTTCCCATGAGAACTCCCCGAGAGGGTACTTGCGACATACTCCTATTGGTTTTTCTCCATTTTTGAAGATTGCAAGCCATATTCCAGCCCAATCTTTATATCCGTCTTCTGAAACATTTATGGTATATCTTATCCAAAATCCTATTTCCTCGGTGTTCCCTGTGATATACCAGACCTCATAGTGACCTTTGCTAACTCCGTTCCATCTCGGAAGGTTTTCCTTTTCTGCGATGTTTTCATTTTTTTCTTTGACTTCTTTCTTGTTCTTAATCTTTTTCACTTTCAGCTCTATTTTTTCAACATTCATTTTTTTCAATTATCAATTTACATCGGGAGAAATTTTTTGTATCTTTTGCTAATTTTTTGGTTTTTTCTGCGGGGCCTATATGCCTTGAATATTTATTTTTCTATTTCTGTTTTTGTCTCTGATTCCGCTATCGCGTTTGCTACATCAGATAATCTATCCCCGGGTCTTACTGTGTGCCATATTTTTTTCATAAGTTCCTCTCCTAATTTCAGGATTTCATAAGAGATTTTGGAGAGTTTATCTTTATCTTTTGATTTCAGAGCTTTTTTCCATTCTTCAAGAAGTTCTTGAACTTTTTCTGCTTTCTCTTTTATTTCTTTTCCTGCGGAATCCATATAAAAAAACTCTCCGCTATATCAAAAACAACTCAAAAATTGAAATCTTTTTTTAAAATATAAGGATATGACGAGCAGAAAAATTTATTTTCCGGTTTTGATTTTATCGCTGGTTTTTTTTGGGTGTGGAAAAAAGTTTGAGGAGAAGAAAGCAGAGGAGAGTAAGGTAGAGCTTTCCCCGAAAGAAAAACTGGTTCTTGCGAAAAATCTGCTTGATTCAGGACAGGTTTCAGAAGCCAAAACACTTTTTTCAGAAGTTCTCCCATATATGAGCAAAGACGATTGCGTTAAGCAGGGAGGAAGATGTGATTACTGCGACGCTCTTTACGGAAAATATATTGCGGACTTTTTCGGAACGGTAAAACTTCTTGGAGATATATTGTCTGCTGTCTCACAGGGAGAGCAATCAGAAACATCTCATGAATCTCCATTTTTTACCAAAGAGAACGAAAAACTTGAACCACTATCAGACAGCACTTCTGGCTACTTTCAAAGTTTAGATATGCTCGTTTCGTCTTCAATAGATACTCTTCTTGGATACTTCCTGAAAAGATTTGACAGCATGAGACAAGACCTTAAAGAAGTTATGAGTTTGAACTGCTCTTTCAGCTCATCTGCTACTGCGTATTTGAAAATTCTCAATCTTGAAATTGTTATTCCGACAAAAAATGAAGAAGGAAAAGAGATTGAGTATTCAACTTCTTTTGCCAAACTTAACTATGCGGTTCTTTCTCTGCTATCGGGTGTTCTTGATATAGCTTACTCTCAAAACTACAAAATGAGCTTGACCTATACATTTGATTTTATGAGGAAACTTCTCAAAGAGCAGAAGCAGAATAATGTTTTTTTGACTCTTTCAAAGCTCGGACATCTTTTTGCTGTGAATCCAAACCTTCTCACTTTGAATAACGATAGGGCGAATTTGTGGTATAAATCAGCGACAGACCTTGCCGACTCTCTCAAAAATCTCGGCGAATTTATGAAAGAATTAGGAATTCAGTGTAATAAGAATCCAAACGAAGCTTCTTTGTTGATGTTATCTGGGATCGTAAAAAATTTGCTTACATTAGAATCATTAAAATTAGAATTATGTAATGTTGCTGGAGCTGGATTATTATCGCGTATAAATGATACCTTGCGTAAATGGTCCGAAAGTTTAACGGGTAGTAGTATTAGAAGTTGTAATGTAGTAAATAGCAATAAAATAAGCAAATCCTTTCGGCAAGAAAATGATGGATGTATAAGGATACTTGGAGATATTCCAATATTACAGACAAAAAATTTGATAGCTGTGGTTCCGTCGGAGTTTTTCAAGCCGAAATCGCTCCGCTCTTTACTGCCTTTTGTTGCAAAGCAAGATGATACATTTATTTTCGCCTTTGAAACAGAAAAAAGCGGAGAAGATAAAGAACATTTTTCTAACTCTGCTTATTCCATAACTTCAACTTCTGATGCTCCTCAGAGTGTAGCGAAACTATATCAAGATGGTATCACGATAGATAAAGATTGTATTCAGGGTGGTCTGCTATACATACCATTTGCCGACCCGACCTTTGACCGCTCTCTTTTTATCTCAACTTATGAAATATCTAATGGTTCGGGTTGTTTATCAAAGGAGCAAGAGTGGGGCATTGCGGACCCAGGATTTCTCGTCCGTCCAGATAACATAAAGGTGGGGAACTATGCTTTGAATAAAGTTATAAACAGCGTTCTTTCTTCTCTTGCTAAATTTTTAGGGTTAGGAGGGTGAATTTTTCAGTTCATTTTGATTTCAGCTTTTCTTCATAGAATTTTTTTGCTTTGCCAGACACAATAAACTCCTTTGCCTTTATGTATCCTTCTTTCAAATCCTTTGCTTTATCATATATGAGTAATCCCGCTCCGGTATTCAAAGCTACAAAATCTATGAGTTCTTCTTCTGCCTTACCTGCAAGCACAGATAAAAACTCATCAGCTGAGTTATTGCTGTACAGGATTTTTTCGGGAGGAACGGGTTTTTTCAAAATATCTCTTGCATCTATTGAAAAGTGTTCTTTTTTTCTTCCTTCAATATAAAAGAAAAATGTTTTTCCAGAGGGAGATATCTCATCTATAAACTTTCCTTCTTCTATTTCTCCTGAAAATACAAGAACTTTTTCTGGTTCAAGCTCACATATAGCATCTGCTATTTTTTCTGCGTAAACTGGTGAGAAGACACCTATTATCTGTCTTTTTACCTGAGCTGGATTAGTAAGAGGTCCGAGAAGGTTGAAAATAGTTCTTATTCCGAGTTCCCGTCTTACAGGTGCGACATTTTTCATAGCTGGGTGATACATCGGTGCGAAAAGGAAGACAAAGTTTTTTGTTCTGATTTCTTCCGGCACTTCTTCTGGTTTTACTTCTATCTTCACTCCGATTTTTTCAAGAATGTCAGCTGATCCGATTTGAGAAGAGACCGCTCTGTTCCCGTGCTTTGCGACGGGTATTCCAAGCGAAGCTAAAATTATTGCTGAACATGTTGATGCGTTGAATGTTCCAATCCCGTCTCCGCCTGTTCCGCAGGTATCTATGGGTTTTATATATGGAGGTATTTCGGGCTTTATTGCGCTCTCTCTCATCGCATAGGCGAATCCCGCTATTTCTTCGGGGGTTTCTCCTTTCATTCTCAATGCGATCAAAATTGCGCTTATAAGTGTTTGTGAGATACTGCCAGATATTATGAGTTCTGCGCATTTTTTTGCTTCGTCAAAATTCAAACTTTTCCCATCTGCTAACTTCTTCAGAAAATTTTTGATGTCAGACATAAGAGAAAATTTAGAAAATCTGCCTGTGGAAAAAGAGAAAGAAACAAAAATTCAGAGCAAAAAACAGGTCTCAATTGAATTTGTAATTTTGATTTATATTGAAGGATAAAAAATTTTTGTTTTTATGCGTGATAAAGGAAAATATAGTGAGCATGTAAAGAGAGTTTCTCAAACAATTGAGAGAAGAAAGCATGAATTTGTCTGGAACTATGAAGAGATATACAAAAGGATTGTGTCTGGCATCACTCTTGCAGGGATAGCTCTTTTTTTCACCGTAAAAGGTGGGATATTTTTTGTTGTCTTTGTAGCAATATTTGTTGCTCTTGCATCAATTGAGATTTACAGGTTGCTCGAGCTAAAAGGTGAAAATCCATATACATTAGTTGGAGTAGGTATATCTGTTTCAATACCATTTATATCTTATTTTGCTCCTTCTGAGATGCTATTTGCTCTTTTGACCTTTTCGCTTATTGCTATATTTTTTATTCAGATAATTTCTCGTGAGTTCAAAGGAACGATAGAAAAAGTTATGATGACATACTTTGGGATAGTGTATGTGGGCTGGTTAGGTGGAGCTCACGCCGTTCTTTTGCGCAACATCGGCTCGGAAGCAAAATCACCGAATTTCTCAAAGATAGACCCTGGACTATTCTTTTTTCTGTTTGCGGTTGCTACAACGGCTTTTGCAGATGTGGGGGCTTACTTTTTTGGTAAAAGATTTGGCAAAACCAAAATTGCTGAAAAGATATCTCCCGGGAAAACAGTTGAGGGATTTTTCGGCGGAGTTCTTCTTTCAATTATTGTTTCTCTTATTCTGAAATTCTCTTTCGGAGTTGGTGGAAGTGTGCTTATGTGGATTCTTTTTGGATTTGTTTCTGCTTTTTTTGGACTTCTTGGCGACTTTGCAGAATCAGCTCTTAAAAGAGATGTCCACCTGAAAGATTCAAGCTCTTTAATTCCTGGACACGGCGGAATACTTGACCGAGTAGATAGCCTTCTTTTCACCATACCTTTATACTACTACATATCAAAGTATATTCTATACACAATGTTGTAGATTCTATTTATACCTTTGAAACCTGGGAAGAAGGGAATAGGGGAGGAGTTTTTCTTATTTCCCCTATTCCCTCTGGTGAGCTCTTTTATGCAAATAGCTGAAGTACAAGTTGAGGAGTGAGCCGTGATATAGCAACCATAGCGTTAGCGCTCTGCTGAACTACCTGCAACGATGTGAGACGCAACGCCTCCTCATCAAAC
>BEHV01000003.1 GCA_002898315.1 bacterium HR19 | reverse complement strand
CGGGGTCGTTCCACTCCAACTTAATACTTATATCGCCTGTGGATGAGCGGAAAAAGTAGGTGGCAGTGAGAGAGGTTGGGCATACAGGAACCCCGCAAGAAGCTCCTTCATCTATTTGCCCATCGCAGTTATTATCTACCCCGTCGCATATCTCTGTTGCCCCCGGTTTTATGCTCGCATTACTATCATTGCAGTCAAGAGGTTTAGAAGTTGATGTAAAACCAGAGGGCATAGTATTAGCACATTGGGATATAGATGTAGTCCAAGTATCACTGTCTTGGTCTTGGAAGAACCACTTCTCAACATTGCCATCACAGTCATTATCTTGTGAGTTGTTGCAGTTCAGAGGAGCACCTGGGTGAATATTCGGGTTTCCATCGTCGCAATCGCCCGGGTTCAAAGCAGTATAAGTTGAATTTTCTGGATAAGGATCAGAACATGACACCTGCGAACCACCTGACGGATAATATCCATCCGAATCTGCATCCTTATACCAAACCGTCTGGGGATTTAACGATGGGTTTCCGTCGTCGCAATCTCCTGATGTTGATGTAAGCTCTGACGGAAGTTTGTATCCTGAAGGTCTTGAACATTGAACAACCGTAGCACCATCTGAATATCCATCTCCGTCGGCGTCTTTATACCAAACTGTTTCAGGGTTTATGCTTGCATTTGTGTCATCACAGTCGGCAGAATTTGATACATAGCCAGAGGGTTGAGAACAAGCTTGAGTTGTTGAAGAAGGAGAGCCATACCCATCCCCATCTGCATCTTTGTAAAATATCGTTTTCACTCCTTCGTCAATCATTCCATCGCAATCGTTATCTTTCCCGTCGCAGATTTCTACGCTCGGGGTCCCAGGCGTTGCAGAGCATATCGTTGTAGTTCCATCTTGACTGCATACATATACTCCATATCTCTGACATTCTCCTATCCCGACCGAACAAGTTTTACCCTTGTTTGTGAATGCTTCATCTATCTCACCATTGCAGTTGTTGTCTTTTCCGTCGCATAGCTCATTTTTGCCTGGTGCCGACGAGCTATCGTTATCGTCGCAATCTGTGTAATTAGCAGAGAGTTTGAACCCTTGCGGTGGGATGCATCCCACAAATGTTGTCCCGTCTGTGTATCCATCTCCGTCCATATCTTTGAGCCACATTGTTTTGGGATTTATCATTGCGTTGTTGTCGTCGCAATCATCAGAATTTGAGACATAAGAAGGAACTTGCTGTGAGCATGCTTGGATTGTATCATTTATATCTCCGTACCCATCTCCATCTTTATCTTTGTACAAGGTTATTTTCAGTCCTTCGTCAATTAGCCCGTCGCAATCGTTATCTTTATCATCACAGATTTCAGGAAAGCAGTTTGCTGTGATTGTGTCATAGATTTTCTCCGATATTTCTCCGCCAAACTCATCTTCTCCTTTTATTTCAAGCTCAATTATCTCCGATTGAGTGATATTTATCGGAAAACTTATTCTTGCTGTTTCTCCCGGTGCTAATTTTAATTCTTCTTCTGATGTCTTATCTGAGCGGGTTGATTTTAAATTTAGTTTTATTACTGCTGATAAACTCCCTTCATTTTTTATTGATACTGTGATATATGTTGTTGAGTTTTCAAAGATGTTGGAGGGTTTTTCAATTTGTGCTTTTATTTTTGCTCCTTGGTAGATTTCAATCTTTCCAGCAGATACTTCTACACCTTCGCTGTTGAAAATTTTTATCTCATAGCTTCCGGGAGGAAAGTTCTCTGGTACCAAGATTACAACTTCTGTTTCAGAGTATGAAAAATCTAATTTTGTGTCTCCTATATATACGCCGGTTATCTCTAAAAAATACTTGCCTTCTACTTTTATTTGCTGGTCAGAAACATTTGAGAGCTTGTTTTTTGATAGCGTTTCTGCTATTGGGAAGGGTAGCCTGAATACCTCTAAACTTGCTGAATCTGATTTTCCATTTGCGAGTTTTACGATTATTTTATACTTTCCGTGATTTATTCCTTTTGGTACAGATGCTTTTATTTTTTTCTCGGTTTCTACATTGAAGGGAATATAAATATTTTGTGTTCCACTTGATAAGAATACATAGAAAATTGACTCTTCTACTTTATCTTTTTTGAGGTTTAATTTTGCTCCAGGGATGAAATTTTCGCCCTCAATGGTTATCTCGTTTTCCTGACCGTTCCAGATTTTATCTGGATTTACCTTTGTTATTTTCGGTGCGAAATCATTCTTTGAGCAATTTGCTAATAATATAGTTGCAATAAAAAATGGTATTGTGTATGAGAAGCAGGTAAGTCGGATTGAGAGTGTGGAGTTTATGAGATTTCTCTTTTGCATATTACAATAATAATTTAATACTTATTTGGTATTTGGTATTGGGTTTAGAATACGTAATAAATACCAGATTTGAGCTTAAAGAATTTTAGGTCTTTTGGGTCTATTCTTAAAAATTCCCTTTCTTGCGAACTTTCTACTATGGGGAAATAGTATGAGGGGGAAATATTCAAAAATAAATTTTTTCTGATTGTGAGAATAAATGAAATTTCTGGCTCTATGCTGAATATACTTATACTGCTTGTGAGTGAGGATAAAGAAATTCTGAATAAAGATAAAGCGAAAAAACTTCCTGCTCTTAAATATATTGTATCTTTGATTCTATACTGAAATCCTAAAAATGGTGAGAAAGAGAAGGAATCAATTTTTATTTTTCCGCTGTATTTTGCCAATTCTCCTTCTGTCCCTATTACTCCATAAATAGATTTCATCAGAGCGTATCTTAAAAAGAATGAAAGGTTTGTGTTTAGTATGATTATTCCGAAGTTCGTTCCTGTTCCTCCTGCTAAACCTATTTCTCTGCTCACTTTATTCCCAGATATTTTTATTTTTACAGATTGCCTTATTTGGTTGAAATGAAACTTTATTTCACCTACTGCATCCAATTCAGATTCTGCATAGTATAGGAATTTCAGAAAGTTCTCTTCTTTTTGAGCGAGTTCTATTTTCCCTTCACTTACCGATACTTTCAGACCATCAATTATCTTTTCATCTATAAATACTGTGTTATCTTTTTTATCTTTTAGTTTCACATAGATTGGCGCTTTTTCCTTTCCATCTCCTTTTATTGTATCTTTTTCGGCTTTTATATTAATCTCTGCTGGTTCTCCTGGGATTAAAAGAAAATTTTTTTCATCTTCAAGGAAGAAGTTCTTATTTTGGAAATATATTTTAGCTTTCAATTCTGTCTTATATTCTTTTACCTCCTCTGGCATCTTTTCTGCTAAAATGTAAAATTCTTTTCCCTCTTTGATTATTTCGCTTGTAGGAGAGGTTATTTCAATGTTGAATTGGGAGAGGGATAATTCATTTCCGAAAATATCTTTTGCTTTTATTTTTATTTTTACTTTTTCTGAACCATCTGCTTTTATTTTCTCTTTTTCAGGAGATATTTCAAACTCATAAGGGATTTCTTTTTTATCTATCTGAAATTTTTTATCTCCAACGCTTATCTCATATTCTCCAAAGCTCGGAATAAATACAAACAGATTAGGTAAGATATTTATGATTTTGTAATTTTCATTTATAGTTTCAGAGTGAGTTTTTTCTTTTTCTTCGTCTGTTGAAATCTTCTTTTTCACTTCTATTTTTTTACCTTCTGTGAAAATAACAAGCTTATTCCCTACCTTTATGATATGTGTTATCTCCTTTGCTTCCGGAGCTTTATATTTAGGTATTTGTATTTCCTCTTTTGTTATGTTTCCTGCTCTATCTTTGATTTCCGTTTTCAGTTTTTCCAATCCGGGAGGTATAAGAATTTCAGCAGAGAAGTTCCCGCTCTTATCTGAAAAGGTTTTGTATTCTTGGGTTCCGACATAAATTTTTACTTCTGAAAATGGTTCTGTTTTACCTTCAATTACGAGTTTCGAAGATAGAGCAATATCTCCGAAAAAGAAATAGTTTTTCTCCTTATACCCTTCTCTTATTTTTGAAATTACGAGGAGTTTATCTCTGTATGGAAATTTTGAGTAGCGATGATACTTTATTTTCAGTTTTTTCTGATTTTTTATTACTTCTGTTTTGCCTAAGCCAGATATTACTTCTGTTTCTTCTCCTTGTGGTATATCAAAAGTTATTTCTGCTATGTCTTGTGATATATAATCAATTTTTGAGATTTTAATTCTTTCAAAGCATACTTGCTCTAACTCTACCTCTTTTTCTTCTTTATTTTTATATAATATCTTTATTTTATCTTCTTCACCTGAAAATTCTATTTCCCAAGTGCCGGGTTTTATTTTTCTGCTTTTTATCCCTTCTATTTTTTCTATGTTATCTTGAATTTTTCCATTTGAAACTTCAACCAGATAGAAATTTTCTTTTGTTCCACAGATGAAATTACTCTCGCTTATGAACTCACTTATGAAGAGAAAAAAGATAGTGTTCAGTATCATGCATAATTAATTTTACTTGCTATTTTCTCTTCTTGCATATAATTAAGGTGAGGCAAATTTAAACCTGTTGAGGTAAGAACTCACTCATTTCAGCTGGTTTTTCTTATTCCCATTTTATTTTTAATTTTTCAACTTTTGGAGGAGTAATATCTACGATTACTTCCTTTTCTTCAAGTGGGATTATTTTCCCATCGGGTGCGGAGGCGACTATTTTTATTTTGTTCTTACCTTCTTTGAGGGGGAAAACGATATTGAACTCACCACTTTCAGATTGAAATGGCACAGAATTTATAAATATCTTTTTTATTCCCTTTGTTTTAGCATATACTTTTGCATTATTTCCTTCTAAACTGAGATTAAATTTCTGTATCTCGTATGGTTCCGAAATTTGAGGCAAATTTTCTTTTTTCTCCTCTTTTATCTTCTCTTGAATTTCGGTTTTTTCAGTTATCTCTTTTTCTTTCTGAGTGGTTTCAGGGGTTTTTTCTTCTGCTCTCATCTTAATTTCTCCTACTTTTAACTCCTCACCTTCTTTGATCTCAATTTTTCTGTTCTGCATATTTACTTCTGCTTTTCCTTTTGATATTGATATTGAGTTTGAAGATATTTCAACTTCTGCATATTCAGCTTTTATTGATGCATTGTTGCTCAGAGTGAGTTCTCCGTTCTCTATTTTTATTTTGAGTTTTTTCAAGTTTTCTTGATTTATTCCCGCTCTCATTTTTATCCATATCCCGTTTACGAAAACCTTTACATCTCCCTTTACGATTTCAATAGAGGGTGTGGATGACATAAATTTATAGAACCTTGAGAATGATAGAGCGATGTATAGTGATATTAGAGCGAAAATAATCAGAGAATTTAACATAACTTCTTTTCTTGATATTTTATCTATGTCTATGATTTGATTTCTTTCTTTTTCCTCAACTTTTTTTCTCAATTCCATTTCCTCTTTTTATACAAGATGAGCTTTTATTTTTTCTTCTTCCTCTTTCAAGAACTCTTTTATCTCCTTGTTCTTTTCAGCGTCTATTTCTATTATGAATGTTTTTCTATCGTCTTCGCTGACATATATATCTCCTTTCAGATTGTTGAATACTGTTTTGGCAATTGTTAGTCCTAATCCTATTCCCTCCCATTTTTTCAGTGTGAAGAACGGGTCAAATATTCTTTTGATGTATTCTTTTGGAATCTCTTCCCCGTCATCTTTTACTTCTATGAATATAGTTTTTTCCTTCTGGTATAGTTTGACTTTAATTTTTGATTCGCTTGCTAAAAAAGCATTTTTTATGACTTCATAAAGAGCGGTTCTGATTTGTTCTTCATCAGCATAAATATAAGATGTGTCATATAGTTCTTTTTCAAATACTTTCCCTTTATCTTCAAAATGATTTATTATTTCGGAGAGAATTTTTTTGAGTTCTACCTGTGAATATTCTGCTTTCATCTGCACTTCCGCAAAGTATGACATTCTGGAGACAATCTGTTTTATTCTTTCAAGGTTTGGCAGAACTTTTTCAATATATTTTTTTGCGTTTTCATCTTGTGTTTTTATTTTGGCTATTTGGAGGAATCCAATAGAAGAAGCTAATGGATTATTTATTTCATGTGCTACTCCTGCTCCAAGTGTTCCAACAGAAGCCATTTTCTCTGCGACAAGCAGGTTATCGTGCATCTTTTTAAGCTGTGCTGTTCTTTCTTCAACTCTTTTTTCAAGCTCTAAATTCCATCTTTTGAGTTCTTCCCACGATTTTTCAATCTCTGAAATCATTGAGTGAAAAGCTCTTATGACCTCTCCCACTTCATCTTTTCTTGATGATATAACTTTTTCCGAAAAATCAAGTTTTGAATACTTTCTTGCGAGGTTCTCTATTTTTGATAGTGGTTTTGTTATACTTCTTGTGAATATAAAAGATAAGATGAGAGATAACACTACGCTTGAGATGAAGAAGAAAAGAACCTGCGAGCTGATTTTTTTCCATATCCCTTCAATTTCAGATTGAGGCAAGAAGATTGAAACATACATGTTTGAATTCCCTATTTTCCTGAAAGCTTTTATGCCTTTGCTATCTACTGGTATTATTCCAGATAATCCTTCAAGGTTTTGCTCTATTTCTATTTGACCACTTTGTCCGATAGAAAACCCAGCTATAATCCGGTCTATCGGTTCTTTGCTCATAACAATTGTTATTCCGTCTGAATATATTACTATTTTCTTATCCTGAAATATTGTACCGCTTTTTGCTTTCAAATCTTGTAGTTTTATGGTTTGAATATCTCCGACATAAATTTTGCCATCGCTCAAAAACAGAACATCTTTGAAATCCCGCATTATCTCACCGAAAACCAATATCCTTTCGCTATCTGGAAGGTTTTCATATTTTTTTACAGAAGCTAAAACTACTCTGGTCGTTGATTCTATATACCTTTCTACTGCATCTGATACATTCTCTGCGGTAAATGATAAGATATTTTTCATTCTCTGCTCGTATTCTCTTTTTATAAATAAAGTCCCCCATATTGATGTCAGCCCGCTTGAAGATATTACGATGAAGATAGAGAAAACAAGAATCTTATGAAATAGCTTCATACAATAAAATTTAATGTTGGTTTGTTCATATTTTCTCTGTTGATTTTATTTGTCTTTTTGATATTTTTGACTTAATTTGAATTAAAGTTAGGTATAAAAATTTATGGGCAAGTGTAAAGAAGCTGAACTGCCAGGTCTCGGAATGAAATACACATTTGAGCTTGACAGCGGAGATAAGCTCGTTGTGATAATATACAACACCGGAAAAAGAGAGGTTTATTTTCTAGATAAGAAAAAAGAAGAACCGCTTTTTTCTGTCGCGATGAAAGATGAGGAAGCAAGACAGCTTGCTTTTATTCTCGCAGGTGCCGAATTCCAACCTATCCCCGCTGAAAAAACAAAAAATATAACTCGTGAGATAGTTATGGAGTGGGTGAGAGTCAAAAAGGGTTCCCCGCTCGCCGGAAAATCAATAGGAGAAAATCAGATAAGGAAAAAAACCGGTGTGACTGTTATATCAATAATACGAGATGATAAGGTTATTCCAGGACCAGGTCCAGATGAGATGATACTTGAAGGAGATACACTGATTATAGTGGGGACGGTTGAGAGCATAAGAAATTTTCTTGACTACTGCAAGGAGTTTTCTTTGACATGACAGAGATGCATTTTTCTCCGAAATCGGGATTTATTTTTTTTATCCTTTTCCTGATTCCTTTTTTCCTGCGTTTCGGTGGAGTCCCTTACATCATCTCTTTTATAATATGTGGAATTTTGGGGAAACTCTTTTTCACGAAAGATGATTTGGAACATCTGAAAATTTTTGAGGGTCTTGGTCTATCTCTACTTTTCTTTTTTATAGGTCTTGAATATAGTTTTGAAAAACTTTTTAGAATGAAAAAGATAATTCTTCCGGGATTGATTGATTTTTCTTTTAACTTCTTACTCCTTTTTGTCATTCTGATTTTATTTTTTGGTTTTGGGTTTAGAGATTCTCTTATGCTTTCGGCGGTTTTATATCCTACAAGTACTGCTATTGTGAGCAAGCTCATAATTGATACGAAAAGGGTGGCAAATCCCGAGACCGACTTTCTTATAAACCTCCTTATTTTTGAAGACCTTGTGATTATAATTTTTCTGATCTTTTTTTACTCTTTTACAGAAGGTAGAGAGTTAGGATTGAGTTCTGGTCTGATTTTCTTGAAGATGAGTTTGGTTTTTCTTTTTTTCTATATACTTTCGCTCATTTTCAAGAGGTTCAGTTTTGTTCTTGATAGAATTGCGGAAGAAGATATTTTTATTTTTCTGATTTTTGGAGTTGTGATTTTGTTTTCTTTTGGTGCGAAGGAGATTGGTTTTTCTGAGGTTGTCTCTTCATTTTTGCTCGGTGTGGCGATGCCAGAAACAAAGGTCAAGCAGAAGATACAATCATCTCTATCTTCTATAAAAGAACTTTCTGTCGGTTTATTTTTCTTCTTTTTTTCGTATCGTATAGGATTAGATATAAGGATTCAGGTTTCTCACTTTGAGTTTTTCTCTTTGATTTTTCTGCCGTTGATTTTGAAGTTCTTATCTACTTATTTTGGAGCAAGAGCTTTCGGTCTGAACTCCTATGTTTCTTTGCGATCAGGTCTTTCTTTTCTGCCAAGGGGAGAGTTCTCGTTTGTCCTTATCCCCTCGCTCAAAGAAGATATTTCTTATTCGGTTTTTAATGTCGTCTTAGTTTTGATTTTTGTGGGCATAGTATCCTTTATTTTTGCTCCACGAGTTTTGAAAATTGCAAAAATTTAGCCATTTCCTAACAAATATAAACTATTAGCTATAAACTGTTGAGGAGGTGAGAATATGGAAGTGATAAGAGATGGAAAGTTCTATGAAGAGATACGAAGGCAGGTCAGAGAGTTTGCTGAAAGCGAGGTAAAACCCATAGCTCACAAATATGATAGAGAAGATAAAGATATACCATGGGATGTATTGAAAAAGATGGCTGAGCTTGGTTATTTCGGAATACTCGTTCCGGAGGAATGGGGAGGATTGGGGCTTGACTATATGAGTATGGCTATTGTTGCCGAAGAACTTTCTCGGGTCTGGCTCTCTGTCGGAAGTGTTATGACGCGAAATTTAATAGCTGAAACTCTCCTTCTGAATAATGGTTTGGAGGAGCAGAAGAAAAAGTATCTTCCATCTCTTGCTCGCGGAGAAATTTTTGCCGCTGCCGCTTTTACTGAACCAAATGCTGGAAGTGATACAGCTGGTATGAAACTCAAAGCCGAAAAAGTAAAAGGTGGATGGATTCTGAACGGAACAAAAACTTGGTGCACATTTGCAAACAGAGCAAATATACTTGTTGTCCTTGCGAGAACTGACCCTAATCCACCAAAAAGACATCTTGGGCTGTCAATTTTTATTGTTGAGAAAGAACCATCGGAAGCTCATGAGAAAATAAAACACCCGAATATACACGGTGAGCTTATAGAGACAGTTGGGTATCACGGTATGCACTGCTGGACTCTGCACTTTGAAGATTGTTTTGTTCCGGATGAAAACCTTCTTGGTGGTGAGCCGGGCAAGGGTTTTTATCAGCTTATGGCAACTTATGAGTCGGCGAGGATTCAGACAGCAGCGAGGGCTATTGGGGTCGCACAGGGCGCCTTTGAACTCGCAGTAAAATACGCAAAAGAAAGATATCAGTTCGGAAAACCAATAGCTGATTTTCAGCTTATACGCTCTAAACTCGCTAAAATGATGACATATATAGAAGCAGCAAGACAACTCACATACTACGCTTGCAGAATGAAAGATACAGGAAAAAGGTGCGACCTTGAAGCTGGAATGGCTAAACTTTTCGCCGCAGAAATGGTTGAATATGTCACCTCAGAAGCTATGCAGATATTCGGAGGATACGGATACTCAAAAGAATATGAGATAGAAAGATATTGGAGAGATGGGCGACTTTTCAAAATATTTGAAGGTACATCTGAAATTCAGGAAGAAGTGATAGCAAAAAGATTGCTTGAAATATACTGAAATTGAATTCCTTTTTCGTTTTTTATATCTCTTTCCCCTTACCTGCAATTTTTCTCATAATTTATGAGTGTTTATCTTATAGTTAAAGTTTTAAGCTATGATAAAATATCAGAAGGTTCTTCTTGATACTGAGACGCCAATTTCTCTTTTTATGAAGTTAAAGCAATCTGGCTTCAATCCAATTTATCTCCTTGAAAGTGCTGAGGAGCAGGAAAAGTGGGGAAGATACTCTTTTTTGGGCTTCGGAGAACCAAAAATGAAAATAATATACAGCATTAAAGAATCACAAAAGAACACAAAAAAATCCTCGCTTATTGACCTTATCGGTGAGAAAATGCATGAAATCAAATCAAAATACTTTGCTTTTCTTGATGACTTTAAAAAAAGCGAAGGTATAAACAGATTACCATTTGGGCTTGTAGGATACATAAGCTACGATGTCTTCTCTGAATTTGAAAAATTAGATACATTTTCTGGGAAAGAAGATGCGGGTTTCCCTGATTCTATTTTGGTCTTTACTCCAAACTTTTTGATATTTGATAATGTGAAAAAAGATGTTATTCTTGTTTCAGAGGATGTGAGTATAAGTGATATATTGAAGGTCTCGCGCCAAAGTGTGAATCCAGAGGTCCCTAAAATAAAGGTAAATAGAGTTTCTGATAAGACCGAAAAAAAAGAGTTTGAAGATATTGTCAGCAAAGCCATAAAGAGGATATATGATGGGGATTGTATTCAGGTTGTTTTGTCAAGAGCCAAAGAGTTTGAGCTTTCAGATGCCAACGCTCTATCTTTTTATAGAATCCTGAGGTTGAAAAATCCTTCTCCTTATATGTATATTCTTGATTTCGGAGATATAAAGATAGTTGGAACTTCTCCCGAAGTTCTTGTAAGAGTTGAGGGTAGGAAAGCGGAGGTCCGCCCCATAGCGGGAACGAGAAGAAGAGGAGAAACAGAAGAAGAAGATAAAAAACTTGAGTTGGAACTTCTTTCTGATGAGAAGGAGATGGCAGAACATGTTATGCTTGTTGACCTTGCAAGGAATGACCTTGGGAGAGTATGTTCTCCCGGAACGGTGAAGGTCAAGAAGTTCGCAATAATAGAAAAATACTCTCGGGTCATGCATATTGTTTCTGAGGTTGAAGGTGAGGTCAGGGAAGGGGTGAGTGAGTTTGAGGTTTTCAGAGGTGCTTTTCCAGCGGGAACAGTTGTCGGTGCTCCAAAAATAGAGGCGGCCAAGATAATAGCCGAACTTGAAAAAGAAAAAAGAGGTCCTTATGCCGGTGCAGTCGGATATTTCTCTGCTGATGGAAACATAGATACCGCAATACTTATAAGGACTGCTTTCTTCAACAAAAATAAAATGAGAATACAGGCAGGAGCAGGAATTGTCTTTTACTCTCAACCTGAAAGGGAGTTTTTTGAGACAGAAAGCAAAATGAAAGCTCTTGAAGATGCTCTCAACTTTATCTCGTCATAAAAAATCTTCATTTCTCAAATATGCAACCCGTTCCCTGATATGTTCTCCCCTCAACTTTGTATTCCCATTTTGATGGACAAGTTAGATCGCACTCCCTATTTTCAAAGGTTTTTTGAATAAATATGGAGTTCAGTTCTTCTTTTTCAGAGCTTATTTTTAAGTTCCCATCAATTTTTCTGCACTTTTTTTGATTGAATTCTATTTTTATGTCTTGTTCTGTTGAAACCCATCTCAACTCATCCCCAATTTTAAAAGTATCAAACTCTTTCCCGATTATTTCAAGAACTGTTCTTTCTTCATCTTCGCGGTTTTCGTAAATAGAGATTTCTCTTGCTGTGAAGTCCCTTGAACATGCAAATTGTGGATTTTTCTCATCTGATATTATTATGACACAGAAGGGATTTCTGTATTCATATAGTTTTTGTGTTATAGATTTTGTGGATGCGGAAGCGAAAGATTGGTGTTCAAAAATCTGCTGAAATTTCAATCCTGAATATCCGAAGTATTCTGAATTGACTATGCCGTCTAAATTTATGCTCCTTTGCGCTTTGAAATTCTCATCTCCTCTTGATAGAGAAAAAATTACGTTTCCTATGTAATCTATGTATTCTTCTTTTCCTACGATTTTTATCTCCCAGTTTTGGAATTCTGCTTTGTATTCAAATTCTAATCGTGAGTTGCTTTTTTCTGATTTTGAGCTGAATTTTGATTTTCCGAGAAAAACAAAAAAGTCGTTGAAGCAATTTCCTTCTACTTCTATATTTGATGTGTTTTCAGAAATATTGCATTTTATTTTCGGACAGGAGATATTTTTTCCGCAGTTGAAAGGTAAAAGATAAACATTTTCATTAACGAAAAACAGGTTCAGGTCTAACTTTATCTGCTCCTCTGTTAAACCCTCATAATAATATATATCGGTTATGTTTTTGAGATAATCTCTGAATATGTGTTGAACTATTTTTGACGAGATGAGGTCTTCATCTGGTTTTGCTACCTTTTTCCCTTCTGAAATTATAAGATTTTTCAGTTTTTCTGATTGAGATTCGCTTTCTTTTTTACCGCATGAAAATTGAATTATTGAGATGACAAACAAAAGATAAAATTTTTTTATAGTTATCACGAGGATTTGATTCCGGCTTAATGTGTTTTTATATTTAGTTTTTCTAAAATTTTTCCCGCTATCTGAAAAAACGCTTCTTTTGTTTTTGATTCTGAGTTTTGGAGAACAAAGATATTGCCGGTGTCAGAATATGACATAAGGAGAGGGTCTATTGGTATCTGACCGATTACTTCAATACCGTATTCCTTTGCTAATTTCTCTCCCCCACCTTTTCCGAAGATGTAGTGTTTTCTTCCGCATTCACACTCAAAATATGACATATTTTCAATTATTCCTGCTATTGGGACGCCGAGTTTTCTGAACATTGAAATTCCTCTTCTGACATCTTCAAGAGCGACCTCCTGCGGTGTGGTTATCATAACTATTGAATCTATTTTTGCTTCCTGTGCGAGGGAAAGCTGAACATCTCCCGAGCCAGGCGGAAGGTCTATAACTAAAATTTCTGTATCCGGCCACAGTGTTGAAAAGAGCAGAGTTCTGAATGCTTTTATGACCATAGGTCCTCTCCACACGACCGCTGTGTCTCCCTTTGCCATGTATCCGAGGGACATAATTTTTACTCCGTTTTTTTCTGCGGGCATTATGCTCTTACCGTCGGGAGAATATGGCTCGTAGTCAATCGTAGCTGTCATTTTGGGTATTGATGGTCCATGCACATCAAGGTCAAGTAGAGATGTTTTAAGCCCTAAAAGGTGAAGTGTATATGCTAAGTTTACCGCAATTGTTGATTTCCCAACTCCACCTTTCGTTGAGTATATTGCTATCGCCTTGCCTTTTATAGGTATTTTCTGTCTTGTGAATACCTCTTTTTTCCTTACCGAAAGGTTGAGTTTATTTATCCATTTTATTTCGCTCAGGGCTTGCCTGACTTTCTCTTCTATCTCTTTTACGACCTCTTCTTTTCCGGTTGATACTTCAAGGTCAAGAAATAGTTCAAAGTTATCATCTAAATCAATTTTTTTCAGGAATCCGAAGGATATTATATCTCTGGAATACCCGGGGTAATTGACTTTTTTGAGTGCGCGTATTACCTCTACGATTTTTTTCTCCTTCTCCTGAAGCTCCATTCAATATCTTTTTATTTATTTTTTTCGGGGTTTTTGTTTTGTTCAATTTGATTTTCTTTTGCATTTCTCTCCCTTATTTTATAATTTTTTATAGTAAGGTATGTTCGGGGAGTCAGCTTTTTATTCTTTGGCTTTGACAAAAGTAAGAGGAGTTGGCTCAATAATAGGAAAAAGGTTGATAGATTTTTTTGGTTCAGCGAAAAATGTTTTTTCTGCTGACAGGGTGAAAATTGAGCAGGTTGCAGGAAAATTCGTTGCAGAAAACATAAAAAAATTTAACAGGTGGAAAGAAGTTGAAGACGAACTGAAACTTTCTGCCAGATTAGGGCAAAGTGTATTGTGCTACGAGGAAGAAGATAGGTATCCCGAGCTTTTGCGGAAAATTCCAGACCCACCACTCTGCATCTTTTATAAGGGAGAGCTGAGTAAATCTATGCTCTGCGTCGGAGTTGTTGGCACAAGAAAACCTTCTTCTTATGGAGTTGAGGTTACAAAAATTTTCTCTTCAACTCTTTCTATGATTGGGGTATGCATCGTTTCCGGTCTTGCGGTGGGTATTGATACTTTTGCTCATAAATCTGCTATTGAAAGCGGGGGGAAGACATGGGCTGTTTTGGGTTCATCTATTGAGAACATATATCCTGCTTCCAATATATCTCTTGCGAAAGAAATACTTGATAGGGGTGGAGCGATAATATCTGAGTTCCCTCCTGGGGTGGCTTCTGCTCCCGAAAATTTCCCGAGAAGAAACAGAATAATTGCTGGAATTTCAAAGGCGGTTTTAGTTACAGAAGCACCTGAAAAATCAGGCGCACTTATAACCGCTTACCTCGCTGTAGATTACGGAAGAGATGTATTCGCAGTCCCGGGAAACATAACATCAAAAAAATCGCAGGGAACAAATAAGCTCATAAAAGACGGCGCTTTCCTCGCCGAATCACCCGATGACATAATATCTCGTATCATACCAGACCTCTCTCGTAAAGATGTGAGAGAAACATTTGGTCTCATCACACCCTTTGTTGAGATAAAAAGACCAGATATTTCGGAAGAAGAAGAAAAAATTTTATCTGTTCTTGATTCTGAAACATCGCTCCATATAGATGAGATAATCAAGAAAACATCTCTTGACCCCTCTGTTGTTTTATCTGCTCTTATTTCGCTTGAGATAAAGTCGCTCGTTGTTGAAGAAGGTATGGGATACTACAGAAAGCCGAGAATATCATAGAACATTATCGGTTTTGATTACATTTCACTTATAGCTTGTAGAGGACCTTTTAGTGGGTATGGACAAGAGTTTAAAAATTCATCACAGGTCAAGGTTTTTTCCTGACCATCTACCGAGATTTTTACGCTATTCCCGTCAAATCTCACCTCGGAGTTATTTATTCTAAGCTTTCCTTGTTTTGGACATACTTGATTTCCATTTTCCTGCTCAAAAGAAAATTTCAGCGGTTCAGGTGTTGAAACTTCAAATCCACCGTCTCCACACCACTTGGGATTTGTGCTTATTGAGTATTTGCCTGAAAATGAAAGAGAAAATTCTCCAAACGAGAGAGAATCTCCGCTGTTTTCATCATAAGAAAAGTTAAGAATACCAGTAAAGTTATCCATCACTACTTTCTGCTCAATATTCTGTTTTAAATCTCTTTCTATTGAGTTGCCTGATAAGTTAAGGGAAGTGGAGATACTTGCTCCATCATTTTGATAAGAAGAAGCCGACAAAATAACAGAGATAGAAAATTTAGGAGAGAACTCATATTCATATATTTTCTGATTTTCCTGGTATATTTCTATTTTTGCGTTTTCAAATGTGACGGAATATTGAGGGAGTGCAATGGTGGTTTCTGGTATGTTGTATTCTTTGCATTCCTCTATGAAAGTTGCTTTGCCGGAAATAACCATATTTTCGGTTTTGCAGTTATTTGCTGAAACAACGGCTGTAATTTTATTACCTTGTTTATTACAGCTTTCAAGTTTTGCAGAACCACTCTCACATTGAGGTTCCAATTCTTCGCACGATGAAACCTCACATGAAAGATCGCTCTCATGCTTTGCGAACAATCTTTTTGTCAAAGAGAGCTTTTTTGTATATGGTAATTTTGAAATTATATCTACGATTTGTGGGGCAGACATAGTTCCGCCTGAGCTACCTCCCGAAGGGCTGGTTCTTGCGGTCAGTATTCTTGCGGTTAAAATAGAGTTTGCAGAACCAGATATTTTTGAATAGGCGTCTTCGGGACTTTTGAAGTTTGTTGCTACTATTTGCTGAGAAGAAGACCCATCAGATGAGCTACCGCTTCCCGATTTTCCTGCGCACTTTGATAAAGCTAATGCTATTGTATCAGTAAAGGACCGCCGATGGTTAATATGCAAAAGCTCAACCTTTTCGTAATCATTTTTATATCCTCCTTTTCACGGCTTTCAAATTTGATTTTAATCCTTATATTTCAGATTTTGTTATTTTTTCAGAGGAAAATTTTTTCAGAATTTTAGTATGGAGTTTATTTTTTTGGTTATAGGCATTCTTCTATCTTTACCGAAGGCGCGTGAGGTCACCTTGATTCCAGGTGGGGATTGCCTTCTTTTGTATTCAGCTCTCTCAACCATCTCAATTATCCTCTTTATCGTATCTTTATCTACTCCTGTTATTTTGTGAATTACCTCTGGTGGAATATCTTTTTCTATGTAGAGTTTTAGAACAGAATCTAAAATTTTATATGGGGGAAGGTCATCTTCATCTTTTTGATTTGGGCGCAGTTCTGCCGAAGGAGGTTTTTCAAAAACTCTTCTCGGTATAATTTCTCTTCCTTTCATTTTGTTGTAAAACTCGGAGATTTTATAGACATCTGTTTTATATATGTCTTTTATGATTGCGAACCCTCCTGCGAGGTCTCCGTATAATGTTGAGTATCCAACGCTCAGCTCGCTTTTATTTCCACAAGATATTAAAATATACCCGAATTTGTTTGATATTGTCATGGCTATGTTTCCTCTTATTCTGGCTTGAAGGTTTTCTTCTGCGGTTGAAAATGTTGTTCCTGCGAAGAGTTCGGAGAGTTCCTTCATAAAAGAGTCAAAGATGTTTTTTATTGGTATTTTGATGAATTTTATTCCGAGATTTTTAGAGAGGATTTCGGCGTCTTCTACCGAGTGTTGTGATGAGAACTGAGATGGCATACTTATTCCGAGAACATTTTCGCTTCCTATTGCTTCTGATGTTATGCAGGCGCAGAGAGAAGAGTCAATCCCACCAGATAGCGCGACTATGGCTTTTGAGAAGCCGTTCTTTTTTATGTAATCTCTTGTCCCTGTGATGAGAGCTTTAAGAACTTCTTCTTCCCACTGAGGGAATTCAAACTTTGCGTTATCTTCATTTTGTGGTTTTTCGCTTTTGACTTCTATATCAAGCTGGATTTTTTTGAAATCAGAAGGTTTTTCGCTTCTCCGTCTTGTATCATGAACTCTTTTTGAGTATACCTCAGATAGGTTTATGCTTTTGACTATGATGTATTCTTCAAACAGAGGAGCGCGGGAGATGACATCTCCGTATGGAGAGATTATAGAAGATGAGCCGTCAAAAACGAGTTCATCTTGCCCGCCTACGAGATTGCAAAAGAGAATATATACACCGTAATCTTGCGCACGCGTTATCATCATATCTTCTCTGATTTTCGGCTTTGATATGTGATACGGTGAGGCAGATATATTGACGACGATTTCGGCATTACCTCCGACCGCTATTCCCAAAAGAGGTTCAGTCGGATGCCATATATCTTCGCAAATTGTTATACCTATTTTGACTTTGTCTTTTGTTTCAAGTATGAGCTTTTCTTTTCCCGGGGCAAAGTATCTCATCTCGTCAAATACCCCGTAGTTTGGGAGATGAATTTTTCTGTAAGAGTAAAATTTTCCGTTGCATACTATTGCGGCGCTGTTGAAAAGGTCTTCGTCTGCGTCTACAAATCCAAAAATCAGAACAACATCGCGAGATAAACCTACTAACTCCTCTTCTATTATTCTTTTTTGTTCTTGAATGAATTTGGGGTTGAAAACGAGGTCTTCGGGAGGGTATCCACACAGAGCCATTTCCGGGAAGCAGATTATCTTTGCTCCTTTTTGCTTCGCTATCTCTGTAAATCTCTTTATCTTTTCCGCGTTCCCTTCAATGTCCCCTACTGTTGAGTTGAATTGACATAAAGCTACCCTTACATACATATAAAAAATAAATTTTCCCTTTCTGTGAAATATTTTCAGTTTTTTGAAATTTCTTTATCTTTTGTTTTGCTTTAACTTCGGTCCTTCATTTTTTCTGTTTGGTTTTTTTGCTGATTTGTCTTTCTTTGATAGATAGCTGACGATTTTTCTAATAGTATCTTTTGAGAAGATAAGAGTTCTTTTTCCCATGATTTTTTCGTATTTTTTCTTGATTATGTTTTTCCTTGCAAGACGACTCAAAAGCGCTTCAAGGTTCTTTACCGAGTAGTTCAGTTTGGATTTTTTGAGATATTGTGAAAGCTCTCTTATCCCTATTGCAGGATATATCTTTCGGAGTTTCTCTCCTACCACATACGAGCTGTAAAGCTTTTTGAGTTTTTCAACATCTGGTGAGGAAAAAACTCTTATTTTTCTCCCGTTGAGGTTCAAGATTTTTCCGATTTTCTTCCTTATTATTTGGTTTTCTATACCTTTTACGCTGAAGGGCAGTTTGAACTCCTTTTTGATGAACTCTACCGCTTCTTTTATCCCTACAAATTTATATGTTTTTTTTAGTTTCTCCTTTTTTTCTTCTATGTTGGTCTTTTTAGTTGGTTTTGATTTTCTGCTCTGTGCCTTTTTTCTTTCCATATTAGTTTCCACCTCCTACTTTAAATTTAAGATAAATTTTAAATAATTTTCAAAAAAATTGCCAACAATTTTATGAGTTTTCGTCTGGAAATTTCTGAAACAAAATCAGAAAATTCAGAAGCAGGGTTGCTATCTGCCTAAAATATTTAGATTTGACTATTTTTTCGGGAAAAGGTTATGCTTATTTATGACAGAGAGTATGATGTTATAGTTGTTGGCGGAGGGCACGCTGGTTGCGAGGCGGCTTTGGCTTCCGCACGAATGGGCTGTAAAACACTCCTCATCTCCGGTGACATAGATAAGATAGCTCAAATGTCCTGCAATCCATCAATAGGCGGAATAGGAAAAGGGCATCTCGTAAGAGAAATAGATGCTCTGGGAGGTGAAATGGCAAAAAACACAGATAAAACGGGAATACACTTCAAGCGTCTTAACACATCAAAAGGTCCAGCGGTAAGAGGAACTCGGGCTCAATGCGATAGAGCGCTTTACAGACAAGAAATGCAAAAAACTCTCTGGAACACTCCTAACCTTGAAATAAAAATGGGCAATGTGGTAGATATATGGGTAGAAGAACAAAACGGAAGAAAAAGAGTCAAAGGAGTAAAAATAGACCTCGGAGTTGTATTTCTCGCAAAATGCGTTGTGGTATCAACAGGAACATTTCTTGGCGGAAAGATTTTCATAGGACACGACTTCCTTGAAGGGGGAAGATTGGGTGAGAAGGCATCTTACGGACTTTCACAGGCACTGGAAAAATTAGGTTTCAAGCTTATGAGGTTGAAGACGGGAACTCCGCCTCGCCTTGATGCAAAAACCATTGATTTCTCATCTCTGCAAAAAGAAGAATCTGATTATCCACCTCCTCATTTTTCTTTCTCAACAAAGGAGATAAAACAAAAACTCGTTCCAGTTTATATAACCCATACAACACCTGAAACGCACAGAATAATTCTTGAAAACCTCACGAGGTCTGCTATGTACGGAGGACTCATAAAAGGAGTGGGGGTCAGGTATTGTCCGTCAATAGAAGATAAAGTTGTCAGATTTGCAAACAGAGATAAGCATATTATCTTTCTTGAACCAGATGGATACGATACGCGGGAAATTTATCCCGCTGGGATTTCATCAAGCTTGCCGTATGAAATTCAACTTAAATTTTTGAGAACTATTCCGGGTCTTGAGAAGGTTGAGGTCATAAGACCTGCGTATGCTGTTGAATACGATGCTTGCTGTCCCACTCAGCTTTACCATACTCTTGAAACAAAACTTGTAGAAGGTCTGTTTTTTGCTGGACAAATAAATGGGACAACAGGATACGAGGAGGCAGGAGCTCAGGGCATAGTTGCCGGTATAAATGCTGCTCTGAAAGCTATGGGAGAAGAAATGATTGTTATCCCGCGTGATAAAGCTTACATCGGAATTTTGATAGACGACCTTGTGGTCAAAGGAACTGACGAACCATACAGAATGTTTACATCTCGCTCTGAGTTCAGATTGCTTTTGAGAGAAGATAATGTAGATTTGAGATTGAGAGAGCTCGGAAGGAAACTCGGGCTTGTATCAGATGAAGAATGGAAAGAGTTTCTGGAAAAGAAAAAGAACATTGAAAAACTTCTTGAAATTCTCACAAGCAAAATCATCACCACAAAAAGAGAGTTTGCGGAGAAGTTGAAGGAGCTCGGAATAGAAGGGGAGCTATCAAAACCTCTTTCTCTGAAAGACATCCTGAAGCGCCCGGGTGCTACAATAGATAAGCTCAAATACTTCGCTCCTGAAATAGAGAGCTTCCCCGAAGATGTTAAAGAAGAAGTTGAAATATCTGTAAAATATGAAGGATATATTGATCAGGAGATTGAGAGAGCAAGGTATCTACGGGACCTTGAAAAGTGGGTTATTCCTCAGAACATTGATTTTGATTCAATACCTACACTATCAAATGAAATTAAGCAGAAGCTCAAAAAATATTCTCCGAAAAACCTTCGTGAAGCGAGTATGATTCCTGGAATGACTCCTTCTGCTATTCTTGACCTCCAGATATATATAAAACATCTTAAAGAATCAAAGCAAGACAGCATATCTATTTCAACAAGTTAAATTTTTTGGTATCTCTTATGGACTTACCTTACGAAAATTCGTTTCTGTTCAAAATCATCGGAGAGAAAATAAAAGAATCTCAAACAAAGGGGAAAAAAGATTTTCACAAAATTGAGTTCAGAAAATCTCACTTTGAGAATAACCTTTTTGTTCAAGCTCTGAAAAAAGATGGAATTTTGATAATAGCCGAGGTTAAAAAAGCTTCTCCGTCTTCTGGGCTGATAAAAAACTCAGATTGCGCTTTTCAGGTTAAAATTTATGAAAAATCTGGTGCAGATGCCATATCTGTTCTCACAGAGCAGAGATACTTTAATGGCAGTTTAGACGATCTTTTTGTTGCAAAGAGGGAAACTTCTTTGCCTGTTCTGAGGAAAGATTTTATCATTTTTGAAGAGGAGATTTTTGAGACCGCTCGTCTATCTGCTGATTCTCTCCTTCTTATATCGGAAGCACTTGAAAAAGATGTTCTTGAAGATTTTATAAAACTATCAAGAAGTTTGGGTTTGGAGCCACTTGTTGAGTGTTTCTCAGAAGAAGGCATGGAAAAAATCGTTCGGTCATCTGCTATTTTGGTCGGAATAAACAGCAGGAATCTTCATTCGCTTGATGTTGATATAGAGAGGGTAGTCAGAATTTTCAGGAAGTTCAGAAAATACCTTGAAGGTAAGATAGTTGTTGCAGAAAGCGGAATAAAAACAAAATCTGATGTGATGCGTATTGCGAAAGAGGGTATAAGAAGATTTCTTATCGGAGAGACACTGATGAGAAGTGAAAACCCTGAAAAACTTATAAGAGATTTTAAATCAGTTTTTGAACTCATAAACTTTTAATTTTTTTGTTATGGTTTCTACCGATAGGTTTTTTAAGGTTTTGATTTCTGTTCTTTATTTTATCATTGTTATAATCAGTGCGATTAACATGTGGAGTATTTCCCAAAAGCTTGAAGAGCCAGATATTTTTTACAAGCATATTTTCTCTCTGGGGCTTTCAATATTCTCTTTTGTATCTGGTTTGATTATATCAAATTTCAGATTGAGAGGACTTCTGTTCATTTTTTCTGTTGTTCTTTTCATAGTGTCTTTTATTTTGTCTATTCACACCAAGGTGGCGGGTCTTGAGGTTTTCGGTGCGAGGAGATGGATTACGATTTTTGGGATAACTTTTCAGCCGACGGAGATTTTGAAGGTTGCATCTACTATATCAAGCGCATATTTTATCGCTCTGCGGAGGGAAAAATTTGCTCTCATCTTTATTCTTGCTGTCTTGAATGTTTTGCCTGCTTTTTTTATAGCAGCTCAACCAGATGTCGGTTCTGCTTCTGTGTTTTTCGTAATCTTTGTGTTATTGCTTCTTATATCAAAAGTGCCTCTGAGATTTATCTTTTTATTCTTTGTTCTTCTTTTTCTCATGCTTCCCGTTGTGTGGAAGTATGGATTTAAAGATTATCACAGGAAGAGGATTCAGGCATTTTTGAATCCAGAGAGCGAATACTTATCTCATGGTTATCAGACACTTCAGGCAAAAATAGCTATAAGCGGAGGGGGGTTGATGGGAATGGGTTTTGCGAAAGGTGAGCATAGCAAAGGTAAATGGCTACCAAATTTACACTCTGACCTCGCATTTGTGTCAGTTGCCGAGGACTTCGGATTTATAGGAGTTATCATCTCACTTATATTTGTCTTCGGTTTTATATTTTCTCTTTTTTTCAAAGCGGTCTTTTCAGATTATAGGTTGAGCCGAATCATCTGCACTCTGACGGGAGGAGTTATCTCCTTCCACGTTTTGATAAACCTTTTGATGATAACGGGATTGTTCCCGGTTGTCGGAATACCATTTACAATTATTTCGTTTGCGGGGACTCACAATATATCTGTTTCTTTTCTCGTTGGAATCTGCGCAGGTATATCAAGGGTAAGACCAAAAGGAATTGAACAGAGTGAGTTTTGAGTTGGTTAATTCTCTCTACCACTCAAAGGTTATTGATATTGGTTCAAACCTTTTTAGTTCTCCCACTATTTTACCTTCTTCATCTTCTGATAATTTTCCTTTTACTACTTTGAATTTGAATTGAGATTCAAGTTCAAGGTGAGAGTGGTCATATAATGTTTCTGTTATTGATATTGTGAATTTGGGCGGTGGGGGAGCAGGGGCAAGCCAGATGGCTATCTCAAAAATCCCTGTGATTTCAAGAGAAGAATACGACTCCCTTGCTAACTCCACATCTTTTCTTATGACCTTGATATTTACGGGTCTTTTCTGAAACCTCACAGATAGTCCCTTTATAGATTCAAAAGCCAATATATCTCTTATTCTTTCAAGCTCGTCATCATCTATGAAATCGTTTCGGTTTGTGTCGTTCTTTTTTCGTATTTTGAAAGCTTCCTCTCCCGGCGGAACTCTGAAAACAATGAACAAAGTTATCTTATCTTGCCCGACATATAGTTTTATGTATCTTCTGTGTTCTATTTTGTGAGGGTTTGTTGCAGTTGGGAGCAAAATCAAAAACAATATAGCTACTACTGTAATCTTGATGCTCAATTTAATCTTTGGTCTTTTCTCGGTTTTTATTGTTTTCTCTATAAGCATTTTTCACATATTTTCTATTTCTTTGAGCATCTCTTCGTCTGGTGGGTATATACCCAACCATATCTCAAAGCTTTTTGCTCCTTGAAGAACTAGCATCCATTTTCCGTCCTCTGTATCATATCCCAATTTTTCTCCTTCTTTCAGAAACGGAGTTTTTCTGTATATGGTATCGAAGAAAAGTTTTTTTTCTTTTTTATTTTTGTTTATTTTTACTTTTTGGAAGATGTCAAGTAGGTTTTCATCTTTCCATCCTAAACTTGTGGCGTTTACCACTATGTCAAATTCATCTATGTCTATTTCTTTCAGTTCTTTTATCTCTATTTCTGTTTTTGAGGAGAGAGTTTGCATATCTTCGGCTATTTTTTCTGCCTTGCTTTTTGTTCTGTTGAATATTGTGATTTTTTTCGCTTTGTTTTTCAGAGAAGAAAAAACTACTGCTCTTGAGGCGCCTCCAGCTCCTATTACAGCTATTTTTTTCCCTTCTATCTGGTATCCTTTTTTTTCGAGCGCTTTTTCAAATCCGAAGACATCTGTGTTGAAGCACTTTATCTTTCCGTTTTCAAACAAAAGCGTGTTTGCTGAACCTATGAATTTTACCTCATCTGAACCCACTTCATCGCTCATTTTGTAAGCTCTCTCTTTGAAAGGTAGAGTGATGTTGAGTCCTCTGAACCCCAAATTTTTTGCTCCTTCAACTGCTTTTTCAAATCTTTCTGGTGGGATTTCAAAAGCAAGATATTCTCCACTTATGTTGAGTAATTTTAAAGCTTTTTTATGCATTCGCGGGGAAAGGGAGTGGAATGCGGGAAAACCTATAAGTCCAAGATATACTGGTTCTTTTATGTTTTTTTCTGCCATCTTCACATCAGAATTTCTGCTAAAATGAGAGCGTCTTTTTCAAGAGATGGGCTTTCGCAGATTATCACTCCTTTTACTTTGCTCTCCTTTAACGCCTTCGCTAATCCCTTTATATCAATTTCAGATTTTTCAAAATCAACATGTCTTTTTTCTCCGTTTGAGTCAAATTCTATTCCTTCTATGTGGCAGTGCATATCTTCTATTGCGCTATCTCCGAGCTCTTTGTGTATCTTTTCCATAACTCTCATAAAGCCGTCGTATCCGTTTATTTGACCTTTTGACCTTGCGTATATGTGAGCGAAATCTATACAAGGTTTGAGCTCCTTTATCTCCTTGCACAGTTTTATTATCTCATCTAAATCTCCGAACTGATAAATCTTTCCTGCGGTTTCAGGTCTTATATCTGATTTCAGTATTCCTTTCTTTTTTGCGACAAAAATCACTTTTTTGAGAGAATTTTTCACTCTGTTGAAAATCACTTCACTGCTTTGCCCCATGTAGTATGATGGATGGAAAGCTATTGATTTTATTCCGCATAGATCTGCTATTTTTATTGTCTGAAGTAAAATCTGCTCTGATTGAACTGCTTTCTCTGGGTTCCCGAAATTTATGTAGTATGGTGCGTGTGCTGTCAGTATTACTCCATACTTTTCTGACGCCTCTTTGACTTTTTTCGCAAGCTCTTCCTTTATATAGATCCCCTTTACGAACTCTATTTCCATTGCAGAGAGTGATAATTCTTTTATCTTTCTTATGCCTGCCAGTGTTAGCTCCTCTCCGTTTTCAGGTTCAACTGAATGAGGAATTCCAGCAGTTCCTATGTAGATTTTTTTTGGCTCTTTTTCCCCAGCTCTTTCGTTCTCCTCATGCGGTATGTATTCTGTGCTTAATTTCTGCATTTTTCACCTCCTTTATCAATCCAATCTTTTCTCAAATCCTAAAATTTTATTAATTCGCTTTACTGAAAGTAGCTTGAACGGGAGATTTCTGACCAGAATTTTTACCGAGAGCTTCCCACCGAGAATTCTCTGGCAAATTCTATTACATCTTTGGCTGAGTTGAGAGAAATAGCTTTTGCTGAGGGAATTATTCTTTTGACAAGCGACGAGAGAACTTTTCCGGGTCCTAACTCAACAAATGTATCAAATCCCATGCTGTGCAGTTTTTTTATACAGCCGAGAAAATTTACGGGTGCCACGACTCCGTAAAGCAGGGTTTCTTTTAAATTTTCTTTTGTGTAGAACTCAAGTGTGTGAGCAGAGACGACAGGAAAATCAAATCCGTTCTCGCTTATTTTTTCCATAACTTTTGAGAGTTTTTCTCTTGCCTTTTCCATGAGCGGGCAGTGGAATGGAGCAGAAACTTTAAGAGGAATGAACTTTATTTTTTTTTCTTTCATCTCTTCGCAAACAGCATCTACTGCCGATTTTTTGCCTGAAAGAACAATCTGATTTTCTGAGTTGATATTAGATATCCAGACATTTTCTTTGTTTTTGATTATTTCTTGTATCACTTCAAGGTTTGATAATATAGCTACCATAGCTCCTTCTCCTTTTGGGACCGCTTCCTGCATGAATTTTCCTCTGAATCTAACAATTTGGATTGTGTCTTCAAAAGAGATTGCTCCTGCGCATGAGACTGCTGTGTATTCTCCTAAGCTGTGTCCCGCGGAGACGCAGAAGTTCTTTAACTCCTTACCGCTTTTTGAGAACTCTCTTTTCATCACCTGAAATAGAGCATAGCTCAAAGTAAATATCGCGGGCTGTGCGTTTTCGGTAAGGGTCAGCTCTTCTTCTGGACCGCTGAACATAAGCGAAGATAGAGGAAAGTTCAGGACTTCATCTGCTCTCTTTAAAAAATAAGATACCGTCTCATCATCTTTTGAGTCGTATCCCATTCCTACTGATTGACTTCCCTGACCGGGAAATAGAACTACAAATTTTTTCTCTTTTTCCTGTTCCATACTTTTTTATTTATTTTGCAGAAGATTTTTTTCAGAGGGGTATATTTCCGTGTTTTTTCGGTGGCAATTTATCAACTTTGTCTTCAAGAGTGTGTAGAGCTTTTATGATTTTGATTCTCACATCTTCTGGTTTTATCACATCGTCTATGAATCCAAGTGCTGCTGCTTTCCATGGATTTGCGAAGTTATTTTTGTACTCGTTGATGAATTTTTCTCTTGCTGATTTTGGGTCTGGGGAAGATTGGATTTCTTTTCTGAAAATTATATCTACTGCTCCTTCCGCACCCATCACGGCTATTTCAGCTTGTGGTAGTGCGAGGACGACATCTGCAAGGAGATGGCGAGAACCCATAACGACATAGGCTCCTCCATAAGCTTTCCTCATAATCAGGGTTATTTTTGGAACTGTTGCTTCTGCATAAGCGTAAAGAAGTTTTGCCCCTCTTCTTATTATTCCGTTGTGTTCTTGCGCTGTGCCGGGGAGGAAACCCGGAACATCAACAAAGGTTATGATTGGTATATTGAAGCAATCGCAGAACCTGACAAACCTCGCCGCTTTTTCAGATGAGTTTATGTCAAGGCAACCCGCAAGATAAGCAGGATTATTTGCAACTATACCTACAACTTTTCCTGCCATCCTTGCAAAGCCAATAACTATGTTCTGAGCATAACCACTCTGAACCTCAAAAAAGCTATCTCTATCTACCACTGCGTTTATTACTTCTCTCACATCAAACGCTACGTTCGGGTCCTCAGGAATTAAGCTTTTCAGCTCTTCCACTTTTCTGTTTTCCGGGTCTTCGGAAGGTATAAACGGCGGGTCTTCAAGGTAGTTTCTCGGCAGATAAGAAAGAAGTTTTCTTATTTTCTCTATGCAGTCCTCATCGTTTTCTGCGAGAAAATGCGCAACCCCTGATTTTTCCATGTGAATTTCGGGACCTCCTAACTCCTCTTTTGTCACCTCCTCAAATGTTGCCGCCTTTGTGACCTCTGGTCCAGTGATAAACATATAACTTGTTTTTTTGACAAGGAATATGAAGTCGGTTATTGCTGGTGAGTAGACAGCTCCTCCGGCGCACGGTCCCATTATTGCAGATATCTGTGGTATAACCCCAGAATACCTCACATTTCTCAAAAATATATCTCCGTATCCTCCGAGTGAGAGGACACCTTCTTGGATTCTCGCTCCGCCGGAGTCGTTCAGACCTATTATTGGAGAGCCGGTTTTTGCTGCCATGTCAAAGATTTTGCATACTTTTTTCGCAAACATTTCACCGAGCGAGCCACCAAAGACCGTAAAATCTTGCGAGAAAGCGAAAACCAATCTACCATCTACTTTCCCATAACCAACTATTACCCCATCTCCTAAAAATTTTTTGTCTCCCATTCCGAACTCTGTGATTCTGTGTTCTACGAACCTATCTATTTCTTCAAATTCTCCGTCATCAAATAGTAGCTGTAATCTTTCGCGTGCTGTGAGTTTCCCTTCTTTGTGTTGTTTTTCTATTTTATCTTTTCCACCTGCTGAAAGGAGTTTCTTCTCTTTTTCAAGAAGTATTTCATACTTGCTCTTTTGCTTTTTCTCTTTCTCTTTTATATTTTCTCCGCTCATATCATATATACCTCCTTTTTTCTTTTTTAGAGTATGTATAGTGTGAGCTTATTTTTGTAAATTCAAGATTTCTTTTGGTTTGCAAATTACACTTCTTCTGCTGATTTATTTTTATTGTTTTTGATTTATTTCATAAACTAAATTTATGTTTTTATCTGTGACTCCTACGACTAACTCTTTATCTTCTATTTTAACTGTGAAAAGGTATGCCTTTGGTGTGAGCTTCAAAAAAGATGTGATTTGCATTTTCTGATGGTCAATATTTTGGAAAGGTATAAGTAATAATCCTCTTTTTTTCATAAACCATATGAGACCGACGAGAAACGATGTCATGACCGCAAGAGATATTACGAGTTTTACAAAAAATTCAATCACCATTTATAAGTAATTTTAAAATTTTCGGATTCTTTCTTTTGGCAAAATTATGTTTTTTCGCCTTCCGATTTTTTTATCTGCTCTGATGTCATTCCGAACCTTCTTTCTCTCTTTGAAAACCATCTTATGGCTTTTATTAAATCCTTTCCTCTGAAATCTGGCCAGAGTTTTTTTGTGAAGTAAAGTTCTGCATAGGAAATCTGCCAGAGCAGAAAATCTGAAATTCTCATCTCTCCTGATGTTCTTATGAGAAGTTCAACATCTGGGAGTCCCATCAATTTTTGCAGGAGTTCCTGACATATCTCTTTTGGTGATAACTTTTTTTTCTTCACAAGCTGAGCGATTTTTTTCACAGCTTTGACTATCTCGTTTTTTCCAGAATAGCTCAGCGCAAGAGTGAGAGTCATTTTTTCACAATCTTTTGTGTATTCCATTACTTCTTTTATTTGTTTTTGAACATCTTTTGGGAAATCTTTTATATCCCCGACGACATTAAACCTTATTCCGTTTTTCTTCATTCTTTCTTTCTCTTTTTTGAGGTAATCTCTGAGAAGATTTATGAGAGCGGAGACCTCTTCTTTTGGTCTCTTCCAGTTATCTTTCGAGAATGCGTAGAGTGTGAGGTATTTTACACCTATTTTTCTTGCGGTCTCAACGACATCATCAACCGATTTTGCTCCTTCTCTGTGTCCTTCTATTCTTGGTAGGTTTCGCTTCTGAGCCCATCTGCCGTTCCCGTCCATTATTATCGCAACATGATATGGTATCTTCAAACCTCTCATTTTTATTCATTTTAGTCCTCGCTTTTATTTTTCTTTTTTTGACCTTTTCTTTTTCTTCCTCCTCCTGGGTATAAAAGTATCCAAAGGTTGGTTATTGAAGTATCCAGTTCTCTTGTTTTTCTGATGTTCCGAATATGGAATAATTTTTGCATACTATTATGTGAAAGGAGGTGAAAGAACATGATAGGTAAAAAAACTTTTGGAAAACTTTTGGTTTTTCTTTTCGGTTTTGGATTGCTTTATTTCGGCTGTGCAGGAGGTAAAGAAGAAGGAGGAACTATAAAAAAAGACATAACACAGCTTGACCCGAATACACAGCAGGAGATACAAAGCAATGTTACTGATTCTGTTGGCGAGGTTTCTCTTTTGACTGAAACAGAACTTAACCCGCTCCTTATAGAAGCATCAATTCAGGAAGTAAATCTTCTCACGGGAAGAGCTCCTCACATCATCGGGAAAGAAGATTCTACAAGTGGCTCTGACGATATAGAGAACGAAGTAAAAAGTGAGCTGAAATTTGAGGAAGCTCTTACACTGTACCTTTCAGATAGCGAAATAGAGAAAATTGAAAAACTCAAACATATTTTTGATGAAAACGCTGAAAAGCTGGGGAAAAGATATGCTGGATTAATAAGAGATTTAATGCCGAATTTAAAAAGTTGTTATAATAAAAACTGGAGTTGTGAGAAATTAAAACTATCATCTTCCCCTCTTGAAATCTCCTGTAGCAAAGCGGTAATTTCAAGTTGCAAGGTTGGTAACTATGATGTTTCAGGAGAATTCTCAATATCTGCGACTATTACCTCAGAAACCAATTTTACTGCTTCTGTTACTGCTTCTGTAACCTTCAACAATCTGAAATTCTCCAAGTCGGATGATAAATATGTGAATTTTATAGCAGGAACTGTTACAGCTGATGTTAAGCCGGGAGAAGCGAGCTATGAAGTGAAAGATATAAAGATTGACGATACAGAAGAAGGAAGGTATGTTTCTGGAAGCGGTAAAAGAACTATAAACTGGAATGCTCTTGATAAGTCATCTTTTAATGTATCTTTAACAGATTACTCTACTCAGAAAGAATATAAATTAAACGGTGATGTTTCTGCCAATATATCAAAATCTTCATTTCAGACCACTTATAATTTGAACTTAACTGCTGACTTTGGAACCATTTCGGTAAAAGGTTCTCACAAGAGAGAAAAGAGCGATAACCCGAAATCTCTGTTAAAGGAGACCAGTGTTGATGTTTCTTTCTCATCAGCTTCAACCCAGTTTTCTGTCTCTGCTTATAGGTATAAGTACATTCAGCCCGCCTCGGAAGGAGAGTTTGCTCTTGCAATAACAAATACTCTCAGAGTCAACGACAACATCGTAAAATTATACTCTCATAACCTCACCATCGTAAAAGACAAAGATGACAAAAAATTCATACTCTCTGGTAAAACAAGCATTCAGAAAGAAAATGGGAAGAGTGTAGATGTATCTTTTGAAAATCTTGTTCTTGAAAAGGGCTGTAATAAACCATCTGGTGGTAAGACGATATCTAATGTGAGGACAAAAGATGGTAAAGTTTTTGTTATTGAAGTGAGTTTCAGGTCGGGTTGCGTTTGTGAGACAGATGTTGTGGTCAAAAAAGATAATGAAGAAATCTCGGTGAAAAACTTTGATATATGTGAAGCTGGGGAGAAGATAAAGGAGAAGATTAGAGAGGAAGTGAAGACAAAGAGCAAGTAATCTTTTGGGTTTTGCCGGGGGTTGAAAAAAATATCCCCGGCGCCCTTTCTGCTAAATTTCATCATCTCAGTAGAGTTTTTGATTTACTTTTTTTTTCTTTATAAGATTTTTATTTCTTCTTTTATGATTTCGTAGCATTCAATTATATCTTCTTCTTTGGCGTCGGTTAATCCTTCAAGAAGGACTCCGCACTCTTCTCCTTCTTTTACTTCTTGGACAGAATCTTTAAATCTTTTGAGAGATGAGATTTTTCCTTCGCATATTATGTTTCCATTTCTTTTTACTCTTGCAGATAGTCCGAGGGAGAGTTTTCCGCTTTCCACTATGCAACCGAGGACTTTTCCTACGGAGAGCTTGAATATTTTGAGGACTTTTGCTCTGCCGACTATCACTTCTTTTTCTTTCGGTTTCAAAAGCCCCTGAGCCGCTTTTTTAATATCATCAACTATTTCGTAAATTATTTTATATAATCTCACTTGGACTCCGTGCATTTTTGCGAGGTTTTGAGCTTGTTTTTCTATCCCAACGCTGTATCCTATCACAATCCCGTTTGATGCCGAAGCGAGGTTTATATCGCTCTGTGATATAACTCCTATTCCCTTGTGAATTATTCTGATTTCAAGTTGTGGGATTTGGATTTCGTTGATTTCTTTTTCAAGTGCGTCAAGGGCTCCTTTTGAGTTCGCCTTCAAGATAAGCGGTAGTACAACCTTCTCTGATCTTTCAGATAGTTTCTGGTAAATTTCTTCAAGTGAGATTGAGGTTCTTTTTTTCTGCCTTTTCTTTCTTTCTTCTACTATTTTTGATGCGATCTGCTCATCTTTGACGACATAGAGCTTATCTCCTGCGAGCGGAAGCTCTTCTCCTCCGATAACTATTTTTGCTGGGAAGCCCGGTCCAACTTCTTTGAGTGCCTTTCCTCTATCTGAAAAGATGTTTCTGATTTTTCCCCATGCTAATCCCGCGACAAATATATCTCCTTTTCTCAAAGTTCCGCGTTGGATTATCACTGTTGCAACGTATCCAAATCCCTTATCTATGCTTGATTCTATTATTACTCCTTCTGCTGGTCTATCGGGGTTAGCCCTTAGGTTCAATAGATCTGCTTGAATGAGTATTTTTTCAAGCAGGTCTTCAATTCCTATTTTTCTTTTTGCAGATATTTCAGCAAAGAGTGTATCTCCTCCCCATTCGTCGGGTATCAATCCGATTTGAGCGAGCTGATTTTTGACGAGGTTTGGGTTCGCTCCCGGTTTATCTATTTTGTTTATTGCGACAACTATTGGGACTCCCGCTGCTTTTGCGTGTGAAATTGCTTCTTCTGTTTGCGGTTTTACTCCTTCATCTGCTGCTACTACAAGAACTGCTATGTCTGCGACTTTTGCTCCCCTTGCTCTCATTTCTGTGAACGCCTCGTGTCCCGGAGTATCTATGAAAGTGATTATTCCCTTTTCTCCCGTGTCTTTTCTCTGGATTTCTACGGTATATGCACCTATGCTTTGGGTTATTCCGCCTACTTCTTTTTCTGCTACATTTGTCTGTCTTATGGCGTCAAGGAGTGTTGTTTTGCCGTGGTCAACATGTCCCATCATAACAACGACGGGCGGTCTTGGTTTCAGTTTATCTTCTGGGTCGGGCGATGTATCAATAAAGGCGCTCTCGTCAAATTCTTCTATTTCAACTTCTATGCCGAAGTCAGCACATATCAGCTCTGCTTCTTCTTTTGTTATGAAGCTGTTTATATTGGCTTCTCTGCCGAGTTCAAGAAGCTTTTTTATTATTTCAGATGCTTTTATTCCAGTTATCTTTGAGAGGTCTGCTATTCTTATTTCTTCTGGAATTTTTATTTTTTGGGGTAATGATGGCTGTTGTGGCTGAACGATTCTTTCTTGTTTGTCAAATCTTTTTTTCTTTTTGAAGAAGGGTTTGCGTGGTCTAAAAGGTATTATGAATTCTCCGCCTTCAAATATTTCTATCTCTTCTTTTAACTCTTCTTTTTCTTCTTCTTTTTTTTCTGTTATTTCTTCTTTTTGCTCTTCCGCTTTTTGCTCTTCTTCTCTATCTTCTGCGCGCTGGATTTTTTCTATTTTTATTTCTTCTGCTTTTCTTTCAAGTTCTTTTGTTTTTTCTTTTTTCTGTGTTTCTTTTTCTTCTCCGAGAGTTTTGAGTGTTTTGGCTTCGGGAGAGTGAATTTCTCTGTGAGGTTTGAATTTTTTCTTGGCTTCAAATTTTGTTTCTTTTCTCTCGTGGTGAAACTTTTTCTCCTTCTTCGGTTCGTGCTTTTTAAAATCTCTTGCGGGAGCTTTACCTTCTTCACTTTTTTTTTGAGTTTCGGGGGTGGTTGGTATGCTCTCCTGTGGAGCTTGAACTGGTTCTTCTTTTGGTCTTTTCTTTACTATGATTATCTTTTGCTCCTTTTCAGACATTACTTATTATTTTAAAGAGCTTCTGATTTCAAAATTAAAATTTCGCTTTTAATTGTTTCAGGATTATTTTATTGCTTTTTTTGTCTCATTTCTCTCGCTTTTCGCTCCCGCTTTTTCTCTCCTTGGTCCTAATCCCTAATATCTCTCCTATTGTCTTTACTCTTATGAGATAGATTGATAGTAAAATTGGAATGGCAGATGAAGCCGAAAAAATTATGAGCTGTTTTTTATCTGATAGGTCAAGGAAAGCCAGAGAAATAAGGAGAGGAATCCACATAGGCAAAATTGCATATAGTTTCGTCTTTGTCTCTATCTTTTTTTCAAGTTGATTTTTGAGAGGGGTCTTCTCAATGATTTTCAAGAGTTTCCCTGTTGTCCTTATATAAAGAGATATTCCGATGAGTATAAATGGTATGCCGGGTAGTAGAGGCAGAACCGAGCCTATAATTCCCAAAATAATAAATACCGTTCCCAAAAAGATTAAAGCGATTGACTTTATATGCTTTTTGATAAAATTCCCTGCAGATTTTAGCGGACCGAAAAGAAGGATTGAGGAAATTTTTCTCATACCAAAAATAAAGCAGATAAAATAAAAAAATTAGTCAAAGAATAAAAATAAAAGATTTATATGGTTGATAACAGGAATGGTTTTTTCTGTTTTGAGCCATCTTCAATATTCATAAAGAACTCAACGATAGTAAATCATGACGGAATAAAGGAGGGAAACATACTCATAGAAAATGGCATAATTTCAGATATTTTCAAGGGTGCGCTGAGGAGAAGGGTTGACCTTGAAATAGATGCGAAGGGTAAGCTTGTTCTGCCGGGAGCAATAGATATTCACTTTCACATACGAGAACCCGGGGAGCCATACAACGAGACCATTTATACCGGGACTTTATCTGCTGCGAAAGGTGGAATAACTTCTCTTTTTATGATGCCCAATACAGACCCACCGATAGATAATCCTCAGATGGTCGCTTTTGTGAGGAGCAGAGCCATGCAAAATAGTTTTGTCCGCCTTTTTCCTGTTGGTTGTGCTACTTTCAGGAGAGAAGGTAAAAGAATATCTGAATACGGACTTATGAAGAGGGAGGGTATAATAGCGGTTTCTGACGATGGGAGAGCTATATCTTCTTCATTTGTTCTGAGGAAATCGCTTGAGTATTCAAAGAATTTTGGTCTTATTCTTATTGAGCATCCAGAAGATAGCGAACTTTCGGGGGATGCTAACGAAGGAGTTTTGACCTTGAAGTATGGACTTACACCTTATCCATCTGTTGCTGAAAGCGTCTGCGTTGCCCGAGATATACTTTTGGCGATTTATGTTGAAGGGAAACTACACCTTACCCATTTATCATCTGCTGAATCTCTGGAACTTCTGAGGTTCGCAAAAGAGAAAGTAAAAAGAGATCAGAGCAAAGCACAGATAACATCAGATGTGACCCCTCATCACCTCCTCCTTTCTGATGAAGATTTCTCTGTGAAAGATACGAATTTTAAAGTCAATCCTCCGCTTCGCTCAAGAAAAGATGTTCAATCTCTTTTAGAGGGAGTTGCTGAGGGATTGATAGATTGTATCGCTTCCGACCATGCTCCTCACCCTGATTTCAGAAAGCTTACCGATTTTCCTTCCTCTCCTTTCGGCATATCTCAAGCTGATTTTTTTGTGAGCTTATGCTTTATCTTGGTCAGAAGAGAAATAATAAAGATTGAAAAAATGGTTGAGCTCATATCTTTTAATCCAGCAAAGATATTTGGTTTGAACGGAGGAGAGATAAAAGAGGGCAGGTGGGGTGACTTGATAATTTTTGACCCTGATCGTGAATTTACTGTTAGAGAAGAAGATATTGTATCGCGCGGCAGAAACTGCCCATATATTGGCTGGAATCTCAAGGGTATGGTTGAAAAAACCATAGTTGCGGGGAAACTCATATACGATGCAGAAATTTTTCAAGGAAGGAAAAGAGAAGTTTTTCCATAGTAGAAAATATGTCTTCTTTGACTTTTTCCCATGATTTTGGATTTATTTTTTCTTTTTCTATTTCTTCTCTGTATTTTTCAGCCCACTCAAAGACCATGTTTTTTGAGACCTCAATGTGAAATTGCAGTCCGACCGCTTTTTCATATATAAATCCTTGGTTTTCATACATTTTTGATGAGAAAATAAGCTTTGCTGATTTTGGTAGGTCAAAAGTATCTCCGTGCCAGTGAAACGCAACGAAAGATTGAGGAAAATCTGCGAAGAGTTCTTCTTCACTTCTTTTGAATACATCAAAAAAACCTATTTCTTTTTTCTCTCCTTGAAAGACATTTGCAGATAGTATGTGAGCTAAAACTTGGGAACCGAGGCAGATTCCTAATATGGGTTTTTGCTTTTTGAGAAAATACTCTGTTATGTTAAATGTGTTTTTGAGGAATTTATATTTTGAGCTTTCATATACTCCCATATATCCCCCACAAATTATGAGTGCATCAAATTCTTCAATGTTTTTAACTTTTTCCTCTTTCCATACATCAAAGTATTTATATTCTATTCCTTTTTGTTTGAGGTATTTTGAGATGTTTCCGAGATGCTCAAATTCAACATGTCGTATAGCAAGGACTTTCACGATGAATTGAAATTTAATGAGAAGTTTTCATGTGATAATTTCTGCTATTTTTTCTGCTGCTCTTGTTGCTAACGCCATTATTGTTTCTTGCGGGTTTACTCCAATAGCTGTGGGGACAACACTTCCATCGCACACAAAAAGGTTATCTATACCATGAACTTTATGGTTTTGGTCAACGACGGAGTTTCTTGGGTCAATTCCCATCCTGCAGGTGCCAAGTGGGTGGAATCCTACAATTATTTTGAAGTCGGTCGCAGATAAACTTTTGGTTGACAAACTTTCAAGTTCTGCAAAAGATTTTATATCATCTATTCTTCTTATTGGGGGGAAGACATATTTTGCTCCCGCGTGAAGGAATATTTTTGCCATAGTGATTATTCCTTTTTTCAGTAGCTCTATTTCCCTTTTCCCGAGCCAGTAGAATATTATTGGGTTATCTCCCAGTGCTTTTACCATTCCGGAAGGTCTATCTTCAACGAGAACCCCAAACCAGGCTGTCTTTTCGTATTCAGACATGATCTTGGAGAACATGTCTCCTATATATGGTATTGCTACCGCTCCGGCATCGGGTTGAAGACCCGCGTGCAAGAATAATATCCCTTCTCTGTGGAGTGAGTCAATGCAGTAGGCTTGTGGTGCGTATTTATGTGGGTCTATAATATCATTTTCAAAGAACGCTCCGACATTTAAAGATGGGTGGATTGTGAGGTTTTTGCCGACCTGTCCGGAAGGGTTTATTTTGTTTTTCATAAGCACAACAGGTGTCATAATTGAGCCACACGATATTATAACGACCTTTGAATTTATTTTTACTTTCTTATTGTTGGAGCTTACAATAATGCCTTTGGCTTTCCCATTCTCAATTATTATTCTTTCAAGTTTGGTTTTTTCAAGTAGTATAGCTCCTCTTTCAAGTGCTTTCGGTATGTAGCTTATGTTAGTAGATAATCTCGCATCTGTGGGACAGCCGAAATTACAGACACCCTGGGCATCGCAGTCGGGAGCGTTTCTTTTCAGAGGATAATGCCTGAACCCAAGAGGTTCGCACCCTCTCCTTATAACTTCTTTGATTCCTCCAATCACTCTATCGCTTGCTTCTTGAACTCTGATAATGCTCTCAACTTTTTCAAAGTACTTTTCCATGTTTTTCGGAGAAAGTTCTTTAAGACCTAATTCTTTTTCCCATCTTTCAAGTATCCATTCAGGTGTTCTCCAGCATGTTCCTGTATTTATTGCTGTTGAACCTCCTACTAATCTTCCTGATGGTATAACAAAAACACCATTCCCAAAAGCTATCATGCGATGGATTGGGCTGTAAAATTTTCTGAACGCCTCTATTGCTTGTCCGTTGAAATGATCTCTTGTGAAATACTTTCCTTCTTCAACTATTACCACTGCTATTCCTTTATCTGCGAGTTCTTTTGCTACTACTCCACCACCCGCTCCGCTTCCGACAACTGCTGCTTCGCACTCTATATCTTCTGAAAATTGGTCTGCTGTTTTTACCTGAATCATGTATCTTGGTTTCTGGTAGAACTTTGGAGCTTTATCCCATACACACCCGAAATTTTCATAAACGTTTTTTTCGTAAAAGTGGGAGAACTTGACCATTGCCAAAATTACTTCCACAATTGCTTTCATTATGATGTTGCTTTTTTGCCACTTTTTGAGAATTTCTATTCTCTCATTTATTGGTTTTGAGAATATTTTTTCCGTTTCCTCAATAGCGAGAAGTAGGATTTTCAGAATTATTCCGAATGCTTTGTTTTGTTTTGCGAATTGCTCTATTCTTTCTACATCATCTGAGTTGCCCTTTGGAAATTTCTTGCCTTCTGGTATTACTGCTTCAAGAATAGAAAATAGTGTTTTTTTGTATTTTCCGAGCAAATCAGTTTACCCTTGGGTCTTTTGGTTTGAGCGGTCTGAAAACCTCTAATAGATCAAGATAAAACACATCTTTTTTGATTTCTTCAATAAGTTTTTTTGCCCTCTCTTCAACTCTGTTCTCTTCAAGAAGTAAAAGCTTTGTGTTGAATTTCAGTGGATGTAAAAATACAGCCCAATTCACAACTTCTTCAAACCTCATCGCACTCGCAAACTGGACTATATCTCTTATCCTCGCCGGGTCCTCCCCTATCTTCCTCAAAAACAAAACCGCTTTCTCTATTATTGCAGATTTCAGCCGTTCCTGCTCATCTTCTGGAGGAAGAATGTCAGGAAGTATTTCAAACTTCACCTTATCGTAGGGTTCATCTTGAATCACCTCAACAAGTTTTACCCTGAATATTCCCTCTATCAGGACCGAGTACCCCTCTCTCATAGCTTCTGAGAACGAAACAATTTTTCCCGCACAACCTATCGGAAAAAAGTCATTAGCTTTAGGCTCTCTTTCTCTCTGCCTGAAGAAAGATTGTTTTACTGAAAATATCCCTACAAATCCAGATGAAGAAACTGTATCAAAAACCATTTTTTTGTACTTCTCTTCTATGATGAGAATGGGTATTCTGACTCCGGGTAGCATTACTAAGTTTGATACAGGTAAAATAGGCATTATGTTCTCTTCTATCAACTTTTTGTTTTTCTCCTTCTCCACCATAATTAATTTTAGTCATTTTTCTTTTCTTTTTGATTTTTTTGTTTTTATTCCTCGTATATTTTTGTGAACGGGAAGACGAAGAACGGGTTCCATTCAACATAGTTTTTGTAAATCTCTCCTTCTATGAACCTCACCATATCTCTGAACGACTCAAGTTCTCTTATTTTCAGTTTTATTTTCCAGTTTGATATAGAGGGTTTGGGAGGGATTTTCATTTTGCTATCTCTTACCGCTGATACTCCGAAGACCTTTAAGCCGAACTTTGAAGATAATCTGAATGGCAGGTCTGTCATTTTTGATTTTTCGCCGAATATCTCAACATCTTTTGAGTTCGGAATTGGTCTATCTACTAAAAAGGTAAATATCTTATTTCTGCTTCCGGCTTTTATTTCTTCTACCATCTTTCTGAGCGATGTCGTAGTGGTCAGTCCGAACAATTTTCTGGTCCTACTGAAAAATATCTTCTGTATTTTTGAATTGAGGTCTTCTACAAGAACAAAAATTTTAGCTCCTTTTTCGGCAAATAATATAGATGCTGATTCAGGTATCCCAAGATGAGCAGATATGCAGATAACCCCTTTATTTCTGATCTGATGCAGGAAATATTCTTCTTCTTTTTCATCGGTGTTTATTTCTGCTCCGCAGTTCATAAGTGGTTCGAACGCTATAAGTTGAACAAGATATAGTGCGTGGAAGAAAAAAACCGAATCAATTTCTTCTTCGGTGACTTTTCTTTTCAAAATTACCTCTAAGTTTTTCTCTGCGAGGATATATCTTGGAATTTTTTGGAATTTGGATTTTTTCTCTATTTTTGAGAGAACAACTGCTATGAAATCAAGCAGGAGGAAAATTTTCTCATTTTTTGATTTCACTTTCTTTTGTGTTTTGTTTTACATTTTCATTTTCCCGAAGTCCTCTTCTGATATTATTTCAAGGAGTGCTTCCCCCTTTTGTTCAGCTATTGCTGTTGGTATTCCTTTCAGGAAGTCGGAGCTTCTTGTTTTATCAAATACGAGTTCATCTACATATATTTCGCTTCCGAGTCGGAGGGCTATAGCTATTGCGTCAGATGGTCTTGAATCTATTTGATATTCTTTCCCGTTGAGTTCAACATACATTGTCGCATAGTAAGTTGAGTGTTTCAGGTCTGATACCTCTATCTTTTTGAGTTTTATTCCGAGTGTTGAGAAGATATTTTTTATGAGGTCGTGAGTAAGAGGTCTTTCAAATTTTATGTTTTCAAGTTCCATCATTATTGCGTTTGCTTCGTTGATACCTATCCATATGGGTAAAAATCTGTTTCCGTTTTCTTCTTTCAGTATGACTGCTGGGCTTTGTGTGATGCTATCTACTATCACAGTTGCTACTACCATTTTTATTTTGTTTGACTTTACTTCTGGTTCCTTTTTGCTTTCGTTATCTTTTTTGCTTCCCATAACCTCAACTACCTCCCTTTTCATTATATTTTAAGGAAAAGTTTTCAGTTTTAGTATTTTTAGTTTGTTTTTTCTTTGATTTCAAGTTTTTACAATTTAATGTTATGGATATTTATGATGTGAAGATGAACCTCTTTTTTGACCTTTATGAGCTTACCATGATGCAGAGCTACTTTTTTGAAGGAGAAAATAAAATAGCTGTTTTTGATTTTTTCGTCAGATATAGGAGGTGGGTCCCTCGCAGATATTTTGTTTTTGCTGGGCTTGAGTTTCTGATTGATTTTGTTCAAAACCTTCGTTTCTCCGATGAAGAAATTGAATACCTCAAATCTCTTGGACTTTTCAAGAAGGAATTTTTAGATTATCTGAGGGATTTCAGATTTGAGGGTGAGATATGGGCGTTAGAGGAGGGGAGGATATTTTTTCCATACGAGCCGGTAATAGAGGTAGTTGCACCTTTACCGCAGGCGCAGATAATTGAGACCGCTATAATAAATCTCGTTCAATTTTCTGTTCTTTCTGCTACGAAGGCGGCGAGAATTTTTTCTGTTGCGCGAGGCAAAATGCTTATAGATTTCGGAGCCCGTCGCGCTCACTCCCCTCAATCTGCTGAAATCTCCGCAAGATCTGCTTATATCTGCGGTTTTATGGGAACATCTCTCCTTTCCGCAGGAAAAAAATACGGTATCCCCGTCTACGGCACAATGGCTCACTCCTACATCATGATATATGACGATGAAAAAGAGGCGTTTGAAAAATTCGCAAAACTATATAACGGAACCGTCCTTCTTGTAGATACATACGACACTAAAAAAGGAATCAAAAACGCAATTGAAGTTATAATCAAACTCAGAGAGAAAGGAATAAAAGTGAGAGGAATAAGGATAGATAGCGGAGATTTGGAAGAATTATCTGCTTGGGCAAGGGAGGAGTTAGATAAGGCGGGACTTGATGATGTCTTCATATTTTTATCCGGAGGACTTAATGAATACAAGATAAAAGAGCTGTTAGATAAGAATATAAAGATAGATGGCTTCGGGGTCGGAACAGACCTTACTGTATCTTCTGACCTTCCATATCTTGATTGCGCATATAAGCTCGTTGAGTATGAAGGGAAACCAAGAATGAAACTCTCCGCTGGAAAGAAAACTTTTCCGGGCAGAAAGAATTTCAAGAGATTATATAAGGGAGATAAAATGGTGGCTGATTATGTTTATCCTTTCGGCAAAGACGAGAGTTTCCCTGAGAACGTTGAGTTTGATTCCTCTGAGGTGATGCTGAAAAAGGTTTTCGGAAGGAACTCATCTTTTGATATGCCAAAAGATGAAAGAGAAAGAAATCAGTATATCATAGGTTGTAGAGATAGATTTATGAGAGATTTTGCGTCTCTCCCAGATTATCTCAAATCGCTTGACCCTCCAGCAGAAACCGATAATTACCCTGTTATATTTTCGCAAGAGATAAATGAGATTGTACATTATTTTGAAGAGAAGTATTCATAAGGTTTTGATTTTGTGGTTGCCGTTTTGCTTATGGCATACTTTGTTATTTCATTTTCATCTTTTTGGTCTTTTCATTTTTCTCTGTATTTTTTCGTCTCTGTCTTTCTCAAACGCACTTATTCCTATTGATATTGCATCAATTACATGATGGGGGACGTCTTTTGGAATTTTTTTTATTTTCCTTGCTATATTTTTCCGCATTTCTTCTTTGTCTGCTATGTGATTGCCAGAAATCCTGCTCTTGATATACAGTGGAGAAAGAACTACCGTTTTTGTTTTCTTTCTTCTTGCTATTTCTATACACATTCCGGAGACGAGTCCGAGTTTCAAAGCTGCTGATGGGTCTTTCCACACAAATGCCGATTCAATACCACAAAGAGATGGAGAGAATTTTCTGAAGATCCTTTCAAGTTCTTTACCTATCTCCCACATTCTCTCGGTTGTGTTCCCGTTTTCACTTTCGGTCTTTATAACTCCAAAAGATACAACTTTTATTTTTTTGGGTTCTTTTATTGATAGCACTGCCCATCCAAGTTCTCTCAATCCAGGGTCTATACCTATAACTACCATCACTTAAAATTTTAAAATTTTCGCTGTTTTTTGATTTTAACTTTTCTGTGAGTAACCTTTTAATCTATATGAGCACACTAAAAGATATTTTCAAATCAAGGTTGAAGGAGTTCGGTTATATATTGGTGTTTTCTTTTTTATATTCTCTTGTGGTTTTTGGTGTCTTTATGTTTGCAAGAAGATTTCAGGACCCGCACCAGAAGGGCTTTTTTGCTCTCTTTCCTGTCGCATCTATTCTTTTGATTTTTTACATCTGGTTTATTTTCAACTATATAAAGAACAGAAACAAAGTGAAATGAAATTTTTAAATTATCTTTCCGAACTCTCTTTGTGATTTTCTTCAATGAATTTTTTCAACGAAATTACGGGTATAAGAGATGAAGATGAAACGACTCCGAGTTCAATATATGGGTTTGAAGAGAAAATTTTTGAAGCAACAGGAATGTTCCTTACATACTCGCACGTAACAAGAATAAGTAATGTTTTATCTTTTTCACTTTCATAAACCTGCCATATTCTCCACGAACCTTTGTTTTCTCCTTCCTTTACGAATGAGGTAATTTTTCCGTCTTCAATTCTGCTTACTGCAATGTATCTTACTGTGGGTCTGATCACCGAAATTATATTGAATTCAATTTCAAATTCTATCTCGTATATATCTTCTGAAAGTTTTCTGAGAACTTTTACCTTTTTCAAGCTGGGTATTGCTGATTGCAGTTTTTCGGGTTCTAAAAGCACTTTCCAAACTTTTTCTTTATCTGCATTTACCTGGGTAGCCGATATAGAAAGGTATGACCTTTTGCCTTCTAAATCTGTACAACTTCTCAGTAAGGTGACCGTATCTTTTTCTGATAATTTCATAAGTGCTGGTATATCTATTTTCGGACTCTTTATTCTTTCAAAATAGGAGTTTAGGTTTTCATTGTCTGACAATGAAAGAACGAAGTAAGGTATTAGCAGAAAAATATGTGTCATATTTTTATATGTATTTATTCCCTTTTCTCTCTTCTTCTTTTTCAGTAATAAAAGGAGAAAAAAATGATTTTGCTTTTCAGCTCATTACTTTATATTATCTTGTGTTGAGGTTTTTCACAGCAGGTGAGTCGCACGGGAGAGGAATATTTGTTATAGTAGATGGTTTCCCCGCAGGAGTAAAGGTTGATCTTGGTTACATAAATCATCTTTTGAAGTTGAGACAGGGTGGGTATGGGAGAGGGGGCAGACAGAAAATAGAGCAAGACCAAGCCGATATACTTTCCGGTGTTAGAAGTGGGGTAACGATGGGTTCTCCTATTCTTATTGCGGTTTGGAATAAAGATGTGAGAGATATGAAAGCAAGTTATGTTCCAAGACCGGGGCACAGCGACCTTGCAGGAGCTTTCAAATACGGAATAAAAGATACAAGGTTTATATCTGAGAGGGCATCTGCGAGGGAAACAGCGGGCAGGGTTGCTGCTGGTGCACTCTGTGAATTACTTCTCAAAAACTTCGGAATAGAATTCATATCTTTTGTCGTTGAAATAGGAGGGGTGAGAGCGAACATACCGGAAAGATTTGACTACGATGAGATGAGAAGAAAAGTAGAACAATCTGAACTTTACACTCCCGACGAAGAAGCCGAGAAGAAAATGAAAGAGATGATAGATTTTGCAAGGAGAAAGAAAGATACGCTCGGAGGAATTTTTGAGGTGAGGGTTAGGGGAGTTCCACCGGGTTTGGGTTCTCATTCTCAGTGGGATAGGAAATTAGACGGTAAGATAGCGCAGGCGGTCATGAGCATTCAGGCGATAAAGGGGGTTGAAATAGGTTTGGGGTTTGAGTCCGCCCGAAGGTTCGGCTCGCAAGTCCACGACGAAATAATAATAGAAAATGGAAAGATAAAAAGAACATCTAACAGAGCGGGTGGCATAGAAGGTGGTATGAGCAACGGCTGTGAAATAATTGTGAGAGCAGCTATGAAACCGATTTCCACTCTTTACTCTCCATTAAGGTCTGTTAATTTGAGGGAGATGAGGGAGGAGCCGGCTCTTGTTGATAGGTCAGATATATGTGCTGTTCCTGCTGCATCTGTTGTCGGTAGGTCTGCTGTTGCTATTGAGATAGCGAAAGCGTTTTTAGAAAAATTCGGCGGGGATTCTCTCAACGAAATAAAATCAAACTATGAATCTTTTTTGAGACAGATAGAAGAACCATCTTCATGGTTGGAATAAGTATCATTTTCTGTCTGATACAGTTTTTTGTTGGTCTGGATTTTTTGATGATTCAAGGGAATTGATAAGAAGGTTTTCAAGTTCGTTTGAGAAAAATTCAATCCGTGCAGAGATTTTTTTTATTTTGTTCTGGAAGAAGTTGTAGGCAATGACAGCTGGTATTGCTGCGAGGAGTCCCATTGCTGTTGTGAATAGTGCTTCTGATATTCCCGGCGCTACAACTTCTAATCCGACTTTGCCTAACTTGCCTATCTGATGGAAGGAGTGCATTATTCCCCATACTGTTCCGAAAAGCCCTATAAAAGGAGCAGACGAGGCAACAGTTGCGTATATGAACTGAAACTTTGAAATTTCGTTGATGACATTTTTTGCTTCCTGCTCTATTATTCTTGAAATTCTTTCTTTGAAGATTTCTTTTTTTGACGATATTGCTGCTGCAACTTCCTGCGTCATTTTAGCTATCGGAGAAGGTAGAAACGAGTCGTATTTTGAGTAGGAGCGGAGTATATCTTTTGCTTCCGCACTCATGAAAAAATCAATAAACTCCGCATCTTTATCTTCAATTTTCTTGAAGTTTATCAGGTTGTAAATTATCAAAGCCCATGATATTATAGAAGATGAGATCAGAATAAAGACCACAATTTTTACTATAAGTGTTGCTTTCATTATACCTTCAAGTATCATTGAAATGAATTTTAAATTTTCTTCACCGTTTTTGATAAATTTTTGATAATGAGAAATCTGCTTTTGCTTCAATAACAATTTTGAAAGATGAAGTCATACATCAATTCTGAATCAGAAGATTATACTGAAACTGAAACAAAAAGTAGTGGAGAGGTTTTAGTTCCTGTTTTTCACTCTGCTATCTTAATTTTCATTTCAATTTTGGGTATAGGTTTTATAATTCCTTTTCTTGCCGATTTTTCAAAGAGAATAGTTGGGGAGGAGTTTGTTGGTTTGATTTATTCTGGATTTGCATTTGCGAGGTTGTTTGCTGTTCCTTTATCTTCTATCATGTCAGATAAGTATGGTAGAAAACTGTTTATTGCAATAGGTCTTGTGTTATATTCAATTACTTCTTTTTTATATTCTCATGCTAACAACTTTTTATCTCTGTTTTTGGTGAGGGTGGTACACGGGGTTGCGTCATCTATGATTTTGCCCGTGGCTTTTGCGTATGCGTTAGATAATGTGCCAAGAGGTAATGAGGGTAAGGTTGCTGCGATTCTGGGTGGTTCGCTCCTGCTTGGATTTGGAGTAGGTCCTGTTATCGGGGGATTTATCGGAAAGTTCTTCGGTGAGTTTGTTGCTTTCTATTCTATGGGAGTTATGGGACTTATTGCCCTTTTTGTATCTTTGGTATTTTTAAAAGATAAAGATAGAGAGGTTGGAGTTGATCATAAGAAAGATGTTTTGAGCGATATAAAGGATATTTTGGGGTCCCGAGTTTTTCTTATGGCTTTTTTGATCTGGTTTTTCGTGATCTGGCAGAGAGGTGTTGTGATTTCTTACTCTCCTTTGCTTCTTGAAAATTTCGGATTTGATAAATTTGATGTTGGATTGGCGATAACTCTTTATGCTGTTTTATCTTCTGTTTTGCAGTACTCTTCCGCTCGTTTTGTAGATTCGGCAAAAGACAAGTCTTATTTCGCTTTGATCTTTGCCCTTTTATCTTCTCTCCCAATCATTCTTCTCTCTTATGGATTTAAATCAAAGATTTTTTTCTTTGTGATATTTTTGTTTTCTGGCTCTTTTTCGGCTCTTTCTTATCCATTTTTGATGGCTGAGGTTGGAAGCGAAGCAAAAGAGAAAGAAAGGATAGGTGGAACAATAGGTTTTATGGACTGGGCTTTTTCTCTCGGAAATATTATTGGACCGACTTTTATGGGTTTGATTTCAACAAAATTCGGTGTATCTGGTATATTTTTGGTCCTCGGCATATTTCACTCGCTTATTTTTCTCTTTCTTCTTATTTTGAAGGGTCATATTTTAAGGAAAAAGGATTAGAAAAAGCTTTAGGGCTGGCCTTAAATGAGCGGTCTTTTCTGAACTTATGTCAATCAGAAGAGAACCAATCTTTTATACTAACGGTATTTTTGAAGGGGTTAGGATTTTATTTTTTCAAGCACAAGTTTTTCTAATGTTTTTGATACCTTGAAGAACTTCATTATCTCATATCCTGTATATGGAGAGCGTTCAAAGTATATCGTCAGAAATTCCGCTAACTTTTCATCTCCTGAGGGGATTTTCTTTATTTTTGCGAGTTTTTCCTTCTCTTTTTGAGATAAAGACAGCTCGGGATTTATTGAAAAGAGAACCGATAGCTTGTCAAGTTCTATGATGAATTCATATAGCAGGTTTTCCCTGCTGGCTATTTTTATTTCGCTCCAATATCTATCTCCTGAAACATTTTTGAACGCCTGATTTTCTTTTGCTATTTCAAGAGATTCAAGAGTTTCTTTTGAGATTTCAAATTTGAGTTTCAGTTTCAATCTGATAGCCCGCAGAATTCTTGTCGGGTCATCTGATATACTTCCAAGATGAAGAACTCTTATTTTTTTTTCTCTCGTATCTTTTAATCCATCAAAAAGGTCAATTATTTTTGTGTTCATACTATCATCTATTTCAAGCGCCATTGCGTTTATTGAAAAATCTCTTCTTTTCAGGTCAAGTTCAATTTTATCTATGAATTTTATATCAGGATGCTTTCCGGGTACGGGGTAAAACTCTTCTCTTGCTCTTGCGAAATCAACCCTTCCGCCTGAAAATTCAAAACTCGCAGTCCCAAACTTAGGAAAATACTTGAAATTTTTCCCTTTCAGTTTTATGAAAACTTCTTTTGCTATATCTTTTGTCTCTCCTTCAACTACGAAGTCAAAATCATCTGTTTTTATATTCAGCAGTATATCTCTCACAAAACCACCGACGGGACATACTCTTATGTTCTTATCCCTCGCCTCATCTAATACGGGCCTGAGTACGAATTCATATTCTCTGATATTCACTTTGATTTTTATTATTTTGTCTATTTGCTACGACTTTTTATATTTTTTAGTTTGGATGGAAAAACTTATTGGAACATCTGGTTTCAGCTACGAGGATTGGTACGGATACTTTTATCCAAAGAGCATCAGGAAGAGCGAATTTTTGAGTTTTTACTCAAAGCATTTCAGAACCACCGAAGTAAATTCAACATATTACAGGATACCTTCTCCAAAAGTTGTTGAGGGAATGAGAAAAAAAGTGAAGGGGAATTTTGTTTTTTCGGTGAAAGCAAATCAGGTTTTTACTCATGTGAGGGATTTCGGTGAGAAAGATGTTGAAGCTATGAAAGATGTTTTAAAGGCGTTTGGAGATACTCTTGGTGTTTTGCTTTTTCAGTTCCCTCACTCGTTTCACAAAAGCGAGCGGGCGAAGGACTATGTTAAAAAACTTCGTGATATTTTTTATGATTACGATTTGGCTTTTGAATTCAGGTCTGTGGAGTGGATCTCAGATGACACATTTTATCTTCTTGAAAAGCTTGATTCTTGTTTTGTCTGTGTTGATGAGCCGAGGATACATGGGCTTATTCCTCCTGTTTTTGTTGTCACTACCAAAAAGTTTGCATATATAAGATTTCACGGCAGAAATGCTGAAAAGTGGTACAATCACGAAAAACCCGAGGAAAGGTACGATTATCTTTACTCTTCTGATGAGCTGTCGGAATGGAAAGAGAAGATAAACTCTGCGGGAGAGTTTGAAAAGATTTTCATTTATTTCAATAATCACCCAAGGGTTCAGGCAGTAATAAACGCAAAGATGATGGAAAAACTTCTTGAACTTTGACTTTTCGGTTTCATTTGTTTTTAACTTTGAACTTTTTAAATTTTTTTTATTAACATTTTTTGATATGTTGTATATTCCTTTTGTAATAGAGCAGACCGCAAGGGGAGAGAGAGCTTACGATATTTGGTCAAGGCTTTTGAGCGAGCGAATAATTTTTCTCGGCTCTCCTATAACAGATCAGGTCGCAAACCTCATTATAGCTCAGCTCCTCTACCTTGATGCAGAAGACCAAGAGAAAGATATATTTCTTTATATAAACTCGCCTGGCGGAAGTATAACCGCTGGACTTGCTATATACGATACTATGCAATATGTTTCGGCTGATATAAACACAATATGTATAGGTCAGTGCGCTTCTATGGCTACTGTTCTACTTGCGGGTGGAACTCCCGGCAAAAGGTTTGCTCTTCCCCATTCAAGAATAATGCTACATCAACCGTGGGGAGGAATTGAAGGAACAGCACAAGATATAGAAATCCACGCAAAAGAGATTCTGCGACTGAAAGCTATTGTCAATGAAATATTATCTAATCATACGAAGCAACCCATTTCTAAAATTGAACAGGATACTCAGCGAGATTTCTTCATGTCTCCGCAAGAAGCACTTGAATACGGAATAATAGATAAAATTATTTCATCTCAGAAAATTAATAAACAGAAGCTGAAAACAGGAAAGTAAAAAATTAAAGAAAACTATGAGTTCTGCATCAAATCTTTTATCGGCGCTTTGTGCAATGCTTGTCATTCTCTGTTTTGCTTTTCCAAATATCCTATCAGCAAACACTTATGACGACGAAGTTATTGGAGTTGTAGAAAAAAGAGTTATAACGAAAAGTTTTGTTGAGTCAGTAAAAGATGTCTTCGGTTTTGAAAGCTATGATGACGCCCTTGATTTTATAGTCAATTCATATGTCATACTTGAATTCGCAAGTAAATCTGGCATCTCTTTATCAAGAGATGAAATAGATTCACTCATTGAAAAAATTCACAAAGCAAGTATAAAAGAGGTAGAGTACGAACTCTTGAAAAAAGGGATCACCTTAGATGAATACAGAAACCTTATAAAAGCCAAAAAAATTTCAGATGAACTTTTCTTTTATGTTGTTGGAGTGAATTTCATATCTGATGAAGAAATCTTGAAGTTCTACAACAAAAACAAAGATAAGATAGAAAAGGACTTTGAAAAAAGATATGTTCTTTATAAAGAGATAAAGAGCTCCGGAGAAAAATCTGATACAGAAAAACGGTTCTATGATGTAAATGAGTTTTCTTCTCTTGGGTGGGTTAGAAGAGGAGAACTGATGAAGCAGTTTGATGATGCAATATTCTCCCTACCTTCAACAGGTTTTTCTGTCATTAACACAGATGACGGAAAAAAGATTATTTTCTTTATAAAAGATATATTCAAGCCAGATTTTTCTAATTTAAAAGATGACCCGGCGTTCAGGGATTTTTACATCAAACAAAAGTATAAGGAGGTGTTTGAAAGATGGGTAGACGCCCAAAAGCAAAAAATGTTTATAGAGATAAAAAACAAGAAATTAAATTAGACAAAAAGGAAAAGAGAGGCAGAAGAGGACGGCTCCCAAAAATACAAATAACCGAATCAGGAGAGACCGCAGAAGGTAAAGTTATAATAGGAGTATCTATGGGGGACCCTACAGGAATAGGTCCCGAAGTTACGGTAAAAGCCCTTTTAGATAAATCCATCAGAAAAAAGATTTTCCCCATCATATTTGGAGATAAAGGAGTCCTTACAAAATTAGCTGAAGACATAGGTTTGAAAGTCAGATTCAGAGAAATATCTACTCTTGATAATCTCAAAAGTATAGCTCTTGGAGAAAAAGAACTGCTTGTCAAAAGCATTTCAAATCTCAAGATGACAAGGTTGAGATACGGTCGTCCTGATAGAAACTGTGGGAGAGCTATGGTGAACTATGTGAAAGAAGCTGTAAAAGCTTGCTTAGACGGATATGTTCACGCAATAGTTACCGCACCTATAAACAAAGAGATAATAAACGAAGCGGGATTTAGATACGGAGGACATACCGAAATGATAGCAGAACTTACCGGAACAAAAGAATTCACAATGATGTTCGTCTCAAAACACTTTAAGGTCTCTCTCGTCACGATTCATGTCCCACTCAAAGATGTATCTATGAGAATAACTCCCCAGAGGATATATAAAGTTGGACTTCTGACTTGGAAGACGTTGAGGCAGTATTTTGGACTGAAAAATCCGAAAATAGGAGTTTGTGGTTTGAATCCGCACGCGGGAGAAGGTGGAATATTCGGAGATGAAGAGAAAGATATGATATACCCTGCCATTGTTTCAATGAGAAGCATAGGTATAGATGCTGAAGGACCTCTTTCTCCTGATACCGCTTTCTGGAAAGCATACAATAAGCAGTTTGATGCAATAATAGCTATGTATCACGACCAAGGGCTTATACCTGTCAAGCTCGTTGATTTTGATAACGCTGTGAATCTTACAATAGGAATACCTATAATAAGAACATCCCCAGACCACGGGACCGCTTATAATATAGCTGGTAAGGGAATAGCAGACCCGTCATCTATGAAGGCAGCCGTTGAACTTGCATATCAGATGTACCTTACGAAAAAATCTCTTGAAGAACAGAAGAAGGAGCAGGCAGTTGATGAGAAGAAAAAAGAAGAAAAAGTTGATCAGGAGATAAGAAGATACAGGATTTCAGAAGAAGAGCTTCAAGAGTACATTTACTTGTGATTTTATTTGTTTTTTCTTTTGTTCAAGTTCCTCCGAAGGTCTGTTTTTGTGTGAAAATCAATATCTGACCATTTGTAATTACTTTTAAGATAAAGTGAAACTTCTTGATAAAAATCATTTTATCACAGGTGAAGTAGAAGGAAGTTTTGAGGAACTCTGGTCTATTATAAATATACTCCGAGCAGAGTGTCCGTGGGATAGAACTCAAACCGTTGAAAGTGTGAAGTTCAAGATAGTTGAAGAAGCATACGAGGTTTTAGAATGTATAGATAGCGGTGATTTTTCCGCCCTGAAAAATGAGCTTGGAGATGTTATTCTTGTATCTCTCTTTATCATAAAAATATTGGAACAGGAAGGTGAGCTTTCTTTGAAAGATGTCTTTTTATCTCTCATATCAAAACTTATATCAAGGCATCCTCATATTTTTGGAGATAAGAAGCTAAGCACTCCCGAAGAGGTTCTCAGAAACTGGGAGAGAATGAAAAGAAGCGAATCAGCCGGGAAGGGGAGCGGGAAAGATTTGAAAATCTCTATGCCGTCGCTATATTTCGCTTACAGGTTCTTTGAAAAGAAAATCAACGCGGGAGATATAAAAAATAGTGTTGATAAATCTGATATTTCTGTCAAGTTAAAGAAGATGATTGATGATTTGCTTCAAGATGAAGATAAAGAGAAGATAAAAAACTCAGTTCGTGAGATACTTTTTACTCTTGCCTTCGTTTCAGCATTGCATAATGTAAATCCAGAAGAAGAGCTCAGAAAGAAAATGAAAGATTATATTCAGGGTGAAGAGGGCGAAAAGTAAGATATTGAAGTTAATAAATATGAAGCAGAAGTTTTTGATGGGAAGACGAATTTTTGACCAATTTTATTCTGAAAGATGACTAAATAAATCTTATGTATATCTGTCAGAACTGCGGATTTTCAACTCCGAAGTGGTTTGGAAGATGCCCATCTTGCGAGCAGTGGAATACCCTGATATATGAAGAAGAAAAGAAGAAGAAAGGAAGAAAGAAAGAGGAGCTGGAAAAAGACGAAAGTAGAAAATTAGAAAGCGAGCCAGAACCGATTTATTTCATCGCGCAAAAAAACGAAATAGATTACAGAATAAAAACATCAGTAGGAGAGTTTGATAGGGTTCTCGGTGGAGGTATAGTTCCGGGTTCTGTCATTCTCATCGGAGGTGAGCCGGGAGTTGGTAAATCAACCCTTCTTTTGCAATCTGCTCTCAATGTTTCAAAAGATACAGATGTTCTCTATGTCTCATCAGAGGAATCAGTGATGCAAATTGCTAGCAGAGTGAAAAGAATATCAAACGAAGAAAACTTCAGATCGTCAAAGCTATACCTCCTTTTTGAGAACAATATAGAGAAAGTTTTTTCACACGCAAAGAAAATATTTAGAAAAGATGGTTTGCTTATACTTGATGCTATTCAGAGTTTTTACTCCGAATTTGTTGATTCTTCTCCCGGAACTATAACACAAGTGAGAGAGATAACTCAACAATCTGTTGATTTTGCGAGAAGATATAGGATTCCCGTTATACTTGTGGGGCACGTGACAAAAGAAGGAGTTGTAGCGGGACCGAAAATGCTTGAACACATGGTAGATGTAGTGATATATGTTGAAGCAGAAGGAATGACAAGGGTTGTGAGAGCGACGAAGAACAGATTCGGTTCAACGGGAGAGCTCGGTATATTTGTAATGACAGGAAAGGGTTTAGAAGAAGTTTCTGATCCTTCTACTGCCTTTTTAGACGAAGATGTTATGAACTTTCCGGGAGCGTCTATTTCTGCTGTCGTTGAGGGAACGCGAGTTTATATAATTGAGATTCAGGCACTTGTATCAAGGACTCCTTTCGGCGTCCCTCGCAGAACTTCTCAAGGATACGATGTTGTCAGGTTGAACACAATTATAGCGGTTCTTGAAAAATTTGCCGGAATTACTCTGTGGGATAAAGATGTTTTTCTGAATGTTGCTGGGGGACTTAAAATCTCAGATGTATCTATGGACCTTGCAGTTGCTCTATCTATAACCAGCTCATACCTTGGAATACCTATTGGAAAAAGGGTGGCTTTCGGAGAGATCGGCTTGCTCGGTGAGATAAGAACTCCATCTTTTTTTGAACAGAGAGTAAAAGAAGCAAAAAGGATAAATCCAGAAGCTATCATAACAGGAAAAATGAAAAAGAAATTTGACCTTGAAGAGAAATTTATATCTTTGCCATATGTAAAAGATATAATCCCTTACATCAATTCTCTTGGGAAAAAGTAAAATCTTGTTCTTTTGAGTAATCATTTTAACTATGTCAGAGGAGAAGAAAGAAGAAGAAATACGGAGGGGAAAGGAGGAGAAGAAAGAAAGAAAAGGGGTGAGGCTTTCTGTCATAACCACTAAGTTTGGAGATAAGGGACAGACATATATTGTCGGGGGATTTGTTCTTTCAAAACATCACCCAAGAGTGGAAGCATACGGTTCTGTAGATGAACTCGCAAGTTTTTTGGGATATGCCATATCGGTTATTTCAAAAGATAGTAATTTTTCAGATATAGTTGAGGTTTTGAAGCGTGTTCAGAACCACCTTTTTATTCTTGCCGGAGACCTTGCAAGATACATCAAACCCTCCGACTCAATTGATAAAGAAAAAAAGAGGGTCATAAAAAAGATGATAGATTGGCTTGAAGATGTTGAGAGATCATATCTCAAAGACCTTGAACCTCTTGAAGATTTTATACTCCCGGGAGGAAGTGAGGAAGCATCACTGCTTCACATAGCAAGGGTGGTTGCAAGGAGAGCGGAAAGAGAAGTCAGCGAACTTATGTCTTATGAGAAGATAAATGAAAATTGTCTTATATATCTCAACCGTCTTTCAGACCTCCTTTTCATCATGGCAAGAGTGATAAATAAAAGAAAAGGAATTAAAGAGGAAATTGTGAGCTGGGAGCCATAAAAAATTTCATTTCACATACCTTCCTATCAGGGGTTTGAGCTTTTCTTTTACTTGTGTAGGAATATTTTCTGGGGAGGTAACTATGGCATCTTTTAGCGCATCTTTACATTTGCAACTTCTTTCCTTTGGAATTTTTTTCAGAAACAACTTTATTATTTTTTTTGCTTTCTCTACATTTTTTTTCAGGTTTTCAACTACCATCTGTGCTGTGACTATTTCTTCTCCTTCATACCAGCAATCATAATCTGTGGGAAAAGCCAAAGTTCCATAACATATTTCTGCTTCTCTTGCGAGATATGCTTCGGGAATATTTGTCATTCCTATCACATCAACCCCGAACTGTCTCCATAGATTGCTCATCGCTCTTGAAGAGAACTGTGGTCCCTCAATACATATATATGTTCCCCCTTTGTGAGTTATTACTCCTGCTTCTTTTGAAGATTCATACAAAGCTGTAAATACCTCTGGACAAACCGGGTCTGAAAAACCTACATGCGCTACTATTCCTTCTTCAAAAAATGTTCTTGGTCTTGATTGGGTCATATCTATAAACTGTGATACGATTACCGCATCTCCGGGTCTTATGTGTTCTTTCATGCTTCCGACTGCCGACACGCTTACTATTCTTTCTACTCCGATGACTTTTAAAGCGTAAATATTTGCTCTGAAATTTATTTTGTGAGGAGGGATTGTGTGTTTTCTGCCGTGCCTTGGCAAGAATGCTACTTCTACTCCTTCAAGCTCTCCCACGGCTATTTTATCTGATGGTTTCCCGAAAGGAGTATCTATATCTACTTCTTTTTTTATTTTGAGACCTTCTATATTGTATAGTCCTGTACCTCCTATTATTCCTATCATTTTTCCTCCTCCTATGAGAATTCAATTTTATCTTCTGAGATTTCTCTGTTCTTTTTTTCTGAAAGTTTGGAGAAATTTTTGTGTGAGATGAAAAAAATTTTTAGAGTTTAGATGATGTCAAGCTCAGATTATAAGAAAGGAGCTTTTTTTGACCTTGACTATGTGATAGTCAAAAAAGATCTTTACAGATTGCTGGGAGAAGAGCTGATAAGATTAGGAAAAGTTTCAAGATTGAAGATTTTCCTCTGGTACGTATGGCTTTTGAGGTACAGGTTAAATACTCTGAAAGGTGAAGATATTTTGAGAGAAAATGTCAAAGACATAAAGGGGCTGAGGGAGAAAGATTTTTTAGATATTTCTCTTTATGTTTTTGATAGGGCGAAAAAATATATTTCTTCAAAAGCGGTTGAGCTGATAAGACAGCACGAAAAAGATGGATTTATAGTAGCTATACTTTCGGGGAATTTCAGAATACTAATAGAACCAATTGCTCAACATATTGGCGTAAAAAATGTCATTGCTGTTGATCTTGAGACAAAAGATGGATATTTTACAGGCAGAGTCGTTGAGCCAATATGCATAGGAAGAGGAAAAACTTACTGGATGAAAAAGTTCGCCAGAGAGAACAAAATTGACCTCACTCAAAGCTACTTCTACACAGATAGTTTCTACGATATTGATACACTGCTAAGTGTCGGTATTCCTGTTGCGGTCAATCCAGACCCAAAACTCAAAAAATTTGCAAAATCTCTTGGATGGAATATAATCAATACTCTATAAAATATGCAAATCCACTCTCTCATAACATCAGATGGTGTGAAGGTGGGAGTTCTTGAATGGATTCCGAAAGATAAAAGATTTCCATATCCTGTGCTTTTGGTTCATGGTTACGCTCAAAATAATCTGAGCTGGCATGGAAGAAATTCGGGAATCGCTCCTTCACTTTCTCAAAATGGATTTCATACATTCGCAATAGACCTCAGAGGTTCCGGCTATTCCAAACTCAATAAGTTAAGATATGATTACACATTTGATAATTTTGTTTTTAAAGATGTAGATGAGGCGGTTCAGTTTTTGAAGGCTAAGACTCGTTCCCAAAAAGTTGTCCTTGCAGGGCACTCTCTCGGAGGCATAGTGTCTCTGGCTTATGCATCTCAGAAACCTGAAAATGTCTTCGCAATCATAACTTTTGGTAGCCCTATCTACTTCGGCAGAGGTGTTCCTGTCATGAAGTTTTTTGGAAATTTATACGGTGCTATCAGTAAGCTACCTGTTTCAAAGGTAATACCTCTTATATGGTATAGAGAGAACTTTATGAAGCTGTTGGGATTTTTCGGACTTTTCGGAGTTCCACTGATGCTGAATAAGAGCATTTTGAAAATCTCTCCTTTGTATCCCTCATATACGAGAAACTTTGAATCGCCGTATGATTTTTGGGAAAAACTAGTCAAGGGTTTTGACACAACTTCACCTAAACTCCTATTCCAAATACTCAAATGGATATACGAAGAAAAAATTACCTCATACGATGGAAAGATAAATTTTACTGATGAGTTCAGAAAAATAACTCAACCTGTTTTCATTATAGCTGGTGTTTTAGATAAGCTTGCCCCTCCTGAAAGTGTGAAACCTATTTTAGATATTGTATCATCGCAGGTCAAGCTTTACAAAGAGTATGAGGCAGGACATCTTGACCTTATAGAGGGTAAGCTGGCGAAAAATCAGATTTTAAGAGATGTTGTTGATTTTCTTTTCGGGCTGATTTCATCTTGAACTGAATTTCCTCTGGTTCAAACTTGTTCTATTGGCACTCTATTAACTTTATTGCCGAGTTTATTCTCTCAATAGCTTTTTCTTTTCCTATAACTTTAATTACGTCAAAAAGAGGTGGGCTTACGAGTTTTCCGTATATTGCCATTCTCATAACCTGAGCCACAAAAACAACTTTCTCTCCATATTTTTCTGCTATGCTTTTCATCATTTTATCAAACTCTGCTTTTGCGTTCTCGCTTTCAATCTTTATATTTTCTAACTCTTGAATTACTTCCTCAAGTATTTTTTTCGCTTTTTCGTTTCTGAGAAATTTTTCCTTCCCTTCGTCGTCGTATTTTGTTATTTCAAAAATTGGTTGAATCATCTCTGCCATCTCTTTTAGGGTTTTGACTCTCACTTTTACTTGCGGTATTATTGAGAGAACTTTGTTTTCATCTTTTATATCCATAAAATCTTTTAATCTCTGAACAAGCTCGGTGTCGTCAAGAATTCTCATCCATTCAGAGTTCAGCCAGTACAATTTATCAAAGTTGTATCTTGCGGGACTTCTGTTTATATCTTTTATGTCAAAGAGTTTTATGAGTTCATCTATTGAAAAAATCTCTTTATCTCCGTATGACCATCCTAACCTTGCTAGGTGATTTACTATTGCTTCTTTTAGAAATCCGTCTTTTTTGAGTTCAGATATATATATTTCGCTTATCTCTTTTTCTGCTCTTTTTGAAATTTTTCCTTTTCCTTCATCGGGTAGGACAAGGGGTATGTGGGCGAACTGTGGGATGTGCCCCAAAACCTTAAAGAGCAAAATTTGTTTCGGAGTGTTTGAAATATGGTCTGCTCCCCTTATTATATGAGTTATCTTGAAATCCGCATCATCTACACATGATGCGAGATTATATGTTGGTGTTCCGTCTGACCTCAAAAGAGCGAAATCTTCTATATCTGTTGTTTTCACTTTTATTTTCCCCAGGACTATATCTTCAAATTCAACTTCAAATTCTTCTTCTGGAACTCTGAACCTTATGGCAAATGGTTTCCCTTCGTTGTCTTCCTGCTTTTTGTTCCTGCATATTCCGGGATATTTCGGAGAGATTTTTTTCCTCAGAGCTTCTTCTCTATATCTTTCAAGTTCTTCTGGTGTGCAGTAGCATTTGTAAGCGTATCCATCTTTGATAAGCTGAAAGGCGATTTTCTGGTATATCTTAATCCTTTCAGATTGCCTGAACTCAAAATCCCATTCAATCCCCAAAAATTTGAGCCCTTCTTTTATTTCGTCTTCATATTCTTTTTTAGAGCGTTCTTTATCTGTGTCATCTATTCTGAGTATGAATTTTCCGGAGTTTTTTTTAGCCCAGAGGTATGAAAACAGTGCAGTTCTTGCCACTCCAACATGAAATCTGCCAGTAGGTGAAGGAGCAAACCTCGTTATCACCATAAGAAAAAATAGTAATGTTGCTCCAATATACAAATTGAATTTTTCTGTTATTGTTGTTAAGATTTATTGTGTATGCGAGGTTTTTATTTTTCGGCTCCCAGTTTTTTCAGTGATAGCGAAAAGTTCTTTGGGTTCATCCTGATTTCTGCTGTTTTTATTTCATCTTTATTCCTTTCGTCTTGCGCTAAAAAGGCGGAGGGTGCTGGTAGCGCGTCGGTTGCTCCATCAACCAACGAAATAGTCCCACTTCTTCTTTACGATTATCAGTCCGTAGCCGAAGGGAAGGCAGAGGAAGATAGAAATTTCAGGTTTGGTCTGGGGGCTGCAAATTTAAGACCATACCTTATTTTTTCTTATAAATTTTCCGACTCATTGGTTGGACTTGGAGTTGGAGGAATAATTTTTTCAGGTCTGAGCAAAGAATATAATGTCGGTACTGCTGATTTGTCTTACATCAAAAGATGGATTTCTGGGAAGAGTTCCCTTCTTGCTTTTGGTATCGGATTGGGAGGAGCTTATGCGACCGACTACAATTTTTCACGAGAAGGTAAACGCACTTATCTCGGAGAAGCTCATATCTACGGGCAAATGTACATATCAACAAAAATTCCCGATTCAAATTTCGGATTCTTCTTCAATTTCAGGTTGGGAGGATTTTTTCTTGAATCTCCTGTAATACAAGATATATCGCAGGAGCTAATCAAATCTGATAAGAATATAAAAGTGAGGAAAAGTATATTCGGGCTTCTTTTCATACCATCGTTAGGATTTAACTGGACTATGATAGATAACAAGGTTATAGGTTATGCGGGATTGGTATTGCCTTTGTCTACTTTTCTTTTATTTGAGCCAGACCTTCACCCATATGTTCCATCTCTGAACTTCGCATTTGTTTTTTAGATTTTACCGATAATTTAATAATTCAATTGGTCAATTGTGGATACAAGAAAACAGAAAGATTATGATATGTTTTGCTATCTTATTAATCTTATAGGTTATGAAAGTCAGCATTTCAACACAACTTTTTCTGAGATCTGAAATAAGTGAAGAGGTTTTCAGTATTCTCAGCGATTTTGGTTTTTCAAGGTGTGAGCTTTGGGCTATGGGAAAGCACTTCAATTATAAATCAAGTGAATTTATAAAAAGAGTCAAAGATTGGTCAGAAAAATACTCAATAAAAATCCAGACCGCACATCTCCCCCTTTACGCAGAAGATTCTTCTGGCAATACCTTCAAGGTCTCTCTTTCAGATAAAGATTCAGCTCAGAAGTCAAAAGACGAGATTTTAAATTGTATAGATGCTTTATCTTATATTGGTGTTGAAACTTTTGTTCTGCATGTTGGAGATGACATTGAGATATTTTTGAAAAACTTTGAAGTTATTTATTCAAAAACAGATTGTGTTTTTGCGCTTGAAAATGACCCTATGGGATTTCCGCTCGCAAAAGACCTCGTATCCCTTCTTCCACATCTGAGAAAAAATCTCAAAGACGGAGATAAAAGGTTGGGTATTTGTCTTGATGTTGGACACGCTAATATATGGGAAAAACCACCAGAGAAAATTGTAGAGCTCCTCTCTTCAAATATATTTGCAACTCATATTTCAGATAACGATGGAGTGAGCGATCTTCATTATCCACCACGCACAGGGACTATTGATTGGAAAAACCTTCTTTCTGCTTTCAAGTCAGTAGGTTATAGCAGAAATTTTACCTTTGAAATAGGTCCAATAGCACATACCCAAGAGCAGATAATAAGTGTTCTCACAAATATCAGAGATTTTGTTCAAGATTTCAGAGAATATTTCAGTGAGTGATTTTCATTTTTTTGCTGTGTGTGTTTTTGAAGTTCAACTTTCTTTCAAGTTCTTTGAGATTTTTGACTTTGATAACCTGTTTCTTCAAGATTTTGAACTTTTTTAGGTTGTCAATCTGATTTATCTTCTTTATTACTCCTTTTGACTTTTTACCAAACTTTGTCAGCAGAACCAAATCTATCGCTTCTTTCAAACACATTCCTTTTCTTTTCCTACCAAGTTTCTCTAAAAACAGCTTATCAACTCTTTTTTGTCTCTCATGCGGAAACTCAACGTTCTCAAATTTTTCAATACTTATATCTTCTATCCCGTAGAGTAGAGAGGGGGGATTTTTCTTCTGCTTCTCCGGAAAGGTCTTTCAAAGTTTTCTCTATGAAATTGATTTTATTTCACCTGAACTATTCTTCCTCTCCAATTTACTTGGAGTTTGAACAATTTGATGAATATTGAGGTAAAGAATACAGCTGAATAAAAGCTTGAGAAAATCGGGAAGAGCAAACAGGTTAGAAAACCAAAGCTTCCTATACTCCTTGCGCAAATATAAAGCATGACAGAGTATATGATATATAGTAAAGAGTAGATTGATACGCTTAAAATATCTGTGTTTTTAATTCCTTCTATCAGCTTTGAGGGTATTATAAATGACAGAGCAAGAATACTAGAAACTATCACTATGACAAAAAGAGATGTATTTATAGCTCCTGATGCCATATTTTTCACCCAGCCAATAAACAAGCTCTTTATACCTTCTGGATACATTCTGAACTTTATCATCTTTTTGTGAGGTATAGAGTAGATTTTTATTCCAGCACGCACTATCTTTTTCCCCAGCATTAAATCCTCTATTATACTGTCTTCTACACTCTTATGTCCGCCCGCTTTGAAATAATCTTCTCTTTTTATCAGGAAAAATGGACCGAAATATCCATTTTCTAAACTTATCGGGTCTGAAAATTTACCTATCTTAACACCGAGTAATGCGATGAGGTTTGAATATAGAGAAAATTGTTCGTATAACTTTTCAGTTTGATGGTATGGCATTATAGTAAGGGTTCCTTCTGCTGGTATATTTTCAAGAATGTAGCTGAAAGCCGATTTCTCAAAAAAACATCTGCATCAACGAAGAGAAGAAATTCACCTTTTGAGTTTATAGCACCAACATAGCAGGCAATGCTTTTCCCTTCTTTTTCAGGGTAAAAATCCTTGATTTTCAGAACTCTTGCTCCGTATTTTCTCGAAATTTCTTCTGTTTTATCAGTAGAGTTATCATCAACAACTAATACTTCTGATAAAATTTCTTCTTTTGGTATTGATTTGAGTAACTTTTCTATTCTTTTTTCTTCGTTTCTTGCAGGAATAATCAGTGAAATAGATTTTGGTTTTATCTTATTGTATTTAGGGTTTTTCTGAAAATAGTAGAAGTTTATTATTCTAAAAAAACCGATGAGTGAAAGAACGAAAAAGATAAACACAGAGATTGTTGTCAGCATAGAATATCTTAAAGTTCTTCCAATACGGTTTTTTTGAATGCAGAAAATTTTTTTGAAGAAAAATTTGAGATTTCACAAACTTTTTTAATTTTTTCAAGGAGTTTATTTTTGATAAATTTTATTTTATTTTTGACCTTTCTATTTTTTCTTTTTAAGATTATCTGATATGCATTTTAAGACGATAGATGATATAGAAGGAATGTTTGTTCAGTTTGTCGGGATGAAACTTCCTTCTCATTATTCTGACGCAGAAAAAAACGAGTTTTTAAGTCATATCGTTTCGGAAGAGTTCTTCACATCAACTTACATCACAGAAGGTATAAGAAAAGAAAGCAGTATTTTGATTTTCCATATGCATAATGATTTTTCAAAGTTAGCTGAAAGAGTCAGAAATATGATGAGAACCGCTCTTGGTAAAAGAAGCGAAATACCATATATTTTCTCTGGCATAATAAGGAAGTCAAAGTACGGAACGAAAGTTCCTCTTGACGATTATGCCATCGTTGGAAACTCAAAAAGAGGAAAATATCTTATTGTTTATCCTTTCGTGAAAACATCTGATTGGTATCTTACCGACTTCAAAAAGAGGGCAGAGATGATGTTGGAACACATAAAAGTCGGGCGGAAATATCCTTCTGTCAAACAACTTCTCGCTTATTCTTTTGGTATAGATGATCAGGAATTCATAGTCGCATACGAAACCGATGACCTTATTGCTTTTCAAGACCTCGTTATGGAGCTCAGAGAAACAGAAGCAAGACGATACACTTTGAGAGATACTCCTATAATAACTGCGATTTACTCTTCTCCTGATAACCTTCTTTGAGATTTTTGACTTTTCTTAATTCTCTTTTTCTTTATGGGTTCGGAGTTTTATTTATAGGAGCAGAAATTTTTCTAAAACTTTGTATATTGGTCCATTAGGGGTCAGTATGCTCTGGAACAGAATAAATTCTTCTGCATAAAAATGCCCAAAATCGGGATTTTCCTTGACTAACCGCTTTATTTTTTCACTTTCTTTCTCTCCCTCTTTTTTTATTCTCCCCATTGTTATGTGTATTATGAAAGGTCTATCATCTTCTTTTTTGATGTTTATTTGCGAGTTTTTTATGTGTAGATCTATTTCTCTTTTGAGCATCTGTATTTTTTCTGATTCCCCTCCTATCCATATCACTTTCGGATTACTTATGCTCGGGAAAACTCCTAAGCCTTTTATTTTTATCTCAAATTTTCTGAACGAGATTTTTTTCAGCTCTTCTTTTATTCTTTCCACTTCTTCTTCCCTTATTTCTCCGAGAAATTTTAGAGTTATGTGAAGATTCTCTTTTTCAACTCTTTTTATGTTTTTGATGTTTTTGAGTTTTTCTTTTGAGAAGCTATCAATTTTTTCTGTTATTTCTTCTGGTATTTTTATTCCTATGAAAGCTCTTATCATAGTTTTTCAAAAACCTTGGTGAGTTTTTTGAAAGCTTTCCATCTGTGAGAATGTATTATTTTTTCTTCAAGATGTGCTTCTCCGAATGTCTTGCCAATTTCAGGTAAGTAAAATATTGGGTCGTATCCAAACCCTCCGTTTCCTTTAATTTCATCTGCAATTATTCCGTATGTTTCGCCAAAATCTGAAAACCATATATCTTCTTCTGGTAAAAGTATTACGACATAAGATACATATCTTGCTTCTCTGTTTGATATGCCTTTCATCTTGTGAAGAATAAAAAGGCATCTATCTATATCGGTTGAATCTCTGTGGGGAACAAGAGAAGACATAACACCGGGGAACTTATCAAGAGCAAATATTTCAATTCCCGAATCTTCTGATATTATTGGTATTTTTTTCATATTTCTCTTTTCTCTCCACCAAAGAGCTTTTGACAAAGCGTTCTCAAGATATGTTTTCCCGTTTTCTGGAACTGTTTCTTTTTCTGATGGAAAAATCGGGATGATGTCTTTTTTTATTTCCCTTGAAATCATCTTCAATATTTCTTTTATTTCTCTCTGTTTTCCCTGATTTTGAGTTGCTACAAATACCTCTAACATACCCAAAATTTTAAGATAAGAAGGAGATGCTTTATTTTTCTCCGAAAGGTTTTACGATTTAGTTTTTCTGTCTGGAGATTTTTTTTCAGCAGGTTTTGATCTGCTTTTCTGATCTGTCAGGAAATAATAACGGTTCTTTGCGTTCTTTATTTTTTCTGTCTTGAATTCTTCGGATTTCATTATTTTATATAGAGTTGATAGGGGTATTCTGAGGCATTCGGAAAGTTCTCTTATTGTGCCATATATATACCCGTTTCTTGATATTTCCCTTCTTATCTTCTCTTTGTACTTTTCTATTTTTCTTTCCTTCCCTGTGATTTTTTTTGATGATGAAATTCCTTCTTGTTTTGCTCTCATAATTTTTCTCCTTCCTTTTTTACTTCACCATAGTCAAGAGTATTGATTTAGTTAATCGCGCTATTTTTGAATATGTTAAAGCTTAATTTCTCGCTTTTATCAGTTTTGAGAATGCTCTCATTTGCTTCTTTTATTATTTCTCTTGCTATTTCAGATATTTTCACACCTCTTGTGATTTTTTCTATTTTTCTGCATATATGCATGGGGATTTTGAGTGAAATTGTTCCGTTTAACTTTTTTTCTTTTGGTTTTCTTGTGTTTATTTTTGCGCTTATTCCAAATTTTTCACATATCAGTTCGCATAAAAGCCCGCTTGCTGATTTTCCTATCTCTTCTGCTAATCTTGTGAATCTTATAACATCTTCATCTATTTTCAGCTCTATCTTTTTTTGTTCTCCGAAATACAATTCATCTTCTTGGTCTATATATGCGCTTTCAATTTTTCGCTCTATGAGATTTTCTATGAAGTTGAGAACTAGTTTCAGTTTTCTTTCATCCTTCCCACAATAATTTATCGCATATCTCAAAATGTTTTTTAGAGGTATCTTTTTCATTTTTGTTGAAAAATCTTCTAAAAATTGCTAATTTTTAATTAAGGAATTGGATTTATTAAATATATAATCATTTTTGAAAAGTTTTGTGATTTTGTTTATGGTTTTGGGTATAAAAAAATTTTCAAAGAGAGTGTTTTTTGTTATTTTGGTTTCCTTTCTTTTTTTAAGTCCATATGCATTTGCGCAGAAAAAGGGAGGTAAAGCAGGAGGTCAGAAGAAAGTAATACAGCTCAAAGAACTTGTCATAAAGCAGAGAGTTATAAAACCACAGGCGATGTTTATACTTACAAAAAGCCAGCAATCTAAAATAAGGTCTGATATAGTAACATCACAGAATTTCTCAGAATCAATAATTGAGACCACTGAGGGAGATTTTCTGAAATAGGTCTGTTTCAGGTATATCGTTCAAGAGCTATTGAAAAAAGGTTTATAATATGAATATTGTTATTTCTTGATTATCTACGTGAATCAAGCTCTTTTTATCTTTGAGTTCAAATTCGCTCTCCTTTCCGTCTTGTTCCTTGATTTTTATTTTCCCCTTTATTATAGCCATAAGTTTTGCGTGCTTTTCAAGTATCTCTGTTTCTCCGATTTCTGTATTGATAAGGAGAGAAACCGCTTCACCTTCAAATATCTTTTTAGACGGGCTTATGATTTTCACTTTCATTCCCATAATGAACTACTTTTTATTCTTCTTCTGCGGTTTTTACTTTTTCAACTTTGTTTTTCTCTTTGCTTTTTTGATTTTTTTCACATTTGTTTGGACTTTTTCATCTCAATTTCTTTCTGTATTCCCGATTTAAGTTTGCCTTGTCTGATGAGTTTTATTACGTGTCTCCATCCGAATATAAGAGGCATTTTTCTGTCTAATTCTGTTATGTTTATTTCTTCACGAGATTTTTTTGCTTTTCTTTCAAGATATTCTCTGTATCCCTTGAAAGTTATGAGACCTTTTGGCCATCTGAGAACTCCTTTTTTTGCTGATGATTTCAAGAATTTTACAACTTCTTCGTACGTTGGAATTGTGTCTCCTATGACTGCCCATTCCTTCTGCATGATGTCTTCTGAAAGATTTATGTCTATTACCACTCCCTCATTTTCAGAGAGATAATATTCAAAGTGCTTTGAGTAAACTTTCAGGTAGAAATCTTTAAATGGTTCGTATAGCTTCTCAATTTTCTGGGGGTCTTCAATTCTCACTTCTCCCTTATAAGATAGGGAAAGAATTTCTTTAACAAGCTCCTCAAATTTGAACTTTTCTCTATCTTTCATGAGAGGGATTGTGTAGGTCAAGCAGAAATACTGTGATTCTACGCAGAGGGACTCAATTTCTCTCCTCGCCTTTTCATTTTTAGCGAACAAGATGTGAATTTTTTTTGCAAACCTTCCTATTATGTATATTTCGGTAGGTTCAAGGATTGATTTTTTCAGGTCTTCAAAAGATATTATGTTTGACTTGGCATATCTTTTTTCTCCGTTCATCTCAACTTCAGCAAGGTAAACAGATGGGGGAAGGATTCTATTTAATATTATGTGAAGGGGTGAGCGATGAACTTTCTCATAGCTATCAACGATCACATAAAAATCGTAGAGAGAATCTTTGTTTTCTGGTTCAAAGAGTTTTGAACCGTAGAATATTACCGCTATGAGGGAGTTGCCATATCTCTTTTTAAAAAAATCTTCAAAGAGCGGTAAAAACCTATCTTGATAATGCAGATGAGAGAACTCATAAGATAGAATCTCTCTTATCTCTTCTTTTACTTTTCTATCCACTATTTTATATTAAGCTTTTTTCAATAGAAAATTCTTTGCAATTTTCAGCTTCTTATAGTTTTATATTTCGTCTAATGATAAGAAATCAATTTCTTTTTGTGATTTTTCGGTTTTTCCTTCCGAAACTTTTTCGTTTTCAATTTCATCTAGGGTTGTAAAATCTTCTTGTGTTTGATTGGTAAGAACTTCTGCATAAGATTGGCTTTCTTCTCTTATTGATTCTTCCTCTTCAAACTTTTCTGCTATATCTTCCGCAAATTCGGCAGGAAAAGAGAAACTTCTCTTCACTTCGTTTTCTTCTCGTTGTGTTGCTAACCTGATTATGTTTTTTACATCAGCCAAAATCTCTTCTTTTATCTTATTTGATTTTTTTTCAATTTCGTTCTCAATCTTTTCGTATAATATTTTTTCAAGGTTATTTAGCATTTCTGTTTTTTTGCTTTCATATATTGATTCTATTGCTTCTGCTACGAGATTTTCAAAGTTGCTTTTTATTTTCTCTTCAATGTCTTTGAGTTTATTTTTTGCCATCTCATTTATCTCAGATTCTATTTTTGTTCTCATCTGAAAAGAGACATCTGACGCTATCTTTGAAATTATTTTCTCTATTGGGGGTATTTCTTCTATTTTTTTTCTGAACTCTGTTGAAGATATTTGTATTTCTTTCACATATTTTTCAGCTTCATCTTTTATATTTTTTATCTCTCCGAATATTTCTTTTACCACTCCAAGCAGAGCTGAAAGTTCATCTGCGACGGAGAGGGTTTTTTGCTCCATCCATCTGAAAGATATATCTTTTTTTTCTTCATCAGCCCCTTCCTCTGGAAGTTCAGAATCCTCTTCCGATACCTCTTTTTTATCTTTTGCTTTCTTTATTGTTTTCTCTTTTTCTTCTTCATACTCGCTTTCGCTTATGGTTTCTTGAACCACTACTTCCTCCTCAACTTCTTTTCTTTCAACTTCTTTTTTGCTTTTTTTAGGTTTTATTTCACCTTCTATCTCTGATATTATCTGGAAGAGTTTTCTTGAATCAACAGGTTTTGTGAGGAAGGAGTATATTCCTATCTCCTCCGATATTTCTCTTTCTGGTTTTTCAAGGGCATTTATGAGCATAACGATTTTTGAATCCTTATTGTTTTTTCTTATTTTTTTTGCAAGTTCGTAGCCATCTTTTTCTCTTTCAAATTTTGTGTCTATTATGAAGACATCAAATTTTTTTTCAGAGGTGATTTTCAGAGTTTCATCTATTGAGTTTGCTGTTGCGACACTATAACCTTCTTCTTCAAGAGCCATCTTTATTATTTTGGTCACATTTTTATTGTTATCTGCTACGAGGATTTCCATCAGAAAAAATTTTAATGAAACGGTAAATTATTTCAACGAAAAATGAAAAAATAAAAGATTTTGCTGGTTTTGTATTAAAATTTTCTGAAATGAGAGGGTTAGAAATCGCAACACTTGCAGGTGGATGTTTCTGGTGTCTTGATGAAACCTTTGACAAAATAGATGGAGTTATAAGAACAACGGTGGGATATGCAGGGGGGCATAAAGAGAATCCAACATATGAAGAGGTCTGTTCTGGGAAAACGGGTCATTTAGAGGCGATTCAAGTTGAATTTGACCCATCAGTAATATCATATAAGGAGATTCTGCTTATTTTCTGGACTATGATTGACCCACGAGACCCAGACGGTCAGTTCGCCGATAGAGGTCCTCAATACAAAACAGCGATATTTTACCACAACGATTATCAGAAGAAAATCGCAGAAGAGACAAGGGAGTTTATCAGAAAGATTTTCGGAGAGGTTCATACTCAGATAATACCATTCAAAAATTTCTATCCAGCCGAAGAATACCATCAAGATTACTACAAGAAGCAACCGATAAGATATTGCCTTTATAAATTCTTTTCTGGCAGGGAAAGTTTTATAAGGAGTACTTGGGGAAATAATCTGAATTTCAAGTTAAAAACACATCCGAGATATAAAAAACCAGATATTGAGACGCTCAGAAAGAAATTAACTCCTCTGCAGTTTTATGTGACACAGCAGAACGGAACAGAAAAACCGTTTGAGAACGAATACTGGAATAATAAGGAAGAAGGGATACATGTTGATGTCGTTTCCGGGGAACCGCTCTTTTGTTCAAAAGATAAATTTGACTCTGGTACGGGCTGGCCATCTTTTACAAAACCACTTGAACCAGATAACATCGTGTATAAAGTAGATACATCTTTTGGAATGATAAGGATTGAGGTGAGGAGCAGATGGGCAGATAGTCATCTCGGGCATCTTTTTGACGATGGTCCAGAGCCGAGCGGTTTGAGATACTGCATAAATTCTGCCGCTTTGAGGTTTATTCCAGTCCATAAGTTGAAAGAAGAAGGATACGAGGAGTATGAGAAGCTTTTCAGGTGAATATTTTAGAGAGAGAATTTGGGCAGTAGTTGTAACTTTTGGGAGAGATGATTTGTTGAAAGAGCTTATTCACAATTTTTCCGAACAGACGCTCCGACCAAGCAAGGTTTTGATTATAGATAACGGGAACTCAAAGCTTTCATTTGAAGATAAGGGCGATTTTGTGATTTTGAAGAGGTTGCCGAGAAATCTCGGTTCAGCTGGTGGATATTACTTTGGAATATCTCTTGCGTCAAGGTTTGCCGACTTCGTCTTCACATCAGATGACGATACTTTATATGAAAAAGATTCAATTGAAAAGCTCTATGATGCTTTTTTTGAACTTTCAGAAAGTTTTAATGTTGGAGCTGTGAGATGTGCGTGGGAAAATTTTGAGGGAGAGAGATTTTATGAAGTTTTTTCTTCTGTATGGACGGGCGTTCTTATAAGCTCTCGGGTTTTTAATGTGGTTGGATTTCCGAAAAGAGAATTTTTTCTCTACGCAGATGACGACGAGTTTTTCAGAAGGATGACGAAATCTGGCTTCAAGTTTTTCATGGTCAAGGATGCAAAATATAAGAGAAGACCGCAGGAGCATAAGATAAAAAGAAAACTTTTTGGCAGGTATATATCTTTTTACGAGGACGATTTCAGAAATTATTATTCTTTGAGAAACGAGGTTTTTCTTGCTTTTCACATTGACCATAGCAGAATTCCAAAAGTCGTAAGGAGAACAACACTTATGCTTTTTTACCTTCCAGATAAAAGAAGCGTTATTTTAGAAGCGCTTTTTCATGGTCTTTTTGGAATTTTGGGGGAGAACAAAAAGTATTCCCCTTATTCAGAGAAAAGTTAGCTCCTCGTCTATCGCTTTTGATATTTTTTGAAGGAACTCTTTTATTTGCCTATATTTCGTGTTGAAGGATTCTCTGTTTGCTATAAGGTATGTTGAGAACTCCTCCAAAACCTTTATTTCTACGAGTTTGTTTTCTTTGAGAGTTCTTCCTGTTGATACGAGGTCTGCTATGATATGAGATAATCCAACAAGAGGGGCTATTTCTACTGAACCTTGTAGTTCTACTATTTCGTATTCGGGAAAAAATCTTTCGGCGTGTTTTCTTGTGAGATTTGGAAATTTTGTCGCTATTATTACTTTTGACTTTGGTATTTCTGAATTTTCAGGTGCAGCAAATGAGAATCTGCATCTCCCTATTTTTAGGTCAATAAGTTCAAGTACATCGTATTCTTTTTCTCTTATTATATCTTCTCCTACTATTCCGAGGTCTGCCACTCCGCTTTCCACCCATACAGGAACATCTTTTGGTTTCACAAACCAGACCACTATATCATTTAGTTTTGATGATAACTCTCTTTCTCTGAATTCAATTTTATATCCGCACTTTTCAAGCAGAGCTAACTCTTCTTCAAACGATTTCCCTTTGGCTATTGCTATCTTGAGTTCGCTTTTCATACCATCAATATATCAGTAGAATTTAAAAAATTTCAGTGTTTTATATTTTTCATCTGCAAATCTGAAATTTTGACGGAATTATCTCCTGTGAATGAAATATTGAGAGTTAAGGAGCGAAAAAGTCAAATATAGATGCTATATAAACGGGGAATAGTTCTGATGTGAGAATTTTTTCTCCTATGGTGAAGTCCTTCCAGCTGAATTTTCTGAGAAGTTCTATTTCTTCTTCTGCAAATCCTCCTTCTGGTCCAACTGCGAAAATCAGATTTTCTGATTTTGAAAATATTTTTTCTATGATTTCTTTTGTTATTTTTTGTGAGGAGTTCTCCCAGAAAACTATTTTTTCTTGAAAGTCAAGTTGTGCTAAATCTTCCAGCTTCATAAATTTTTCTATTTTCGGGGTCTTTACTCCAGATATTCTTGAGTTTTCAAGAGATATTCTTTTTAATCTTTCTTTAATTTTTTCTTGTTTATCTTTCGGTGGTTTTACCTCTCCTCTTTGTGATATAAGTATTATTATTTCTTCTACTCCTATAAGAGATAGGAATTCAACGGTTTTTTCTGTTTTTTCTTTTTTAAGGAGCGGTATTGCACAGGTTATTTTCACTTTTTTTTCTATCGGTTTTATTATCTCTAATATTTTTGCCTTTTTGCTTTTTTCGTCTATGACTTCTCCCACGGCGAAGTTTCCATCAGGAAGAAGGACCTTTACTTTCTCTCCCTCTTTTATTCTCAGGACATCAAAGTGGTGGGGATTGAGGAAGACAAAATCTCCATCAATCTTTATTCCCCTTATCTTTTTCATAGAATAATGAAGATTTATACAATTTACTTTATGTGCCTTTGAATTTTCTAATTTATTTTGATTTTTTGAAGGAACCAAAAAGCCCGTGATTTTCCCCTATGGCTAAAAAGCAAGACGTTTTGGATAGAGATAAAATAAAAAAGATTCAGAAGATAGAAAGAATAATACTTGCAAAAAAAGATATGTATCCTGTTGAGGAGTTTTTGAGCAAGAAAAAAAGCGGTGATATTTTAGATGTTGTTGTAAAAACAATTTTATCACAAAACACATCTGATAATCTGAGGGATATAGCTTTTGAGAATCTCAAAAGGAGGTTTAAAGATATGAGGGAGATTTTGCATGCTGATGAAGCTGAGGTTGTAGAGCTTATAAGAGTGTGCGGGCTACCGCGTGTGAAACTGAAAAGAATAAAATCGGCAATTGAAAAAATAACTCAGAGGTTTGAAAATCCCGAAGAGCTATGCAAACTCGCAAAAGATTCCGCATTTTCTTTTCTCACATCAATAGACGGGATAGGTCCGAAAAGCGCAGAGGTGATTTTGGCTTTTGGATGTGGTTTTGACACATTCCCGGTTGACACGCATGTTTCGCGTATAATAAGAAGGTTGGGAATTGCCGATGGCTCGCGCGAAAAAATATACCATCTTGTCTCTCCTCACTTCAAAAACAAAATTTTGTCTCATGTTTTTCTCATTCATCACGGAAGGAAGATATGCAAGGCAAGAAATCCTCTGTGCAACTTATGTGTTTTCAAAAGGTATTGTGATTACTATACTCGGAGACAAAGGTGAAGGTCTTTAAGGTCTTTGATTTGCTCCCGAAATAAAGTTTTTCACTCTGCTCCATACCATCTCTTCTGTGATGTTTTTGAGACATGCTATGCCTATTTTGCATTCTCTCGCAACTGCCAGCTCTCCCTTCGCAAAATTGTAGCAGGGAGAGCATGGAAGAAACAAACTTATCACCTCTGAATTTGGTGGAGCAGTGTGGTAGTGCCTTGTAAATCCATATATCACGAATGTTTTTCTGCCCGATATACCCGCTATGTGAGCTACTGCGGAGTCGTTTCCCAAAAAGAAAAAACATCTTTTTGTAAAAGATATGACTCTGTTTATATCGGAACCAAAGATTATTTTGACTTCATCGCCTTCTGTATCTTTTGAAAAATATGATTTCAGATATTCAAACTCTTCCCCATCTTCTCTCCCGAGAACAAAAACTATTCTTATTCCTTCTTTGAGTATCTTTTTTGACACTGATATGAATTTTTGAATATCCCATCTTTTTATTTTGTATTTTGATGTCGGATGGATTACTGCAAACGGTCCTTTTTCTGAAAATCTCTCTGATTCTTCTCTGAACTCTTCTTTTTCTCTGAAATCAAAAGGTATATTTGGGTTTATTGCGAGTATCTGCGAGTTTCTTTCAATATAGCTTTTTTTCTTGTGAAATGGTATCTTTATTGGGTATGATTTGGGAGTTAATTTCAGTATTGAGATGAACCTTTTTAAGTTGTAGTTTCCGTCATCGCAGAAAATTTTTCTGCCGGGAGAAAGAAAAAGGAGCAGATTAATTCTTCTCCCGTTAGGATATGTTCCATAGACGATTTCTGGGTTGATTTTCCATAGTTCTTTTGTTATTCTGATTATGTTTTTGGCATCGCTTTCTTTTTCATTCCACCATATAATATCAAAATCATAGAGAGAGAATAGTTCTTTGTAGTGAGATGAGAGTATGAGTTTTCCTTTGAATTTTTGAAATATTGGGAGGAGCATTATCATTTCTCCGAGACCGCCCGATACTGATATAGCACACTTCATTTCAGTCCTCCTGAAACATAGATTATATTACCTGTTATAAAATCGTTTTTTATTATAAATTCAATTGCTAAAAGCACGTCTGCTATACTTCCTTGCTTTTTCAGAGGGAGATTTTCTGATATTTTTTTTATGTAGTTTTCGTCTTTTCCTTCGGGAGGTAGAATTGGACCGAGAGCTATGCCATTTATTAGTATATGTGGAGCGAATAGTTGAAAAAGCTGTGTTGTCATATATTCTAAAAGATGCTTCCCGAGATGATAGGATATAAAGTTTTTTCTTGATTTTTCTGCATCAAGAACTGTTATCACTTTTCCTGTTTTCTTTTTCTCTCTCATGGATTTCCACATCTCCTTTACGATGAGGAAATGGAAGGTGAAATTCACATTTATATTTTTTTCAATATCTTCGTATTTTATTTCTTCGGGGTTTACTGGGTAAAACAAGCTTGCGTTACAAACTGCTATATCAATTTCTCTTGATATTTCAAGAACTTTAGAAAAATCGGCATTTTCTTTTGAGAAATCGCATTTTATAATTTCTGCTTTCGCTCCGAGTTTTTCGCAGTGTTTTTTGAGCTCCTTTGCTTCTGATTCTGATGAGGAAAAATGAATAAATACATTTGCTTTATTTTTGGCAAACCAGAGAGAAATTTCCTTTCCTATCCTTTTTGCTCCGCCTGTTATTAGGACATTTTTCCCTTCAAGTTCCATGTTTGCCTGCTTTCATAAAAAAGTTAGCCATTAAATTTGTGTTGTTTAATATTCTTCAAGTTCAGGGTAGAAAGTAAATAGCCCGAGAGAAAAGTCAAACAACCTCAAAGTATCTCCCTTTTTCTTTATAAGAGGGAGTCCGAACGATAACCTTATTGGTCCGAAAGGAGAAATCCATCTTATCTCAACTCCGTAAGAAGCCCTGAAATCTGCTGGGTTTATGTTCTGATATTCTGCGAAGACCTGTCCGACATCTGAAAAGAGAACGATAAATAATCCTATTTGCTTTGAAACGGGGAGTACGAGTTCAAAGTTTGAGATAACAGATTTATTGCCTCCGAGAACTATTTGTGATACTACTCCGGAGGGAGATATGTACTGTCTTTTTGGACCGAGCGAGAAGTAGTCAAATCCGCGGATTGAGTAAATTCCGCCGGCGAAGAACCTTTCAGGGTATGGCAGAAACCTTGAAGATGTTAGTCCCCCACCTAATCCTATTCTTATGTTCTGAGAGAAGACCAATCCCCATTTTAGTGGGAAGAAGAAAGAAGAGGCGATTCCGGCTTTCACAAAGTATAGGTCTCCACCGAAAACTCCGCCTATTTTGCTCCACAAGATTATGTTTTTGCCTCGTGTTGGTGCAAATATGTTATCTCTTGTGTCGTTTCTTATTTCTGCTCGCAGAAACCTTGAATTGCTTCTGAAAAATCCAGCTCCTATATCATCTTGATAGAAAGGAATTCTTCCTCCTGTTCTTCTGTCATATACATCAAGTATTTCCATTCCCGGAGAGAGTATGAATTTTGTTCTTTCTGTTAAGAAAAGTCCCGTGTTGAATTTTCCTCCGGTTGATATTTTGAGGAAAGGGAGGAAGAAACTCTGGTATCTGAAAAGATTGACTCCCATTATGTAGTCGGTGTCAAAAGCGTGGTCATCTTGGAAGAAGAAGTTGAAGAAAGCAAATCCACCGCCTATTGCGAGGTATATACCGAGGTTTTGTCCCAATCCCCTAAAATTTGATATTTGCCCCTGAAAGAGAAGAAATAGCGATTGGAAAAAGTTGCCAAATTGAGGAGAAAATCCGCCTCCCAGAGATACTGCTCCTACTCTTCCTTCTTTCACTTCAATGTCTAGATCTACTTTTCCATCTTGCAAAAATACGGGGTTTATATCTACCTTTTCAAAAAATCCCGTTCTCATAAGTTCTATGTAGCTTTTCATTATAGATGTTCGTGAGAATATCTGCCCTTCAAGGAGAGAGAAGTATCTTCTTATAACAAAGTCCCTCGTTCTCGTGTTGCCTGTTATGTTTATCCTTCTTATGTAGAATATGTTTCCTTTGTTTATCTGATATGTCAAAGATACTTCACCTTCTTCTTTTCCTTCTTCAATGTTTTTTGATATTAGCGGATTTACTCTCACCTGTGCGAATCCTATATCTTGATATAAGCTTGATAGCCAATCTATATCTTCAACAACTTTTTTTCTTGAAAAGTATTCTCCTTCTTCTGTTTTGAGATTTTCTTTTATCTGACTTTTTTTAAAGAGCATATCTCCTTCTACATCAACTGATTTTATTTTGTATCTTGGACCTTCTGATACTCTGAAAAATATGAGAGTTTCTTCTCTTGCCGGGTTGAAAATCACAGTTGGACTTTTTATTTCAGCGTCTATAAATCCTGAATCAAGATAAGAGTTTCTGAGGTTATCTTTATCTACTTCAAGTGAAGTCAGGTCTAATTTTCCTTCTCCTATAATTCTTTTGAGTGTTGAGGTTTCTTTGGTTTGGAGGTATTTTAGATTTTGTTCTTCTTCAACTTTTTGTGAGCCGGAGAAAACTATTTTTTTTACATAATACTTTTCTCCTTCTTTTATTTTCAGTTTAACATTTGCTCTGTTTTGTGGTAAGAGTTCAATCTGTGGGGTGACTTTTGTGAATATGAATCCTTCTTTCTTGTAAGCATTTATTATATCGTCAATTTGTTTTTTGAGTTTTCTTCTGTCAAGGAAGTCGCCTTTTTTCATTTTCATCACTTCTTTGAATTTTTCTTCGCTGAGTTCTTTTCTGCCTTCAACTTGTATGTCAGATATTATGGGCTTTTCTTTGAGTTTGAACACGAGAGTTCCTTCTTTAAATTCAGCTTTTACTTCGTCAAAAAGTTCAAGGTTGTAGATTCTTTCTATATCTTGTCTTAAAGTTATGGGGTCAAACTCTTTTCCTTCTCTGCTTAAAATAACAGACCTAACATATTCTTCGCTTGCTCTCTCTAAACCTTCTATTTTCACCTGTTTGATTGTTTTCTGTGCTTGTTCTTTTTCTTTATCATCTTTTGTTTCTTTTGCTTCTGATTTCTGAATAAGATATGGAGAGAAAATATAATATGTGTTTATGAGAGAAGTTATGAGTAAAGCTATTGCGAGCTTTTTTATTTGAGATTTGCAGATTTTCTCCATTAAGTTGAAAATTTATAATTGATGAATTTTCATTTTGTTATTAACTTGTTTTTTGTATTTTTTAGATTATTAGATTAGAAAGATCTATTGTGAGGTTAATTTTTTCAAATCGTTGATGAAGTCGTCTATCAGTTTTACTTTTTCGCTTTTTTGTTACATCACTGCTTTTTAGTTTTAAGTTCCAATAACCTGTTTGAGCGATTCTTTCTCGTAGGGTTGCTTTTGATGATATTATAGCAATTGGTCTGCATTCACTTGGGTCATAGATGAATAAGATAAGAATTCAGCTTTGTTTGATTTGGACGGGGTGAAGCATGGAGGTATGTTTGATGTTAAGCAGAGGCTCCATATTATTCTTTATCAGGTCTTTTTATATGGCTGTTAATATCATATTTGTTGTAGACATCAAAAATTTCCTTGCAGAATTTTATCATTTTCTCATCGCCTTTCTTTACTGCATCTTTATAGAGCTTGATTAGAAATCTTTTTCCAAACTCTGTTTGAGAGTATGTTTTTTTAAGGAGGTTATGTTCAGAGCAGAGAGTTTGTCCGTTATCTACGGTGTTTGTGCCACCTTTATCAATGGGTATTTTATGGTCAGCATGAATTTCAACTCCATCCTCTCTGCCTCTTCCACAAACCACGCATCTATAACCGTCTCTTTTGAAAATTTCCTCTTTTACCTCGGGTGGAAATTCATACAGTTCCTTATGTTGAACATAATCTGGATCGTATCTATATACGCCTTTCCTAACTTTTATTAATATTCCTTCTTGATGTAATCTGCGTATTTGTCTCCATGTATCTCTTGGCTTTTTACCATAAAGTTTAAGATATTTTTTCTCCACATAATCCACTACCGGTCCGTGGGGTAAATCTTTCTTAGGGTGCTTTTTAAAATACTCCATAATCAAGTCCGCAATTGTGATTTTTTCTTTGGTCATATTTTTACCTCTTTTGGATAACATCAAGCCTGAGTTGGTTGATTTTTGCTTCATTTATCAATCTTTGTTTTGCTATTTCACAATAATTTTTGTCAATTTCTATACCTATTCCCTTTCTTCCTGTAAGTGCACACGCTATTAAAGTAGTTCCACTTCCCAAAAAAGGGTCAAGGACAGTATCGTCTACAAAAGAGAAGAGCTTAATACATCTTCTTGGAAGTTCTACGGGGAAGGGTGCAGGATGTCCAACTCTCTTTTTACTTTCCCCCATAAATGTCCAAACACCGTTAGTCCACTCCATAAACTCCTCTTTTGATATGTCTGACTTTTTGCTACCACTGAGTTTTTTCCATCTTTTTTTGTATAGGACTACGATCATCTCAACAGGAGCAATGACATAAGGTGCAGATGCGGAGAGCCAGGAACCCCAAGCAGTTCGTCTTGAAATATTTTGCTCGTTCCATATTATTGTTGAGAAATATTTCCAACCAACTTTTTTAGCAATATTTACAATATCAACATAAACACTTTGAAAACCTGCTTCTTTCCTTCCTTTACTTTTATCCAAAGGTATATTGAGACATATTCTTCCATCTGGCTTCATTAGTAGATATGCCTTTGTTAACCATTTTTCTGTAAATTCAAGATATTTTTCATATGGAATATCATCCTTAAACGAATTATAGTGAATATCTACATTATATGGTGGGGAAGTCACTATTAAATCAATTGAGTTTTCCTCAATCAGATTTGTTGTTAAAAAATCGTCGTGGATTATCTTAAGCCTTCCTTCTATTGCAGAAAAGAATATTTTCTCTTCTTTGTTTTTCAACGGCTCTATATTACTTATATTTGTATTTGTTTTTATCTTTATATCTTTTGCTTCCATCTCATTCACAGCGAATACCCCATGATTCATCCTAACATTTTACAATTTTTAGTGTAAGCGAAGATGAATCCGTGTCTTTCATTTTTCTCCACCATTTTTATTAATTTAATTCTAAGACACCGAAGAATTTTTCACCGCAGTTTGCGCATTTTCCATCTTTTATTCCGACTATCTGAGAAGTGAAGCTATATCTTTTTATGAGTATTTTCCCACAGCTGGGGCAATAAGTATGCTCTCCTTCATTTCCCCACACATTACCAACATAAACATACTTTAACTTTTTCTTCGCTATCTCGTATGCTTTTTCCAGAGTTCTGATAGGGGTCGGAGGTCTATCACTCATCAAAAAGTGAGGGAAAAATCTTGATATGTGAAATGGTATATATGGACTTATCTCAGCCACGAAATCTGTTATCTTTTCAAAATCTGCTTCGGTATCATTCACGCCTGTTATGACAAGGTATGTTAGCTCAATGAATGGTTTACCTGTTGATTTGAATATTTCCCATGTTCTTTTTATTGTGGAGAGAACAGGTTTAAAGTGTGCATCGCTTATTTCCTTGTAGTATTCTTCTTTTGCGAACTTGAAATCTATATTCATAGCGGAAACGTACTCGCAGAGTTCTTCAAGAGGTTTTGCACTTATGTATCCGTTTGTTATCATAACAACTTTCATCTCGGGTTCTAATTCTTTCAGTATTTTTGCGGTATCTATTATGTACTCAAACCATATTGTGGGTTCATTATAGGTGAAGGCAACTCCTAAATTCCTTTTCTCTTTGAGTTTTACTGCAAGGTAAGCGAGTTTGTCTGGAGGAAGTTCTCTTACGGGAACAACTCCTTCAACAAGCTCCCAGTTCTGACAGAATTTGCACGAAAAATTGCATCCGACTCCTCCCACAGAAAGAATCTTATACGTTGGGAAGTAGTGGAAGAGTGGTTTTTTCTCTATTGGGTCAAGGTTTATTGCTCCAATTTTACCGTAGGAGGTAGCCCAGAGTTTCCCGCCCTTATTCACTCTCACAAGACATTTTCCTTCTTCTCCGTCTTTTATTTCGCATCCCTGCGGACATAGAAAACACTTTACGGTGAGCCCGTCTTCTCGTTTTATGTAGTACTTTGCCTCTTTATCTCCTGTGTCTTTTATAGGAAACTCCTCTTTGTATATTCCAAGCGACATTTCATTTGGACTTTGGAATTATTTTCAACATAGAAAGTTAATCATTTTTCAATTAAAAGAAAGCTTGCGAGAAAATATTTGACACGATAAAGAACGGTAATATTTGATTTTTACCTTCTCTCAATTTTTATTTCTGGTGGGTGGTATTCTTCGCTGTGCTTTGCCATTATTTTTTTTGCGACAAAAATCTTTTTTTCTTTATCCCAAAATCCCTCAACAATTGCTCCTTTGGCTTTTCCAAATAGGTCTGGGGGGACTCCTGTGAAAGTGACGCTTATTGAGAACTCTCCATCTGTCAGGACGAAGAAATAATCAAGCCCATCTGCCGTAAGAGAAGAGACATAACCTCCGACTCTTAATCTTTTTTCCTCGTATTTTTTGGGATTTGAAAAAAGCTCTTTCGGGGTGATGTAGAACTCAACGCTTTCTTTCACTCCGCTTATTATAAGATATGCTGATACAACAGAAACGACTAAAAATGCAAGTGCAAAGCTCTTATTCATTCTTTAAAAAATATTATTATGGAATTTACTATCTTGCTCAGATTTTCTGAAACTTATTCTTCTTCGGAGTCCAATTTTTCAATTTTTTGCCACTTTTTATTCCTGCTCATTATTTTTTTCTAATTTAAGAATTTATGGTAAGGGGAGACGGGCGGAAACCAGATGAGATAAGAAAAATTTCTGTTGAAATAAACTACATAAAGTGGGCAGAAGGTTCATGCCTTATCTCTCTTGGCGACACAAGAGTTATATGCACTGCCTCTATACTGAACTCAGTCCCTCCTTTCGCAAGAGAAAAGGGAATGGGTTGGATATTTGCTGAGTACTCTATGCTTCCGAGGTCCGTTGATACGAGGACATCAAGAACTCAGTCGGGAAGGAGCTACGAGCTGCAAAGAATAATAGGCAGAGCTTTGAGGTCTGTCTGCGACCTGACACTTTTAGGTGAAAGAACAGTGGCGATAGATTGCGATGTGATTCAAGCAGACGGTAGTACAAGATGTGCATCTATAATAGGTGGATACATCTCTTTGTTTATCGCTCTTTATAAGCTCTGGGAAGATGGTATTTTTGTCAAATTTCCGATAAGAAGAATGGTCTCTGCTGTGTCCTGCGGTATAGTAAAAGGAGAGAAGATGGTTGACCTCACATACGCTGAGGACTCAGAAGCCGAGTGCGATATAACCGTTGTTTCAACAGGTAGGGGAGAAATAATAGAGGTTCAGGGTGGAGTAGAAAACGGCGGTTTTATGACAAGAGAGGTGTTTGACGAACTCGTTGATATGGGTATCAGGGCATCACGCTATGTCTTTTCTGTGGAGAAAGAAGTTCTCTCACAATTTCTCAAAGAGCTGAAATTTCCAGATTAATAATGAAAGAACTGCTCGCTTTTCTTTGCTGAAAAAATCCAAATCAAAAACTCTGATTAAGCTAAAAATTTCAACTTCATACTCGGAAAATCTACAAATTATATAGGAATTTATGGCGGGAAGTCAGATGTTGAAGATTCCTTATTTTTACAATATGGGTAGAGATATGCTTTCCTGCAAAGACGATAATAAACTCGCTTTCGTTTTTCTTGACTCCGAAAAGAAGCTTGAGGTAAAATATTCTCAACTTCGTGAGTTTTCGCAAAAGCTCGCAGGTTTTTTGAAGAGTAAAATAAAACCGAAAGATAGAGTGGCTATTGTATCGCGAGTTGTTCCAGAGGTCGTCTTTATACATATCGCAACATATCTTGTCGGCGGAGTCGTTATGCCCATATCACACCTCCTCGGAACAGAACTTTTAAAATCAAGAATAAAAAAAGGTCTCCCAAAAATCATTTTTGCTGACGATGAAAACGAGGAAAAAGTAAGAGAGGTGTTGAAAGACCTCGGTATTCCTGCTGAGGTCGTAAATATTTTCAGAGTTGAGGAAATCGTGAAACAATCTAAATCTTTCTCGGGAGAAAGAACTTTTTTTGACGATCCTGCAATACTTCTTTTCACTTCTGGGTCAGAAGGGACCGCAAAAGGAGTTCTACACGCTCACAGAATCCTTATCGCAAGAACAGAAATATTCTCGTATATGTGCTTCCCTCTTTCAGAAAGAGATTTTATATGGGATATCGCCGATTGGGGATGGATGGCTGGAATGTTCTATGGACCTTATCCTGCAATGAGATTGAAAATACCTTTTCTGCTTTTCAGACCAAAAAAATTTGATCCTGATATTGTGGTGAGAGTAATAAAAGATATGGGAGTTACCACCGCTTTTTTCCCTCCGTCTGCTTTGAGGCAGATAAGAGCGAGTGTTCCCGAGAAAGAGCTTTACGGTCTGCCAATAAAAAAACTTCTGAGCGCTGGTGAGAGTGCCGGCAAAGACCTCCACGAGTGGGTGAAAGAGGTTTTGAAAATTCCTCTGATTGAGTTTTACAGTCAAACCGAAGCGGGACCCATTCTGGTTAATGCTCCGAGTTTTTTCCCAGTTAAAGATGGCTCTGTTGGAAAGCCACCCCCGGGACTGAAAGTTGTTCTGCTCGATGATAATTTGCACGAATTACAAGAACCGGGCAAAGAAGGAGAAATATGTATAACTGTTTTCTCTCCTATTCTTATGCTTGGCTATCTTGATGAAGGTTTTGGAGATAAACTCTATAATGGTTTATATAGAACGGGGGACTTTGCGAGAAGAGATGAAGACGGATACTTTTTCTATCTTGGGAGGAAAGATAATATCATAAAGGTTTCGGGATATAGAATATCTCTTGAAGAGGTTGAGAGAGCGGTTTTATCTCTTAATTTTGTTGAGGGTTGCGCTGCGTTTCCGAAAAAAGATGACATAAGAGGCAATGTTATAAAGATATTTATAAAGTTAAAAGGCGGTTTCAGTTTTACAGAAAATAATTTACAGAAGATTATTTCTGATAGGGTTTCAAAGCTCATCGGACCTCACATAAGGATAAAAGATGTTGAGGTTGTCCATCATATTCCTCTTACTCCTACCGGTAAGATAAATAGGGCTGAACTCAAAAAGCTTGCTGAAACGAATTGATTTTGATGATTTGAAAAAATGTCGGGTATAAAAAGCGGATTTCAGGTGGGTTTGAGAAAGGAAGAGAATGAAGAGAATTTGATAAATGATAGTGTGGCAGGTGCGGTTCTTGCGGGCGGTCGGTCAAAACGCTTCGGAAATGATAAAAGATTTTTGAAAATTGGAGGGAAAACATTACTTGAAATATCGTTTGAGAAAATAAAAAATTTCAAAAACAAAGTCATAGTCGTTGATAGACATCTGACCGATGAAAAAATTGAAAAGCTCAGATCAGAGGGAGTGCAGGTTGTGCGAGATGTTTTAGATTATATGGGTCCTGCTGTCGGTATATATTCTGCTCTTAAAATCACTCAATTTGATGGAATTGTCTTTGTCGCAGTTGATATGCCCCTTGTTCCACCTCATTTTGTAGATTTCCTTGTAAAAGTAGGTTATAAGTTGCGGACCTCGTTCGTTGCAACTCGGATCGGGAGGATAATTTATCCGCTCCCGTGCTATGTACCAAAAAGCGAGATTGAAGATATAGAAAAATCAATAGAGAAAAAAGAATTATCTTTGAAATCTATAATTGAAAACTCAAAAAGAAAAATTTTCCTTGGTGAAAAAGATATTGAAAAATTCGGAGAGCCACAAATAATTTTTATGAACATAAATACATACGAAGATTATGAGAATATAAAAAGGTTTTTCGGAATTGAATCGGGTTAGACGAAAAGATAAGTTGTATAGTGTTGATTTTCATAAGCTGTTCCCGAATTTAAAAAAAACTGCTTTGGGCTAAAATGGATGCAGAGAACTTAAACTTAATGATAGAGATGGAAGAAAGAAAAACTTCTTGGGTGAATTTGAATTCCAGAGAAAAAAGAGAGACAGAAACAGAAAATAAAGATCAAAACCAAAAACCTCTTGAAGACGGATACGGAAGAAAATTTGACTACCTCAGAATATCACTTACAGATAAATGTAATTTTCAGTGCTTCTACTGTCGTCCATATAGGATCCCTCTTTTCCCGAGAGATGAGATTCTCACGTTTGAAGAGATAACATTTCTCTCAAGGTTTTTTGTTGAGAGGTTCGGAATAAAAAAGATAAGGATTACGGGTGGAGAACCATTTATGAGAAGAGGTATTGAAAAGCTTTTTGAAAAGCTGAGCGAGATTGATGTTGAAAAATGCATAACAACAAACGGAACGCTTCTTTCAGAATATTCTGAAATCCTCAAACACTATAACGTGAAGGTTAATGTGAGCCTTGATACTCTTGATGAATCGAAATTTCAAAAAATAATCGGTTTGTCTTTCCCTCTGAAAAAAATTTTGAAGGGAATAGATAAATCTTTATCTCTTGGACTTTCTTTGAAAATAAATACCGTAGTTCTCAGAAATATAAACACAGATGAGATTCACAAACTTATTGATTTTGCTCGGGATAGAGGAGTTGAAATAAGGTTCATAGAGTTTATGCCTTTTTCACCTCTCTGGAAAGAATACTTCGTCCCCGAAAAAGAAATCAAAAAAATAATGCACGAAAAATATGAGATGCGGGAAATAAAGAGAGAGAAAATAGCAAAGTTGTATGAACTTTCTAATGGAGTGAGGGTGGGGTTTATCTCAACTGTATCTGAGCCGTTTTGCAATATGTGCTCGCGAATTCGCATAACATCAAACGGCAAAATCGTCCTCTGCATGTTTGACAGATTTTCTTATGACATAAAAAAGTTTTTGAGACCTGAGATAAAAGAAGAAGAACTTGAAAAATTCATAAGAAGTATTGTGCTGAGAAAACCAAAAGGTTTTATTGAACTAAAAGAAAACAAAAATGAAAAAGCATACATTCCCATGATAAAACTTGGAGGGTAAATATAATTCCACATCAAAATAAAGAGATAGGAAAGAAAATGAGAAAATCAAAAAGCGAGAATGTGAAAATTCTTTTTTACGGAGTGCTGAGAGATATTATGGGAAAAAAGCAAATTCTCTTTGATGTTTCGGGTCTTGAAAACAAAACTGTATCTGACATAATGAAAGTTTTGATTGATATGTTTCCATCTTTGAAAGAAAAAAAATTTGAAATTGCGCTGAACAGAGAAGTGATAAGAAAGGAAGATTATAAACTGTGCAAAGTAAAAGATGGAGATGAAATCGCTCTTCTTCCTCCATTCTCGGGAGGATAAAACAAAAGTGTTTGACGGTAAAGAGAAAAAAAAGAAGGGAAGGGCAGAGGATATGAGAAAAAGAAAATACATAGTAAAAGGTAAGATTTCCTTTCGGTTTTCAAGGGGAGATGAAAAGTGCGGGTCGTTTGTTGTTTTTCTCGGCGTTGTAAGAGCAGATAAAACTCCCGTTGGAAAGGTGAAATACATAGAATACTCTGCATACGAGGAGATGGCGGAAAAAGAAATAGAAAAAATAATAAAAGAAGCAAAAGAGAAGTTCCGCGTCGAAGAAATTGATGTTAAGCATAGAGTTGGAAAAGTAAGGGTGGGAGAGCCATCTTTTTTGGTTGTCGTGAGTTCAGAACACAGAAAAGAGGGCTTTGCTGCTGCAAAATACATCACAGATGAAGTGAAAAAGAGAGTTCCAATTTGGAAGAAAGAGGTGACAGATAAAGGTAAGATATGGAAATAAAATAGGTTTTTGCTATGGCGGATTTCTTTCTTTATGTGGGGCTTTTTGTGGTTGCGTTTTTATACGCGACTGTGGGACACGGTGGAGGATCAGGATATATTGCTGTTTTTTCTCTTGTAAATTTTCCCGTTGAGAAAATCCCGGCGTTCTCCTTAGGTTTGAATATAATTGTTTCGGGTATAGGTGCTTTGCGATTTTATTCCCGCAGATTGCTTGACGTCCCATCACTTCTCAGAATTATTGTTTTTTCAATGCCATCTGCGTTTTTGGGAGCGTCTTTAAAAGTTGAGCGAGAGATTTTGTCAAAAGTTATAGGACTTGTTCTCATCTTCTCCGCTTTTCGCCTTTTTATGAAAGTTGGTAATGATGGTAAAAATCAAAGTTTCAAAAATAAAATTGATTTACCTTATGGATTTTTGCTTGGCTCTTCCATAGGTTTTTTGAGCGGAATGACAGGAGTTGGAGGGGGAATTTTTCTAAGTCCTGTTCTTATTATTTTCAGGATAATGGAGCCTATAAGGACTGCGGCGCTGAGTAGTGCTTTCATACTCTTGAATTCAATTGTAGGAATCATCCCGCGTGTCGGAAAATTAAATATCGGAGATGTGAAAAACATCTTAATTTTTGCCCTTATAGTTCTTGTGGGGGGATATCTGGGAAATTATATGACTTTGAATAAGTTCTCACAAGATACAGTAAAAAAACTTCTCGCCGTGGTTCTGATAATAGCTGGAACAAAACTTCTAATTTTTTGAGACGCTCATAGGATAAAATTCATAGGTGATAGAGAGATTTTTTTGCATTTTTCTACCGATTTTCTCTTAATTTGATTTTATCATTTGCAGATTATTTATTGTTTCACAGATTTGAAGTTGAGAAAGGAGGTGAAGAAGTGTTATGATAGATGTATCTTCAAAGATAAAAACATTGAGAGTTGCAACAGCAGAAGCGGTTATTTCTTTTTCAGATTCTTCAAAGGAGTTAGTGGAAAGCGGTAAAAGTCCGAAAGGTGATATTTTTGAGGTGAGCAGAGCGATTGCTTGTCTTTCTGCGAAAAAAGTTGCAGAAATTCTTCCTTTCTGCCACAACATACCTGTTGAACATGTTGATGTGAATTTCTCAATAGAGGGAAACAGAATAAATGTTTCTGTTACCGTAAAATCAATAGCGAGAACGGGTTGTGAGATGGAAGCACTTTTTGCTGCAATGGTGTCTGCCCTGAACATATATGATATGCTCAAACCTGTTGATAAAAACCTGAAAATTGAGGAGGTCAAACTTGTTGAGAAAAAAGGAGGTAAATCAGATTTTATTGAGAAAGTTTCTGACGATTTCAGGGTAGGGGTTCTTGTTGTTTCAGATTCGGTGGCGGCAGGCAAAAAAGAAGATAAATCAGGAAAAATCATCGTTGAAAAACTCAAAGAATTTGGCGTCAAAAAAATTGATTACAAAATAGTTCCAGATGAAAAAGATATGATTTATAATGAAGTGAAAAAGTGGTGTGATGATGGTTATGACCTTGTTATAACCACGGGGGGGACAGGTCTTTCTCCTCGTGACACCACTCCCGAGGCGGTAGAACCTCTTATTGAAAAGGAAATCCCGGCAATAATGGAATCAGCAAGGGCTTATGGGCAGGAGAGAACTCCTTACTCCATGCTTTCGCGTGGTATTGCGGGAGTTCATGCGAACAGAAAAACGCTTATCTTGACTCTGCCGGGTTCATCTCGCGGAGCAAAAGAATCTATGGATGCCCTCTTCCCTTATATTTTCCACATATACCCCATGCTCAGGGGTGGGAGACATGATGATAAAAAGGGAAGAGTAAAAAAAGCGAATGAGAAAAAAGAGAGAAAAATATAAGTGGGATACAAGACAGGTTGGGGAGATGGAATTAGCAGTGGTGAAGGAGATGGACTTTTACTTTCTCGCCTTTTTCAATTGAGTTTGCGCCTTCGGGGACTATTATAAGGCAATCTGCTTCTGCAAAAGATGAAAGCATATACGATTCCTGTTTTTCAAGCGGAACGACATAATCGCCAGAAATTTTTCCTCTCATAAACAGCATTCGTTCTGCTTTTTTTCTCTGTATACTTTCTGCTAATATTTTTTCTGCTTCGGGCGGGAATGGGTTGCGTGTTCCCATCATCATTCTTATTGCGGGTGCGACATACTCAAAAAATAGAATATATGCGGAGGCAGGATTGCCCGGAAGACAAAATATAAGTTTTTTCCCGATTTTGCCAAAAAACAGCGGTTTTCCGGGTTTCTGCTTCACTTTGTAAAAAATAGGGGTGGCAATTCCCATCACAACATCTCTTATAAAGTCCCTATCTCCCACAGATATACCACCAGAAGTTATTATTATGTCTGCCCATCTTACGCCTTCTCTGATTTGTTTTTCAATTTCTTCTGGATTGTCTTTTACCATCTTTATTCTGAATTCTTCTATTCCGAGCTCTCTGAGCGAATTTTCCAAGATAGCGAAGTTGGCATCATAGATTTTTCCCGGTTTGAGTTTTTTCCCGGGTTTTATTACTTCATCTCCTGAGACAAGAGCGAAAACTTTTGGTTTTCTGAATACTTTCACTTTTGCGAGTCCAAGCTCGCTTATAAGTCCCGCAATAGGAGGGGTTATAATGGAGTTTTTTCTCAGTACAATCTCTCCTTTTTTTATCTCCTCTCCTTTTTCTCTTATATTTTCTCTATTTTGAGGTTTTCTCAAGACCTTTATGTATCCGTTTTCTTCTGCTGTGTTTTCTATCATAACTACTGCATCTGCGTTTTGTGGTATTGGCGAGCCAGTGAAAACTTTTACCGCCTCACCGTCTCTGAGTTTCAGTTTTGGAAAATAACCCGGTTTTACTTCACCAACAATCCTGAATACCTCTCTGTCTATTCCTTTTATTGCATAGCCATCCATAGATGAGTTTGGAAATGGCGGAATACTTATGGGGGCTTTTATGTCTTCTCCAAGAACATATCCTGCTGATTCTGAAACATCTATTGTGATTTTTTCAAGTAAGGGGACATTCTTTCTCAGTAGTTCTCTTGCTTCTTCAAAAGTGATGTAATATGCCTCAAATTTCTTTTCTTTTGGTTCCCTGCTGTGCATATCAATCAATTTAATTTGAGTTTTAACATTTTGAGAAAATACGATTAGACGATTGTATGAAATTTAGGTATACATTTTGTCTCATCTTTGAGACATTTTGTCTTATCTTTGAGAAAGATTTACGCTATTTTTGTTATTATTTTTGTTTTCTATTTTCTTTCTGTGCTTTTCTCGGTCATTTCTCATGGTTATTTTTGGGAGTGATTTGTGTAAGACATACTTGTAAATTTGTGGTGATGGTGGAACAAATTTTGCATTATATATAATAAGAGGAGGTTGAGAGGATGGGTAAGGATAAACACCAGAATGTTGATTCTGCGAGAAGAAGGTTTCTGCAGAGTGTGGGAGCTCTGACAGGGCTTCTTGCTCTTGAAAAAATCGCCTGTGCTCCCCCCAAAAAACCCACGGGAGGGGAGGAAATTCCTCCGACCCCTTCGCCGACATATCATGACTGGTACCCCACTGACTATACCGAGGAATTTATTTCATCAACTTGCTGGATAGGTAAGCAAGATTGCTCTCTTTTCTACAGGGTTGTTACTCAGAAGGTAAATGGTAAGGAGATAAAAAGAGTCGTAAAAGCAGATGGACTTGTTATAAACAAGCAAACAGGTGAGATTGAATTTTTGCCAGATAAAATCTGGAAAGGGGATCCAAACCTTCTTTATAATCCAAGAAACAGAGGAACTTTGTGTCCAAAAGGTGTGGGAGCAAATATTACCGCACTTTACGCTCCAAACAGAATCAAATACCCTCTCAAAAGAATAAATGCAAAGGGGCAGAAAGGAAGATTTGTCAGAATATCTTGGGACGAAGCTCTCAAGACGATAGCAGATAGGCTAAATGAAGCAAAAGCAAAAGGGGAATATGTACTCTGGCAAAAAGGGAGAAGCAAATCGGGAGAGCTATACGATACAGCATTTCCAAATGCTCTCAAAAAAGTGGGACACAAAGTATATAAAATTGGACACGGAGCTTTCTGTTCAGATGCTGGGTACAGGGCAACTGAATATACTATCGGTCAGAGTGCGGTTGTAAATCCTGATTTCAAATACACCGAATACATCATAAATGTAGGAACCGGTTTTGTCTCAAATTCAGGAGGGAACAGACTTTGTTTTATCACGTGGCCCCAGATGTTTATTGACGCAAGAGCAAGAGGGCAAATCAAGAAACTTGTGACTCTTGACCCGCAACGCAGAAACGACGGACCATACTCAGATGAATGGATACCTATAAAACCCGGAACAGACCTTGCGTTTTTCCTCGGAATTGCTCACTACCTCCTCAAAAACCGCCTCATAGATAGAGAATACCTCAAAAAATACACAAATGCTCCTTTTCTCGTGATAACCGAAAGAAATCATAAAAAACAATACTACTTTGTGAAGGATGCAAATGGAAAAGCTCAAGTTTATGATAAAAACACAGGTCAGATTGTTCCGTTTGACCAAGATGGTATAGACCCGCTTCTTTTCACCGATGAGGTCTCGTGGAATAGAAAAGTTAAAGTAAATTCAGGCGGAGTTCTTGATGCTACCGGTGAAGAAGTTGAAGTAAAACCCGCTATTGAGGTATTCTACGATATTCTTAAGGAAAAGGGGTGGACAGCTGATTGGGCAGATAAAACATGCGATATTCCCGCTCTTACAACTGCAAGAATAGCGAGGGAGCTCTGGGAACACTCAGGAATAAAAGAGGGGAGAACTGTGACAATAGGTGATAAGACATTTCCTTTGAGACCTGTAAGCTGTATGTTTTATCACACAGCGCAGGTTGAACACGGATTTCAACTGACGCGAGCGATTTTGCTTGTGTATATGCTCCTTGGTGCTGTGGGAGTTCCGGGAGGAGTTCTCTCGGAACCCGGAAAAGATAAACCTCACCCCAACTTTGAAAGCTTCGGAAAAATGGATATAAAAACACCTCCTTATGACTTTACTCTGAGCTCATCAAAGTACTTCCCAATAACAACTCCAAACCCCTCTTTTCTTGCAAGGGTTCTTATTGACCCCGCAAGATATGAAGTTGACGAATCAAAACTTCCGAAGGTTATGTTTGTCCACATGTTCCATCATGGCAGAGCAACCCCGGATATTCCAACGGTTATCAAGGGGTACTCCAAAGTTGATTTTATAGTTTTTCTCACCCCATGGTTAGGTGAAGGAGCTCAGCTTCTTGCAGATATAATTTTGCCCGTTGCAACAATAGAAAAATACGAAGGTCCTTTAAGTGAGATGACAGTTTATGAGACCGGAAAAACACTTCGTATCCCCCCAGTTCCACCCCTTTGGGAGTCAAAAGGTGAGATAGATATATATCTTGATATAGCAGAAGCGGGGGGATTCCTCAAAGAATACATTGAGGAGATAAATACTGCTTTGAATCTCGGCAGTTATGCTCTTGACACAAGCAGAAAACCAACATCTGAAGAGATATTTGATAGATGGGCTAAATCAATTGGTAAAAGCGGAATTGATTACTTCAAAAAATACGGTGTGACAGAAGTTGATAAATTGCCACCGGAAAAAGTATATCCTATTGCGTGGTCGTTCTGGAAAGGTGAGAGAATGAGGTTCTGGGGAGAATCGCTCAAAAAGGCGCAAGACAAAATGAAAGAGCTCGGACTTGACGAGAATAAATGGATTTATGTGAAAGATTACTTCCCTGTACCGCTGTGGAGAGAACCTACAATGGAAAAGGCACCGGGGGAATATAATTTCTACTTTGTTAACGCTAAAAAGATTGAGTATAAGCAGACAAGAACTGCGTGGATTCCTATTTTTGGTGATATTGCTCCGTGGCAGGGAGACCCGGAAAATCCAACCACGGGGCAGGTTATTCTTATAAACAGTAAGGTTGCGAAAGAACTCGGTATAAACACGGGAGACGAGGTCTATGTTGAATCTTATAACCCCATGACTGGAGAGAGAAGATGGGTGAAAATGAGAGCAAACCTTGTGGAATATATAAGACCTGATGTTGTTATTTCTTTTCACCATCTTGGTGCGTGGGCGGATATGAAACCAAGAGGGCCATCTCCCAATGAAATATTCTATGCTTCCGAAGGTTTTGTGGCGATGACTCAGGATTCATCGTTTCAGGTTAAGGTAAAAATTTATAAAGCATAAAAAAGGAGGTAGAGTAAACTATGGCGAGATATGCAATGGCGATAGACCTTTCAAGGTGTGTTGGTTGCAGAGCGTGTATGGTCGCATGCAAAATAGAAAATGCTACACCCCGCGATGTGTACTTTATGTATGTTTTCAGATTTGAAGAAGGTGAGTATCCGAACACAAGGGTAAGATTTCTTCCTCGTCCTTGTATGCACTGCCAGAACCCTCCTTGTGTCAGAGCAGATAAAGATGATGCAAGAATAATGTGGCGTGACTGGACGGTTCAGACCGACTACGACAACTTCAAAGGAGACCGCTCTCTTGAATATGCATGCCCATACGGTGTCAACTGGTACACAAAAGAAGACCCAGACCTTTATATTGATTGGGAAGACCCAGAAGTGAAACAGTATACCGAGGGAATAGTAGGGTGGTTTAACCCTGACATTCTCAAACCATCAAAGTGGGATGGAGACCCGAACAAAAAAGAAAGGCGACTTGCTGGTGGAACTCACAGAGCAGAAACAGTTGCAAAGTGTACTTTCTGCATTCACCGACTTGATAAAGGTATAAATGTGACCGCTTGCCGGCAGGTATGTCCTACCCGCGCAATAATATTCGGAGACCTTGATGACCCCAATTCAGAAATATCCAAAATACTTGAAGGAAAAATAGAAAGGAAAAAAGTAAAAGTGATAGGACCCGGGAAAGTAGAGAAAGAGGAGGAGGTCGTTGTTCCAAAAGAAAATTCCGGTGTCTTTGTTCTGAGACCAGAAGCAGGAACATATCCTAAGGTTTTTTACATAGGGGAACCACCAGATGAAGATGCGCGTCCTATTGAAATAGTTCCAGTGAAAAAAGGAGTGCAGGCAAAAGGTGTAGCAAGATGGGGAAACCTTGATATTCCATTCGGACAGCCACTCAAAGACCAAAAGATAGAGCAAGAACAAAAATAAATAAAGAGGTAAAAATGAGATGGTTGACGGAAAAATAAATATGAACCACTCAGAAGATATAGAAGTTGTGAAAAATCAGGCGATATGTAAATTTTTATCACTCCTTATTGATTATCCTACCCTTGATAAGTTTGAGAAAGCGAAGAAAATAGCCCAACTTCTTGTTGAGTCCGATATTATACCCGATTACCTGAATGAGCTATGCGAAGAAGTTATCGGGACGCAATTTTCCGAAGAACTACAAGCAGATTGGATTGATATGTTTGAGACATCAATTCCCCCTTACCTTTTGGCATGGGTTCCGGAGAAAAATCCCGCTCTACTTCCTGTGCTTGACAGAATATACGCATCCGAATGTGCCTATGTTCCGCAGAATGAAATGCCAGATAATCTCTCTTGCGTTTTTGAATTCATTTCCCTTCTTTTCTCGCGGAGAAAATACGAAAAGATAAAGGCAATAGGAAAGTTTCTCAAATACATAGAAAAGATGAAAGAACCAGAACACAAGCTCTACGGAAAATTGGTAAAGTCAATCAAAAGATTTACACGGGAAATTATTGAGGAGGTGGAGAAATTGGGAAACAAAGAAAGAGGGGGATAAGGAAATGGCAATAGTTAAAAGAACGGAGACAGAAAAAAAGAGAAAGAGGTTTGTTTTGATAAGCAGAACTATTTTTGTTGTTTTATTTATTGTGTCAGCTTTTGCATTTTATGTTATGAGTGCTAAAACTTACGAGACACCTGCTTATATAACTCTTGAAAGAGATTGGGAAAGAGCAGATAAGGAATCGGATGAACGACCTGCTACATTTTCTCATCTTGTTCATCAAGAGATGTTCTATTGCTATGTGTGCCATCCTTCTGTTTTTAAAATGGGGGGCAATAAGATGGTTCACGATGACTTTGATAAAGGAAAATTTTGTGGGACGTGTCATAATGGAACGATAACATGGCATGTTGATGATGCAGAGGACTGTGAAATTTGCCACAAATAAATTAAAGGGAGGAGTAGAAATGGGGGGATTAGAAAAAGGAGTGGAGGAAAAGATTATGAGTAAGGTGGGAGGAAGAAGGTTTTTTGTACTATTGACTCTGGTAGTAGCATTAGCATTTTCGGGAGGCGTATCTTCTGCACTATCAGAGGAGTCAAAAGGTTTTGAAGCGTTCGGACTTCTTATCAACGGAAAATTTGATGTCAGCTTTGAACTGAGAGAATTTTACGGAGACCCATTTCAGGGGAAACCATCTCTTACCAATTACCACAAATTTATATTCATATCTCGCAGAAAAGCAGAAGATAAATTTTTCTTCACAGCAGAGGTTATTGAAAGATATTTTTACGAATTTGGAGCGAGGTTTGAAAAGGTTGAGATCAAGTTCGGAAAAGTTCTTGTACCTTTCGGTGCAGACCCGCTTTTCCACCACAACTATGGGGGACTGACCGGTTTTGACCAGAAGTTTGTGCCTTTCGTTTGGTCAGAGCATGGCGGTGTCTTCACATCTCATATACTCAAAAAACCCGATAAAAAATTAATTCTCTCAAACGACTTTTTTCTCGTGAATGCGCCCGGTGGAGACCCTGCAAAGGAGTTCTCTTTGGGTAAAGCAGACCCTTCAAGGTTCGCAGTAGGAGATAGGGTAAAATTCGGATACTCCCATCTTATAATTTACGGTTCTTTATACTGGACCCAGTACGCTAAGGGATACAACTTTTTTATGTGGGGTGGAGATGTATCTTTGGCTTACGGTTTTTTACCTTATTCTTTCCTGAAAAATCTCTCACTTAAAGCAGGTTTTGCCTACGAAAATGTTGAAGGAGACCCAAAGAAAATGGGAAACTACTTCCACTTTTCTGATTATTTGCGTATTGATTACAAACTTCCTCTTAACCTGACTTTCAGATTCCTTGTCGGAACAAAAACGATGTTGAACTACAAGTATCCATTTTATGATAAAGATACTGCTGACCAGAACGACGAGACCGCATATAACTTCGCTCTCATATATAGGCGTGGAGGGTTTTTTACACAGTTCCAATATGTTGTGAAAGTTGAGGCGAAAGAGCAGAAAGACGATTTTGCAAGAATTATGGTTGGCTTTGAATTTTAAAAGGGGTGAAATAGCATGAAAAAGAAATTAAACAAAAAGAGTTTATTGATGGGAGTTTTTCTGGTGGGTTTGTCGGCGGTTGCTCTTTCTCTCACTCAAAGCTGTGGTCCTATTGAAAGAGGTGAAGAGGTTGGAAGTGGAGGTGGTGGAGGTATCCAGCCAACCCAGTGTCCCGATGTCTCATATTCAAAAGATGTATATCCTATGCTCAATCAAAAATGTTCTGGTTGTCATACCTCGGGACCGGGTCCTTCTTTCATTTCAGGTAATGCCTCAAACGATTACAATAAAATAAAAGCTCGCGCTGAGGAGAAAGAAGGAGAAGAAAGCAAGCTACTTCAAAAAGCAAGCGGGAAGGTTCAGCATGGTGGAGGTGCGGTAATACCCGAAGGTTCTGAAGAATATACAAAACTCAAATGCTGGATTGAAGCAGGAGCTCCTAATAACTAAAAACTTCTGTAAAAATGAATGCCTGAAATCGCAAGATGTGAAACTTTGAGAAAGGTCGGAGAAAATTTAAAATTAAAAGGAGGTGAAATAAGATGAATAAAAAAAAACGGAATGGAATAAGTATTGGCGGTTGGAAAGTTCATTTTTTGGTCTCTCTTGCTTTTGGTTTTTTGACTTTTCCTGCATACGCTAAAACAGAAAAGGAAATCTTCATTGAAAATAAGTGCAATAAGTGTCATTCTGTAAAGGCGCAAGAAATAGAACCTCTCCCGAAATCTCTGAAAGAAGATAAAGAGATACATGACTTATCTGGTGTTGGAGTTAAAAGAGATGCTGACTGGATAAAAAAGTGGCTCAAAAAAGAGGTAGCAAATGAAGAAGGGAAAAAGCATAAGGAAAAGTGGAAAGGAAGCGATGAGGACCTTGATACTCTTGCAAACTGGCTCGCAAAACAAAAAACCGAAATAAGCAAAGAGGAAATTAAAAAATGGCTTGAAGAACTGAAGAAAAAGGTCAAATGAAAATGATAAGAACAAAGAAAGAGAAATTAAAACTCATTGCATTTTTCTTTATATTCTCATTTTTTCTTGGCTTTACCTTTGGAGATATTCAAAAAATAACTTTAAAGTTCGCAAAAGGTGCAAAACAACCCATATTTTTCAGCCACAAAGTACACATAGAAGTTGAAGAACTTGAGTGTACTGATTGTCATCAATATGTCAAAGAAGGAAAACACGCCACGCTACCAAAACTTTCTGTTTGTTCAGATTGTCATACTGAACCCCCTGATAAATTTCAGTTCCCGGAGTTCAAAGATGAGGAGGAAAAATTCCGAACACAATACGTTGATGCCGGAAAAGAAGTCCCATGGATAAAAGTAAATAAGCTTCCCGGTCACGTTTACTTCAATCATAAAGCCCATGTTGTGTGGGGAGAGATGGAGTGTGGTGAGTGCCATGCCAAGGCGGAAGAAAAACTTGAACCCTACTCAAAACCTGATATTGCTCATATTACTATGGGAAAATGCATAAGTTGTCACGAGAGAAAGGGTGCAGTTGTAGATTGTATTGCGTGCCACAAATGAAATGGGGATGGTGAAAAAATGAAGGAAGTAGATATAAAGAAAAGAGAATTTTTCAAGGCAGTTGGGGGAATTTCTGTACTATCACTGCTCACATCATGCGAAGCCGATGTATATTCTCTCCCTGAAAAAAAACCTCCCGTTCCCGGAGCAGAAAAATGGTATGAGGGAGAAGAAAAATACATAAAATCAGTATGCGGTCAGTGTCCTGTGAATTGTGGGATCATTGTCAGAGTTGTTGAAGGAAGAGCTGTTAAAATAATGGGAAATCCTGCAGCATCTCCAAATAGAGGAGTTCTTGGACCAAAGGGCAACTCAGGTATTATGACGCTTTACGACCCTGACAGAATAAAACACCCTCTAAAAAGAGTCGGAAAAAGGGGAGAGGGAAAGTGGGAAAAAATAAGCTGGGATGAAGCCATAAAAATCGTAGCACAAAAACTGAAAGAAAAAGTTGAAAAGGGGGAGTCAAGAAAAATAGCGATTTTATGCGGGAGACCAAAAGGTTTTACAAGAGAACTTTTTGAAAGATTCGCAGATGTTCTCGGAACTCCGAATTTCTACGACTTTTTTGAGAAATCTTACTCTCCAAGACCTATATTGGAGGCGATGCGTGAAGCATTTGGAGTGTGGGACCTGCCCGGATTTGACTCTCAAAAAACACAGTATATTTTAAGTTTAGGTAGTGCTATGTTTGAATCTACTTGTCATGGAATACGCTTTGCGCGAGCGGTATATGAAATAAGGTATAGATACCCTGCAAGAAGAGGGAAAATCGTTCAGGTTGACCCCTTCCTTTCTGCAACCGGCTCGCAAGCAGATGAATGGATACCCATAAAACCCGGAAAATATGATGTTTTCGCTCTCGGTATCGCAAACGTTCTGATCTCCGAAAATATGTATGACAGAGATTTCGTTGAGAAAAAAACAGAAGGATTTGAAAGGTTCGGGGAAATTGCAAGGGAGTATACACCGGAGAGGGTTGAGAAAGAGACAGGAGTGCCTGCGCACGATATAGTTCGCATCGCAAGGGAAATGTGGAATTCGCGTCCCTCAATTTCTCTTGTAGATGAACGCTCAACTTCAACAACGAATGGTCTTCATATTGCCTGCCTTTCTTTATGTCTGAACGCACTTTTGGGAAGTATAAATTCACCCGGCGGACTTGTTCTACGGCCTCCGATTAAATTTTCAAACTGGAAAGATGTGAAAAGAAAAACGAAGGAAAGAAAAATTCCCTTCGCTGACTTACCCGACAGCGATGTTGATACATTTTTGTTCTATTACATGAACCCTGTATATTCTGAACCTGCGGGGGAAAGATGGGCAAAACTACTTGAAAAAGCTGATTTTGTTGTGAGTTTCTCACCATTTGAAGACGAGACATCTCTTTTCGCAGATATTATACTCCCAGACCACACATATCTTGAAAGATTTGAAGATGCTCAATCCTTCTCTTCAATTCCGTTTGCCGGTTTCGGCATAAGGAAACCAGTTGTTTATCCTCTTTACGATACTAAAAATACGGGAGACACGATTATTCTGATAGCAAAGGAGATGGGATTTGAAGATGAATTTTACTGGGAAGATTTTGAGGAAGCGGTGAAGGAACGTCTGAAAAACTTTGATATTGATGAGGTGGAAGAGAAAGGTTGGTGGGAAGACCCTGAAAAGAAATGGGCTGACTTTGATAAATTTAGATTCTGCTCACATCTCCCCCCGCATGAACCCGAGTGGAAGGGCGACGGACTCTATCTTCTACCCTATAAATCAACAACATACGGAGAGGGTTCTGGTGCGAATATACCATATCTTATGGAACTTTCTGCAAGAATAAAAATGCTTCCTGCTTATATGAGCTACGAAACTTTTGTTGAAATATCCCCAGAACTTGCCGAAAAACTCAAACTCTCAAATTTTGAGCGTGTTTATGTTGTGTCTGATACAGGGAAAATAAAAGCAAAAGTTCTTATAAAGGAGGGGGTACCTCCTGATGTTGTTCTTGTTGAGCTTGGCAGAGGTCATAAAGCATTTGGAAGGTTTGCAAAAGGCAGAGGAGCGAACCCACGAGAAATCATCGTTCCTCTGAAAAGTATTGTGGGAAATCTTGCTCTCTGGACAACTCGTGTGAAGATTGAAAAAGCATAAGAAAAAGAAGGAGGAAGATAAAAATGGAAGAGGAGAAAAAGAGAGAAACAAAAAATAAAAAGGAAAAAAGAAATTTTCTCAAACTATTTGCCATTGCGGGAATTTTTGCTGGAGTTCCCTCTTTTGTTTCAAAGTTTTTTGCTCTTGTGAGTAAAAATGATAATGAAAACGGGGAAGAACCCGAAGGTAAATCAGGCGAGAAATATAGGTGGGGTATGGTGATAGACCTTGACCTTTGCACGGGATGCGGAGCGTGTGTTATCGCATGCAAAATAGAAAATAATATACCTCCAACGGGATACACTGAAAGAGATAGGGGAACAGAAATAGAGTGGATGTCTCTTATTCCGGCGGGGGAGGATAAGGATTACATGATTCCCATTCCTTGCCTGCACTGTGATAACCCACCCTGTACCAAAGTATGCCCGGTTGGAGCAACATATATTAACGATGAGGGACTTGTCGTTCAGATATGGGATAGGTGCATAGGTTGTAGATACTGTCAGGTTTCCTGTCCGTATGAGAGAAAATTTTTCACCTGGAAAAAACCTGAGTGGCCAGAAACTTACTTGCAGTGGCTTAATCCCGATGTTCCAACGCGTCCGAAAGGTGTTGTTGAAAAATGCACGTTTTGTTCTCACAGAATAAGGAAATTGAAAGAGAGAGCGAGAGATGAAGATAGAGAGATAGAAGATAAAGAACTTGTCCGTCTTCCCGCGTGTGCGGAGGTGTGTCCAACAGGTGCTATAACTTTCGGCAACCTTGCGGACCCAGAAAGCACCGTCTCTCAACTTGCAAAATCCCCAAGAGCTTTCCGCCTCGGAGAACACCTTGGGACTGAGCCGAAGGTGATTTACCTTGCGAAAGAAAAAAGAAAATTTATAAGTAAGGAGGTGTGATGGCAGTGGGAGAAGGAGAAAAAATAAGGAAAGACCGCGAAAATAAGGTCTCTGATGTTTTTGATTTTTTCAGTATAGGGAAATTAAAAATAGGATGGATTCTTGCAGTTATCTTCTCTCTGATTCTCATTCTTATAGGTGTTATCTCTTTTGCACAACAGGAAAAGTATGGAGATATAGTTACTGGATTGCGGACCCCGGGGTATGGTGGTGTTTCATGGGGACTTTATGTTGTTTTTATTATTTATTTCATTGGTATTAGTTTTGCTGGAATAACTATTTCTGCTCTTACGAGAATTTTTGGGATGAAGGAATTAAGACCGCTTACACGCCCTGCTGAGCTTCTTACGATAATTTCTCTTATTCTTGGAGCGATGAGTGTCCTTGCTGATCAGGGAAGGGTGCTTTATGCTCTCCTTAACCTGCCTCGCTACGCAAGGGTTATGTCTCCTATGTTTGGAACATTTACGATGGTTATTGCTGGTTATCTTTTTGCCAGTTTGGTCTATTTTTATCTTTCGGCGAGAGCTGATGCATGGTTTATGGCTTCAAGATCGCGTGGGTTTTTGAGGATTTTCTACAAAATCTTGGCTCTTGGATTTTCGGGGAAAACAGATGATTATCTCAGACATTCCTACTCAAGCTTCTGGTTAGCTATATTCATTCTTCCCTTGCTTGTTACTGCTCATTCAACGCTTGGTTTTATATTTGGTATTCAGGCAGGGAGACCGGGTTGGTTTTCTGCGCTTCAGGCGCCGGGATTTGTTATAATGGCGGGAATTTCCGGAACAGGTATGCTCGTAATAATAGCATATCTCCTCAGAAGAAAAATTTACAAACTTGAAGATGTTATAACAGAAAAAGCTTTCAGAACACTTGGCACTATGCTTATGATACTCACAATAACATATATATACTTTATGATAGTTGAAGAACTTACTGCAAACTACGCAGCCCCCCGTAAAGAGAGAGAAGTAGCTCACGCGATCGCTTTTGGTCCTTATGCTATTCCTTTCTGGACTACCGTTGTATGCCTTCTTGTTTCCTTCGTTATGTTATTCTATCAGTTTGTCAGTGGAAAAACTTTTATATGGATAAATTTACTGAGCTCATTGCTGGTGAATGTCGCTGCGGTTTCCAAAAGATTCATTATTGTTGTTCCTTCCCAAACTCACGGATTTTATCTTGCTTACCCAGAAGGTTCATATCATATCTCACCCGTGGAGATTGGCATTATTTTGGGGTTGGTTGGTTTTGGAATCCTTCTTTACATTATCTTTGCTAAGATTTTTCCTATTATTCCTCTTGATACTGCGGGAATAAGGGAAGAGCCAGAAGAAGAAAATCTTGAGAGAACGGAATACGGAACAACTTTGCTTTTGAGGAGGTTTGCTTTTGTTTTAACTTTACTTTTGGGATTTATCCTTATGATAGTTGGATTTTTGGCTTCCGCAAGGGTTGGAACAAAACCTTATCTTGACCCTCCGATACCTTTCGCTCCCGTCATATTCATCTTGGGAATTATGCTCTCTTTCATATCTGCGGTAGTTTATGAGGTTTTCCCGGGTAAATATAGAACTCAACCGTCTTCTGAAAAGTTCTGATGGAAGACGACTTTCATATCTGTATAGGTTGAATCAGAACACAAAATTTTTGATTTTTTTGTTTTTATAATTTAATTCAGTGAGAGCGGTTGTACAGAGAGTTAAAGAAGCAAAGGTGCTTGTAGATGGGAACGAGGTATCAAAGATTGGGCTAGGTCTCCTGATACTTCTTGGAATATCAAAAGACGATACCGAGCAAGATGTTTTATACATTGTGAAAAGAGTTGCAAATCTGCGCGTTTTTGAAGATACCTCGGGCAAAATGAATCTATCTCTAAAAGATATTGGAGGAGACGCTCTCGTTGTATCTCAATTTACACTTTACGGTGATGTGAGATGGGGAAATAGACCATCTTTTGAAGATTCCGCTCCAAAAAGCGTTGCTGAAAAATTTTATTTGAAATTCTGCGAAGCTCTCTCATCTGAACTCGGAAAAGAAATAAAAAAAGGTGTGTTCGGAGCTATGATGGATGTCTATCTTGTGAACTACGGTCCCGTCACGATTCTTATTGACTCAAAAAGAATATTTTGAAAACAGACCGGGGATTTTTATTTAAATTTCAAGTTGATGCTAACTCTTAATTTATTGATTTTAGGTTGTGCAAGATGAACAAAATTCTCATAGCTGGAATAAATGAAGACGGAGCTGAGGGGCTTTCTCGCAAGGTCATTGATGAAATACTGAAAGCAGATGTAATAGCAGGAGGAAAAAGACATCTCAAACTCCTTGAAAATGCTATACAAAACAAAGAGAAAATAATCATAGGTGCGGATTTAGATTCGGTTCTGAAAGATATTGAAGAGTTATTCAAAGCCGGAAAGCGCGTTGTAGTTCTTAACTCTGGGGACCCTCTTTTTTATGGACTTGCAAAAAGGATAATTGATAGGTTCGGGAAAGATAAATGTGAGATTTTTCCTAACCTTTCTTCTCTGCAACTCGCATTTGCGAAGATAAAAGAGAGCTGGGAGGATGCAAAACTCCTCAGCATACACTCAAAAGCAAATAAAATTGAGGATTTTATATGGGATATTTTGGAGAACGAAAAGATATTTTTTCTCACTTCTGGGAAAGATGACCCAAAAATTATAGCTGAATTTCTCACAAAAAATGATATAAAAGTGAAAAAATTTTATGTGCTTGAAAATATAGGTGGAGAGAATGAAAGAATTTTAGATATTGCTCCCGAAGAAGCTCAAAAGTACGATTTCTCTCCTCTTAATGTCGTGATAATAATAAAAGAGAAGAAAGAAAGAGAGTTTTTCATAGGCATAAAAGATGAAGCTTTCTTGCGGTACAGAGGAGAGGGTATAAAGAGCGGATTGATAACTCGCTCAGAAATCAGAGCCATAGCTATCTCTAAAATGAGATTGACAGAAAACTCTCTTGTGTGGGATATAGGTGGTGGTTCTGGTTCGGTTTCGGTAGAATGTGCTCTGCTCGCAAGAAAAGGAAAGGTTTTCTCAATAGAAAAAAGGCAAGAACTCATCCCGATAATAAAAGAGAATGCGAGAAAGTTTAGAGCTTATAACCTTGAAGTCGTTTTTGGCACCGCTCCCCAAATACTAAAAGAGCTACCCGACCCAACGGCGGTCTTCATAGGCGGTGGAGGAGAAAAAATAGAGGAGATTTTACAGGAGTGTTTGGGAAGAAAAAGTTTGAGAAGTATTGTTGCGACTTTCGTTGTACCTTCACACTTTATAAGAGCAAAGAATTTCCTTGAACAAAAAAATTTTAAGCCAGAGGTGATTTTTCTTGACATCCTCTCTCTCAAAAGTTTTGCTGAAAACCTTGAAAAGTTTGAGTCAAAAACAGCTGTCTTTATTTTGAGTTTGTGGATAACATAAAAAGCGTCAGAGCAACAACAAAAATTTCCCCAAAATTATTAATATTATGAACTGAAAGAACTCGTGAAAAAGGAGGTGAAAAAGATGATGAAAGTAGGCATAGTAAGGCAGAACAAAGTAAGAGGGTTTTCATCGTTTTTGCTTTCTTTCTTTCTCGCTTTATCTTTGGTTTTCGTTCAAATTCCCACTTCTGCATCAGCTGAGGTTGGGGTTGAGAAAGATAAGATATATATTGGAACAAGTATGCCGTTTTCTGGTCCCGCTGCTTCTTGGGGAATTGTAGCAAAAGCTATGGAAACATACTTCAAGTATGTCAATGAAAAAAAAGGCGGAGTTCACGGAAGAAAGATAGAACTGCTCGCTCGTGATGATGGTTATGTTCCTGCTCGTATGAGAGCAAACATAGAAGAACTGCACAACAAGGTCTTTGCCTTCGCTGGGCTTTTGGGAACCGCAAATGTTTCTGCCAATAGAGACCTCGTCGCTGAAAAGAAAGTCCCAACCATAATGCCACTTGGAAATGTGAGAATGTGGGTGGGTTACCCCAAGGAAAAACTGAGATACTTTTTTGTTGTTTATACAGATTACTATCTTGAAGGTAAGGAGTATGCCAACTTTGCTCTGAACGATTTGAAAAGTCAGAAGATAGCGGTTTTTTATCAGAACGATGACTACGGAGAGAACGGTTTGAAAGGTGTCAAAGAAGTTGCAAAAGATAAGGTGGTGGCTGAAATCTCTCACGAGCTACAAGATACCGATTTTTCTGTTCATGCTCAGAAGGTGAAGGATTCAGGTGCCGATACCGTTATAATATACTCAAACCCGCGTCAAGCTGGCTCTTTTGTGAAAAAGCTCGCTGAAATAGGAGTAAAACCGAAAATCATCGCTTCTTTCCCTCTTGCTGACCCTGTTATGATTCAGCTTGGCGGAGACCTCTGGGATGGAGCTTATGTGGGAGGAGTTATAAAACTTCCTCAGCTTTATCCTGAATCTAAAAAAATATTTGATGAGGTTGTGAAATATAATCCCGACCTTTCAAAGACACCTTTTCTTACGCTTTATGGGATTTTGATGGGTATGGTTGTTGAGGAAGCGCTTTTGAGGACAGGAAAAGAGCCGACAAGAGAAAAACTCATTCAAGCGCTTGAGGGAATGAAAAATTTTGAGACACCTGTTGGTTTTCCTATCACTTTCGGTAAAGATAGGAGACACGGAGCGAATGTTCTTGCGATATGGAAAGTAAGTAAAGACGGAAAATACGAAGAGATAAAACCGGTCAAGTTTCTTGAACCGCTCTTTTGAACCCGCTCGCTTTGTTTTACAAATCAAAGTGAATTTTTTTGTTTTTTGTGAAAATTGCAGAATTTATCATAAAAATTGAAGAACGTTTTTGAAAGGAGGGAGAAATTATGGCTGAGGAAAAGAGTTTGGCAGAAGTTGAAGCAGAGCTTTCAGAAAAAGTCAAGTCAATCATTGAGGGGATAAAATCGTTGAGCGTTATTGAGCTTGTTCAGCTTGTCAAGGCGCTGGAGAAGGTTTTCGGAATTTCAGGGGTTCCTATTGCCGCTCCCGTTACAGCAGCAGGAGCTGGTCCGGCACCCGCACAGGCACAAGGAGCTGAGGAGCAAGCGAAGAAAGAAGCAAAATTCAAGGTGGTACTCAAAGACGCAGGTCCGAACAAACTGCAGGTTATAAAAGAGGTAAGGGCTATTTTACCTAATCTGAACATAAAAGAAGCGAAAGATTTTGTTGAGTCGCTTCCGAAAACGATTAAAGAAGATGCGACAGAAGCGGAAGCAAAAGAAATAAAAGAGAGGTTTGAGAAGGTGGGAGCGAAAGTTGAAATTACCGCTGTCTGAAAACATAAAATCTAACTTTTTTCTGTTTTTTGGTAAAATTTTTCTGAAAAAATTAATATTTTAAACCCTTGTTTTACTTCATTTAATTTGATTTATTGCATTTGAAGGAGAAAGTTATGGAGAAAGATAACTTTTCTATCACATCATTAAAGGAATATCCTTATTTTGTCACAGAACTTACAGAAAGGTTTTTCCCGAGAAAATTAGATTTTTCTATCTCAATACCTGAACTTCTCAGAGTTCAGAAAGCATCTTATGAGAGATTCCTGCAAGAGTCAGTTCCACCGGAGAAGAGAGAAAATGTTGGTATTCACAGAGTCCTTTCAACTTTGCAGTTTGAGGTGAAAGGAAAAAGATTAGAGTATGTTGATTATGAAATTTCTCCGCCGAAGTACACCCCCGAAGAAGCGAAGGCAAGAGAAATGACATACTCCTCAATAATGAGAGTAAAGATGCGACTTATCACCTACGAAGATGAGGAGAACAAGAAAATAAAAGATATCAAGGAAGAGTGGGTCTACTTCGGAGAGATACCTCGTATGACCGAAAAATGCTCTTTCATCATAAACGGAACAGAAAAGGTTGTAGTTAGCCAGCTCCATAAATCTCCCGGTGTCTACTTTGAATACGATAAATATAAGATAAGAACAACTTCAAAGTTCGTTCCCATAGGTAGAATAATTCCCGCAAGAGGACAGTGGATTGACTTTGATTTTGACCTCAAAGACATACTATATGTGAGATTACAGAAGAAAAAGAGATTGAACGCATGGATATTTTTAAGAGCGATCGGTTTTGAACTTGAAGACCTGCTTGAAATATACGATAAAGAAGAACTGATTATAAAACCACAGGACGGAAAAATAAAAATTCTCAAAGAGATAAAACAAGATGTCCTGAAATACCAGAAGGCATCCCAAGATTACCCGGAGTTAAAGATTCAAAAATACACAAGATTTGTTCCTTCTTCTATAAAAAATCTTCTGTCAAGCGAAGTTGTTGAGAATATAGATGGTAAGTATTTTCTGCCGGTTTCAGAAGAAGAATTTTCAGAATCTAAAAGAGATATTTTCGGAACTCGCGTTCTTGCGAGAACATATACAGGAAAAGATGGTAAGGTTTTCAAAGTTGGACAGGAGATGACGCCAGAAGTAATAAGAGAACTTGCTGAAAGCGGGATAGAGAGAGTAGAGACGGTTTGGTATGATGATGTGTTCATATCAGGTTCAATAGTGAGAACATATAAAGAGAGGGAAAGGAGGTTTAAAGTCAGAACTGCGGAAGAAGCTGCTGTTGAGTTTTTCAGAAGAACAAGACCGGGCGAACCGACAGACCCGAAAGTTGTTCAAGAGTATGTCAAAGCTATGTTCCTTTCCCCTGCAAGATATAACCTTTCAAGAGTTGGGAGAATAAGAATAGCTAAAAGGTTCGGTTTTGATGAAATTCCTATTGAAATAATTATAGACGAGCATGGAAAGATAAAGAAAAAGGTAGTTGATGGAATAACGAAGTTCCAGATCGCAACGGAAGAGATAGATTTGGGTGATGGAGAAAAGATAAATCCAAGAGAAAGAATAAGAGAACACCACATTCAAAAGCTCAAACAAAAGGGTATAGATTTTATTCCTATATCAGACCTTGAACTTTTGGAATATGCTCCCGTTGAGGATATATCTTATGACGGAGAGATAGTTGTTCCCGCAAGAAGAAATATAAGCAAGATAGCCCTTCAGAAACTCAAAGATATTGCCAGACAAAAAGGAGGTATAAGATTTTCTGCTTATTGGTATCCAGAAGGTCTAACATACCTTGATATATTTGAGACGATAAAATATCTTTTTGAACTCAGGATGGGCAAACCCGGCAGGACTCTTGACGATGTTGATAACCTTTCAAATAGGAGAGTGAGACCTGTTGGAGAGCTTGTTGAGATAGAGCTTTTGAGAGGTATTGAAAGGATAAGGAAATCAATAATAGAAAAGCTTCAGCAAGCAGACCCGGAAAGGACGACTCTGAAAGATATAGTGAATTTCAAGCCAGCTGCATCGGCTATAAAAGAGTTCTTCGCGATGGGACAGCTCGTTCAGTTCCTTGATAATACAAATCCGCTCAGTGAGCTCACACACAAAAGAAGGCTTTCGGCTCTTGGAACGGGAGGTCTCAAAAGAGAAACCGCAGGAATAGAGGTGAGAGATGTCCACTCTTCTCATTACGGGAAGATATGCCCGGTTGAAACGCCTGAGGGACAGAATGTTGGACTCATAACTTCTCTTGCGATATTTTCAAAGATAGATGAACTGGGATTGATTCAATCTCCGTTCCGTAAAGTTGAGAATGGATATGTGACAGATAAAGTTGAGTATCTTTCTGCTCTTGATGAAGAGAAATATCCTATTGCTCCATACGGTACAGAAGTTGATAGTAGTGGCAGAATAGTTCCAGATATGGTTCCTTGTAGAGTTGGTTCAGAAATACGCCTTGTGAGAAGAGAAGAAGTGAGGTATATTGATGCTGTTCCTTTCCAGATACTTGGTGTCTCTGCTTCGTTGATACCTTTCTTTGAACATGATGATTCCAACAGAGCTCTTATGGGTTCTAACATGCAGAGGCAGGCGGTTCCACTTCTTTTTACAGAACCTCCGCTTGTGGGAGTGGGTCATGAGAAAGAGGTCGCTAAAAACGCTCTTGCCGTTGTTGTCGCTCGCCACTCGGGTATAGTAAAGTACGTTGACTCAGAAAGAATAGTTGTTGAAATTGATGACCCTGAACATCCGGAACTGAAAGGAATGGCAGATATATATACTCTGACAAAGTGGTCAAGAACAAATCAATCTACTGCGGTAAATCAAAGACCGCTCGTCCGTCTCGGGCAGAGAGTGAAAAAAGGCGAAGTCATTGCAGATGGACATTCTACCGCGGGAGGAGAACTCTCTCTTGGAAAAAATGTCCTTGTTGCTATAATGAGCTGGCGAGGATACAACTTTGAGGATTCAATAGTCATATCAGAACGACTTGTCTACGATGATGTATATACATCAGTTCATATAGAAGAACTCTCTGTTGATGTCAGAGAAACAAGGTACGGTCCGGAAGAACTTTCAAGAGATATTCCCGGTGTTTCTCCCGAACTTGTGGCAAACCTTGATGAAGATGGAGTGGTCAGAGTCGGCGCGTTCGTCAATCCGGGAGACATTCTCGTCGGCAAACTTACCCCCGTTCCGGAAGTCATACTCACTCCCGAGGAGAGATTGATAAAATCTATCTTCGCAAAGACAGTTGAGAATGTCAGAGATTCTTCTCTGCGTTGCCCGCCAGATATAAAAGGAATAGTCCTTTCTGTCTCAGTACACTACAAAAAAGGAGTTGTCAAAGATGAGAGAATAAAAAGACAAGAAGAAGAGAGGATAAACAAGATAAAAAAAGATATGCAAGATGCTGTTGAGATTTTGAGAGGAAAACTCTGGAGCAATCTTTCCCCTCACCTTTCTAAAATAAAAATACTCTCTCCTGTAAAGATAGGTAAAGACGAGTTTTCTGAAAACTCTCCTCGGTTCATAGAAGCTCTTATTTCAAAGCTGAAAGAATATAAAGAGGTCTCAAGCATGAGAAAGTTCTTTGAATCCCTCAGAGGAATTATAGATGATGAATCTCTTGAGAATATAAACAGAGTAATAGCTGATTTTGAAAAAGAGGAAGAGCTGATCAAAAAGATTTTTGAGGAAAAGATATCTGAGGTTAGGAAAGGTGAAGAACTTCCTCCGGGAGTTCTCAAAAGGATAAGAATAATGGTAACGTCAAAGAGGAAGATACAGGTTGGAGATAAACTTTCCGGAAGGCACGGGAACAAGGGAGTCGTATCGGTTATCTTACCACAGGAAGATATGCCGTTTTTGCCAGATGGTACCCCGGTAGATATAATTTTGAGCCCACTTGGGATACCTTCAAGAATGAATATAGGACAGCTCCTTGAGCTCCAGCTCGGATGGGTGGCAAAAGAGCTCGGCAAAAGAATAGCGGAAACATTTCAAGGTCTCCAAGATGAATATATAAGGAATGTTTCGGAAAGTGTGAAGAAGAAGATAAAAGAAATTCTTGCTGATGGTGAAGATAGGACGGGAATAATCTCGCGATTTTTTGAGTATGTTGATTCTCTTTCAGCAGATGAGCTGCTAAAATTTGTTCGTGAGGCAGAAAGATTAGGAGTCAGGTTTGCAGTTCCCCCGTTTTGTGGAGTGAAAGAAGAAGAAATAAAGGAACTTGCGAGGAGATTGGGAATTCCAGAATCTTTCTCAGTAAGATTACGCGATGGCAGAACAGGAGAGGAGTTTGATCAGCCTGTTGCCGTTGGGTATATGTACATTATGAAACTTGTTCATATGGTTGAGGATAAAATTCACGCGAGAGCTACGGGACCCTATTCTCTGATAACCCAGCAACCCCTTGGTGGTAAATCAAGAGGCGGAGGACAAAGGTTTGGTGAAATGGAGGTGTGGGCGCTTGAAGCATACGGTGCGGCATACACTCTGCAAGAAATGCTAACCGTAAAATCAGACGATATGACAGGAAGAGAGAGAACTGTAAATAATATCATAGAAGGTAAGCCAATTTATGTCCCCTCTATTCCTGAATCTTTTCTTGTTCTTATAAAGGAACTGCAGGCGATGGGTTTTGATGTGGAACTGTTCACTCAAAGAGAGATTGAAGAGATGATGGGGCAAGAAGAGGAAAGTTTAGAAGGTGGTGAAGAACAGAAGAAGGAACAGAAGATAACAATTCAGAAACCAAAATCGGTTCGTGGTAAAAGAAAATAAGAAAAGTCAGAGCGATTTTGACTTCGGGGAAAATTTTGCAGCGAAAGGAGGAAGAAAACGATGGAAGTAGGATACGAATCAAAAATCGGGATAAATGATATAGAAGCAATAAGAATATCAATCGCCTCTCCCGAAAAGATATCTTCTATGGCTCACGGAGAGGTTGAAAGACCAGATACTATAAATTATAGGACGGGAAAACCCGAAAGAGGTGGGCTTTTCTGTGCAGTTATATTCGGTCCAATAAACGACTGGGAATGTCTCTGTGGAAAATATAAGGGGCAGAGATATAGAGGACATGTTTGTGAAAGATGTGGGGTTGAGGTTACATCAAAACGTGTCAGAAGAGAAAGAATGGGAAAAAAGACATTGGCTTATCCTGTCGTACATGTATGGTTTTTAAAGATTGCTCCTAATCCTATTCCGACACTCTTGGATATATCTCAGAGAGAGGTTGAGGAGGTTATATCTTTCAACAGCTGGATAATTGTTGAACCACCTGAAAAAGCTTATCAGCTAACAATTTCTCAGGAAGATATAGAAAAACTTATAAGCCAGCTAAAAGAATACTCTCCCTTGAAAAGAGAACATGAGTTTTTAAAGAAGTATTCGGCTCATATAGAACAGCTCAGGGGTGTAGAAGAAGTTATAAAAGAGATGGCGTTGAGAAGAATTCTTATATCGGCTGCTTTTGATAAGGAAATATGTAATAAAAAAGACCCCGAACAGCTTTGCAGTACAGTTCTGAAAAACCTCAAGAAATTTGAGAAATTCAAGAAAGCAGAAGAGATAATCTCTCTTATGCAAGAGCTTTTAGATAAGCTAAAGGTGATAGATTATAAAGAAAAAGAAGCAAGATTTAAAAGCATAAGACGCCAGATAATTTTGTCTGCTATAAGGTTCCCTGAATACGCAATTGTTGAAAGGGAAGTTATAGCTCTTCTCGCAAAAAATTGGCCAGAAATCTTCTTGCCGATGACAATACTTGGAGGTATAGGTGGAGATGCCATAAAATCCTTTGACGAGAAAAATATTGATGTTGAAAGAGAGAGCTTCGGAAAAGATCAGTTTGCTGTTGTATATCATAAAAAAACTACAAAAGGTCCAGTAAAACTTGAGGTTCAAAATATGGTCGTCGGTTCCGGAGCGGAAGTTATAAGATACCTTCTGAAAAAAATAGACCTATCAGTTCTTGAAGAAATAATAAAGATAGACATTGAGGAAGAATCGCAGAAAAGAAAAGGTGAAGAGGAGGAAGAAACATCAAGAGTAGTAAAACTTTCAAGAAGATTGAGAATAGTGAAACAGTTTAAGAATTCAAAAAACAGACCCGAATGGATGGTTCTTGAAGTTCTTCCTATTTTGCCCCCAGAACTCAGACCGATAGTCCAGCTTGAAGGAGGAAGAATAGCAAGGAGCGACTTGAACGAGTTTTACAGAACAATAATACAGAGAAACAACCGGCTTGTGAAGATGAAAAAGCTCATTGAGCTTGGAATAGGTGTTCCTGATGCTGTTATAGAGAACGAGATAAGATTGCTCCAATCTGCTGTTGATTCTTTAATTGACTCATCAAAAACAAGAAGGCAGGTCACATCAAGAACAGGAAGAACATACCGCTCGCTCGCAGATATAATAAAAGGTAAATATGGTAGGTTCAGACAAAACCTTCTCGGGAAGAGAACAGATTTTTCAGCTCGTTCTGTCATAGTTGTCGGACCAGACCTGAAACTTCATCAGGTTGGAATTCCAAAAGAAATAGCGCTTGAACTCTTCAAACCATTCATAATATGGTGGCTCATAAAGAAAAAGGGAATAGTAAGCAGTGTTAAGGAAGCGAGAAAAATTTTTGAGGAAAGAAAATACGCTGCGATGAGCGGGAAGATTGACGACTTCACAAGAGCTATATTCCTCGCTCTTGAAGATGTTATAAAAGAAAAACTCGTCCTCCTCAACAGAGCTCCAACACTTCACAGAATGAATGTCCAATCCTTTGAAATAGTCCTTACAGAAGGAAAAGCTATAAGATTGCATCCGCTCGTTTGCACTGCATATAACGCTGATTTTGATGGAGACCAGATGGGAGTTTTCTTGCCTCTTTCACTCCAAGTGCAGGTAGAAGCAAGAGTCCTTATGCTATCTACTCATCAGATACTCTCGCCTGCACACGGAAACCCAATAGTATATCCTACCCAAGACCAGGTGATGGGAATATTCTGGATGACTATGGATAGGTTAGGAGAGAAAGGCGAAGGGAAAGTGTTTTCATCAGCACGCGAAGTTTATATCGCATACGAAAACAAAGAAATCTCCATTCACGCAAGAATAAAGTGTCTTATAACCTGCCTGTGCGATGAGCATAAAGGAGTTCCTAAACTTTATGACACAACCCCAGGCAGAGTTATATTCTATCAAGATATTTTACCTAAAAAACTCTGCTTCAATCTGGTAAATAAACCTCTCGGAAAGAAAGAACTCATAGAACTTGTTGCTCTTTCTCGTGAGATAGCGGGAGAGAAAGAAACAGTCATTTTCCTTGATAAGATGAAAGATATTGGCTTTGAGATGCTGACAAAATCTGGCTTTACTCTTACCCCAGAACATTTTATAATCCCCGAAGAGAAAGAGAAGCTGATTTCAGAAGCCGAAAAGCTCGTCAAAGAAATAGAAGATAAATACACAAGAAGATTGATAACATGGGGAGAAAGGTATAACAGAATCACCCAGATATGGCTTGATTACACAGAAAAAGTTGGGCAACTTGTGAAAGAGAAAATTTCTTGGGAAGAAGTTAAGGTAAACGGAAAAACTGAAAAGATATTTTCCAAAAATCCTGTCTTCCTTATGGTTCATTCTGGTTCAAGAGGTTCTTACGAGCAGATAAAACAGCTCGCAGGTATGAGAGGTATCGTCGCAAAACCAACAGGAGAGCTCATAGAGTTCCCCATAAAGCATAACCTCCGGGAAGGTCTTACTCCGCTTGAATACTTTATCTCAACTCACGGTGGAAGAAAGGGGTTGGCAGATACCGCTCTGAAAACTGCAAAAGCAGGATACCTTACAAGAAAACTCGTTGATGTCTCACAAGATATTGTTGTGAAGATGGAAGATTGTGGAACGAAAAAATCTATAACTATTTCAGCTCTTACTCATGGTGGAGAAGTCCTACGCTCCCTTTCTCAAAGAATTTTCGGCAGAGTCGCAGCAGAAGATATAATCTCGCCAGATACCGGAGAAGTCATAGTCGCAAAGGGAGAGTATATCACAAGAGAAAAAGCAAAACTCATAGAAGAGCTCGGTATAGAATCAGTGAGAATAAGAAGCGTTCTTGTTTGTGAGGCAGAAGAAGGCGTCTGCCAAAAATGCTATGGTTGGGACCTATCATCTCATAAACCGGTCACATTAGGTGAAGCAGTGGGAATAATAGCAGCTCAATCAATAGGTGAGCCGGGAACTCAGCTTACGATGAGAACCTTTCACTACGGAGGTATAGCAGCTCTGTCTGAAAGAGGCGAAGTCATAGCTCATCACGATGGAGAAATAAAGATAACCAATACAAAACTCATAGAACTTGAAATATCTCAGGAAGAGATGGAGAAGTTCGGTGTAAGCAAGGATGAACTCATAAACGGGAAATATGTCCTCAGAGTTATTTCAAGGTCTGGAACTCTTGATATAGTATCGCCTGAGAAGGGAAGAACTCTTGAAAAATACGAGCTTGTATATGGTGCCATAATTCTTGCAAGACATGGAGATAAGGTTAAAAGAGGAAAGAGGGTTGTTGTGTGGAACCCTTATGCTAATTTGATTCTCACCCATGTTTCAGGAACGGTATCTTTCAGAGATATAATTCCTGGTGTTACGGTGATAGAGAAGAAGGAGGAGACGACGGGGAAGGTTGTAAGAACTATTGTTGAGCCGATAGGCGAAGCGGCTGCAAAGCTCAGACCCGCTATCGTTATTAAAACTCAGGAAGGAAAAGAAATAGCTTACTCTCTGCCAGTCAAAGCGACTATATCTGTTGAGCAGGGGCAAAAAGTTAAAGCTGGTGAAGAAATAGCAAGAGTTGAAACCGGCTTTGCAAAGACAAAAGATATAACAACAGGGCTCCCGAAGGTTGAAGAGTTCTTTGAAGCGAGAAATCCAAAAGATGCAGCTATAATATCTGAAATAACCGGAAGAGTAGAGAAAATTGAGGATATGAGAGGTGGAAGGAAGAAAGTTGTAATAAAATCTGGAAAGATTCAGAGGGAATACATAGTACCGAAAAATAGACATGTTATTCAGGTTGTTGGTGATGTTGTTAACGCGGGAGAAGCGATAACAGATGGAACACCTAACCCGAAAAACCTCTTGAAAATCAGAGGTCCAGATTATGTTGGATTGTTCTTGCTTAACGAGATACAAAAAGTTTATTCATCACAAGGAATAGATATAAACGACAAGCACTTTGAAATAATAATAAGGCAGATGCTGAGGAGAGTTAAGATAAAAAAGCCCGGAGACACCGAGTTTATCCCCGGAGAGATAGTAGATAGATTCCTTGTGGAAAAGAAGAACAGGGAGATAAGAGCTAAGGGAGGAAAACCAGCAACATACGAATACACGCTCCTTGGTATAACAAGGTCAGCTCTTTACTCTGATTCTTGGATATCTGCTGCTTCTTTCCAGGAAACCCCTAAAGTTCTCGTTTCATCTGCTCTTGAATCAAAAATAGATTACCTCAAGGGAATAAAAGAGAATATAATAGTCGGAAAACTTATACCAGCGGGAACTAATTTCCATCTTTACAGAAACACAGGAATAGAAACAGAAAGACAAACCATTACAGAAGAGCTAGTGGAGGAGGAGCTGAGAAGAACATAATGTGAAGAAGATTTTATAGCGGGTTCAATGAGTAGAAGAAAACCACCTTCGCTTCCGAAATAATAAAGATTATATGCGCAGTGTGAATATTGCAATTTTAGGATGCGGAAATGTCGGAAAATATGTCGTGAAAAACCTGTTTGAACTCAGGAATTTCATAAAAGAAAAGTTCTCCCTTGATATAAATGTCAAAAAAATTCTTGTGAGAGATAAGCAAAAAGAAAGAATTGCAGAAGGATTTAAAATACCTCAACATCTTCTCACAACTCACTTTTCTGAAATAATTGACTCTTCACCAGACATAGTAGTAGAACTTATAGGAGACCTTGAGAACTCAAGAACTTATATTCGTGAGTGCCTTAACAGAGGAATAAAGGTGGTCACAGCCAACAAATTAGTCCTCACTTTTGATGATGAGATTTTTCAGAACCCTAATGTTTTCTTTGATGCTTCTGTTGGGGGTGGAATACCAATAATAAGAACAATTATAAACTCGGTCCCAGATGATATATACGAGATAACAGGAATTCTCAACGGGACAACTAATTTTATTCTCTCTTATATGGAGGAGGGAAAAGATTTTCAGGAATCTCTTGAGTTAGCTAAAAAGCTCGGGTACGCTGAGCCGGACCCATCTTTTGATATAAATGGTACCGATGCTGCTCAGAAAATATGCATACTTTCTGCTCTGGTTTTCGGAGTAAGAGTGAGACCTAATGAAATTCTCAAAGAGGGCATATCTTTTATTACAAAACTTGACATTGATTTTGCGAGGGAGTTCGGATATTCAATAAGGTCTATTGCCATTTCAAGGAAAAAAAATTATGAAGGTGAAGAGAAGCTTGAAGTTGCGGTCTATCCCGCCCTTGTTCCTTCTGATTCCCCCCTCGCTCAGGTGAAAGGAAACCTGAACGCTGCGGTTATAAAAGGAAAAAGAATAGGAGAACTTTTCTTGAAAGGAGAAGGCGCAGGAGGAAATCCAACATCAATATCTATAATAGCAGATATAATAGAGGCATCTTTGACATACAGAGAAAGTAAGAAAGAATTTCTGGCTCCAAACGATAAACTTATCCATCACGATATGATGGTCTCTAAATTTTATGTCAGGTTAAGCGTAGTTGATAATCCCGGAGTCCTCGCAAAAATAGCAGATAGCTTTGGAAAGAACAATGTCTCAATAGAATCAGTCCTCCAAAAGGGAAGAGGGATTACCATAAGCGAGCCGGTTCCAATATTCATAATAACACACGAGTGCTTGGAGAGAGATATTAAAAGAGCCCTTGAAGAATGCTCACGCTTAGATGTTGTTCTTCAAACCCCTTTCTACCTCAGAATCTATCAGTGAAATTTTATTTCACGCTCTGCTGTTTTACTGCCAGATTTTTTCTTTCAATATAATTATAGCACAAAGCACTACCTTTCTCTGATGATACATATTTTTGGAATTTCTTTTGAGAACTCTTCTTTTGATTTCTCTATTATCTTGCTTGAAATTTCTTCAAAGGTGTTTTTTCTACCGTATCCCGATATGGGTTTTTGTGAGCTGGGTTCAATGAACTTTGTGATCGAAAGCATAGATATTTCTCGGATATATTTACCTATTATTGATGCGAGGGCTACTTCCGGGAATTTTCGGTCAGCATCTTTGACAAAGTGAAACATTTTTATTGTCTCATCGTTATTGAGTATCTCATATACGCTCTCTTCTTCACTTTCCCTGACGATTTTTAAGTTCAACAATTTATCTCCCTCATCTCGGATAGCAAGAGATATTTCTCTTTCATAACTTTTTTTATATCCTGATTTCCCGCATATTACTTCTTCTGCCGATGATTTCAAACCTAACCTTACCATAAAAAATGAATTCGCCGAAAATTTGCTCCCGAGCTTTTCAATATACTTTGAAAGAAGATTAGGACAAACTATTATAAAGAGTGCTCTTTTTATCTCGTCGGGGCAGAGTCCAAGCTGTGCCAAATCTATTTCCTTTTGCGAGGAATTTTCGTTTTCTTCTTTTATCCATACCGGGAGAGTTACTTTGTCACTGAAGCAGATTTTATCGGGACCTATTGGACATATTCTTTCTATTTCGTCTTTGAGGATTGATTTTGAGAAGACATCTTGCACAGTTTTGAAGTCCATTTTGAAGTATCTGAGAAATATTTTTTCAATGGTTTTGAAGTCCTCTTGTTTTCTTTTGAAAATTTCTTTGCTGTCTTTTATATTGTATTGGGTGCTTTTATTTTGATTGTTTTTTGTTTCTGTTTCTACTCCGGTTATGATGAGCGGACCCATTATAGGTCCGAGCCCGTTTTCATCTATTCCTAACTTTTTTATCATTGTGATTTTTCCAATTAATTAAAAAATTTTTATATTTTTTATATATAAGTTATAAGTGTAATACTTTTGTGATTTGGTAAAATTAAGTATTGTTTAAAGAGAAAATTTTGAAGGAGGGTGAGAGATATGGATGTTGAGAAAAAAGAAGGTACGGTCATAATAGAAAAGCATATTCAGGAGCTTGTGTCAAAAATTCAGGAGACAATAGAACAAAAGGAGAAAGAAGGAAAGAAAGACAGGTCAGTAAAAGTTGAGACAGAAAACGAACTCCTTGTGAGGATAACAAGAAACCCTGAAACGAACCGATTTTTCCTGTCAATATCGCCAAAAGGTGGTCATCCGGTACATAACAAAGTTATTTTTGATTCTTCCCAGAAACTGAAGGATTTTGTAAATTCTCTGAAAAATTTCATAAAAGAAAGAGAAGATATACTTTTGGCGTTAGATACGCTTAATAAAACATCAAAGAAAGGAGGAGGAGATACTGTCTGAATAAGATGGAAGCAGAAGAGAAAAAAAATATCATAGACCCGGAGCTACTTGAAATTTTAGCTTGTCCCAAATGCAAGGGTGACCTTATACTTGACGAAAAGAGAGCTGGGCTAATATGCAAAAAGTGTGAGCTTCTTTACAAGATAGAAGATGGAATACCTATAATGCTTATTGATGAGGCAATCCCTTTGAGCAAGATCAAATAAAAAATAGACAGTACAAAATTGTTTCAATTTTAATATGTTTAGCAAATCAATCTCTCCTTTTGATAAGATAGCAGAGATAGAGAGAGAATACGGGAGAAAACCACCTTATTTTGAATTGCTTGAAAGTATTAAGAAGAAAAGAAGTTATCTTCCTACTATTTTTATAATTTTTGTTTTTTTACTTCTTTCTTCATCTGTTTTTCTATTTTTTTTCTTTTTGAAAGATAAGAAATTGAGTTCTCTATTTTCAATCCGTATTGAAAAGTCAAAAGAAGAAAAACAGGTGGAGCAGAAGAAAGAGGTATGCATCATATCTGTTCCTTTTGATTACGAGGTTGCAGATATTTCTGCAAATGCTGGTCTGAAAGAACTTAAAGTTCAGATGATTCCGAAAACAGAAAGCGAACTGAAATTTTACATAGGTGATTTTTTATCTTTGCAAGATACCGCTTTTGTTTCCGCAAGGTTGAACGATAAGGGAGTTCCCCACGTTGTCAAAAATGTCTCTGGGAAGTGGAGAATATACTTTGATTATCAATCCCCTTCGTTGGATGTGTATAGAGGAAGGGAGAATTTATCAAAGAGCGAGATTGAGCAGATTGAAAAGTTCGTCTCTTCAAAAATAGGAGAGATAGCGAAAGCTGAGATAGTCAGAAAAGATGTTGTGGAGAAAATTTCTGTGATGAGTTTTGATTCTGTTGAACAATGTGAGAAAGTTTTTTCTCTTCTCACAAAAGCGGGCAAAAAAGTCAAAAAGGAGATAAAATTGAACACATAGCGGTTTTGATTTTCATCTTTTATTTCTTATTAACGCATCTGGTTTTTCTATCTCTACATTATTTGTTTTCAGATTTATCTTGACGAGTTCTCCCTTTACTTTTAAGTTTCCAGATTTTATCTCTGTTTCACCTTTCAAGATTATCTCGTTTTTTTCTGGTATTATCTCCACCGTTTCGGAGTTTATTTCTTTTTCTTCGTATCTTATGAAGACATTTCCTTTTCCTTCTATTTTTGTTATTTTTTTGCCGTTTTCGTTCAGTATTACTTTTGCTCTTTCAACTTCTGCATATAGTTTTTCTCCTTTCACTTTTACCGAGCCATAAAGCTCTATTATGTTTTTTTTGAGGTTATACACAGATTTTTGAGCTGATATTTTCAGTTCTCCTATATTTTCAGCTGGGAGTGTTATATTTGTTTCATCTGCGGATGCTATGTTCCCGGAGATAAATATCTTCTTTGCATCAAAGATAATTTTTGATTTTACGCTACCTTCTACTATTTTTATGATTTGGCTTTGGAAGTTCTTTTCAAATTTGAGTGAAGCGGAGATTATCTTAAAAAGCGAATATGAGAAAAGGAGCAATCCTGCAAACACTATAACCTTTCTCACATATTTAAATTTTTAGCATTCTGGAAATTTTTTGTTTTGATCAGCTTATATTTTTTTATGTTTTATCTTCGGGTTTCATAGTTGGGAAGAGAATGACTTCTTTTATTGATTGAGCTCCTGTAAGTAGCATGACCAGTCTATCTATTCCTATTCCTTCTCCTGCTGTTGGGGGCATTCCGTGTTCAAGTGCTTTTACGAAATCCCAGTCCATATCTTCAACGAGTTCTCTCATTCTTCTTATTTTTATTTGCTCTTCAAATCTTTTTTTCTGGTCTTCGGGGTCGTTAAGCTCTGAGAATGCATTTGCTATTTCCATGCCGAATGCGTAGAGTTCAAATCTCTCAACAAAGTCAGGGTCATCTTCTTTTCTCTTTGCGAGCGGAGATGTTGAGGTGGGAAAATCTATCACAAATGTCGGCTCCTTTAAGTTATCTGCAACATATTTTTCAAAATATTTGACTATTATCTCTCCCCAATCATCATCTTCATCTATTTCTATTTTCCCTTTGAGTTTTTCTTTGAGGAACGCTGTATCTTTTATCTTTTCTGCGGGTATGCCGGCTCTTTTTATCACCTCTTCTTTTATGCTTATTTTTGGAAATGGAGTAGAAAATTCTATTTCTTCTTCTCCTTGTTTTAATGTGCATTTTCCGTTCACATGCAGAGAAAGTTCTGTGATGAGTTTTTCCGTAAGCTCTATAAGGTCGTTGTAATCTGAGTAAGCTTGGTAGAGTTCTATCATTGTGAATTCGGGATTATGATGGGACGAGACGCCTTCGTTTCTGAAATTTCTTCCTATTTCAAATACTTTCTCAAACCCACCTATTATCAATCTTTTGAGGTAGAGTTCTGGGGCGATTCTCAAAAACAGGTTCATTTCAAGTTCGTTGTGATAGGTTTTGAATGGTTTTGCGACCGCTCCCGAAGGGACCGGTTGAAGTATCGGTGTCTCAACTTCTATAAATCCTCTTTCAGTTAAAAACTCCCTTATGAAAGATACTATTTTGTGCCTTTTTATGAATATTTGTTTCACTTCTGGGTTCATTATGAGGTCAAGATATCTCATCCGCAATCTTGTTTCTATTTCTTTTAGCCCGTGCCATTTTTCAGGAAGAGGATGGAGACACTTTGCAAGCACTTTTATATCCCTCACATAAATTGTTATTTCCCCTTTTTTTGTTCTGAAGACAGTTCCTGAAATTCCTACTATATCTCCGGTATCTAAAAGTTTTTTGAAGAATTCAAGAATCTGTTCGTTTCCCCTTTTTTCTATAAAGCACTGGATTTTATCTGTTGAGTCAATTATATGGAAAAAAACAGAACCGCCGAAATCCCTTATTGTTAGTATTCTTCCTGATATTTTGAAGTTCTCTTTTTCTTCGTGTTCTCCGGGTTTGAGATGCTGGAACTTCTCTTTTATTTCTTTTGCGGTTGTGTTTGGTTTGAATTTTTGCTTGTAAGGTGATAACCCCAATCTCTCAAGCTCTCTTAACTTCTTTAATCTCACCTCAAACTCAGATTCTACCATGACTCAAAAATAAAAGAAAAAATAATTTTTTCCTGCACTTTTTTGTTTTTACTGAAATTATTTCAGTGAGTTATTATCTATCAAAGTATGGTTCAAGTTCGTTTTCAAGATGACTATTACAGTTTTCTTGAGAAAATTAATTATGATCCGGGTATAAACATTCGTGAGCTTCTTGAGGCAGGGGTTCATTTTGGTCATAATGTTTCGCGATGGAATCCTAAGATGGCTCCATACATATTCGGGGAAAGAAACGGTGTGCATATTATAAACGTTCAAAAGACACATGAGGTGATGACTTTGGCTTGCAAATTTGCATATTATGTCGCATCGCAAGGGGGAATAATTCTTTTTGTTGGGACGAAGAACATAGGTAGAGAGTTTATAAAAAGCACGGCGATAGAATGCGGTATGCCTTATGTTGTCTCAAGGTGGCTCGGTGGAACTCTCACAAATTTCTTCTCAAATCTGAACGGAATAGAGAGGTTTAACAGATTGAGAGAACTCATTGAAAGTGGAGAGGTGTATAAACTTTACACCAAAAAGGAGGCAAACAGAATAAAGCGTCTGACAGAGAAGATGGCAAAATACTATGAGGGCTTGAAAGACCTGCGAAAGCTCCCAGATGCTCTATTTGTTATAGGTGTCAAAGAAGAGAGCGTATGCGTCGCAGAAGCAAACAAAATGAAAATACCTATTATTGCTCCTGTTGATACAAATTGTGATCCTGACCTGGTTCAATTCCCTTTTCCGGGAAACGATGATGCTATACGAGCGATAAAATACTACTGCACAAAAATTGGCGAGGCAATAAAAGAGGGAAGGAAAAAATACGAAGAGGAGTTGAAGATGAAAGAAGAGGCAGAGGCGAAGGCAGAGCTCTGATTTGAGAATTTTGAAAGTTCCTTCGCTTGCTTTCCATTTCGTTTCTCATTTTTTTGATGTTTTGAATCAAAAAATGAAAGAGATTTTGTAGTGAGAAGGGTTTTAGAGGGTTTTTCTCGCTTCTTTCTGGAAGAGATTCGCTCGCTTTTGCTAATTTTTTCCTTCTTCTCACGAATAAATTTCAGAGTAAAACTTGATTTTCAAAGAGATTTCAAGAGAGCTGTAAAATACATTCCCGTCTTCTCTTTTGTATCTGGCTTTTCTCTTTATTTGCTTTACACATTCCTTTTACTGCCAGGTGTTTCTCACCCGTTTCCTGAAATCATTTTGTTTTCGGTTCAATATTTTCTTTTCAATTACTTTCATTTTGATGGATTTTTAGATGCTTCTGACGCTTTTTTTCTTTCTTCATCGCGGAGCAAAGAAGAGATTTTGAAGGTTATGGATGACCCAAGGGTTGGTTCTTTTGCTCTTCTTTCGGGAGTGATTTACATACTCACAAAGATTAACCTGTATGTAGCGCTTTTACCGAGCAATCCGCTGATTTTTCCGTTTGCCTTCGCGCAAGGTAGAGCATCTATTTTGTTTTCGGCTTTCGTTTTCCCGAGGTCCGCGAAAAACTACGGATTGGGATATACCTTTATCTCCGTTGGCAGAAGAAAATTAGCTTTGCCCTTTCTGATGTTTTTGATTCCTGAACTTTATTTTTTCCCTGTCTATACTGTTTTTTCTCTCTTTGTATCCCTCGTTCTTTCTTTTTACTTTGTGAAGAAGCTCGGGGGATTTACAGGAGATATTTTCGGGGCTATATGTGAGATTTCAGAGCTATCTTTTTTGTTTCTGGCTCTCTTTATTCGCTAACTCCCCAAGTTTTAATAAATAATTTGATAAATCCCTGTCAGAGCGTAAAAATTATTAACCTTTTAGTTTCTGTGTTATGGAAAAGAGGGGAAAAATTTATAGAGAAGAAAAGATTTTTTTGAGCAAGAAAAACAAATCTTCTCAAAATGGTGAAGAAATTTCTCTTGATGGAAAGAAAATCTTTGTGAGAACTTTCGGCTGTCAGATGAATGAGAAAGATTCAGAGAGAATGGTCGCAAAGCTCGGAATGATACCTGTGAGTTCTCCCGACCAAGCAGATGTTATAATAGTAAACACCTGTGCTGTGAGAGAAAAACCGGAACACAAGGTTTATTCTGAGGTAGGAAAATATGTTAGTTTGAGAGAGAGGATAAAAAAAGATATAAAGATAGGCATTACAGGTTGTGTCGCTCAACTCAAAGGTTCAGAACTGCTCAAAACCGGAGCTGACTTTGTTGTGGGTACTCACGCTCTGCACAGAATAGATGAGATAATCTCCGAAGTTTTTTCTGGGAAGGTTATTGTTGATACTTCTTTGACAACAAATGTTTCAGATAGATTTGAAAGTCCGATGCCATACAGCTTTTATGATGGCTCGCGCGTGAAAGCTTTTGTGACAATTCAAGAAGGCTGCAATCAGTTCTGCACTTTCTGCGTCGTTCCTATCACCCGTGGGAGAGAAGTCACAAGACCTTCACAAGATATAATAAGAGAGGTAATAGAACTTGTGTCGCTCGGGGTAAGAGAGGTCACACTGATAGGGCAGAATGTCAATGGCTACGGATGGAACACTCCCGGAGAGATAAGTTTTGCTCAACTCCTCAGAGAACTAAATAAAATAGATGGTCTTTACAGAATAAGATTTACCACTTCTAACCCAAGGTATATGTCAGATGAGCTTATTGATGCTATGGCTGAGTGTGAGAAGGTCTGCGAGCATCTTCACCTTCCGGTTCAATCCGGCTCAAATAAAATCCTTAAAAAAATGGCAAGAAGATATACATTAGAGGAATACCTTGAAATAATAGATAAACTGAGGAGTAAAATTCCAGGCATAGCCATAACAACAGATATTATAGTTGGATTTCCGGGGGAGACAGAGAAGGATTTTGAAGATACCGTTGAGCTTTTGAAGACAGTCAGATTTGATGATATTTTCTCTTTTAAGTTCTCTCCACGTCCTGGAACTCCCGCAGCTCGTATGCCAGACCAAATACCAGAAGAGGAAAAATCAAGAAGGTTGAAGTTCATTCAAGAGCTTCAAGATAAGATAACTCTGGAAAAGATGCAGGAGTATGTCGGAAAATTAGAAGAAATACTTGTTGAGGGTCCAGCTGAAAGGAACAGAGATAAAGATATGATGGGTAGGACGAGAACCGGGAAGCCGGTGAATTTTGAGGGAAAAGTTGAGCCGGGAACTCTTGTATTTGTCAGAATAACCGAGTCCTTCAGAAACTCTCTGAGGGGAGAGCTTGTGAGACAGAATTAATTTTATCTGCAGATTTCAATTTTTGTCTGGATATTTTTTCTCTATCTTCTTTTTCCTAAAACTCTCTATTTATGCTGTTTTCGCTTTTGGGATATTTTTTTATTGCACAGCTTGGGGTGGAGTTCAGGACGAATTCAACTTTTTTCTCTGGAAACGCAAAAAAAAGCATTTTTCTGCAAGACCAAATACTTTACCCTTCTTATGAAGGGTTCAGGTTATCAAGGGGGCTGAACATTTTCAACTCTGTTCTTTTCTTTTTCGGAGCGGGAGATGAAAAAAATGGTATAAAGATTTTAGCTGAACCTTTCGTATCTTTTCCTCGCCAGGAATCAAACCTTTTTCTTCACAGGTTCTCAACCCATCTTCAATACGGAGTTCTTTACCTTTCTGGCGGTAAGGATACTTTGAGTTTGGGTCCGGGCATACACAACTCAATTTTGCTCTCTCATAATCTTTCTCCTCAAAACCACGCATGGGGCGGAATAAAAAACCTACGCCTTCCGTGTCTTGGAAGTTTTTGTTTTGGAGATATATCAGCGCTTGGGGGGATTTTATTTGTTGATGATGCGAGGGCCAAGTATCCTGACCCTAATTTTTTGGTCATGCGTTTTGATTGGGAGATATATTTTTTGCGTCTTGGAGCATCAAGAATAATAGCTTTCGGTGGGAAAGGAGGGGTGAAACCAAAGACATTTCAAGATTACATTGACCTTTTTACTGCGCGTTTGGAGAACGCTTCGGGTCTGTGCAGAGATATTCAAGATGAAGCTGAAAGAAGAAAGTGTGAGGAGTATTGGTTGAGCAGAGATACAAATCAGGCGGCGGAGTTTTTCGGTGTTGTTGATTTTTCAAAAATAATTCCGAGCAACATTTTTGAGGAACTTTTTGGATACTTTGAGTATGCGGGAGATGACATAGTCGCCTGCTGGCAGGTAGAAGATGTACACATAATAAAGTGTTTCCCTATACCTTTTCGTCTTGCTGTGAATGGCTGGGTTGTAGGTTTTGGAGGAAAAAGAGAAAATATCTCGTTCAACGCTGAATACACATGGTTTAACAAATCAAGACCTTTTTATGCGCATCATAATTATCCTCTTTCTGTGAAAGGCATTTATACGGGAGCACATACTGGACCTTTTTCAGATGATGTATGGTTCAGATTCTCTTATAGTTTTTTCAGTGATATGATTTTTGGCTTCCGTTTCCATTTTTTCAGAAGGTGGAAGAGAGATAATGATTCTTCGCAGGTTCAGGAGAAGGTTTTTGAATTCGGTCCCCAGTTTGCCGTTGATTTAGATGACTCAACTACTCTGGGTATATCTTTTGTACTTTACTACTTCCAAAACCCTGATTTATCTTCTTCTCCTTTTTCTTACCAGCCGAAGCTTGGAAATTTTCTTGATTTCTCTTTATCTTTGCTTTTCTCTTACAGGTATTGATTTTTATTCGGTTATAATGGTTTTTATTTTGCGGGGTATTTCAACCTTTTGAGGGATACCTTCTTGGTTTTTCATCTGTATGTATTTTTCTATTATTTTTTTTGCAAGTGGTGCTGCGCATTTTGAGCCAGCTCCACAGTGTTCAACAACAACAGATATAACGATTTCCGGGTTTTCGTATGGGAAATATGCTACAAACCATGCGTGGTCTCTGAACTGCTTGGGTATCTCTTCGTCTTTTATCTTATCTGCGGGTTTTCCAAGTATTCTTTCAAGTGCTCTGAATGAGGCAACCTGTGCTGTTCCTGTTTTACCTCCATATTTTACTCCCTGTATTTTGTGTGCCGATGCGGTTCCATATTCAACAACTCCAAGCATAGCGTTTTTTATGAATTCCAGAGTTTCTTCGCTGACATCAATTTTCTCTTTCGGAAATTCAAGCTCGTTTTTATCTACTTTCTTTACTACGTGTGGGGTGACGAGGTATCCGCCATTTACTATTGCTGATACAAACCTCGCCATCTGAACTGCTGTGACTGTTGTATATCCTTGACCTATTGCAAGAGATATATTTTCTCCATCATACCATTTATCTTTCAGGACTTTTTGTTTCCATTCTCGTGATGGTATTAGACCTTCCTGCTCAAAGTCAAGGTCTATTCCGGTTTTTCTGCCGAGCCCAAATTTTTTTGCCCATTTTTCTATTTTATCTACTCCGAGTTTCAGTCCAAGTGTGTAGAAGAAAACATCGCACGATTTCACGATTGCGTTAAAGAGGTCAACTGTTCCGTGTCCTTCTTTTTTCCAGCATCTATGTTCGTGTTTGCCAAAGTAAAACTTACCTCTGCATGTGACCTTGAAATCTGGTGTTATAACTTTTTCTTCAAGCCCTGCTATTGCCACGATGAGTTTGAAAGTTGAACCGGGGTGGCATTCTCCGGCTATGGCTCTGTTGATAAGAGGTCTTCTTGGGTCTACGAGATACTCTATCCATCTTTGTTTTTCTACTTTTCTTCCGAATACATTTGGGTCAAACTGCGGTGAGGAGGCGAGAGCTAAAATTTCTCCATTGTACGGGTTTATAACTACTATTGCTCCCTCTTTATCTTTCAGTAGCTCTTCTGCGGATTTTTGAAGTTCATACCTTATCGTGAGCCATATTGGTTTTCCTTTCTCTCCTTCTTCTTCTTTTACGACCTCAACTTCTTTTCCGAGAGCGTTTATTTCAACTATTTTTTTAGATGGCTCTCCTTTCAGTACATCATCATAAATTTTTTCAACTCCTTTTACTCCTATGTATTCGTATATGTTTTCTAATTTGACATATCCTATTATGTGGGATGCGAATTCTCCAAGCGGGTAAAATCTTTTCGTGACAGTTTCTATTTGTATGAAGGGTATTGATGGGAAGATAGGCAGAGTTTCTGCGAGTTCATCGTAGCTAACATCTGTTTTTATAGGTATAGGATAGTATGCAACTTTTCTGTTGAGTTCATCTATGATTTCGGGGTCATCTATTATCTCATATATTTCTTCTGGAACTTTGCCTTTTATCTCAAGGGGATATACTATTATATCAACTGATTTGGTGTTTCCTGCTACCACTACTCCTTCTGATGTATATATTTCACCTCTTTTTGGTGGGTAAAATTTGACTCTTGTTCTTATTGTTTGGGCTTTTTGCAGTATTTCGCTCCTATCTATCACCTGCAATTTGAAGAACCTTATTGATATAGCAGAAAAAGCTAAAAATATGGTAGTTATGATGGCTATGAGTTTTTTTGTGAGTTCATCCATAATTCAAAATTTTCTGATATAATAAAAAATTTTAACGGAAACCTTTATTTTACGGGTTATGTAAGTTTATTTTGATTCTGCTCACTTTATTTTGATTATCTTTGTTTTGAGCGGATTTTCAACAAACTTTTTTGCTTTTTCTAATTCTCCCGGTGGGAAGAAAAATCCATAGAGTGCGAATTTATGATTCCCCTTCGGAAGGTTCAGAAGGTTAAGATGAACTCCCACTTCAAGTGTATTTCCTTCACTTCTGAAGTACAGAGAACGCTCTATTGGGATTTTTGTTATCTCTTTGATAAAATATGCAGCAGACCATCTTTCTCCTTCTATATAGCCCCACATATGCCAGTCCTCCTCGGGAGGTTTGTCTCCGCTTTTGTTTTGTAGTTCAATATCGTTTTTTCTTGACCTGAACCTTTTTGGGTTTATGAATTTGAGATATATGTTCGCATAAGCAGAGCGAGAAATTGCTCTTAAATTGAAAGGAATTGGAACTGTATTTTCAACATAGGTGAATCCTTCGTATATGTAAGAGATGACTTTTGATGTTGGTATTTTTATACCGAATCCAATATCTGCGTAGGGTTGGAGAACTCTTATGATTCTCACCGGTCCTCCCTTTACAAATGCTACTTTTGTAGAAATATCTTTTTCGCTTTTTCTTATGTTTATCAGATTCAAAAGCTTTATGAATATCTCTGCTTTCAAACCGCTGAAAACTTTTATTTTATTTCCTGTCTCATCATCTAATATCTCTATGCTTTTTATTGAAGGTGAGGAGTTAGAGAATATGGCAACTCTATTTTTCTGCTCTACGATGAAGTCGTCTTCGTGGTTTGAGAAATTGAGGAGCGGGGGATTTACTTTGCCGAGTAATCTCTCAAACTTTGTTATATTCTCTTCTTTCATCACACCGATATAGCAGAACGCTTTTTCTTCTGTGTCCTTTTCTTCTAATGATACTTCAAGGATTTCTTCAAAATCATCTTGTATTGAGTTTATTTTTTGCGGGTTCAGTTTTCCTCCGCAGTGCCTTGCGTAAAATACAAGCTCATCTTCTCCGTCAAATTTTCCATCTCCTTCAAAGTAGTTTCCGTTTTTGATTTCATCTACCTGAAATGGTATTACTCCATCCGATGAGAAAACGATTATTTTATTTATATCTGATTTCAGATTTATTCTATTTGCTTTGATGACGATTGGGTCAAAATATCTTTCTCCTATCATAGCAAAAATCATCAAAGCATAAATCATAATTTTATTTTTTATTTACAAGAATATTTGTTTGCACCACCAAACTTATAAGAGAAAAGAGAATGAGAGAAAGCATTATTCCGATGATAAAACTGAAAGTTAGACCTATCCACTTTTCTACTGCTATGAGCACAACGAGATATATTATGAACTTAAAAGGGTAAGACAGAAGGAGTATAAGATTTGATTTTCTGAGGTTTTTCAGGATAAGTTTTTTCGTTACGATGGCATTTATCATTATGAGTGAGGAGAAGAAGAGAAATCCTGCGATTATCTCAACAAGTTTCACTTTCATCAAATAAATTTACTGATTTATTTTCGGTTTTTCAGGATTTTTGCGAAAGGAAGAATTTGAGTATTTTTCTTGCGTCAATCATTATTCCTTTTTCTGCTGATGAAATTTCTGTAAATCTTTCAGCGGAACATAAGATACAGCCATTTCCTTCACATAAGCATGGAAAGATGAGAAAAGGAACCGGGTCTGGCGAATGCGTTCTGAGTTCGCACGGGGTAGGGTGGTCTGGAATAATCAGAATTTTTATCTTCTCTCCCTTCGTTTTTTCAAGTAATCTCCCGAGAACTCTTGTGTCAAATATCTCTATTGCTGTTTTCTTTTTTTCCGGGTCTCCTTCATGCCCTGTCTCATCTGTTGCTTCAACATGAATTATTCCTAACTCGTTTTCTTTTGTTTCAGAGAGGACATAATCTACTTTTCCTTCAAAGTTTGAGTCAAGGTATCCTGTCACCCCGGGGACTTCAACGACATTTATTCCGATAAGTTTCCCTATTCCTTTGAGTATATCTACTGCTGATACCAGGTTTGCTTTCTTTTTGTATATATCTTCAAATTTTGGAAGCTGTGCCATTTTTCCTTGTCCCCAAAACCACACCATATTGGCACTCTTTTCATCTTTGAGTATTTCTTGTGATATGTTTATGAGTTTTTTGAGTTCGTCTATTTCAGGGAGGAATTCAGTATATTTTTTACCGAGAATATCGTGCGGAGGAGTAAGTTTTGATTTTTCTATATTTTCAAGTTTGCTCTTATCATCTATTTCCCACACGAGGTAGTTTCTGTAAGATTTTCCTGGAAAAATCTTCATTTTATTTTTCTCTAAAAAGTCCTTTGCTTCCTGATTTATCTTTTCTACTATTCTTTTTGCTTCTTCATCTTTTATGTGTCCTGCTGAGTGGTCTTTTATTATTCCGTCTTCTACGGTTATAAGGTTCATTCTGAAAACAATTGAGTTTGGTGGAACTTCTATGCCTTTTGAGGCGAATTCAAGCGGAGCTCTTCCTACTGCGAACTTATACGGGTCATAACCTAAAATAGAGAGTGTTCCTATGTCTGACCCCGGGGGAAGCCCATAAGGAATAGTTCTTGCTATACCGATGAAGGAGTTTTTCACTATCTGATTGAGGTATGGGGTTTTTGCTTTTTCAAGTGGAGTTCCCTTTTCAAATTTTTCTGCTGCTCCGTCTGGTATCAGCAAAAAGTATCTCATGCTGTCAAAATTATTTCAGAATATTCCTGCTGCTATTGCAACGTTCGGGAAAAGGTATTTTTTGATTTTCTTTCCGTTTTCTTCTATCCATCTTTCTCTTGCTGCATCCATTGTTTTTATTATGGTCTGGTAGTCAATGTTATCTTCTGGTAGTATTACTACATTCCACTCATCTGGGTATTTTTGTTTTACCTCCCAGAGTTTGTCGTTGAGTGCTTTGAAATCATATTTTCCATCTTTTTTCGGGATTGTCGGTTCTCCTGATCTTTCTTGGAGTATAGCTCCTGCTCCGCCTATGTAGAAACCTTTTTCTGTTATTGCTATTGTAAGGTTGAGTTTTTCTTTTTGCTCTTTTTTCTGGGGTTCTGCCATTTGCGCCGGATTTCCGCTGGCTCTTGGCATAGATGTTTCTACAATACCTATGTTGAGAAAGCTCGCCACCATTATGAGAAATATTATTATCACAGATAGCATATCTATAAATGGTATAACATTTACATCTCCTGAAACGGGAAGTTCTCTTTTTCTTTTTCCAACCATAATCTAAAAAGATAATAATTTTTTCAAAAATATGTTTTGTTTTCTTCTTTATTTTTTTCTTTTATATCCGATAGCCATTTGATGAATTTCACAACTCCTTCGGTTTTTATAACTTCGCTGAAATCTGATACAGATAAAACGAACGAATTATCTGGCAATTTTTTGAGGTATGTGAAAAAGTAATGTGTGTAATTATCCTCAACAAGTAGTGTTTCTATGAGCCATTCTTCGTTTTTTCTTTCAAATGACCTGAAGAACTTCACCACGAGATTTGGTTCTATCTTGAATGTCCTTCCTTCAAGTTCTGTGAAATCCACAAAATCTTTTATTTTCAGCTTTGGCATATAATTTACCTTTTTAATTTTAGGTATGGTCAGAGATGTCGGTTCGTTTGGTTCGGATTTTTTTATAAATCTTACGATAAATATTTTTTTCTCCTGTTGAAGCCATTTTTTTTCGTATTTTGTTTTTATTGATTCTTCGGGATTTTCTAACTGAATTATTTCAAAGCAGTTGAGTTTTTCTGCTTCTTGAATTGAGAAATCAAGGAAATCGGGGTGGTCTGTTTTGAGCTGAATAAATCCCTCCTTTTTGAGTTTCTTTGCGAAAAGGAGCAGGTGTTCGGCTGTTGTGATTCTTCTTTTGTGGTGTCTCTTTTTAGGCCAGGGGTCGGGAAAGTTTATAAATATCGCCTCAACCGAATTGTCTTCAATAAAGAGCTGAAATGCGATTGTTGCCGGCAGTTTGATGTAAAATACGTTCTTTATATTTTCCTTTTTGATTTTTTTTGATAGCTTGTTTATACTCTCGCCCGATATTTCAATGCCTAAAATTTTCTTATCTTTGAATTTTTTTGATAGATATACCGTGTAATCTCCGTTCCCAAAACCTATCTCAATTATATCTGCAGTTATCTTATCTAATCTTTTTGGATTTATCTGGAAGTTTATGAGTGCGTTTTCATCAGTCATTGAGTTTGTAGAAATCAAAGTGAATGGGTTGGTCTAAAACGGGGTGGATTTGAACATCTTGTAATCTCACCTTGTATATTTTTCCGTCTTCAAGTTCTATTTCAAAATTTGTCGCTCCTTCTTTGAGAACTTTCATCATATCACCGTATTTTACCTTTATATGTTCATATACTTTTCCTTGACCGTATATTACTGCTGGAATATAGCTTTGCTTTCTTATTTTCTTTGCGTTTTCTTTTCCCAATTTTTCTCTTCTCTCTGCTTTTATTCTTGTCATGATTTTTTTAATTTATTGTTTTCTTTTTTAACGATTGCGTTTTTTCTGTTTTTTTATTTGCTCCATTTCTCTGTGGCTTTTTTAAAAGTTTTCATCTGATAGATGGTTTTATTATTTCTCCGCCTACTATTATTGTTTTACCTTCAACCTGAATAATTTTCTTTTCTTCCTCTAATTTTTTGAAGTATTCTTTTTTGTTCTCTATTTTGTTTTGGAGGTATTCAAGAGCTTCAAGGAATGCTTCTGGTCTTGGTGGGCATCCTGCGACATATACATCAACGGGTATGACTTTATCAACTCCGTCAAGGACTGAATAGGTCTGGTATATTCCGTTTCCTGTTGATGCGCAGGAGCCAAAAGCTATAACCCATTTCGGTTCCGCCATCTGTTCCCATACTCTTCTTACTACCTCTCCCATTTTTCTTGTTATTGTTCCTGCGATCACCATCAGGTCTGCCTGTCTTGGTGAGAACCTCACAACTTCTGCTCCCCATCTTGATATATCAAAGTGAGATGCGACTATTGCCATATACTCTATACCACAACAAGCTGTCCCTATTGGTATTGGCCAGAAAGACCATTTCCTGCTCCATGTTACGACGCCTTGGAGGAACTCTTTGAATTTATCTCTTCTTGTTGTCAAGAACTGCTCCGCCATAATCAAAGTAAATTTGCAACTTGAGCAAAAATTTTCTTGAATTACTGTTTTTTATTGCTCTTGATTTTTGTTGATTTTTGTTTTTGCTTTTGGTTTTGTTGATAAAATAAACTTGGTTGAAAAAATAAAAAAAGGAGGTTTTAATTTATGAGGGAAGTGGTAATAGTTGATGCAATAAGGACTCCGATAGGCAAGTCAAGCTGGAAAGGGCTTGAAAAGTGCGGTCCGATGGGGCATCTTTCTGCTATTGAGCTTGCATCTCTTTCTGTCAGAAAGCTTATTGAAAGAACAAAGATAGATACCAGAGAAGTAGAAGATGTCGTCTGGGGGTGCCTTTCTCAGATAGGTGAGCAGGGTTTCAACCTTGGTAGAACTCTCCTTTATCAAGCCGGGTTCCACGATGAAGCAGTCGGTTGCACAGTAAATAGATACTGTGGTTCTGGTCTTCAAGCTATAAATTTCGCAGCTCAGGAAGTTATGGCTGGGGAATGCGACCTCGTGATAGCTGGTGGTTCAGAATCAATGTCAAGGTATCCTATGGGTTCTGATGCGCAGATAGCTGCAAAAGCGGGAGCTCCGCTCGTTATACCCGAAGCGGTTCAACAAAAGGGGCTCGTTCCTATGGGAGTTGCTGCTGATATGATAGCTCAAAAATACAAGATTTCGCGTGATGAGGTAGAGGAGTTTGGTTTCAACTCTCAAAAGAGAGCTGCGCTTGCGTGGAAAAATGGTATATATAGCTCACAGGTTTTTCCTGTGGTCGCAAAAAAAGACGGTCAGGAATTCACAATAACACAAGATGAGGGAGTGAGGTTCAAGGTGCTCGATGACCCCGAAGGGTTCATAACAGATATGAAAAATCTACCTTATTCGTTCACCGCTGACGGTCCTCATACACCTGCTACATCTTCACAGATTTCTGATGCTTCTTGTGCGGTTATGATAACTACTCCCGAGAAAGTGAATAAGCTCGGGCTCAAACCAAGAGCAAGAATTGTCTCTTTTGGTCTTGCTGGTTCTGACCCTGTTTTGATGCTCACAGGTATAGCTCCGGCGATAAAGAACGCGCTCAGGAAAGCTAACCTCACAATAGATGATATGGATATCATAGAAATAAACGAGGCGTTTGCATCTCCTGTTATATACGCTGCGAGAGAACTCGGAATTGACTGGAGAAACGATACTCGTCTTAATCCTAATGGTGGTGCTATTGCTCACGGGCATCCAATAGGAGCAACAGGTGCTATACTCCTGACAAAAGCTCTCTATGAGCTTGAAAGAACCAAAAAGAGATATGCCATTATATCTTTGTGTATGGGTGGAGGAATGGGAATTGCCACAATAATAGAGAGAATAAGCTGATTAAAACTTTCTTTATCGTGAGCTAAAAAAGGTCTTTTCAAAATGATAAAAGAGGAAGAAAAGCTTGCGGGCAAAATTGCAATAGTAACCGGGGCATCTCGTGGTATAGGTAAGAAAATAGCGATTGAGCTTGCAAAGCGAGGAGTGAAGGTCTGCGTTGCTGCAAAAAGTGAGCAGGGGACTGAAAAACTTCCCGGTTCAATATACGATACAGTAGAGGAAATCAAAAAGCTTGGCGGAGAAGCTATTGCGGTGCGAACAGATGTGAGGTTTGAAGAAGATATAAAAAAGATGGTAGATGAAACAGTCAAAGCGTTCGGAACTGTTCATATTCTCATAAATAACGCAGGAGCACTCTGGTGGCAACCTGTGATTGATACACCTCCTAAAAGGTTTGACCTTGTTATGCAGGTAAATGTGAGAGCTGCCTTTATCGCTTCTCGCTATGTCTTACCATATATGATGAAGCAAAGATGGGGACACATAATAAATATGTCGCCACCTGTTGAGTTTTCTATTTTACCCGGCAAGGTTGCATATCTTATATCAAAATACGGAATGACGATGCTATCTATGGGGCTTGCCGAAGAGGTCAAAGAATATAACATAGCGGTGAATTCTCTCTGGCCGGCTACTGCGATAGAGAGTCAGGCAACAATAAACTTTCAGCTCGGAGACCCGAGTATGTGGAGAAAGCCAGATATAGTAGCTGACGCTGTGATAGCTATTGTATCAAAACCGCCATCAAAAAGAACTGGCAAAGCTCTCATAGATGAAGATGTTCTGCGAGATGAAGGTATTACAGATTTTTCTCATTATGCTTGTGTCCCCGGAACAAATCCTCCTCGCCTGATATTCTGATTCCTACTGAACAATAAACTCTGTGAAATATATGTTTATCAATCTCCCTCTTTCAAGTAATGAGTTTACTCGTGATATTATCTCTTCTTTTAAGAGCTGTTGAGAATCGTATCCTCTGAGGTCTGCCATCGTTTTTGAAGATAGAAGTCCTATTATTGCGTCTTTTATTATCGGCTCTTTATCTTGAATTTCCGCTACTGCTATCCCTCTATCAACCTCAAAAACCATAGATACTTTGAGAAATCTCGGAATATTCACATCTGATAGATTCACAACCAAAGATGGTCCCGGAATAATTATACCTTTTTTAGCTACGACTTTTGCTACCTCTACTTCTTCTTCTTTTTTAACCCTCTCACCGAAAAATTGCTTGTATCCGAGATACCCCAAAAAACCCAATCCCGCAAGTACGGGCAAGTAAAAAATAAATGGAGGAATTGAAAATTTTAATCCCCTTCTTTTCCTTCCTTCTACCTCTTCTCCTCCTATCTCCTCTATTACCTCAATGGTTTCTCCTTTTTCTTCTGCCATCTTTATAAAATAAAAAGTAATAATTATTTTTCTAATTTTCTCGGTTTGTTGAATTTTTATCGGAAAGAAATGTTTATTTTTTACTACCTGTTTTTTGAGTATTTGGTTTATTTTTACTTCAGTCCGAGTTTTTCTGATATGAGCTGGTATCTTTCAGGATTTGTTCTTTTTAGGTAATTTATGTGTTTTTTTCTCTTTGCGACGAGTATCAGAAGCCGTCTTTTAGCAGAGTAATCGTGCTTGTGAATTTTCAGGTGTTCTTGAAGTATCTTTATTCTTTCGGTAAGCAGAGCGATTTGAACCTCTGGAGAGCCGACATCTTTTGGATGTCTCTGAAATTCCCCGATTATCCTTGACTTTTCCTCACTAATAAGCATAATCAAAAAGAATAAAAATAAAAACTTCACTTTTCCTAATTTCTGTTTTTTTGCTCTTGTATCAGCAAGGGTATAAATTTTTATCGGTTATGGATGTGCAAGAGATAAAAAACTGTGCGGTTGTAGGATGTGGAGTGATGGGATTTGGGATATCTGTTGTCCTCCTTAACAACGGTTTTTCGGTCACAGTTGTTGAAAAAGACGAGCAATCTCTCCAGAGAGGTTTAGAGCATATAAGAAAGTTCTACGAATCAGGAATAAAAAGAGGAAAGATATCAGAGGAGAAGGTGAAGGATAATTTGAGCCGTCTCAAAGGAACGACGAAAGTAGAAGATATTCCACATGACTCTCTGGTTATAGAAGCGGTGAATGAGGATTTGAGTTTGAAGCAAGATGTGATAAGCAGAGTTGAAAGTGTTGTATCAGATGAGATGCCAATTTTCACAAATACTTCATCTATACCTGTTATAGAGATATCTGCTGTTATGAGAAGACCTGAAAGGTTTCTTGGATTTCACTTTTTCAATCCACCACCTGTTATGAAGCTGATTGAAGTTATTCCTTCTCTGAAAACAGATGAGAGATATATTTCTTTTGCAGTTGAGTTTGCAAGAAAAATAGGGAAGGAGCCAGTTATAACGAAAGATACCCCAGCTTTCATAGGGAACGCTCTGCTTATACCATTTATTTTGGAGGCAATACGAATGTATGAAGGGGGAATATCTACTCCAGAAGATATAGATAAGGCATGTAAGTTGGGTTTGGGGTATCCGATGGGACCTTTTGAGCTTGCGGACTTTATGGGACTTGATATTGTCCTTGCGATAGCAGATAATGTTTATAGGAGGACGGGTGATGATAGGTTCCGTCCCTCTGCAAAGCTGAGAGAGCTCGTCAGTGCTGGATTTTTGGGAAGAAAAACCGGACGAGGATTTTACGACTATAAAAAACCAAAACTCTTCGGTATAGAGATTTGAATAGATTTTTCAGAAGTATTGGCTTTTTCTCTCTTTGAGTATTTTTGCTTTTTCTTTTGCTATTGCGTTTATGAGTGCGATTTCAGGATTTTCCTCTAATTTCGCATCTAAAATCTCCTGAATCACCTCATCAAATATCTGCTCCCCTGTTTTTTCTGAAAAGAGTTCTGCTACTTCTTTTTTCTTGAGTTCTTCAAGCTCTCTTTTGAAGTTTTCAACTTGGCTCTGGAGTTTTGCTCTTATGTTCGGGTCCTCAGTATTTGCTATAATATCATCATAACTTTTTATTTTGTCTTCTAACCTCGCCAGCTCTTCTTCGTATACTTCTTTTTCAGTTCTGTCTTTAAGAAGTGTTGCGTAAAACTGTGCATATACTGCTTTGGCAAGGTAGAATTTGCCTCCTGTTTTCTTAAAAACTTTATCAAAGTATATTTTTGCCTTTACCGGGCTTCCTCCGAGTATATTTGGAGCTGAGGCGTAGAAAGTCGCTTTCAGAAGAAGGGGACCGCCGTAGAAGAAGTTTTCGTCAAGCTCTATGAGTTTATCTACCAGCGCAAGCATTTTTGATATTTCAACGACCGACTCAGGAGAACCTTTTGATGTTGAAATCCAGTACCCGAGGCAAGCGGTGTACCAGAACGCCTCTTTTATATCTTTTTTTCTCAGTGTTTTTGCAAGCTCTTCTGGGGAACCCTCTCCTTTTTTCAGTTTTTCAAGAACCCTCGCAAATTCTTTATTTTTCAAAGATAGTGCCTGTTCCGCATATTTATAACCTTTGTAGTATAAGATGTTTGCTTTTTCTTGGTCATAATCTTCAACAAAACCTGAACCGTACGAACAATATGTTTCTGCAAGGTTTGAGAGAATTTTTTCATTTTCAGGGTCAAGAAGTCGCCCCGTTTCAAGTATAAGAAGGTTAGCTGGTATTCCTGCGCCTACGATAAATGGGACATCATATTTTTGTATCTCTTGTGCTGCTTCGCCTGTTGCCTCTGCTGTCATCACTATTGCTAATTTCTGTATGCTACAAGAAGTAGCTCCGAATACAACAAAAAAGAAAAATACCCATACCCTTTTTAAATCCATATCTTCTACCTCCTTCAAAATTATTGACAAAATTGTAATCATATTTTTCTTTTTTTTCTCAAAAATTATACTTTTTTCCAATTTTTTTCATATGCAGAGTATGACTGGATATGGTATGGAATATGGTTTTGTTTCGGGGAGAAAAATTGTCTGCATAATAAAATCGTATAACAGCAGATTTTTTGAGATGTTTTTAGATATTCCTTATGAGTTTTCACATGTGGAACCGAGGATAAAGATGGAGATAAAAAAGAGAGTCAAAAGAGGGAAGATAGAAGTTATTGTGAGAAAGGAGCCAGAGCCGAGATTAAAATTCTTTCATCTTTTCTCTAAAAAGACAAGTAAGGGGGGCGAAGAAGAGTTTTTTTATATTTTTTTATCGTGCCTGCAAAAATTCATTGATTCAAGAGCAGAAGAAGGGCAGAGAATTAAAGACGATATAAAAGAGAGATTGGAGAGATTGAAAGAACTTACAGCTGAGGTTGAACAGCTCCACAAGAGATTCCCACAGTATGTCAAAAGCGTTCTGAAAGAAAGAGTGAATCAGATTGCAGAAGAGATAGGAATCGGAGAGATACCCGATAACATAATTGACCTCGCCGGTGTTGTTCATATAGTAAGAAAATCAGATATATCAGAGGAGATAACAAGAATAAAATCTCATCTTGCTTCGTTTGAGGAGGAATTACAAAGGGAGGGGGATGGAAAAAAACTTCTTTTCATATCACAGGAGATTTTGAGAGAGATAAATACTCTCGGGAGCAAATCAACTGACATAAACATAATAGAAAAAGTCATAGATATGAAGCTTGAAATAGAAAGAATAAGGGAACAGCTATATAATGTGGAGTGATTTTTGGGGTTTGAAGTTCAGGTTTGAAAATTCTCTGCTATTTTGAAGAATTTTTGTGCGTCAAGAGATGAAGAGCCGACAAGTCCCCCATCGCAAACATGCCTTATCTCCTTTGCCACATTTTCATCTATACTCCCACCATAAAGAACAGAGATTTTCGGAAATTTATTTTTCAGTTTGTTCTTTATTTTGTTTATAACTTCGGCTATATGGTCTGGTTTTGCTGGGATACCTGTGCCTATTGCCCATACGGGTTCGTATGCTATCACTAAATCAATCTCTGTCATCTCATCGGGAATTTTTTCAACTGCTTTGAGTTGTTCGTCTATCACTTTTTCTGTGAGTCCTTTTTCTCTTTCTTCAAGCGTCTCTCCGATACACAAGACAGGAATTATTCCATATCTTATTGCTGATATGAGTTTTTTTTCTATGAGTTCGTTATCTTCTTTGAAAATTTTTCGTCTTTCGGAGTGTCCGATTATTACGAAATCAACTCCGATATCTTTGAGCTGTGATACAGAAACTTCGCCGGTGAATGCTCCTTTTTCTTCGTAATACATATTCTGTGCTCCTACCATTATATCTGTTCCGTAAAAGAGAGATTTTGCTGTGAGTATGTGGGGGAAAGATGGCGCAACTCCTATTCTAACTCTTATTTTTTCGTGTCTTTTGTAAAGTAGTTGGAGGATTTGGTCTGCCCACTTTTTGATTTCGCCTGTGTTTTTATTCATCTTGAAGTTTGCCAGGACATATCTCTGCCCTTTCATAGTATTTAGAAATTATTTTTTGTGTCCGCATTTTACCTTTTGCTTTTTGTGATAAAACTTTTTTCTCTGATTTTACGAAGCTGAATTCTTCTTGTACGATTTTTGAGATGAGAAAATTTTAAGATTTATTTTATTATGGATATTTTAGAAGCTTTTATACTTGGGGTGGTTCAGGGTATAGCAGAGTTTTTGCCTGTTTCAAGTTCTGGTCATCTCGCTCTGTTCAAAAATGTGTTGGGTGTGAAAATCAAGAACCCTCTTGGTTTTGATGTTATGCTTCACTTTGGAACTCTTCTTTCTGTCTTATTTGTTATGAGAGATGAGGTGAAAAAGTATCTTACAAATAAAGACCTTATCGCAAGGGTGGTTATCTCTTTTGTTTTTACTGTTCCTGTTGCTCTTTTTTTTGAGAGGATTTCTCACAGGGTTGAGGAAAATATGCTTTTGCTTTCTTTTTCTTTTTTCTTTGGAGCTTTGATTTTGTTTTCAACGCGTTTCAATTTGCGTTTCAGATTTTCTGATTTTTTGAGTTATGCTTTTATTGGTGTGATGCAGGGGGTTGCAGCTGTTCCCGGAATATCAAGGTCGGGAGCGACAATCTCGGCTTCTCTTGCGGTCGGAATGACCCCCGCAGAGGCGTTCAACTTCTCTTTTATTCTCTCAATACCTACAATCTTTTCTGCCATAGCTTATGAACTTATGAAGGTCTTCTTGAAAAAAGAAACATTTGGTGATGTGAGTTTAGAAACTTTTTTTGTCGCAGTTTTATCTTCCTTTACATTCGGAATAATCTCTCTTCTTATTTTGAGAAGGATAGTTATTGGATTGAAACTCTGGTTGTTTGGATTTTACAAGATTTTTATCTCTCTTATATCACTTTTTGTTTTCTTCACTCATAGATGATTTTTATGAAAAAACTTTTTTCTGTTGAGGAGAGAGTGAGGCAAAACCTTTGTCAAATTGATAAATTATGAAAGAAAGGAGAAAATCAATAAGCGTACGAGGGAGCTTTTACAGAAACCTCATAAGTGTCAGCTCAAAAGCTCTGACCGCTACTATCATTGATGCTTGGGTCACACTTTCTTTGAGTGTCAAATCTACCGAGGCAGATGCCATATCAAGGCCTTCTATGTCTGGCTTCCTTATTGAATCCTGAGTTTTGATAAAGTTCAAAAGATTGTTCTTTCCTTGAACAAAGCTTATTTCTGCTCCTACTCTTGCTCTCTCAGAGTTTAACTTTTCATACGCCTTTTCTATGTCAAGAACCGCCGACCTCAAAAGCTCCTGAGTGTTTCCCTCTTTCTTGAACCTCAAAATATCTAAAAGGTTTTTGAGCGTGTTGAGAACTCCTTCGGAATCAGAACGAGAAGGGTCTCCGAATATCTCTTTTCCGGGAGTTGATATTCTCACCATGGCTGATTTTATCTCTATTGAGAAAGATGAGTTGTCTCCATGGTACTCTGGGATTCCGTCTCCTCCGAACTCAGCAAATATTCCCATGGTATCTTGTTTTATTGAGAATTTGAATCCGGGAGTTGAAGATATTATTCTCAATTTTCCGTCGGGAGATACGCTTGCGAGAACCAGTCCGCCTCCTTCTGTGTTTATTCTGTTCGCAAGGTCTCCAATTCTATCTCCGTCAAAATAGCTTATGTCTTTTGTGAATATGGTATTTCCTGATGGGTCTTTTACTTCAAGCGTGAATTTGCCTTCTTTTATTCTGAACTCTTCGCCAAGCGTTTTTGAGGGTTCTACTCCTTTTTGTGCGGACCACACTTCTTGGTCCAAAATTTCTCTATCTTCATAAGGTTTTCGGTAAGAGTTTGATGTTGGTGAAATTTTTGAGCCACCGAATATAAATCTGCCTCTAATAGATGTGTTTGCGAGGTCTACGGCTTGCTTTATCATTTCTTCAACCGCGCTCGCAAGTGATGCGAATTCCTCTGAACTCTGAGCGTCTATCCCTCTTTCTGCATACAGCTTTGCCTGTGCGAGTAAATCAGATACCCTTGCTAACACTTCCTCTTTTGCTTGAAGAAAAGTGAGCGCCTCGGAAGAATCTGCTATATCTCTTGCTAACTTTGATATATGAACTTCAATCCCTCTTGCTACTGAATACTCTGCGGGGCTATCAGATGGTCTTATGATTTTCAGACCAGAAGAAATTTTCTTCTGGAAATTGAAGAGTATATCTTGATTTTTCACTATTGCATCTTTTCTTGTTTCAAACAGAAACCTTGTTGGAACCCTCATTTTCTCACCTCCTTCAAAAATCCTTTTCTCAAAATTTTTATCCTCCTCCTACGAGTCCGAGTATTGTGAGAATAAGTTCATCTGTTATTCTGACTATTCTTGCGGATGCTTCAAAAGCTCTCTGATACTGAATAGTTCTTATGAACTCCTCGTCAAGTGAGACACCTGACCTTTCTTGGATTTGTGCTTCAAGAGTATTTACTGCGAGCTGTCTTGCACTGAACTCAGCGTTAGCAGAATTCAAACTGTTTGCGACTTCATTCTGTATCTCAAGATATATATCTGCTATTGTTCTTGCTCCATCTATTTTCTCCTCTCGTAGAGCAGAGATTCTGTTTGCTATATCGTTGTTGAACGGAGATGCAGGGTCTGATGATGAAGATACCCTGAGCGGGTCCTCTTTGAACTCCTGAGCTACATCAAACTCAAAGACATTTTTACCTACAAAAAGTGTATCTATACCTAAAGCAACCGAAAGTCCGCCTGTATCGTTGTAAATATCAAATTTGTATCCTGCGTTTGCTTCTATTTTCAATCTTTTGTCTGGTGTTATTTGTGCTGTGATATATCCCGTGTTGTCTGGTGATGAATTTATGAAATTTGCTATGTTTGCTATGCCATCTACATTCGGGTCGTAGCTGATGAGAAAAGTTTTGATAAGGTTTCCGTTTTCATCGTATATTGCTATTGATATAGTTCCTGATGATGCTGTGAATGGTAAGTTTGCGGAGTTTATCGGAGAGAACGAATCGCTTGCTGAGTACGAAGATATAACTGAGCTGAAATGTGTTGCACCTACTCCTTGTGAGTGAATTTTTCCTATGATTTCTATTATCTGTCTTGCGAGATTGTTTATTTTTGTGATTATTTCTGGGAGGAAGTGGTCTCTTATTTTGAGAGTTCCGCCGAGGGCACCACTTATTATAAAAGGAGTTATATCCCATACATTCCCTTTGCCGTCTACATATTTTATTTTTTTGAGATTTTGTGAGTTTTCTAATGGGTTTGCGGGATTAGATGGGTCAAGCTGGAGTTGAAGAGAAAAAGCTCTGTCTTTATCAACAAGAACGTGTCCGCCTCTTCTCAAATAAACATTTATCATTCCGTTTTCGGTCTCAAAGGTGTTTATATCAACAAGTTCTGAAAGTTTTCTTATAGCGAGGTCTCTCTGGTCTTTTAATGTGTTGGCATTTTCTCTCGCTGCTGAAAGTTCTGCTATTTTTTTGTTCAAAGTTGCTATCTGATTCAAAAGCTGGTTTATCTCTTTTACGGTATCTTCTATTTTTTTATCTGCTTCTAATCTCATCTGAACGAGAGATTCGGCTGATTCTCTGAAAGCAGATGTCATAGCTATTGCTTTGAGGACGACATTTTGCCTTACCGATGGATTTTCAGGATTGGTTGAGAGTTCTTCGTATGCGTTAAAAAAATCGTTTATGTGGTTCAGCAATCCGCTTCCTTCTGTGTCGCTGAAAATTGCTTCTATTCTTGAGAGGAATTCTTTTTGTGTCTCAAACTCTTTGAGGGTCTGGATTTCTGCTCTCATTCTTTTTTCTAAAAAATCCAATCTCTCTCTTTTTGCTCCTTCAAATATGACACCGACCTGACTTGGCGGTAGGGGTGAGAGCAGAGGGGTCTGCCTTGTATATCCTTCTGTTTGAGCGTTCTCTATGTTTGTTGAAACGATCTGGAGTGCGGATTGGAATGAGAACATTCCATTTTTAGCTCCAAGAAGTATATCTCGCAGTCCCGTCATCTTATATCTTTATTCGGATTTTCAAGGGATTTTTTGAACTTAAATTCCTTATATTTTTTTGAAGATTACTGTCCCGCTTTTTATCTTGCTGATTGAGTTTTTATTCGCAGATTCCTCAATTTCACTCATGATTTCGTAATACCTTTTTATGATTGAGAATTTCTCTTTTATTTTTTTGAGCTTTTGCTCGTAATGTTTCATTCTTTCTTTATCTTCTGGTTTGAGGAGGAAGAAGCTTTTCCTCATAAGGTAAAGTGCTTTTGCGATGAGTTCAAGCGCTCTACTTACTTGATTACTTCTGATAAGATAAATGACGCTTTCTGATAGTTCATATACAGAGTTTATGACTTCTTCAAAATTTATGTTCAAGGTGGAGTTGCTCTCGTTCTTTTTTCCTTCTGACTCTTTCACTTTACTTATTTTTATTCGGCATAGGGTTCAGAATTTTTCATTTTTGTAAAATTGAGTATATGAGGTTTTCCGATTCTACTTACACGGGTTATTCAATCACATACGATAGATACGCTCAGAAAAAATCCGACAGAGTAAAATTAAAGCTCGGGCTGAAAGCGGAGTTTTTATCTTCTCTTTTTCCCATTTTTTCATCTCTGCTTTTCTCTTTCTTTGTCGTTTTGCCTTTTTTCTTTGACTTCAGAGTAGATAGAATAAGGATAGGTAACTTTTCTTGTATTTCTGAGCTTGTGAAAAAAGATATACTTCAAAGCTTTGAAAAGATGAAGATGAGTGAGTTTGATTATGGCAGTTTAGAGAACTTTTTATATTTTTTGTGGCGTGCTTGTGAAGATAGTTTATGGGCGAAAAACTGCTCTGTCTCTTTCTCACTCCCTAACCTTGTTGAGCTGAAATTTGATGAGGTTTTTCCTGTAGCTTTGCTTGTAGATGGAGATAAGGTTTTTGTGGTATCATCAGATTACTCAAAAATACAAACACCTTTGACATTAAATCAGGTTTACAGTATTGGACTTCAGGATTTCACTCTGCCTTTTTTGTTTTTGAAATCAGAAAGGTGCGATCTTGAAAATATTTCAAAATTTATCATGTATGTTTCTTCTTCTACTCGTGATATTGAACAGATTGTCTGCTTTGATTTTTCGCTTGAACTTTACACCAAGCAGGGACAGAAAATCATCTTACCGAAAGATGACCTTTATTCTTCTTTCTCAAGGTTTTTGAGTTTGAAGCAAAACCTCGGTAGTGCGAAGGAGATAGACATGAGAAACGAGGAAAAGGTCTTTGTTAGATAAAAGTTTGGGGTAATGATGGTAATCTTTTAGCTGAAAAAAATTTCTGGAAATACGCAATTTGTTTTTGTAATATAGATTTTATATGTATTTTTTGATGAGAGATTTTTTTAAAATAGAAAAAAGGAGGATTTGAGCATGAAGACACAGGAAGATAAATACATCGTTGGTGTTGATGTGGGGACGACAAAAGTTTGCACAATTGTTGCTGAAAGAACTCCTGGGGGTTTATCGGTTGTAGGTATGGGGCTTTCTCAATCGCAGGGTATGAAAAAAGGAATGGTTTATGACATAGACCAGATGACAGATTCAATTGCTCGTTCTGTATCAGAAGCAGAAAAAATGATAGACGCAAAAATTCAAGATGTTATAATAGGAATTGCGGGGGAACACATATCGGGGTTCAGCGCCGAGGGCATGGTCTCAACTCCAAGCGGAATAATAACAGAAAGAGATGTGAAAAGAGTTATAGACAGCGCAAAGGTAGATAACATACCGCCAGACAAAAAGATAATTCACATAATACCTCAGGAGTTCATCGTTGATGACCAGAGACATATCTTGAAACCCGTAGGAATGTACGGGAGAAAATTGAAAGCTAACATATACATAATAACAGGAAACCTGCATGCTATAAAGAATGTGATAAGGTGTTGCGAGAGAGCAGGACTCGTTGTGAGGAACATAGTCCTTCAATCAATAGCTTCTGCGGAAGCGGTTCTCTTTCCAGAAGAGATGGAAATAGGAACGGTGCTTATAGATATAGGTGGTGGAACAACAGATGTTGCAGTTTTCTACAACGGAAGCTTGGTCCACACTGTTGAAATTGACATAGCTGGAAACCACATAACAAGTGATATTGCTGTGAGATTTGGAATACCGAGGAACGTAGCAGAAGATATAAAGAGGAAATACGGATGTGCGAACGCAAACAGAATTTCAGAAAAAGAAATAATTCAGGGTGTGCGAAAAGCGGGTCCGGGACAGCTTATTGACATCCCGAGAAAAGAGCTTGCAGAAGTCATTCAGCTCAGAGTAGAGGAGATTTTTGACAGAGTAAAAACCGGACTTGACGCAAGCCCGTTCCCAAAGTATATAAGAAATGTTGTCATAACAGGTGGAACATCTCAACTTCCTTTCATAGATGAGATAGCTGAAAAAATACTCGGTCTTCCGGTCAGAATAGGATATCCACAGAATATAAGCGGTCTTCAAGATATTGAAAGTCCGATTTTCTCAACAGCGGTTGGGCTTGTCATATACGCTTCAAAGAACATACCCATATATGAGGCGAAACCTTACACATCCGGTCAGGGTTTCCTCAGAAGATTTAGAGAAAAGGTTAAACAGTGGTTTGCTTTTTTGTTCTCCTGACATAAGAAATTTGAGTGAAAAGTTTGGCAAAAAGGAGGTGAATTATTTATGGAACCTTTCAGTGAATTCAAGCCAGTTATAAAAGTTGTGGGTGTGGGTGGTGGTGGATGCAATATAATAAACTCTCTGTCTGAAGAGGGTGTTGAAGGTGTTGAGCTTATTGCGGTAAATACAGATGCACAGGTACTTGCTCTGAACAAAGCACAAACAAAGGTTCAAATAGGGGTTAAACTCACGAGAGGGCTCGGAGCAGGGGGCAATCCTGAAATAGGCAGAAGGTCGGCAGAGGAAGATTCGGAGAGAATAAAGCAAGTTCTTGAGGGTTCTGACATGGTGTTTTTAGCTGCTGGTATGGGTGGTGGAACAGGAACAGGAGCTATTCCTGTGATCGCTCAGATAGCAAAAGAAGAAATAGGAGCTCTTACGGTTGCGGTGGTCACAAAACCGTTTTTCTTTGAAGGAAAAAAGAGAATGGAAAATGCCCTCAAAGGTATTTCTGCTCTGAGAGATGTTGTTGATACCTTGATTGTGATTTCAAACGATAAGCTTTTTGAGATATGTGGTAAGAATATTTCTGTGAAGGAAAGTTTCAGGTTGATAGACGGTGTTCTCGTGAGAGCGGTCAAGTCCATCTCAGATCTTATAACTGTTCCCGCGCTTATAAATATTGACTTTGCAGATGTGAGAACTGTGATGCAAGACAAGGGTTATGCTCTTATTGGTATGGGCGAGAGCGATGAGTCAAGCAAAGATGGGAGAGCTGTGAAAGCTGCAAGGTTAGCTGTTGAAAACCCACTCCTTGATGGAGATATAAAGATAGACGGGGCTACAAATGTTCTCCTGTGTATATCGGGAGGTGAATCGCTTTCTCTGTTTGAGGCGAAGGAATCAGCAGAAGCGATAAGAGAAAAAGTCGCAGAAGAAGCAAACATAATATTCGGAGTATCAATAGACCCCAAACTCGGAGATAAGGTAAGAGTAGTTGTCATAGCAACGGGGCTGAATGAGAAGATAAAAATCTTGCAAGAGGAAGATAAGAAAGAGGAGATAGTGACAGAGATAACGAAAGATGGAAAGGATTTCTACGATATACCGTCGTTTATGAGGAGGAGGAAAAGAATAATTTAAAGTCAGATAGCTTGACAGAGTTTATATCTTTTTTTCAAGTTCTTCTATCATTTTGTGAAATTTTTCGTGTACTCCTTTGCCGATTTCTTCTTCTTCAAATTTTTCAAAGAGTTCTGATAGTTCTTTATCGTCATTTTCATCAAGGATTTGCTCTGCTATTTTGAAAAGGACGCTTTCTTCTTTGAGCTTATGCATTCTCAGAGCTTGGACATAATCTTCTGCTATTCTCTTTACTTTTTCTTCGTCTGATTCTGGTTTTTCAACTTCTTTTTCAATTTGTGCTATCATATTTCTCATCTGCTCGTGTTCTGAAAGCATGACCGCTATTGGTCCGGCTCTTAAATTGAGACCCCTTTCTTCAAGTCGCGGGAAGAGGAAATTTTCTTCTTTACCGTGATGGCACTTATCAATAAAGACCTTGAGGAATTTTAGCATATATTCAAGCTTATTTTTATCAATCTTTTGAGATAAAATTGATTCAAGTACATCTAATCCTTTTTCTATCAATCTGTGTTCTTCAAGGAGTTTTACTATTGATTCCATAGTTAAAAATTTCTTCTCAGCTGATTTTTTCACCTGATTTTCAAATTTTTTATAAATAGATGAGAAAATGATTTTATAATAGGGAATTGTTTTAGGTGCACTGAGGGTTTTTCTTCAAATAACTACATCAGAGCGAGTTCTTTAAATTTTTACTTTTATGGGAAGCGTAAAAGACCTTGTGGTTATTGAAAAGCCGAAGGATTCAAGCTGTGGATTGGGAAAATTTGTTTTTTCAGATAGATTTTCTGTTTTTGACTGGGGAAAGATGCCAGATGAAATCCCACTGAAGGGTAGATCTCTTTGCATAATGGGGGCATTCTTTTTTGAAAAGCTTGAAGAAAATTCTTATAAAACTCACTACATAGGTCTTGTTGAAGATGGGAAAATCAAAAGGTTAGACGAACTCAAGGAACCATCTGCGGAGATGGTTGTGAAACTTGTCAGAGTTATAAAACCAAAAGTAAAAGATCACACATACGATTACTCTGAATTCAAAAATTTGAAAGCGAATTTTCTCATCCCTTTTGAAGTCATTTACAGGAATTCTCTTCCAGAAGGGTCAAGTGTTTTCAAAAGGTTGAGGGAAGGAAAATTGAGTCCCTCTGACCTTAGATTAGAGTACTTTCCGGAGCCGGGAGTAAAGCTCCCAGATACATTCATAGAGCTTTCAACAAAACTTGAAGAGATAGATAGATATATCTCGTGGGAAGAAGCGAAAGAGCTTACAGGTATTGATGAAAGTGTTTTTGATGAGATAAAAAAGAAGGCGGTTTTGGCATCAAAATTGATAACGGAATTTGCTCAGAGGGCAGATATATCTAATGAAGATGGGAAGTTTGAATTCGCTCTTGATGAGAAGGGTGAGCTGATGTTTGTTGATGTACTTGGGACTCCCGATGAATGCAGATTTACAAAAGATGGTTTCCACATAAGCAAAGAGATTTTGAGGGTCTTTTACAGAAAGACGGAATGGTTTTATGAGTTGGAGGAAGCGAAAAAGAGAGATAAGATAAACTGGAGAAAGCTTGTGAGAACTCCACCACCGAGGTTGCCAGAAGAACTCAAAAAACTTGTTTCGCTTATGTATTTGGCGTGTTGTAATGAAATTACAGGGAGAGAATGGTTCAAAGGTGTTCCCACTCTTCAAAAGGTCATAAATGAAATCAGGAGTTTTCTTGATTCAATAAGGTGATTTTTCAAAGTTTTTTGAGCATTTCTGTTATTTTCACGAGGTTTTGGAGCTTTTTGAAAGCGAAATCACGCGGTAGATACTCAAGTCCGCACGAAGGAGAAAGTATCATAAAATCGAAAGGATAGTTTTTGAGAACTTTTTTTATTCTCAGAATAACATCTTTTGGTTTTTCAATATATGTGTTTCTTCCATCAACTATTCCGAGCATAAGGGGTTTTTGTATTCTTGTTCTGGCTATTATGTTTTCAAGCTTTGAGTATGTCATATCAAACCCGAGTATATCTGCTGGGATTTTCTGGAAGCTCTCAAAGTCCTCTGAAAAATCTCTGAAATAAAAAAAGTATATTATTTTTGTTGATGGATTTGCTTTTGCGTTGTAGATTCTTTCAAGGTAGGGAAGCGCTTTGGCTAAATCTTCTGATTTCAGTGCTGGCTCATCTATTTGTATGTATTCTGCTCCCTCTTGTGAGAGGAGTTTTACCTCGTTTTCTATCAGTTTTGTGTATATTTCAATTGCTTTTTCAAAGTTTCCTTTTGAGAGTTTTGAAAGTGTTACGGGACCTGTGAGGACTGGTTTCACTGTTTTTTTTGCTATGGTTTTTGCGAATCTGAAATCATCAAGTGTGCATGGTTTTATTTGTGGGGAGTTAGGGGTTGAGTCGTCAATTATGGGTTGTCTGAAATAAGTGTTTGTATCAAAGAATCTCAAAAGCCCGTTTATTTTTACTCCTTCTATGTTTTTTGCGAAGTGTGATATTTGGTCATACCAGCTTATCATTCCGTCGCCGATTATGTCTAACCCGGCTTTTTCTTGTTCTTCAATTGCGAGTTTTATAAACTCTTTTTCTACTTCTCTGTATTCTTCATCTGAGATTTCTCCGACTTCTCTTTTTGCCCACGCTCTTCGTAGCTTTTGGAGTTCTTCTGTATCTCCTATGCGTGGGTAGCTTCCTGAAATAGCTGAGAAGAATTTTATTTTTGGTTTCTGTTTTTTTATTGCTTTTTCTTTTGCAATTTTCTTTTTTGTTATCTTTTGAGCTTTTGCTTTCTTTTGTTTTGTTTTTGGTTCTTTTCTTGTTTTGGTTTTAGGTTTATCTTTGATTTTTTTCTGTGCCCTTGCTTTTTTGTTTTTGGTTTTTTCTCTCTTCTCTTTTTTACCTGTTTTTTTATTTTTTGATTTTTTGCTGTTCTTTTTTGCTTTCTTTTCCATATCTTTTTTTGCTCCTCCTTTTTTCAGAGGTCCATGTTTTCAACAGGTTTTAAGTTTTAAGTTAAAGATTTCAGATTTGGAGATTATTTTTTAAATTTTCGCAAACTTTTCGGGATGTATAAAAATTATCTTTTGTGATAAAGACAAGGTCTGGTGTAGAGATAAAAGAGCCGGTGGGTAAGTTAGGGGTTCTTCTTCCGGGTCTTTCGGGCGCGGTAGCAACGACTTTTATAGTGGGAACGATTCTTGTGAGAAGGGGGCTTGCTCTGCCAATAGGTTCTCTGACTCAGATGGGCAGAATAAGATTGGGCAAAAGGACCGAAAGGAGATTTCCAAAAATAAAAGATTTTGTTCCTCTTGCTGAGGTTTCTGATTTGGTCTTTGGTGGTTGGGATATATTTCCGGATAGCGTTTATGAAGGGGCTTTGAAGGCGGGGGTTCTTTCAAAGGACCACATAGAGTTGGCGAGAGATGAGGTATCTGATATAAAGCCGATGCCAGCGGTGTTTGATAGAGAATATGTCAAAAAGTTAGATGGTCCAAATGTGAAGAAAGCGAAAAGTAAATACGAACTTGCTGAAATGCTCAGAGAAGATATAAGGAATTTCAAGAAGGAGAAAGGTTGTGATCGGCTTGTGATGATATGGTGTGGTAGTACAGAAAAATACATAAAAGAAGATAAGGTTCATCAGACGCTTGAAGATTTTGAAAAAGCGCTCAGAAATAATCACCCTCTTATTTCACCGAGCATGATATACGCTTATGCTTCTTTGTGTGAGGGAGTTCCTTTTGCTAACGGCTCTCCGAACCTTTCTGTTGATATACCTGCATTGGTTGAACTCGCGAAGGAGAAAAATGTGCCGATAGCGGGGAAGGATTTCAAAACAGGGCAGACGCTTATGAAAACAGTTATAGCTCCCATGCTCAAAGCCAGAGTTCTCGGTCTCAGGGGTTGGTTTTCTGTAAATATTTTGGGTAATAGAGATGGTGAGGTTCTTGATGACCCTGAGTCGTTCAGGACGAAAGAGGTGAGCAAGCTCGGAGTTCTTGAGTATATTTTACAGCCAGAGCTTTATCCCGAGCTTTATGGTGAGTATTATCATAAGGTCAGGATTAATTTTTATCCTCCGCGTGGAGATGATAAGGAGGCGTGGGACAACATAGATATATTTGGTTGGTTGGGCTACCCGATGCAGATAAAGATAAACTTTTTGTGTAAGGATTCTATTTTAGCTGCTCCTATTGTTCTTGACCTTGCTTTGTTTTTAGACCTTGCGCAAAGGAGTGGGATGAGGGGGATACAGGAGTGGCTTTCGTTTTATTTCAAAAGTCCGATGCATGCTCCGACTATATATCCCGAGCACGACCTTTTCATTCAGCTTATGAAGCTCAAAAACAGATTAAGACACCTTATGGGAGAAGAACTCATAACTCATCTTGGTCTTGAGTATTACGATTGATCTCCTGTTTAAATTATTTTTGATGTAAAGTTTAAAGTTCATTAATACTGATGGTTTTTAATTATGAGAATTTTGATAGTTCAGGAAAGTTTATTAGACGAATCACCGATTATATGCGATTTTTCGGCATTTTTGAAGTCCTACGGTAATGAAGTTTTTCTTCTTATTCAAAGGAGTGAAAAGAACTTACTCGGAGAGATTAAGAAGATTTCTCCTGACATAATTTTCATCCAAGCTGAAATATTGGGCTGGAATTGGGCAAGAAGAATTACTCGGGAAATAAAAAGAGAATTTAAAGAAGTGAAGATAGGAGCGTTTGGTTCTCTTCCAACATTCTATATGACAGATAGCAATCTTGATGTTGATTTTTTGATACTTGGAGAACCAGAACTACCTGCACTAAATCTTATTTCTTATCTATCAGGAGAAAAAGCAGATTTGAGAAATATTTTTCTCAGATCAGAGGATGGAAAATACATAAGCTATGGTTTTTCTCCACTTGAAATTGATCTGAATTCTCTGCCACTGCCTGATAGAAAAATATACGAAAGATATAAACTTCTGACCGATTTTCCCGTAAAGAGATTTATAATATCTCGGGGATGTATGCTTTCGTGTTCGTTCTGCTATATATCTGCTCTGAAAAATGTTTTTGGTCTTCGCCTCAGAAAAAAGTTTCCCGAAAGAGCTGTTCAAGATGTTATCTCTGTCAAGGAAAAATACCCGTTGAGTTTTGTCCATTTTTCAGATGATATATTTCCTGTTTATGACAGGAGATGGCTTTCAGATTTTTGCAATATGTGGAAGAAAGAGGTTAAGCTTCCTTTTTCAATTTTCGCTATTGCAAGTTTTATAAATGATGATGTTGCAAGGATTTTGAAAGATGCAGGTTGCAGATTGGTTATTTTTGGACTTGAAACCTATAACGAAGAGAGGAGAGCTGGTTTTTTAGAGAAAAAGGGTGTTTCAAATTCTGTTATAGAAAATGCATTCGGAAGTTTGAAGAAGGCGGGAATATATGTAGGAACCACGAATATTATCGGGCTTCCTTCGGAAGAAATAGACGACTGGTTCAAAACTGCTGAGTACAACTTCGCTTTGAAAACAGACCTGCCACTCGCTACAAAATTCACTTATATTCCTCATACAAAAATAAGTTCTAATTCTTGTTTTGATTGGGAAGCGGAAGAGTTCAGAGATATATTTCCTCTGTGTGCGGGTTCAAAGCTTTTTCTTAATATATCAAAATTTGTGATGAGAAACAACATAGATTTTCTTCTTCCTGTTTTAAAACTTTTCAGTTTATCATATCTATCACTTAAAATGAAGCGAATTTACTCTATAAGGTTTTTAGATGGTGTGAAATACCTTATTTCCGCTGGTTTAATAAATCAAAGAACAAATGTCCTGAACGGTTTGAGTTAATTTTATATGAAAGATTCTTCACTCAATCTTGGTGACTGCTGGTAAGGTTTCTTACTTATTTTTCTTTTTTCTTTTTCTCACAGGAGGAGCGGGTCTCCACCCAGTATGTATTTTCTCTACCATCATAAAAATAATTTTAATTTTGTTTTCTGTATGTGTGAAAATTTTTGATTTTTCACATTTTTGCTCTTTGAAAAATATAAGTGGAAGCTCGCTATGCCACCGAAATCCCTCATTTCATTGATGAGAGGGAGCTACTGCTATTATAACAAACGCTCTCGCAAGAAGCGGAACATATTTTGCGCATAATCTCTCAAGCTTTTCAACATTTCTGAACTTGTATTTTGATAGGAATCCTGCTCTTACAAACCCTACTGGTCTGAAATAGATTACCTTGAAACCCATCTTCTCAAGTGTGGATAGTATTTCTTCTTTTCTGAAATACTTTGCTTTTTTGCTCTCCCCTCTTCTGATAATATCTTCTATTTCTGACGCTTTTATGAATGGGTCAGAGATTAAACCCCCGTATAAGTTTTCAACAGATAAAAAGAGTAATCCATTATTTACAAGAACTCTTTTTATTTCTCTGAGCATATTATATGGATTATCTGTATATGGAATTGCTTCTGCACACACTACGACATCAAAACTTTTGCTTCTGAACGGTAGAATTTCTCCATCTCCCAGTACAAGAGGTATTTTTAGCTTTTTCGCTAATTTTAGTCCCTGATATGATATATCTAAACCTACGACATTACCGAATTTCTTTAATACTTTTGATATTCTTCCGTATCCGCAACCTAAATCAAGAATTTTTATTTTCACTTTTTTCTTTTTTTTATGTATCAATTTTTTCAGTGCTTTGATTGGCTCTTTATATATGATGAGCTCCTTTTCTTTTTCTTTTACGAAATCTTTTCCCTGTTTTGAGAATGAGAGTTTCCTCTGGTACTTCATATAAAAATCCTGCCCTTGAAAGTTTATCTATTTATAATTTTTAATTTTTAATGATCTGATGAAGATTTTTTTCTTAAACCCTCTGCCAGATTTGAAATTAAGTTTGGGACCTTACAGGTTTTTGTGGAATCCCGCACCACCTATATGGGCTTCTTACCTTTCGGCAATAGCTAGAAAATATACCGACCAAATATATATACTTGATAATTGTGTTGAGAAACTTTCATTTCGTAAAGTCGTTGAAAGAATAAAATGGTATAACCCCGATTTTTTGTGTATTTCTGTTTTAACTCAGACAGCAAATTTTTCTTTCAAGGTTTCAAAATCTATAAGAGAATTGCTCCCGAACACAAAGATAGTTATGGGGGGACCACACGCAACATACTTTGCTGAAGAAATTGTTCGTAGAGGATTAGCTGACTTTGTCGTCTGTGGAGAGGGGGAGGAAACATTTGAAGAAATTTTAAGTTCCGGTTTTCCCAAAAAAGGAGCTGTTTTCAAGGTAGATGGAGAGGTTTTCAAAACACCCCCGAGGGAAAGAATAAAAGATATTGATAATTTACCGTTCCCGGCTTGGGAATTTTTCACGAGATATTTCAGAGCTTACAGGGCTTTTCCCCCAAATAAGAGAAATTTCACACTCACATTTCTTGCTTCAAGAGGATGCCCTTTTTCATGTAATTTCTGCATGGTTCAGCTTGGAAGAAAATATATAATTCGCTCTCCTGAAAATATATGTGATGAAATTGAGTATTTTTACGATAAGTTCGGATGCAGACATTTTTGGTTTGTTGACCCGCTCTTTCCCCCATCAAAAAAGTTAGGACTCAAAATTATGGAGGTGATGATAAAAAGAGGGATTAGCAAGAAGGTAAGCTGGGATTGCGAGACAAGAGCAGATATGATAGATGATGAGCTTGCTGAAGCTATGAAGGAAGCAGGGTGCGAACTTGTGGCTCTTGGTATAGAAGGCGGTGATGAGAAGATTTTAGAAAACATAAATAAAAAAATGAAGCTGGATCAGATTATATCGGCTGTGAGTTCTCTGAAAAAATATAACATAAAAGTTATGGGACTTTACATGCTCGGCACTCCCGGCGAGACCGAAGAGCTTACAAGAAAGACAATAAAATTTGCGAGAAAATTAGATACCTCGGGAGCAAAATTTTCTATAACTGTTCCTTACCCGGGTACAGAGCTATACGAAAAATATATAAAAGGGAAGTACCAGTTCAAAGATGAAGATTGGGATAGGTTTTCTTCATACTCCGTTGATTATCCCTACAAGATGGAGTGGACAGATATACCTCCGAAAAAACTTCTTTATTTTCAGAGATTAGCCAATTTCTATGTGAATTTTTCGCTGAAAAAAGCTATCAGGTTGATATTAGACAGAGGCATTTTTTTCTTTTTAGATTTGTTCAAGTCAATTTTTTACTCTGTGGTTGCGGAAGTTGAAAATTTTTTTAGCGATCTATCGGAAGAAAAAAATCAATCGTAATACCACGGTGGATATATAAGGTTATGGTACTCATTAAAAGGCATTTTTAAGTTAAAAATAGATGAGAGGGTTATTTTCATTGTTACGATAAGCCACCAGATGTACATTTTTCTCCTGTACTCTCCTCCCAATATACCTTTTAGAAACCATTTCAAACTCACAAATTTTCTATATAGTTCTGCGGTTAGTTTTTCAACCTCTTCCCTTTGGAGGTATTTTGTACCCATTACGGGTGTGTTGAGGTCGTAGTAGTTCCAGTCGGTCAGCTCTATATACTCTTTATATTGCTCGTAAAGTTTCGTTCCGGGAAACGGTGTTATAGGGTGGAAACCCGCGTAGTCAGGACTTAACTTTTTCGCAAATTCCAGAATTTTTTTGAAAGTTTCTCTGCTGTCGTTCCTGAGGCCTGTGAGGAATGTCATCTGAATGAAGACGTGGGGATATTTTTCTCTTATAAGATTTATGCATTCAGACAGTATTTCTGTTGAGTAGAAGGGTTTGTTTAGTTCTGTAAAATCCTCATCTTCTGCTCTTTCAGCTCCTATGCTTATGTGTTGCAAACCAGCTTTTACGAGTTTTTCCATTATTCCCAGCTCTTCATCTCGGAGTATAAAATCTGCTCTCATAAAGCAATACCATCTTGTTTTTGTATTTGATTTCAGAATAAGCTCCGAGAACTCATCTTCCCACTTCGGATTAACGTTGAAAGTATCATCTACCCAAACGAGGAAATATCTTCCGAAATTTTTGACAAGGTATTTTACTTCTTCAAAGGTTCTTTCAGGACTTTTTGTTCTCCATCTTGGAATCAGTTTTTTCTTTCCGTTTTGAATTTTCACATCTGCCATCTGTATCCAGAATGAGCAAAAGTCGCACGAGCTTGTGCATCCTCGCGAGTGGTGTATTGTTGAACCCCAAGAAGCGAAAAGATATTTTGATTTTCCGTATTTATCCATGGGCAAAAGGTCATAAGCCGGTATGGGAAGGTCATCAAGATTTTTTATAAGGGGTCTTGGTTCTGTAATTACTATTTCTCCATCGTCTTTGAACGCTATTCCTTTTACTTTTCTCATATCTTTTTTTTCGCATCCCGATAGTATTGCCTGACACAGTTCAAGGAATGTTTCTTCTCCCTCACCTATTACTATGTAATCAACGCTGTCTTCGTTTTTCAGTATGTCTTCTGCAAGGAATGAAAAATGAGTTCCCACAGATACTGTTACTGTCTCCGGAAGGATTTCTTTTGTATATTTGAAGAGTTTCAGAACCTCTACTGAAAACAGGGCGTGATTTTCTCCTGCTGCTAATATCTTCGGTTTTAGATTTTTTATTGTTCGTATAAGTGTTTTCCACCCCATTTTCAACGGCATACAATCTATTATTGCCACTTTCTTTATTCCTTTTGCTCTTATGTATCCTGCAAGGCAGGGGAGATTTTGTGGAACCATGAAGTTATCATAAGCGTTTATATAAGGCCACATAAGTCGCGGTGGAGCTACAAGCAAAACATCTACACCATCCACAAACATATCAAACTTGTCATAAAAATTTACTCATTTTAGCTTGAAATAGAAAAATTGAGGGGATTATTTTATGGGTCTACAAAATATCCTCGTTCAACGCAGTTTGTGCATATAAAACCTTTATAATCTTTTATTTTGTTTTTTACAATGTATCTTGCGAATCTGTATTTCTCCCCATTCCACACACTCATAAATCCATTTTGAAATGCGTTCCCGAAGTCATCTTTCTGGTAGAATGCGGCGCAACAGGGGGATATTGAGCCGTCCCAGTTGACGAATGATTGGAACCAGAGAAAAAGACAGCTTTTTATCTTAAATTTCCTTTCACCGTTTTCTTTGTATCTTGAAATTTTTTTTGAGCTCCAGCTTTTGAACCTGTTTTCCTTGTGGTCTAAGATTATGTCATATCCGAGTCCAGCTCTTATTGGTAAAATTCTCAGTCTCACCCCGAGCTCTTTTGCCATTTTTTTAGCTTTATCTATCTCGTGCTCGTTATGCGCAAAAACAAGGAACTGCCAAGTTATTCTCGGGTTAGCCCTTCCCATCTTCCCTTTGCATTCCTGCAGTTTTCTTATGTTTGAGATGACCTTCTCAAAACTTCCCCCGACCCTATACTTTGAGTATGTCTTATCTGATGCTCCGTCTAATGAGACAATAAGCTCATCTAATCCGCTTTCAACGATTTTTTCGGGTTCAATATCAAAGTTAAAATTTGTGCTTATTCTTGTTCTTATTTTGTTCTGATGGGCGTAATTTACCATTTTAAATATCTCTTTATTTAAAAGAGGCTCTCCCCAGAAGTAAAAATCAACTTGGAAAAGATATTTCCCTATTTCATCTATGAGTTTTTTGAAATCATCAAATTTCATGTATCCCGGTTTTCTTCCGAACTCTTTTCTTCCAGTAGGGCAGAGCGGACATTTCAGGTTGCATATATTGGTCGGGTCAACATATATTCTTGTTGGATAATAATTTACTCTTTCAGGTTTTGTTATAAAGTGAGCTATCAATGCCTTGATTAGATTTTTCAACTTTGTTAGATTTGAATATTTGTTGAAAATGAATATCTCAACGAATGAGATAAAAAATTCTTTGAGGAGATAGAACATTTATTCATTTTATTTTAGCTTTGCAGGTGAGATTTTTGGAAAAATCTAAAAGTGTAATACTTCTTCGTGTAAAGCAATTTTTGAAATTCACAATTAAATTATTAATTATGGGACTTTCCAAATCTGCCACTTTGAAGTTGGTATCTACAATTGCTATTGCTTTCACTCTTTGTTTTTGCTATTCCAGAGAAGGTAGGGTTATAAAATTAAGTTCTGGGGGTAATGTAAAAGGTAAGGTTTCTCTTGGGGGTTATCACTCCTGTGCGGTAGATGAATTTAACTCTCTCTACTGCTGGGGGAATAATAGTTTTGGACAGATTGGGAATGGTTCAATTTCTGATGCAGTTCCTCCTGTAAATGTACTCCGGGATGTTGTATATGTGAGCGCGGGGGTATATTACACCTGTGCCATAAAAAAAGATAACTCTCTGTGGTGCTGGGGTTCAAACATAGGTGGGCAGATAGGCGATGGTAGCAAAGAAGAGAAGCTTTTACCTACGAGAGTTCTTGATGATGTGATTTATGTTGCAACGGGCTGGCTACACACCTGTGCTATAAAAAAAGATAACTCTCTCTGGTGCTGGGGGTGGAATATAGGGGGGCAGGTAGGTGATGGGAGCGAGAAGGAAAAGCTTCTGCCTGTAAAAGTTCTTGATGATGTGATTCATGTTGCAACGGGTTGGCTACACACCTGTGCCATAAAAAAAGATAACTCTCTTTGGTGCTGGGGATGGAATGGAGCCGGGGCAGTAGGAGATGGGACAAGAGAAAACAAATTAGCTCCGCAGAAGATAATAGATAACATAATTTATGTTTCTGCTGGAAGGATGCATACTTGTGCATTAGATAAATCATCTGACCTTTACTGCTGGGGATGGAACTACTTTGGACAAGTTGGAGATGGAACTAATGAAAATAAACTTCGTCCAGTAAAGGTAGGGGAGAAAGTTATGGATGTAGAGACAGGATACTGGAACACCTGTGCAATGATGATGAATGGAAAAATTTCTTGCTGGGGTGACAACTCAAAAGGGCAATCGCTGATAAAAATGTATGGTTTAAAAGATGTCAGAGCAATCTCATCCGGCTGGTTTCATACTTGTGCTATAAAAAACGATAATTCGCTTTGGTGTATAGGAGATAATTCTTATGGACAATTAGGGAAATCAGATAAACCAGAAATTTCTTTTCAACTTTCTCCAGTAATAATCAGATAGCTAATTAGACATTAAGTTTTTACAGGCATTTTTGAATATTCATACAGCTTTTCTCTTGCTTGGAATAAATCAATCTGTATCTTGATATTTTTATCTTTGATGAGTTCAAAGATATGTATCCTTTTATAGGGCATAGGTATCCTAAAAAAAATGTTTGGAAATCAAATGTGAAATCACCTTCAATTTTTATGTCATAATTTTTGTTTCCTCATCCTGATATATTGAGATTAAGTTTTGTTTTCACATCTATCAGGTGTATGTTTGCTGATGTAAAATCTATTGAGAAAAATGATTTTTTGCTGATGCTTTCTATTGAATTATATTTCCCTTCCCTTTCGTTTTCTCCTTTTATTTTTGATACAGGAGTTAAATCAATACGGAATTTTATTTTATTCCCCCGTATTTCGTAAAGGAGATATACATCAGCTATATCGTATTTTATTTTGACTTCATTGGATTCAAAAGGCAGGGAATAAAAACTTCCTTCTTTAACTGCTATTCCTTTGCCTTCTATTTTCTCAATTTTAAAATATCCGTTATCTAAAAATATAGGACCGTCGGATATTGACAAGCTTATATTTTGAAGGTAAAATATATTCTTTTCTGCTTTTTTTATATTTACATCTCCCCTTATGACAAATTGAGATATTGAGCAGTTATTCAAGCTTATGGTTTTTTCTTTTTCTCCCTCGGAAATATAGACGCAATCTTTTATTTCTCTGACATTTTCAGCTGTGGTAAGGTAAGATAGGAACAAATTTATGGGCACTATTGCAAAGGAAATTTTAAAGAGTTCAGATAACACATTTAGAGATAAATCAATATCTTCAGCATTAAGTTTTTTTGTTTTACAATTGGGGGCGGAAATGCACAAAAGTAAAAAGAGGAGGAAAATTTTTCTCCCTTCTTTCATTATATATATTTTTAGGATTTTGGTGCTGGATTTTTCTGGATATAGATTGTTAAACTTCTTGGAGATAAGTTTTTTATAGATAAAAGATTTTCTATGAGGGAAAGTTATAGAGGTTTGCTTTTTTTGTTGTTTTTCTTTTATATTCTTGTTTTGCCGTTATTTTTGCTCTGTGGATTTGATCAAGATGAGATAAATGCTATTTACAAAAAGTGCCTTGTAGCAGATTTCAAAGATGGTCCCATTTTTTCTGATGATTGGTGCGGTAAAAGTTTGGCTGAAAGAAATAAATATCTTTTTTTTGAAACAATCTCTCAACCACTACCACCTCAGTACTCAATTGAAATAGGAGACATAAGAGTTCCCATCTACATCTGGTTTCATGCGAGCAGTATAGTTTATAACCTGCAGGACCTGATGCTCTATCTTGCTGAAAAGATAGATAGACAAAATTTCACTTTAAAGCTTGTTTTTGTTAAGCTTCCGGGACTCTTGTTTTCGTCTCTCACTTTGGTTGCGTTATATATACTTGCAAAGATATTTGGCGTTTCCCCACTTGTAGCTACTGGCTTTACTCTTATTCTAGGTATTTTTATTTTTGCAAGTGGAGTTGGTATAGGATTGATTTACACCTTCACTTTTCTCATTCTGACTCTTTCTCTTGTAGCATTTTTCAGGAGAAGATTTCTTCTCTTTTTTGTTTTGGTCTTTATAGGTGTATATTTTTATCTTCCTTCGGCTATTTTTTTTGCGTCTTTTATCTTATCGGTTTTTCTCTTGCGCTATGTGAGTTTGAGATTTCTGCTTTTGAGCGGACTTGTGATAGCACTTGCTTTTCTGCCCTACACAATACCCGTATTAGATTTCGGCATGGGTCAGCCAGAAAAGAGAATTTTTGGAGGGGTTTTTCAAAACAATATTCTATCTTTATTCCTTATTTTAAAGAAGTCAAATCAGGTTATTTTTTCTTTTTGCGATAAGAATATCTTTTGTTTTTTAATTGCGAAATTTATACTTTTTTTTGAGGACCTTTTTGGCTTTTTCAGTTTCTATGGAACAGGTGTTGGATTGCTTTTGAATTATGTCCCGCCCTCAAATATTTTATATTATCTTCCCTCTATACCTTTTATTTTTATTTTTGTCATTTTCCTTTCGGTTTTCAGGAAGCTTGAGAGTGAAGGAAAAATTGTTGGACTTTCAATTTTGATTTTCTTTATTTTTCAACTCGTCTCTTTTCCTTTTGGTCTGACACCAAGAAGAATGGGTTTGATACTCCCTTTTTTGAGTTTGCTTCCTGCTCTGATGATTAAATCTACTGTCATACACGGGAGGAAATATTATTTTTCTGTATTCCTTCTCCTTATGCATTTTATAGGGCAATTTTTTATCTACTATAACATGGTAAAAGAACTCATAAGTTATGGCAGGTTTGATTTTTGTGTGGACCAGAGGATACAGCGTGAACTTGCCAAGAAGATAGAAGAAGACGGAGAAGACAAATTTGTGAATATATCTGGGGTGGTGAATTTTCAGATTCTTTTTTCAAATGATTCAAAAATTCCTGACTATGGATATTACTTCGGATTTATAAGAGATTTTGGTGGTCTGGAAAGGGAAGATTCCAGAAATTCTGATTTCAAAAATTTTGAAGAACTGAGAGAGGATTTTGCAAAGAAGAAGCTGAAAGATATAATGCTTTATCACAGGGGCAAAAAATTCATATTTCAAGATGCGAGTTCAGATTTTATTTTCTCAGCGGATATATTTTCTCTTGGAATAAGGATCTCAAGTATTCCCGAGAGGAATCCCATATACTATATAGTTGAATTAGAGTGAGCTTTTAATGTACTCGTATATTTTTTCAGCAGCGTAATTACTTCCAGCAGGGTTGAGATGTCCATCTATGCTGAAAAAATGTTCTTTTTGAAACCCTATTTTTATGCAGGGTATTTTATGGCATAGTGATTTTTGGAGTGTTAAGCTCAAATTATCATGTTCTGGCATAAAGACAAGGAAAAAATGTATATTGTTCTCTTTACACAGTTTGAAAGCTCTCTCTATATTTTCTGCGGTATCGATTATCTCTTCTTGGGCATCTTTGATATAATTTAGAGCTTTTATTTTCCTTATAGGTTCAACATAGATGATAGAAAGTGCATCAATTATAGATAGAACGACCGAGTGCGAGAGTGGGAAAGGGGATTTTCTGAATATATTTTGTGGGTGAGGAATAGGGTAGAAGTTATCGCTTAAAAAGTATCTATCATCTGCGGGGTCAAGAAAATTAAACTGCCATATTACCACCATGGGTTTAAGTTTCAATCCGACTTTATATAGCATCAGATACTCCTGAGCACTTCCGTATCCAAATACCCCTAAATTTAACACCTCTTTGCCTAACTTATTTTGAAGTATTTCAACCCAGCATTCCTCATCAGATAATCCGTAGCAGAATGTGTAGGAATCTCCAATAGCTACCCCGAATATATCTTTGAGATTAGAAATTTTATCTCTTACTCCTATCTCAATATCGTCTATCTTCAAGGCATAAAATTGTGTCATAAAGTCATACTCGCTGGTTTTTATGCGTATCGTTTTATTTGGTCTCAGGACATATCCGAGTTCCTTATCTGGTTTTACCATTATTTTGTCTTGTAATCTCTTTTTTGCAAATTCTAAATTTGAAATCATGATTGTTGAGATATAATCTCCGAAGAGCAGAATTATTTGAGGATTTATTCTCGGAATGATTTCAAGTGTTATGAAGATAAATAAAAGCAGAAAAAGAGTTTTTATCACAAAGCGTTTTTTCATTTTCTATAATTTTGAAGAATATGGCTCAATATTTCTTTTATTCCAGATTCTCTCACATATGATTTTCCGAAAATACCTTTTTGAATTTCCTCTCTTGTCATGGGTGGATAATAAGCTCTTATTTTAAAGTTGCATATATCTATACTCCTTCTTATAAAACCAAGGTCATATTCTTCTCGGGGTGGAGGATAACTCAAACCGTAGTATTCTATGGAAAACCTTAATTTTGTTTCTCCGTTAAATTCTCGTGGTATGAAATATGTCCATGGGTTGAAGAGGTAATATATATTTGCCGAGGGGTTGAAGAATTTTATCAATCCTGTGGATAATACATCTCCACCGAATTCCTTGTAATCTAAGTTGTTTTTTTCTAAGTAATCTTTAAGGCACAGGACATCTTTTATTATGGGTTTGTAGTCAAATTTTGAGCAGTGTTTGTGGGAGTATGGGAACTGAAGGTAGCTGATGCATGGGTTTTTGTCAGAAGATAGAGAAAAGAGCGATGAATATACAAAAAGGACTATAAGTAGCAGAAATACAGCTTGTGTTATTTTTCTTACTATTGTTGAAGCTTTATTTTCTTCCCCTATTTCTTTTTTTTCTGTAAGGTATGGAAAGCTATCTGCTATTGTAAGGAAGGAAAGGCAGTAGAAGAATAAAGAATATCTTTCTTCTATCAGTGAAGAATAAAAGTATATCAGGTATGAGACCACGAAGTTGAAGTTGAGAAATTTTGAATTTTTCAGCATGAGAATTGAGATAAGCAAAAGAACAAAAAGAGTATAGATGTGAAAACCTCTCGTTTTTATGGTCTCTGATGAGATTACTTCTTTATATCTTATCAGCATGTCTGCTAAAGTTGGAGGAAGAGGTAATTTGAAGTCAGAGAGGTTTGCCAGATTCAAGTTTATTATCACATTGTACGCGTTGAATATCAAGAGTGGGGTTAGACCGATGAGAAAGCCAGTCAGAAACTTTTTTTTGCTGTTTTTGTATAGTGCTATGGGAAGGAGGAATATAAAAAGCGGATTTGTTGATAATCCAAGTCCTGCCGAAATGCCTCTGATGAATGGTGGTAAGAGGATTGTTGAGAAAGTGAGCAGAGGAATTATCGCATAGTCCCCACCAAGAAGAATATTTCTTCTGAAAGCTATATCTGAAAAAATCATCAAAATTGCAAAGATTACTTTCTGCTGATTTCTCTTGAGGTATGATAAAGCTACTGCTGATGCTAATGCGAGCATAAATGAATTTGAAATGCGCCAGGACAGAATATTTATCCCGAAGATTTTGAAGAAGATATAGTATACTATGCCGTTGATAAGCGCCCCGTGGTAGCTTGTATCAAGCTGGTAGATATATACATCTTTTTTTACGAATGCATGTATAAATGAGTACGCTCTTGCTATATCATCTAATGTAGGATAGTTGAAGAAAAAGTATGCCCATATAAAAGAAGCGAGGAAAATCACCCCTGAAATTATTATTGAGACACTGAACATAATGCTTTATATCTTAAATATTATCAAGTTGATCTTTACTTTGTGATTTTAGGATAAAAAATCTTTTCATTTTGCTTGACTTTTTTTAAAGAATGATTAAATTAAATTGGTAAGAACCAGTACGTGGAGGTGAAAGAGAAAATGACGTGGAAAAAAAGTTTTTGGTTTTTTATTTCAGTAGCGTTTTTTGGTTTTATTGTAGGGTGTGGAACACTACCCGAAGATCAAGGAGGGAAAAGGGATTGGAGCAATCTTATAAAAGAGAAAAATATTGTCGTATGGTCTATTTACGGTAGTAAGCCTGCAAATTACGATTCAACAGTAGATATAAAGGGCTGGGAGGCAGATGTTCCTCAAACTCTTTTTGCGGTTGACGATAAAAATTCACTTTATTTTATGTCTTATGTAATCCCGGAGGAGTTAGCGATAGAGGTTGGTGCTAAAAATCTCTCTTACTTTTATCAGAGGGAAAGGGTGAATATAGATGAAAGAACTACTGCTCTTGCGCTCGTCATTATGTCTCCTCCTTATTTTTGGATGTTCAGTCCAAAGGCGCTTGTTTATGTCGCAGATAAAGTGGTAGTCCACCCTAAATTTGAAGAACTTGTCAGAAGGATAGCAGAAATAAATTCAAAATACCCTGGCTCACTCACACAAACGCAAGACATATATATACTTGCAAGTAAAATAGCTGAAGATGTAAGAAAATCAATCCAGGTGAAGGGTATAGATGATGTAGTAGAGAATATTGATAAAGGTAATAGAATAATGTGGAAGGAATGGGAAGGCGAAGAGCCGGGATATACCCAGGGGACTTCAAATTGTGTTAGGGATGATGAAATTTATTTCCCGGCAGGTGCTCCAAAACCCAGAACAGTAGATAGTCAGACAATAGAGTTTAAGAGTCAGACGATGGTATATTACGGTGGGGGTTTCATAGATGCGAAGACACCTTGGGATAAAGGTGGGGGTCTGAAAAAAACTTTTGTGGTTAAGGCTCAGGATGGAAAAATAGACCTCTCACTAGGCAACATTATTTCATTTAATTTTATTAATCCGAAGGTATATACTTCCGTTTCTGTTCCTCAGGGAATGCATCTTATGAAAATATCAAAAGGTTGGGAGATGAGCTGGTCTATATTTACTGACCCAGTAAAAAGAATAGGGCTCTTGGCAAATACAGGAAGGATAGTGAAATTTGTCATAGAGATTGTTGTACCTAATATAGCGGCGTGTATTCCCGATGGAGATACATGGGGATGGGTTGCTTCTACAATTACAAATTGGGGCTTACCCGATGCTGAAAAAATGAGTTGGAAAAGTATAATAGATTCCGGAGCGTGGGATGAGATTTTGAACCTTTTATCTCAGACTGTTTTTTCGGGTGGGGGATTTATAAAATGGCTTCTCAATAAGCTTGGTTTTACGGGTTGCGGTCAAGGGGTGAATTTCATAATAAATCAGCTTGCAGCTACTTTGCAGAACTTTCCCATAGTGAAAATATATCAAGCACTTACAAGATGGATACCTTTTGGTATTGAGCTTTTCACTAGACCCGCAAATGCGGGTTGGCTTTTGGTGGGGTCAAACTTTATCAATGCATCAGTAGCGGTTTCAGATGTAAATCCTCGTCCTCTGAAAACGACCGCAAATTTGAAAGTGGATTTCTTTGGAGCGAGCTGTAATTACTGCGGTCTTGAAATTGTCTGTCCAAATGGTAGTATGTTGATGGGTTTTGGAACTCTTCGTTGTGGAGAAAGCAAATATGTTACCCTTCCTTCTAATCTATACGGGAATTGCAAACTTAATTTGAGAAGAACAGATAACTATGCTCTTTTACAATCTATGGATGTCACGATTGAAAAATGCCCGACAAACGATTGCTCTGGTTGGACCGACCCTGTGACCCAGGTTGGTGAATTTCAGAAGGAAGGCGGCGGATGCGCGATAACCTCTTCCTTTATCTGGCTCTTTGCTCTGATTTCTCTTATTGTGATATTCATAAGAAGGAATGAATACTATAAAAAATGCTTATGAGAGATTTTTCCTCCTTTCTCTTATTTCTGTATTTCTTATTTTGTTCTGCTGTAAAAGGGAGGAAAAGAGAGAATCTTCTGTAGAGTCAGAAAATATATGGTATACCGAATTTTCTGCTGGCAATGTTTTGTTCAGGTCGTCACCCGAAAAGTTATTTGTTTTTACAGATAAAAGTGAGATTTATTCTTTTTCCTTGACCGATGGGTGGAAGGTTAGAGCTGTTCCTTTGCGGTTTGAAGAAGTAGCTGACATAGTAGATGAGAAAACCCTCATCACAAGAGAAGGAGATGTTATCGTCTTTGAAGGTGATGGACAAAAGAAAATAGATTTTCCCGTTGATCCATTATATCCTTTTTATTTTGTTTCATCTGGTTCTGTTATTTATTATAGGGATGGAAAGATTTTTCTTTACGAAAGCGGGAAGAATCAGGAAATTGTGATTGCGGAAAGTGTTTCCGTTCCGAAGAAAGTTCTGGGAGTTATTGCAAAGGGGAGAGCAATTGCTTTCTGGATTTCAGATAATATAGCATACTGGAAAGACATATTTTCCGGAAAAGCAGGAATAGTAGGTGAAGGTTATTACGAGGAAAAGGTAAGTTTTTATTTTTCGCCTGATGAAAATGTTTTTGTTGCTTACACATCTGAAAATGAATTTGGAGATATAGATGCAGGTAGCGTCAGATTATATCTTAGTGGTTCTGATTTCAGAGATTTTTCTTTTGAGGTGAGGGGGAGGCAGATTATTCTGAAAATAAAAAATCTTCCGCCAAATCAAGATTTTTCTGTGAAATACAAGATTGTTCCCAGGAAAGGTTCGCAGGTTTTTTTGGATGTGGTAGGAGATGGTGAAAATTTGCTTTTTGCGGATATGGAGTTAGTTTCTGAGGTGGGTGGTGAAAAATTTTGTTCTGCTTATGCTGGTGATTTTGATGGTGAGAGTTTCAGAAGAAAATTTAAGTTTTCCGGACTTATCAGAGGTTGTAATATAAAAGTTGCTTTTTCATATCCAGTATCTGTTTTTTCTATTCCCGATGAATTTAGCAATACTTCTACTATATTTTTTGGTATTTTTTCTTTTTGGAACAGGGAAGATAAAAAGGGTTTGATTTATCCGGTATTGCTCAAAGGTTTCCCTTACATTATTTATTTTAAGAGGGTTGATGGGAAATATCAGCTGGAGCTTGAAAAAATCTTTTGAAGCTATTTGTGTAAAATTACTGATTTTTTTGTTAATTTATGTTTTATGTATTCTTTTAAGATTACCGCTGTGGTGATTTTTTTGTTTTTTATTCTGTGTTTTTTCACTTCTTGCAATAGCGGGAGCGTAAATGGGAGCGGGAGCGTATTTGAGGTTGATTTTGGAGATGGTTTTTTCCCAAAAATCTCCAACTGTATTGGCGATGAAAATTTTGTATGCGTATATTTTTCTGATTTGGATGGGAACATAAGGTTCGCTCCATTTTCAATGCCCAACACTTCAACTTATGTTTTTATATCCTCCGAAGGTTTTGCGGTTCCTCTTGTTATTTCATCAAAGGTCAAAGTTATTTTGCAGAATTTAGGGCTTGAATATAGTTCAAAGGTTCTGTTTATAGAGGCGGGCGGGAAAAAATTTACGAGGAGTGTTAAAGATGCGGTTGCGGTTCTTTCATCGGGGTTGACAGCTATCTCTTGGTACGACGAAAATTACGAAATATATCTTCTGATTGTATCTGATAAGCTGGAAAGGGAGGTCAGAATACCAAATTTTATTAATAATTATATTCAGCAGGAAAGGAAAGAAGAAAAGTTAATATCTACTGCGGAGATAAAAGAAAAGTATGGGAGATGTTTTGATTTAAGCTTATATTCTGAAAGGTTTGTTTCTATCTCTCTTTTTTCAGAAAATACAAGTTCATTAAAATTCATATTGTATGATGTTTTCAGAGATTCTCATGATAAGGACTTCGTTGAAGGTGGTTTTAACGAATTTTTAACAAAACCGGAAAAATTAGGTATTCCGGATTTTTATTTAATTCGTCTTCCCGAGAGAACCTTCCCTTCTTCTGAGGTTGCGATGCTAGACCCTCAGGTTCCCTTTGGTTTTTTAGACCCTCAGAGTGTATGGATATATTCAAAGGAAGAGGTGTCAAGTGTGCGAATTAGATATCCGAAGCTAACTTATGTTTTTGAGGATTTTTGTTCGTTATTCTGGAAGGGTAATGTGCCCGGGCTATTTGCTATTGAGAAGGGAAAACTGAAAGCATTTGTAAGGCGTTCAAAGTGGCTGTGGGATGAATCAGGAACAATAGATAAAAATATCTGGGGAGGGTCACTGGCTTCTTTTTACTCTTCTCTTTCTCCGTGCGTCGTGTATCAGAAGGGGAAGGATATATTTTACTCTTGTGAGAAAGACGGATGGATGGCAAATAGAATAAAGACCGAACTTGTGTGCGCAGATATAGAGGCATTTTCATCTTTTGATGGTACGCTTTATATAGCTTGTGGAGGATTAGATAACAGAGGGAAACCGCTTATCAAAGGATTTGTTGTCAGGATGAGGTGAGGATTTTTTATTTGTAGAAGAAAACCTGATTTCCTCCGGTCAAGCATGCTACTCCTGACCCGTTTTTTAGAGCAAAACATTTCCTTAATCCAGCAGATACATCTGTTATATAAACCTTCCTTATGAGTTTGGGTTTTGAAATATCAGATATATCAAAAACTATAAGTCCTGTATATGAAGAGGAAAGATATAATGAGTCTTTTATGTGTGTTATTCCTTCTGCAACATCGTACTCAACACCTACATCTAAACTATATCTTGTTATCTCTTGTGGGTATCCAGATGTTATATCCCATATTCTGAACTGATGATTTTCTCCTTCTGAGGAGAACAGTAGTTTTCTTTCGTTATCAATATCAAGTTGTGTAAAGGTAAGGAGAGAGTCCTTTGAATCTAAAATACGGCATAGTTCAGAAATTGTGTATAGTTTGGAGTAGGAGGAGACAAAAAATTTTGCTCCATCTGAGACCACCGATACGCCGGGAGAATCAAGTTTGCTTTCGCATATATAATTGAATTTTCCCGAGGAGAGAGAAAGTATTGAGATAGAATCGTTGAGGCAGATAAATACATAGTAATCATTTTCACCTTTTTTCAGAGCGGAAATGCAGTTTATTGATTCTGATGATATTTCTTCATCAGAGAACGAAGTGATTTCCTCAAGATTTTTGTTCAACACCTTTATCTTTCCTTCTTTTTGTGGTGTTGTTTTATTGTCTGATATTCCGATAAAAATGAGGTCAGATACAAAGAGAGCGGACATAACTCCTTCGGATGGATCAAAATAATATCCGCGGAAGTTTCCGTCGTATGAGAATAAGATAAGCGAGTTCATATCAAGAACGAAAACTTTGTCTTCGTCTGATTGAAGGTCAGATAGCGTTCCGGATGGGAGACGGAAAAGCACTTCTTCGTTTCTGCTCAGCCCTACGGTGGAGCCAAAATCTATAATTTTTCTTCTTAATAGTGCCGAACTACTTTTGAGGTAATAAATGAAGTTTCCTTCATTAGCGATTTGAACCACATTTCCATTTCCTTCATAAAGCTGGAATGATTTTTGAGGTATGCTGAAAATTGCTATGTTGCAGGGTCTATCAGGGTTCTCCTCACACGGTCTTTCAGATAAACCTAAAATCAACTTATCTTTATTCAGTATGGAGATTGCAGAGAAAGAATTTCTTTTATCTGGCTGGTTTAATTCAGATGCATCACCAACATTTGCGTTCATACGATAGATTATAGTTGAGCCGGGTCCGGGGATGAAGAAAAAATCGGGGTAGTCAAAATCAAATTTTAAGACCGGATATTTAAAATTTTCGGGAACATTAATATTTCTTCTCTCTATTTTTCCTTCGCCTTGATATTTTATGTATTCAAGGGAACCTTCTGTATATCTTATGACGAGGTTTAGCTCATCTGCTTTTCTCTTTATTTTTATCTGGTCTATTAGTGATGTGATATTTGGTGGGTAGGTTGATGGGCAGAATTCAAATTTTTCATCTTTGCATACTTTGATGTTCCCTGTAAGGTTATCTATCAGCAGAAAGTCCGATGAATTATAGGGGAAGACAGAAAATGGGTGGTCTATGAGTTTTTTTATAGATTTTGTTTCTTTTTCCCAGACATAAGTTCCCCCGTATGATGATGAGAAATAAACTTTATTTTCCCATACTTTTGAAGATATAAGGTTGAGGGGGAAGGAGGAGATTTTTGAAGCATCAATTTCTTTTTGAGTTCCCGATTCTGTTGCGGATAGGGAGAAGACCCCAAAAAAATCTTTTATTTCTTTGCCTTCTGCAATGATTATTCCTGGGATTCCTAAAAGCACTATACTATCTCCGACTATATCTGAGATTTCTACTTCATTGGGTATTGAGAGGATAAATTGTGGCAGGACTCTTTCAGATAGAACCTCTATGTATTTTGAGATAAGGTTATCTGATATTTTTCCGCAGTAGATATAGGGGGATATTTTATATCTTTTGTTAGGTGCTAGTACTGATACAGAAGATGGGTAAAGCCCTATTGTTTCAAAGTTGCAGGTGAATGTGTTTTCTGTCGTGCTTTTGTCAAATTTTTTTTCGCCGTAGCAATCCCATTTAAAATCATATCTATCGTAAGGTTTCTCTTCAAATACTACTTTGAAATTGACCTGAAGTGGTGGGGGGCCAGAGCATTTATCTGCTACGAGAAAAAATTTAGGTGGTCCAATCCAGAGTACCTGAACTTTTTCACTCTTTTCGCTCTCCTGTGCAGAGTTACTAGCTCTCACATATATCGTGACTTCTGACCAGTAATCTGTTCCTTGCAGAGGAAAGTTTTCGGGAGGGTCATAAGCTATAAATTCTGTCAGAAATTCCTGGTAGAATGTTTCTGAGTTGGGATAAGTAGAGTATTCGTAATTTTTATCTCCGTTGAAATCTATTTTTACCTCTCTTATTTTCATTTTTGATTTTACATAAACTTTCACATTTGCTATCAGTGGTTCTGCTCCGCTTTTAGGGGAAACATCTATATTAATAGTTATTTCAGATGAGGGATTTTTCTTTCGCTGGCATTCGCGGGTAAGTATAATTATCAGAGCGATAATCAATATAGCAGATGCAGAACTCAGAAGAATTAACCGGTTATTCATTTTTCAATTCTATGCTTTAAAAAATTACTTTTTCCTGAAGGTTATAATTTTTCCCTCTTCAACTATTACAAGCTCTTCTTCTCCATCTACATAGTTCAAAAACATATCTTTTGCTTTGAGTTTTTCTGATGTTGTT
>BEHV01000002.1 GCA_002898315.1 bacterium HR19 | reverse complement strand
GGAATAGTTTATAGAAAATCGTCAGCTCTCTGGTTCTACTCATATCAAAATGAAACAACAAGCAAAGTAAAAGATTTAGATTATTATTATTATTATTATCCCGATTATTATTATTATCCCGGATACATAACGAGCGTAGGAAATGAACTTTACTTTGCTGAATCAACTCGCATATATTACTTTGATGGAAGCACTCATATAGTAGCAGAAGGTGTTCGGGGTTACTCCACTTTTCAAAATATTGCTCTATTTTATCTGAAACCATTTCCAAATAATGCAACTATTGCAATTATGAAGTTCAGCTATCAAGGTAAATCAACTCAGGTTATAGGTCAGGTGGATGCTCTGGTAAGCGGAATTTCTGTTTCTCCCGATGGCAAATATGTTTATGTTTATGGTGGTGATATGAATAATTTATTCTCCATAAAAGAAGATGGTTCTGGTGTGGCAAATCTCCTCGGTAAGATTTCAGAAAAATATGGAGATATTTCTTGTGGTTTCCCAGAATTTGTCCGAGACGTTCAAGGAGCGTACATAGGGAAAATTCGCGTATACTGTAGCGACAGCTCGACTTACAGATACTATATCATCTTTTTAAACCCAGATGGGACAGATATTTTTGCAATTGATAATGTATCTTACCAAATATATTCGGGTGGGAGTAAGATAGTGTGGGAGAAAGATGGTTATTTATACATATCTGACCTCAGAGAAGGGGCTTCGCCGACTATTGCTGATCTTAACGTTCTGGGAAGCTTCCGCGTTCTTCCGAGCGCAGGGAAAATTCTGTATCAAAAGGGAGAGCAAGCTCCTTGGAGCTCTTCTTGGTGGAGCAGTTATTCACTTCTTTTCACATCCCTAGATGGAAGCACAAAGGGAGTTATTGACACCGGTGTTAGTGGCGATTACTTCACCACTCCTGATGAAAGTTATGTCATATACACAAAGTGGGTTTTTGAAGTTCAAGGAAGTAGTTTAAGTGTAAAACGCGTCTTGAAATCAGCAAAACTGAAATGAAAGGAGATGAAATTATGAAGCATATTACCAAGATAGTAATAGTTTTTCTGCTTGGCATTCCAGCTTATGTATGGAGCAAAAAGATAGTAATATGTGAGTCAGATTTTGATTGCGACACAGGTCAATACTGTGTGAAATCTCCCTACGATGATTATGGTGTTTGTGTGGGAGGATGTAGTTCAGATTTTGACTGTGGAATAGGTTATTACTGCGTAAAACCACCTTATAAGAGTTATGGAACTTGTATGAAAGTAGTAGATGAATATAATATACCAAAACCAGTTCTCCCGAGACCTGAAAGCATTTATCCTCGGTATGAGGGTGATTGTGAAAGTGATTTTGATTGTCCAATAGGTTTTCGGTGTGATAGGAAATATAAGGCGTGCATTAAGATTAAGAGGTGGTAGAACTATTTTGAAATAAAAGCGAAGAACAGAAAAAACGAAAGATAGCAGGAAAAAAGATTTGGGACTAATTAAGGAATCGCCAAGAGGAAACTAAAATTAAAGAGAGAAAAGAAGGAGATGAGAAAAACCCCTGAAGTTATAAATGAACTCAAAGATAAAGGGGTGATTGATGATTATGCAATCGGTGGTGGAATTGCGACACTTTTTTATGCAGAACCGTTCTTGACTTATGACCTTGATATTTTTATTACCATAAAACAATCCGGCAAAATTATTGACCTTACTCCTATTTATGACTACCTGAAATCAAAAGGATATAAATGGAAAGACGAGCATATTGTGATTGAGGGTGTACCAGTTCAGTTTATAGTCGCCGACGAACTTGAAGAAGAAGGAATAAAAAATGCAAAAGGAATAACTTACGAGGGTATCCCCAACAAAGTTTTTTCGTCTGAACATCTGATTGCAATTTTTCTGAGAGCTGGGAGAGAGAAAGATATTCAAAAAGTGAAAATGCTTCTTCAACAGACCAAAATTAATAAGAGAAGGTTGAAAAACATTCTCAGAGAAAATTTAATATTAAAGTAGCAAGTGTATGGCTGGAGATATGAAAATCCGCATAGGAAGAAAAATTCTGAAAAAAGAAGATATTTACAGGCAGAAGGAGATTTTCCACAGAGAACAAGCAAAACTCTCGTTTGAAGAGAAAATAAAAATCCTCATTCAACTCCAAAAAATCGCAAAAAATATCAAAAGAAAAGGCATAGTGTGGAAAATCAGATGATAAAACATTCTGCCTATCAGAATATCAGACCTGCTGATAGAATTGAAGAAAAGCCCGGTTTGACCCTATCTAAAAACGGAAACCTCTGCAGAACATACTCCTGATTCCCAAGATAAATAAAACTCCTCTCATACATGGTAAAGAACAGAGAAAGCTCAACGAATGCAAAATCCCTTACCTGCTTTTTTCCGAGCTCCTCAAATTCCTTCTTCAAAATAAAAGAAGGATTTATCTTCAACTTGACAATATCCCACGAGCTCCCCGTCACCTTATATATTGAAGCGTCTTGAGATTCTGGAAACCCGTGAAGCACAAAGATTGAAGACGAAATCCCAAGGTCATGAGATAAATCCCCTCGTGTCAGAAAAAAATTTCTTATCCTTGAAGATATACCAACACCGCCGAACACTATATCTCCCGGAAAAACATTCTGCCCGAAAATTATATAACCTATCCGTAGAATGTATCCCGCCAAGGCGTAAGGAGATAGCTCGGTTTCTCCAAACTGAATTCTTTTTTTCGCAAGCAGTTGAAACGGAAAATCCACACCAAAAGACGAAACATTAATTCTTCTGAAAGTTATGAGATTCTCATCTGGCTCTCCTGCAAGAGGTATAACAGCCGAAAAACCCGGAAATATCTCAATCGGCTCTCTCATCAACCTGAAAGAAAAAGATAAAAATATATCGCCCAGCCCAAAAGATGAAATAGGTCCGAAAGTTCTATACCTTGAAAATACACTTGCTCTTGCGAAGAATGAATCTGAAAAAGCATATTCAGTTGAGAATCCGACATCAAAGTCCTGCACAGATACTTTGTTCCCGGAAAGCTTTACCACCTGTTCCCATCCATAGTTCACTCCCTTGACAGATGTCAGTATTGAGTAGTTATCAAGGTTAAGTGATATATCTTGAGCATTTATTTTTTTCTGCCACATTGAAAACCTGAGTTCAAGGAATGGAATTATCATATCTTTTCTGAAAGAGTCAATTCTTATTATATCTTGAAAAGGCAGGGTATCAGGATAATCTGCTGATGAATTTGATACATAAGATAAAAAAAGTGAGATGAACAGCAGAATAAAGATTTTTGATTTTAGGAAGTTTGGAGATGGGAGTTTTTGCATTATGGGAGTTTTCATGTATTGATGGCGGAGAGGGTGGGATTTGAACCCACGAGGGAGCTTATCGCCCCCAACGGATTTCAAGTCCGTCCCGTTCGTCCGCTCCGGCACCTCTCCAAAATCAAAAAAAGATTAATCCCGAAAAATCAAGTTTGGCAAAAGTAAAAAATAAACCGCAAATTCAAAATTCAACAAAACCGCAAAACTCCAAACCGCAAAAGAAAATAACTAATATAAATGAATAAGAAAAAGGAGGTGAGATAAAAGATGTCCCAAGAAAGAGAGAGAGCATTACAAATAGAAGGAGCAGACCCGCACAACAAATTGAGGATAATTTGCTTTTCAGGAGATATGGATAAGGCGTTCGCTGTCCTTACGCTTGCTTCAACCGCCGCATCGCTCGGAATGGATGTCGCAATATTCTTCACTTTCTGGGGACTTTCTCTCATAAAGAAAAAGAGAAAATTCAAAGGTAAAAACTTCATTCAAAAGATGATGGAAATGATGATGCCAAAAGGTTTGAACTCCCTTGGTCTGTCAAAAATGAACATGGCTGGAATTGCTCCGGCTATGATGAAAATCCTTATGAAAAAGACCGGCTCACCTACCCTAGATGACCTCTTTCAGGCAGCAAAAGAATCGGGAGTCAAGTTTTACGCCTGCTCTACCTCATGCAGTATACTTGGAGTAGATAAAGACCAGCTCATAGACGAAGTCCAAGAAATAGTCGGAGCAGCTACATTTATATCAGAAGCAAAAGGTGGAATTTGCCTGTTTATATGAAAAATTCTTAAATTTAATAATTAAAGGGAGGATAAAATATGGAAAGGGAGATAGGAAAACCCGATTTAGAATTTGACGCAAGGGGAATGAAATGTCCTATGCCAGTTATAAAAGCGAGAAAATATCTTGACCAATTGAAAACAGGACAAATTTTGCTTATTCTCGCAGATGACCCGGGGGCGAAAAAAGATTTTCCAGCGTTCTGCTCTCAGACAGGTCATGAACTTATCGCCTCACAGGAGGAAAACGGTGTATTTAAATTCTATATAAGGAAAAGATAATTTTCAAGCAGTTCTCTGATTTTGTTTTTTTGTCAAACTCTCAATAAGTTCTTCAAAGAGCTTTCTGTTTCTGTCATCTATTTTCGTTATTTCAACTCCTATTCCGGGTATTATAGATGGGTCAGATGGTTCTGCCCTCCACTTGACAACTCCTTCAACCTCAATAGATAAGTCCTCCCTGCCAGGAACAGAGAAAGTTATTTTGAGAGGGGTTCCCGGAGGAAGAGGATTTTCTGACTTTATGAACATCCCTCCTTTTGATATATTTGTTATCCACTCAACAGCCAAACCTTGCTCTGATGAATATCTCACTTCAATTTCCGTAGGATACCTTTTGGATTTCCTTCTCTCTTCCATATCTCTATCACTATAATTGTAGTTTTTTTTCTCTCTCTTTTTGCTTTTTGCTCCATTATTAGTTCTGGCTTCTTTTTTTTCTTTTGCTCTCTTTTTACTTTTTCTCGCCGATTTTTCCTCTGACATATTACTTTTTATTTTACATAATTTGCAAATGCGTTAATAATTTTTTCGGAAAATATTTTTTCAGGTATAGATGATAGATAGCGATATAAAAGATATACTTTCTGATTTTAAGAGATTGCGCGATATTCCTCACTTTATATCTTTTGAAGGTATAGAGGGTTCAGGAAAAACAACTCAGGCAAAAATTCTCACATCAGCGCTCAAAAAAATCGGACTCCCCGCAATTCTCGTAAAGGACCCTGGAACTACAAAACTCGGAGAAAAAATAAGAAAAATACTCAAATCAAACATAGAAATATCTCCTACCGCTGAACTCTTTTTATTCCTCTCGGCAAGAAGACAACTCGTTGAAGAGGTTATAAAGCCAGCACTCAGAAAAGGTAAAATCGTTATCTCCGATAGATTCTCTCACTCTACCCTTGCATATCAGGGAAGAGGAAGAATGCTTTTTCCGGAGACGCTCCCTATGCTCTGCTACCTCTCAACAGGAGGTGTAGAACCCGAAATTGTAATAGTGATTGATGTAAAACCAGAAGTCGGAATTTCAAGGTTGAAAGAAAGATACAGACAAGATGAAAGCAAGAAAGACAGATTTGAAAGAGAAGGAGAGGACTTTTTGAGAAGAGTAAGAGAATACTATCTTGAAATATCAAAGACGCAAGAGAATGTTTTTATTGTGGACGGAGAAAATGAGCCGAATGAGGTTTTCAAAATGGTTCTCCTCAAAATCTACAATTTCTCAAAAGAAAAGTACGGATTGATAAAGTGATGATTTTTGTTTTTGCTTTTCAGTATGGTTCTCCATGCCTTTTTACTCTGAAATGAATCGGGCTTCCATAAAAGCCATAAAGCTGACGAATTATCTTTTCTATATGCTTTACCTGATACTTCCTCAGATTTTCTGGTTCATTGACATATACGAGAAATGTCGGTGGCTTCACTGTGAGTTGAAAAATTTTCGGGCTTTGATTCCTCATAAAATCAAGTTGAACTAATCTTTCTCTTATTTTGAGAAGCTGAGAGGGTTTGAGTTTTTTTGTCCAGCTCTGGTAAGATGATTTTATTGCAGAAAGAAGACCATCAATACCATATTTTGTCTTCGCAGATACAGGAATAAAGTAAGCCCACTTTATGAACTTCAAAGAGGTTTTCAGAGCAGAAACGAAAGTTCCTATTCCTCCTGCGGGTTTGAGTTCTTTTATTATATCTATTTTGTTGAATGCAACAACAAGTCCTCTGCCCCTTCTTTCTATAAGACCAGCAATAGCTTTATCTTGATGAGTCACTCCCTCCGCAGAATCTATAACAAGAACACATACATCTGAGACGAAAATAGCGGTAAGAGACCTACCGACCGACTTGAATTCAAGACCTTCAACATCTATTTTTGATTTTTTCCTCAACCCGGGTGTATCTACAAGTATGAAATCTGTATTGTTAAACCGGAAGGGAATCCTTATTGCATCTCTTGTCGTTCCCGGCTCGTGATACACCACACATCTTTCATAGCCCAAAATAGCATTTATAAGGGAAGATTTTCCGACATTCGGTCTCCCAACAAACGATATTCTTATTTTCTCCCTTTTTTCTTTCTTTTCATAAAGCTCTTTATATGTTTCTTCTACTTCTTCACTTTCTTTCAGAATTTCTCTTCTGAATGCGGACTGAATTTCTTTTTCTCTCTCCTCATCTATTTTTCTTTCTAATTCTTTCAAGCTCTGTATTGAAAGTATTTCCTGCATTTTAATATCAAATGCCTCTTCTTCCAGATCGTAATCTGCTTTTTCTGATTTCTCTTTTTCAAGCTCATCTGCTATTTTATCAAGTTCTTCAAAGATTTTCTCTATGTTTTTTTTGTGGAGAGCAGATACAGTTATGAAGTTCTTCCCAAGCTGTGAGAACTCGGAGAACGCAAGAAGTTCAAGGTTTTTTGAATCAACTTTATTTACTACAAAAATAAACGGTTTGCCACTTCTTATCACTTTTTTCCTTACCATATCATCTATATCTGTGAAGCCAGATTTGACATCAAACACAGCTATTACTATATCTGATTCTTCTATTGCTCTATCTGACTGGGCTTTGAAAATCTCATACATCGGGTCGTCTTCAAAAGTGTATCCGGCTGTATCCATAAGTACATAGCTTCTTTTTTTTGAGTGAGCTATTGCTTCTACAACGTCTCTTGTAGTTCCGGGTTCTTTCCATGTTATTGAAACAGATGAGCCAACAAGATCGTTAAAAAGCGTAGATTTTCCGGTATTGACTCTTCCGACTATTGCTACCTTTATCATATCAGGATAATTTTTTATAATAAGGCGTATAAAAATGCGAAAGTATCTTTTGTCATAGCATAAGGTAGGAGCAACCTTTTAATTTTCTCTGCTCTCTCCTTCTCTCCAATAAATTCAAAATATTTTGATACCTTTATATTTGCAAAAATATCTATTTTTTTCTTTTTCAGGGCACCGAAGCCGTTTTTGTTGAAATCAAAATAAAGCACATCTCCTTTTTTTGAGTTCAAGACCTTTTCAAATTTCGCTATGAGTTTTCTGTACTTTTCTTCTTTTGTCTCTTTATAGATTTTGTAGAGTGTTATAATTCCTTGTGAGACATCGCACAGGAGGTTAAAAGTATCTTTTTTGTTTGAGTGAAAAATTTTTATCTCGTCTCCCGATACTTCAACAAGTTCGGAAATAACATAATCTGTTATTTTTCTTGCATCTTCTATCTCCCCCATCTCAACAAGAATTTCAGCTATTTCAAGATTTAGATCAAAAAACAACCTTTCATCTCTTTGAGGTTTCTGTCTTATATCTCTTATGCTTTTTGTAGATTTATAATATTCTTCATCTTCCGCAATCTTATTGATGAAGAAATTCTGATTATAAAATGTTTTCAGAAATTCAAACTGTTGAGCGAATTTTTTATTTATCTCTTCATCTTTGAATTTTTCGTAGAATTTTTTGAGTAAAAGCGCGTACTTTGCGTTTATAAGAGAGCTTTTTTGAGTTGAGAATTTCGTGGGGTTTTCAAAGGACTGTGAAGAAAATAATCCACCTTCTATTTTATCTTCCGCTTTTGAAAGTAGTTCAATAACTTTCCTCGCCTTCGCCTCATCTCCATTTTTTATAAAGAAATCAAGTCCGAGAAAAAGAATCTTCGGAGAAATCAGAGATGAGTTCAAAATCTTATCTAATAGATGAGGTATAGATGAGCTTACCTGGTTTATAAATTCTGATTCCGGCTCAGAAAAATTTTCTTCATCATCTTCTTTTATATCTTCTGCTGCAATATTTTCTATTATGTGTTTTTGTTTTGTGATGAGGGTCCCGAGCTCAACCATGAACTTTATAAAGGTATCGTAGTCGCAAAAATTTCCTCCACCTATGATTTTTCCATCTCTTGTGAGTATAATGACTGTTGGGGTCGTTTTCAGAGCGTATCTCAAAAATATATCTGGTCTTTCTTCTGCATCAACTTTGACCGGCATATATCTTTGGGTTAGAGTTTCAATTCCTTTTCTTCCGAAGACACCCTTTTCCATAAACTCACTTTCAGCTTCTCCGAACGACCTTATAAATAAGAGCTTATATCTTGGGTCTTTTGACAGCTCTTCGTCTTTCCACTCGTGCCACATTGAAAAATAAATTCTGAATTTTCTCAAAGGAAGATATAAAAAGCAGTTTTATTATCTATTTATTCAGTAATAGAGCTGAAGAATTATAATATTATGATGCTTCTGAGGTTTATATTTCTCATCTACATTTTGACAACAGTTTTCAAAATTCTTTCTGGTCTTATATCAGGTAATAATGCTCTGTTTTCTGACGGTGTAGATTCTTTGAAAAATCTTATGACACTTTTTCTCTCTGCTTTTTTCTTTAATTTATCACAAGAGGAAGCAGATAGAACTCATCACTGGGGACACAAAAAATATGATGCTTTTGGTTCCCTGATTATCAGCGTGTTCCAGATTTTCATAAGCGGGGTAACTGCAACATATGTTATACTGAATTTCAGAAAGGTTCCAGAGGAGGTATCGCTGAAATATTCGGTCGCATCGCTTTTGATGATGACAATAATAATAATCCTCTTTGCATTATATATAAGAGATAAGAAATCGTCTGCTATGAGAAGCGAGTTTTTGCACGAAGCGATAGACCTTTTGCAAACCTTCTTCGTTGTCATAAGCACATATCTTTCTCTGAAACTTCTGCCCGAGATAAACTCTATCTTTTCTCTGCTCATATGCGTTCTGCTCTTTTTAAACGGGGCAATAGGAATATTCAGAGTTGAAAAATTTCTTGTAGATAGAGCACCAAGCCAAGAACTTATATCAAAAATAAAGGAGTTCGTCCTTGAAGATAATAATGATATTTCTGTTCGGGAACTGAAAACCTCTTTCTCCTCTGAAAGAACTATAAGGTTGGAGCTCGTAATTCAGATTGACGGAAGGTTCTCATTACAAGAAGCCCATGCCATTGCTCATCAAATAGAACAAAATCTCAGGCGGAAAATGAAAGAGATAAATCTTGAAGTTGAAAACTGCTCAATTCACTTTGAACCAAAAGGAGCACACCTTGCGGGAGAAAGTTAGCAAATGAGAAAAAAAGAAAAATCAATGATAAATTCTTTGAGTTATGAACTGGGTAAGAATTTCATCGGTAATAGCGACTCTCTTTTTCGTCCCTGTCATCTCCTCTATGTTCTTTCTGAAATTTTCAAGAGAGAGAGCAAAAGTGATATTTCCCCTGGCTTCTGGTATAATACTCTCTATCGTCTTTTTAAGAATTCTCCCCGAATCTATTGAACTTTCTTCATCTGAAAAGGTCTCAATTTTTATGTTTGCAGGAGTAGTAATATCTGTATTGCTTGATAAGATAAATCTTTTGAAGGGGGAACACATATCTAACGAAACACTTGCTTGCTGGGAGTGTGATAATCCTTTTTCATTGCAGATATTTCTCGGACTCGGGATACATTATCTTATAGATGGATTCTTCCTCGGTGGCTTTCTTCTTTCAACAGACAAATTCTTAATTTTTCTCATTCCCATATTTTTTCACAAGTTAGTAGATGGTTTCATTCTCTCTGTGATATATTCTGGACAGAGTATAAAAAGGGCAACTATGTTTATAACTCTTATGTCTCTCTTTAATGTTATAGGGGTTTTATTCGCTTACAAATTGCTGGGGTTTTCCAAGGCGGTTTCTATATTTTCGCCTTTATCTGCTGGAATACTGATTTATGTTGCAATTCATGATTTCATTCCTTACCTGAAAACGATAAATGATTTTTTGGTTTTCATTTTGGGAGCGGTCATTTCTCTTATGCTTGGAAATCTTTTAATTCATTAAATTTTTACACGCTCCCCAACCTGATGATTAATATTATTTCGTGATCGAAAGAAGAAAATTAATTATTTCGCTTACCATAATTTTCTCATTTATTTTCTCAACTGTTTTTATCGTTTTCCTGTATCTTTACTTTTTTGACTATGCGAAAAAGAGAGAGATATTAAAACCTTTGCTGATAGAGGTAAATAAGGGGGAATCATTAAAATCAATCGCAGAAAAGCTTGTTAGCTTGAAAATCCTCAAATACCCTCTCTCTTTCAGAATATTTGCGAGAAGCAAAGTGAAAAAATTTATGGCGGGTGAGTTTGAACTTTATGGAAATCTCTCACCAAAAGATATAACCGAACTCCTCACAACTTCTAACTTCTACAAAAGAAAAATAACAGTAATTCCAGGAGAAAGCATATACGAGATAGCAGAAAATTTAGTAGAGTCAGGCATACTAGAAAATAAAGACGATTTTTTATACTGGGCTGAAAATCAGGAGTTTTTGAAAAAGATAGGAATAAATTACCAAACCGCAGAGGGATTTTTATATCCAGATACTTACCTCTTCACAAAGAACTCTGATGCAAGATTGATAATACACACAATGTATGAGAACTTTATAAAAAAGCTCGGAGAAAGAAGATTGAAAATGATGGAGAAGTTGGGGTTTTACAAAGTTCTTATACTGGCTTCAATAGTTGAAAAAGAATCAACTTTTGAGTTTGAAAAGCCAATTATAGCTTCTGTATTTTTTAACAGGTTAAAAAAAGGTATGAGATTGCAAGCAGATCCGACAGCGCTCTATGGCTTGAGAATTTTTGGAACTCCTCCGAAACCATTCCACATCAGAATAGATTCACCTCACAACACATATACAAGAGATGGACTGCCCCCAACTCCTATATGTAATCCCACAGTATCATCAATAGATGCAGTTTTAAATCCAGCGAAAACCGAATATCTTTACTTTGTTGCAAAAGGAGATGGAACTCACTTTTTCTCAAAGACATACGAAGAACACCTTGAAAACATAAAAAAGGTAAAAGAGATGAGAGAAACAGGAGAAAATGAAAAAATCCAAAATTCACAAGACGGAATAGAGGAGAATAACTCAGAATAAGTTTTTTTAACCTACATTTTCCTCTGGTTTCTGAAGCCACATATTTATCTCTTCAAGAATAGAGATATAGTCGTTTATCTGGAATCCGCCTGGTTTTTGTTTTCTGAAAACTATTTTTGGGGGGGACCATATATGGAATTCTTCTCCGAACACTCCAAATATTTGCCCCGTTATATGTTGTGCTTTGTCTGATATGAGGAAGGCGATAAGATGTCCGACGAACTCCGGTTTTGCAGATTTGAGTTTTTGAGCAAACTCTTCTCCTCTTTTTTTGAGAACATCTTCTGGAATAGCTTGAGTAAGGCGCGTCCAGGCAATAGGAGCGATAGCATTAACCCTTATTTTGTATCTTTCAAGTTCTTTTGCAAGTGTCAGTGTAAAACCCATAAGTCCAGCTTTAGCTGAAGCGTAGTTTGCCTGCCCTATATTACCCCTGAGACCTGCGGGAGAAGAGAGGTTTATGATAGAGCCGGAATTTTTTTGTTTTATCATCTCAGCAACAACATTTTTTGTGCATAAAAAAGCTCCCCGGAGGTGAACCTTCATTATTTCGTCCCATTTTTCAACCTCCATTCTGACAAGGAGCGAATCCCTTGTTACTCCAGCGTTATTCACGAGCGCGTCAATTTTCCCGAAAGCATTTTTTGCAAGTTCTACTATATCTTTTGCCCCGCTTTCATCTGATATATCCCCTATGTAAGCAGTAGCTTTTCCTCCGTTCTTTCTTATCTCTTCTAGGGTTTCAAGAGCTGGTTCAGGGTCAACATCATTTATGACCACGCATGCTCCTTCAGATGCGCATATTTTTGCTGTCTCCTTTCCTATCCCTCTGCCAGAGCCAGTTATTATGACAACTTTGTTTTCAAGTAGTCCTGCCATTTATAAAAACCTCCCATCTTTTTATATTCAGAGTTTTTTTATTTTTCAGGTGGTTTCTGTCCATTCAGTAGGTTTGCCTTTGCTTGCAAAGAGCCGTTTTGATATAACTATTCTTTGAGCTTGCCCGGTTCCTTCAAATATATCAAATATTTTTATGTCTCTATAAGCTTTATTTACTATGTGATGGTATTCCAGAGTTCCTTCTTCACCGAGGAGTTCAACACATTTTGAAACGACATCAAGGGCGATGGGTGGGGCGAATGCCTTCGCCTGTGATGCTTCCTTAGCGTTTGGTTTTTTCATATCCATAAGGTATGCTGCTCTTACGCATACGAGTCGGGCTATGTCAAGTTTTCTTTTCATTCTTTCAAGTTCAGCTCTTACTCTTGAAGCAAATGGTGATACCGCGTTTAGCATATAGTTTTCTGCGAAGTAATCTCTTGTGTATTCATACGCAGCACGGGCTATTCCAATAGCCATAGCAGCAACTGCTGGACGAGTCATATTGAAGGTTTCCATAGCTCCTTTAAATCCTTCTTTTGACTTGTAGTATTCTTCTCCTCCGAGCAGAAATTCTTCTTCTACTTTGCAGTCCTCAAACAAAAGTCCGGCGGTCTCAGAGGCGTGAAGCCCCATTTTCTTTTCAATTCTTGAAACCTTGAATCCGGGAGTTCCTTTTCTTACGAGGAAAGCTCTGTGTCCAGCTCTTCCGAGTTTGGGGTCAACCGTAGCAAAAACCACAACCCACTCTGCTCTCGCTCCATTTGTGATATACATTTTTTCACCGTTGAGAATGTAGTATTTACCTTCTTTTCTTGCTGTTGTTCTTATCCGCGCCACATCTGAGCCGGCACCGGGTTCTGTTAAAGCAAATGCACCCCACTTCGGCTCATCTCCCTTGAACGAATCATAAAATATCTTCTTCTGCTCAGGGGTAGCCATTATTCTTATCGGAGGAGATGCAAGCCCGGGACCGGGGAATGACATAAAGACCCCCTGGTCACCCCACGCTAAAATTTCAGCAGCAAGTATTGATAGAGTTGCGAGCATAGGATTTTGTTTATCTCCGAGCATGCTTTTTAATCTGCTTTCTGCTTCTGTCTTCTCTCCACCATCATCACCACCCATAACTCCTATGCCTATTCCCATTGCTTTTATCTCTTTGAAGAAAGGGTGGTCGGGGGGGATTGGTTCTTCTTTTTTATCGTACTCTAATCCAAGTGGTCTGAGTTTTTCTTTTGCGAGCCACTTCAAAAGTTCAAGTATTTGTCTGTGATTTTCAGAGAGTTCAAACTCCATCTCCTTCTACCTCCCTTTTTTCATCAAAATCAAATTTTTCCCGTAGTTTTAAAAACCGGTTTGCAGGTTTTTTATAGTTCCTTCAAACCTGATTGGGCTACCGAAAGCGTTTATTATATCTTCAAAGTCGCGCATCCACTTTTCTACTGGGTGGTCTTTTATGTATCCGTGTCCACCGAGAACCTGAACAGCATCAGATGTCACCTTCTTGCCAATATCAAGTGATTCTAAAATAAGTTCGGTTGTAGAATCTTGCCAGTACTCTTTTGATTTATCAAAATCCCACGCGGATTTGAGGAGGAGGATTTCAAGTGCGTCTGATGTGGTGTCCATATCGGCGAGCATAAAAGAAATTGCCTGATGGTAAGCGATCGGACGACCGAACGCGACTCTTTCAAGAGCATATTCAAGAGCGTAATCAGATGCACATTTTGCTATCCCTGCACATATAGCAGATAACATTATATGTACTCTTGCAATAAATCTTGCCCATTTTTCGGTTCTCACAAAATTTTCTGCAACCTTATCGTATTCTTCTATATTGAACTCATAAGCAGGTGAGGAAAAAACTCCCGACCTGAAAAGTTTCTTTCCTCTTTTGAACTTCCGTGAAATATAGAGCGATATTTTACCATTTTCTTCACCGAAGAAAACAATTATGCTTGGATTCTCTTCTTCTACGACCAACGTTGTGAGGTTTTTATCAATTTTTGCTCTTGTTGTCACGCTATCTTGATATATACCAGATTTGGCAAGCGCAATTCTTTCTTTTCCTTGCAATGCCTTTTTTATGATCTCCTTTGTTTTTTCTGTATCTGAAAGCTCGTATAATGCATATAAAGGTGGTAAAAACGAAAATACAGAGTAAGTTGTTCCTCCATCTCCTTTTTCAGCCATCGTTTTGAGGACGAGAGCTCTTTCAAGCATTCCCATTCCAGCACCACCGAACTCTTCGGGAAACTCAACACCAGATAATCCTATTTCAAATACCTTTTTCCTGAGTTCATCTACACCTTTTTCTTCAAAATCTCTTATTTTTTCCCTTATCTCTTTTCTCGCAAACTCTTCAACGGTTTTTACGAGCAGGTCTTGTTGTTCATTTAACGAAAAATCAAACATAGTCGCCTGCCTCCTTATTTAGAATTTCTCAAATTCCAAGATAAATTTTGTTTTTTCAAGAATTTTTGAATACTTGTTCAAGTTTTTTTCATTTGTACTCAGGAAAATTTTCTCATACTTTTATGAAGTTCTCTATTATTTTTAGTCCTTTCAAACCACTCTTTTCTGGATGGAACTGAACCCCAAAAATATTTTGGAAATTGATAGCAGATGCGAAATTTATATTTTCCGAGGAGAAATTTGCACATATAATCTCTGTATCTTCTGGCAAGACATAGTATGAGTGAATATAGTAGAAGAACTCTTCTTGATCAAGTCCGCTGAAAATTTGAGATTTCTTCAGGTTTGTTCTGCCCCACCCTATGTTAGGAACCCTCATATTTTGAGATAGGTTTCTGAGGTTTTTCACAACCCCTCGCAGTAATGAAAGCCCTTCAACTCCTTCGCTTTCTTCCGAGAACTGGAAAAGTATTTGCATTCCAAGGCATATTCCAAGCGCAGGTTTTCCAGATAAAATCTCATCTTTTATTTTTTCAAAGAGGTTCAGTTTCTTGAGGTTGTATATTGCTTGTCCGAAAGCACCGACTCCGGGAATAACTATTTTATCTGCTTTTTCAAAGGAAGAGCTGACGACTGAGTTGACCCCGAAGAAGTTGAATGCACCCCATACACTTTTTAGGTTTCCCATACCGTAATCAACTATCCATATTTTCTGCTTTCCAATCATAATCTATAACCCAAACACCGATTAATTTTTTGTTCTCTTCAATTTTTTCATTTTTTCAGGTCAGAATACTTTTTTTATCCATTTTCTTGATTTTACTCTGAATATCAGCGCTAATGAGAGCAATCCAAAATATATAGATATCAAGCCCCATAAGAAAGATGAGTCAAGTTTCATAACCGGTCCGAGTATTATGAGTGAGGGAATAAAGAATAGGAAGTGGAGTGTTGTTTCCACGAGAACAACAAATTTCGTATCTCCAAGTCCTATAAGTGCGTTGAGGAGCATGATAGAAACAGAGACGAATATGAGAGATGGAGCAAAGGTTATGAGTGTTATTTTACCCGACTCTATTATTTCTCTTTCACTTGAAAAAGCCCTCATAGTCAGCTCTGGAAGAATAACAAGCATAAGAGAAACAAAAAGAGAAGAAGTTCCGACAACTATTATTATATTTTTGAGGAGGTTTTCTGCTCTTTTTATTTCAGATTTTCCTATCAATCTACCGGTAAATCCTGCAAGCGATGTCCCGATAGCTATCATGGGAAGCATTATGACTCCGAGAATATTGACAAGTATGAAAGATACCGCCTGATGTTCAACTCCTGAAAATCCCGCAAACCACATAAAGATAAGAAAGCTCAGCGAAGCAATAAATTGACTCAATCCCGCAGGTAAAGAGAGTTTCAGATTTTTGAGCGAAAACTCAAACATATCTGTTCGGTAGTTTTCACTTTTTATTTCTGACACCGAAAAATGTTCTTTGAGATATGGTTTTATTATCAGGAATCCGTGAAAGAGTGCAAAAAACGAGGAAAGAGAAGAGGCAAGAGCAAACCCATAAAGCTCCATTTTGGGAAAAAATATTCCGAACACGAGAAAGTATGAGAGGACTATGCAGAATATAGTTGAAGACAGGTTGAAAGCAAGATGTTTTTTTGGTTCTCCTATTGCGTCAAAAAAACTTCTCATGACAAAAGTCATAGATGTCGCTGGAAGTCCGACCACTCTTATTGAGAGAAATTTTTTTCCATACTCTGCAACCTTCTGAGATGGGGAGAATATCTTCATAAAAAAATCTCCGAGAGCAAAAACGATTATGCTCATAAACAAACTTATGATAAAGCTTACAGACAGCATTGATTTAAAAGACATGAGGGATTTTTTTCTTTCTCCTCTGCCCCAGAACTGAGATATGAATGTTTGAGAAGAAGAAGCGAGAGCGTTCATAGGGGAGGTAAAGAGCAGGAGTATAAGGAGAGCAAGCCCCATAGCAGAAATCTGTTCGGTTGCATCTTCTCCTATGTGCCCCACCATCATCGTTCCGAAAAAATTGTGTATGTTTGAGGAAGCAAGGGAGAAAGCAGCTAAAAAAGATAAACTGAATATTTCTCTCACATCTTTATCTTGAAAAGCTCTTTTCACTCTCTCCAAAACTCTGATAATTTTTTCCATACGCAAAATAAAAAGGGTTCTCTCTCCTCTTTTTTTACTTTACTGATTTTAGAAAAATCTTGCGAGAAAAGTTGCAAGAATAAACGAAAGAGCAAAATCTGTGTTCAAGATGAAAGCTCCTCCAACATACCACATGGGCCAGAAATCTTTTGGATAGAAATCAGGGACTTCGCTTAAATCCTTTGGTCTATCGTAATCTATACCTCTGAAAACCTTAATTGCTCTCGGCAAAGATAAAAATGAAAAGAAAAAACCCAACCTCTGAGTTATAAGAGCAGTTAAAATAACAGAAATATACATAGCAAAAATGAGAATCTTGCAGAGGATTTTTGTTTTTCTTTCTCCCAAAATAACAGGAAGCGTTTTCACTCCTTTTTTTGAGTCCTCCTCTAATTTATCAAGGTGTTTTCCAAAAATAATAAGCGAAGCAGAAATACCATAAGGCAGAGAAGCAAAAATAATCTTCTCGTTTATGTATCCTGTTATTACAAAGAAGCTTCCAGCTATCATCAGAGGTCCCCATATTAAAAATACAAGAAATTCCCCGAGCCCCCTATATTTTAGCTTCAAGGGTTTTCCGGAATATGAGAAAAGAAGGATAAAGCCGACTATCGCAAGGGCAATAACCGCAGGTCCTCTTTTTGATGCGAGAAATAATCCGCACAAAAAAGCAAGAAATGAAAGAAAAAGTCCAAGAAAAAGAGATTTCCTCTCTCCGATAGAAAATACAGGGTGTACCCCATATAATAACCTGAAATACTCAGGGGTATCAACTTTGTTTTTGTAATCCCACCAATCGTTTATAACGTTGCTTGAAGCGTGAGCGAGAAGGAGCCCTATCATATTTACTACGAACAAAGTTGGGTCAAAAGAGTCAAAGATCCACGCAAGTAATCCAGCGATTATAACAGAAAACAGAGTTATAGGAAGAGAGACAACCCTTATTAATCCCAAAATTTTGTTTTTCTCAAAGCCTGAGGTTATTTTGAGAAAGTTCCCCCAGATTTTAGCTTCCGCCTCATCAAATTTAGAGAACTCCATCAAAGATAATTTTTAGTTTCTGAGAGGAGTTTCTTCAATTTTCTATTTTTTCAACTCTGAATATTGAGAAAAGCTGTCTGTGCCCATATTTTCTTCTATATCTTTTTTTTCTTTTGAATTTGAAAACTATTATCTTTTTGCTTTTTCCATCTTTTATTTTTTTGAGTTTTACAGTAGTGTTAGTTTTCCCAAGTTTTACTTCACCGTTTTTCACAATTAGCAGGACATCTTTTACCTCTAAAATTTCTCCCTCTTTAACTCCTTCTATTTTTTCTGTTCTTATAAGGTCTCCTTCTTTGACTTTGTATTGTTTTCCGGCTAACTTTATTACCGCATACATAGAATCAAAATTATAATTTTCTGATTTTTGAATTTTGTAAAAACAACAAAAATTTTGATGTTTTCTATTTCATTTTCGCTCTGGCAGTTAAAATTTTGAATTTTTTTCTATCTGGCGGCACTGCGATAAAATTTTATCTTAACCTCAGTTTCATTTTGGATTTGTTTTTTATTTTGAGCCAAGGTAGCTCAGGTGGTAGAGCGGGTGCCTTGTAAGCACCAGGTCGTGGGTTCGAATCCCACCCTTGGCTCCCCAAAAATTTTTTGTCCGGAAGTTTCAAAACCTTCTCTAAAACAATACAGGTCAAAACCCCGTCAAGAACATCAAGCGTAGATATAACCAAAGAAGTTGAAAAGATTCTTTCAGAAAGCGGTATAAAAGATGGAATTATGGCAGTGTTTATTCCACACACAACCTGTGGAGTTATGATAAACGAAAACTGGGACCCAACGGTTCAGAAAGATATTCACGAAACACTCAGCAGAATCATACCTCACAGAGGAAGCTACTCACACACAGAAGGAAACGCTGATGCTCATATAAAGACCTCAATTGTTGGAAGTTCAGTTTCTATACCAATAGAAAACGGGAGCTTACCGTGGGGAACATGGCAAGGAATCTTCCTGGTTGAGTTTGATGGTCCCAGAACAAGAAAGGTGATAGTAAAAATAATTGGGGTATAGATGGTAGAAAACACCAAAGAGAATTCTTATAATTCCTTTTCAATATGAATGAAAAAGCTCCAAATCCCACAGTATAAAAAAAAACTTTTTTTCCGAAAATATACAAAAGCTATGAATGAGAAAAAAAGAAAGAAAGTTAAACCTATTGTGGGGAAGGAAAAAGATAATCTGGAAAATAGCGAATATGAAGATAAAGCTCAATTTGATAATTCCAGCGATAAGGTTTTGCTTGCGGATGACTTTTTGAAAGATGAGGAACTCGCTAACAGAGTAAAAAAAATTGTGAAAATAATAGATATTCTTGAATTTATTGATTCCTGCCTTATTGTAGGGGAAAGATTCCTCAAAGAAGATGAAGAAGCAAAAGAAATAGTAAGAGACCTGAGAAACAAAATAATAGATGTGGAAACATTATTTACAGATTACTTGATAACAGGAAAAATTCCAAAAGTCCAATAGATAAATCAAACCGTTTTCAAAGAAGTTTTGTTTATATTCCTGCAAATATTTTCACAACACACATTTTAGTTTTGATGAGATATAAAATCAATTAAGATGATAAATGATATAAAGAAAAAATACAAAGTATGGGAAGTTTTTGAATACGAAAAGGTATCGGAGGAGTTCGTTCTTTCCGCAGGTGATACCTCCCCGAACCCACAGACGAAAAAAATAAAATCAACTTCTGTAAGGTATTCTGATATGGAAAAGTATGGATTTTTTGCCTTTGAAAAATCGGGAAAAGATAGAGTATCTGGTAAATCAATTCCAGAACCACTTATAGAAGAAAAACTTTCAATACCAAGAGTCAAGGTGTCAAAAAAATTTACTCTTGGAGAGAAGAAGAAATGGAAATCAAAAGAGGTGGTGATGGAACTTACCAGCATCATAAAACAAAAAGCAGATTTCAAAGTAATAGTAGATAAAATCGTCTGTGGTAAGACAACCGAAAAAAGGAAGATCATAAATTCGTTCGGAGTAAAGCTTGAAGAAGAGAAAAACTACTTTTTCATCTATGGTTCGGTAGGGGGAGAAAAAAATGGCGAATCGCAGATCGTTTATTTCTCAGAATCTTATCTCTCGCCCGATAAAATAGACATAAGGAAAATTTGCGATGAGATTTTGAATGATTTTTCCTTCGGAAACGGAAAGATAGAGAGCGGGAAATATAATATTGTTCTACCTCCGAAGATCTCCGCACAGTTTATTGAGTTTATAGTCCAGAACTTCTGCGGAGATAGATTAGTAAAAGGAAATTCAAGATTTTCAATAAAGGATATAGGAAAGAAAATTTTTGGAGACAATATATTTATATGCGAGATAGTTGAGCCGAAAAGTTTTTCACAAATAAAAGATGAAATGAAGTTCAACAGAGGTCTGAGGTTTTTTGATGATGAAGGAGGAGTAAAAAATAATTTCTACCTCATAAATGGTGGAGTTATTGAGAACTTCTTTACAGATGAAAAAACATCAGAAATATTGGGAATAAAGAATACAAGATGTTCTATGAGGCAGAACCATCTTGCTCTCCCATCACAATACTTTTCTGCATTAGCTCTTCTTCCAGGGAAGATAAAAAGAGAAGACGCAGAGAAAATGCCAAAAACCTTATATGTATCTGAAATAATAGGTCTGCATACAGGAGATGAAGTAAGAGGGAACTTCTCTGTGGGTTGTAGAGGGTATGTTTTGAACTCCCGACAGCCATTCAAAACAGCAGTAATATCTGGGAACATATTTGAAATTTTGAAAGATGCGGTTTTATTTTCTGATTTCAAAGTTTGCGGAAATATAGGAACTCCATCAATAATGTTTCAAGATGTTGAGGTATCTTCTTAAAGTTAGGGTTTTTCACATAATATCTATGGCGAGCAAGAACTTGAATTTCTCTCAAAATCTTTTGAAGAATTTATGAGTTCTTGACATTGAGCTTTCGCAAAATCAATCTGAAAACTTCTTGAATTCGTGTTTATATTTATAACTCCTTTTTCAGGGCAATACGCAAAATTATCTTCGCCAAACCGTTGAGAAAAATCTGGAAATATATATATTAATGGTTCTTTGGTTTTGAAATCAGATTTGACAGTATAGCAAGTCCCTTCGGGAGAGTTCATATAAGATAAAAGAGATTTCCCATCAAAATATACATTGAGAATAATTTTGCTATAAACCTCATACATAAAAGAAAAATCCCGTATTTCTGAGTTATATCTCATCAAAATTGTTCTTCTATCTTTATATTCAGAAAACAGAGTTATACTTGTGCTGAAATAGTCAATGTTGATGCTTAGTGTGTAAGCTGTGCTTTGAGTTTCTGCTGACAAATAAGAAAATTCAGAAAAAAAGTAAAAATAAGAAACCGAAAAATTTCTGAAAATATCAGAACACGATAGGTAATCAAGGTTATCTATACACCAGCCCAAAATATTGAAAAAGTATTCTATTTTCCCTTTGCAGTTTTTCGTTGACTTTATATCAGAGCAGATATATGATGAGCGAATTAAGATCAAAGGTACAGATTTATCATCTTTATCTTCTGTGAATTCAGAACACTCTCCAAAAACATAAGTTGAGTCAGGGAATATAGCAGAGGTGATACAATTTGAGAAATCTCTTGTAGAGAACGGCTTTACCTGTATGATTGATTTATAATTCGGGAAAAGAACTGTAAAGAAGTTATAAAGTTTCTCAAAAAAGTCAGAGGGGTCGGTCCAGCTTTTTGGGAAGACGCCATCTCTCAAAAATTTTATGAGCCGGTATGTAGATGAGAAGGAGAAATAAGCCGAACCAAGATTAACCTCAGATGTTCCAGAGCAAGAGAAAAAAATGAAGAAAAAAAATATAAGCAGTTTATCTTTCTCCAGAGTTAATTTCATTCAGAGAAAAAATTTAATTCAGAAATGAAATATTTGTTAAGGGTTACGGGGAGAACACCGAGAAACCGAAGAGAAGAGAAATTATGTATCCGGAATTACTTCCAAAAAAACCGGAAATTATAGGGGAAAGGTGGGCAGAAAACCTCCTTGGTTCTATCCACACTCCGAAATCTCCAAATGTCTCAAGTCCAAGATAAGCTAAAATTTTTTGTCTCTGGGACTGAATACCTGGACCGATTCCTGCTCCTATGCTTGCGAAAAAGCCAGGGGAATCAAAACGTATTGAAACTCTTGATGATGGGAAGAAAAAACCGGCAGATGGGAAGAAGTAAAAGTTTGCTCCAGCATCAAAGCTATCAAATTCCGCAACTCCGAGAGCAAAAGCGAAGGAAGGAGAAACCTTCTGGGCTATTGAGGAAGGAAAAGACAAACCACCCTTTATGTTGAGGAAGAATGAGAAAGATATAATTGAGTAGATAGTGGTAAGGAGCAATTTTTTTGTGTGGGGAGGGAGGGATTTGAACCCCCGTAGGCCTGGGGCCACCCGGTTTACAGCCGGGCCCGTTTGACCGCTCCGGCACCTCCCCTACATTGTTGCAATCAATCTTTCCATTTCTTCATCTTCTATTTCAAAGTTTGCCCATACCTTTTGTACATCGTCAAGTTCATCAATTGCGTTCATAAGTTTGAGGAGATGTTCTGCATCTTTGCCCGATACCTTAACCGTACTTTTTGGCACAAAGCTTATTTCTGCTCTTTCGTATCTCCATCCAGCATCTTCAATTTTCTTTTTCAGTTCTTCAAAATTTTTAGGGTTGCAGTACACCTCAATCACATCATCAAGTTCGTTTATATCTTCTGCTCCGCTTTCTATGACGAAATCTATAAATTCATCTTTTGAAGGTATAGAGTTCTTCTGAAATGTGATGACTCCTTTCATTTCAAAGAGCCATGATACAGAACCAGCTTCTGCGAGGCTTCCGCCGAATTTTGAAAAGATTGCTCTTATTTGGGAAGCGGTTCTATTTTTATTATCTGTTATAGCAGAGATATACATTGCAACTCCGCCGGGACCATATCCCTCAAAGAAGACCTCTTCAAGTTTTTCACCACCGAGTTCACCTGTTGCTTTCTTTATAGCTCTTTCTATATTCTCTTTTGGCATGTTGACACTTTTTGCCATCTCAATCGCAAGTCGCAGACGAGGATTTGTCTCGGGGTTCGGCCCCCCTTGTCTTACCGCAACCTCAATCTCTCTGATCACCTTTGTGAAAATTCTCCCTCTCTTCTGGTCCTGTGCTGCTTTCTTATGCTTTATATTGTGCCATTTTGAGTGCCCTGCCATAAACCTCACTACCTCCCCTATCTTCAATCTATTTTACAATTGAAAAGAAAAATAAAACCTCATAAGAAAAATTTAGGAATTACAAAAAGAAATTGTTATATTCTTCTTCTTTTCTCTTCCTTCTCTTTTCTTCTCTCGCCTCTTTCTTTTTCAAGGAGGGCTTCTTTTCTTGATACGAGTATTCTCCCGTCTTCTTCAATTTTGACAACTTTAACCTCTATTTCTTCGTTCGGTTTTATAGCATCTACTACTCTGCTTATTCTTTTCACATCAACGTGAGAAATATGCATGAAAGCGTATTGAAGAGAAGGGATAAGTTGTACCAATGCGCCGTTTGGTAGTATTCTTTTCACCTTAGCTTTATATATTTTGCCCTCTTCTACATCACTTGTGTAGTAATTTATAAGGTCAATCACCTCTTTGAGTTTCTCTTCGTCTGGAGCAAAAATCTTGACATTACCATCAAGGTCTATTTCTATATCTGCTTTTGTCTTTTCAACTATTTGTTTTATGTTTCTGCCGTTCGGACCTATAAGGGCTCCTATTTTATCAACATCAACTTTGAGCTTATGGAATTTTGGAGTGTATGGAGAGAGCGATTTTGGTTTCTGTATATGGTTATACATGAACTGAAGGATTTTCTCTCTTGCCTTTTTAGCTCTGTACACAGCTTCTCTTATTATGTCAAACGATAGTCCCATAGTTTTGAGGTCCATCTGTACTGCGCTTATTCCGTTTTCAGAACCCGCTATTTTGAAATCCATATCCCCAAGATGGTCCTCATCTCCCAAAATATCTGTTATGACCTCAAAGGTTTCTCCCTCTTTTATGACTCCCATAGCAACTCCTGCAACGTGTGAGAGGACTGGAACACCTGCGTCAAAAAGAGCCAAACTTCCACCGCACACCGATGCCATTGAAGTTGAGCCGTTTGATGAGAGTATATCTGAAACGACGCGTATAGTATAAGGGAATATATCTTCTGGCGGTATTACGGGAGCGAGAGCTTTTTCCGCAAGATAGCCGTGCCCTATCTCTCTTCTTGAAGGACCTTTGATGGGCTTTACCTCTCCCGATGAAAAAGGAGGGAAGTTATAGTGTAGCATGAACCTTTTTGCTTCAAGCTCTACGCCAAAACCCTCAACCGGCTGAACATCTTTTGGAGTCCCCAAAGTCACAGTGACGAGAGCTTGTGTTTCTCCTCTTCTGAATATCGCAGAACCGTGTGCCCTTGGAAGAACACCAAGAAGTATCTCTATCTCTCTTATATCATCTGGACCCCTCCCGTCTATTCTTCTTTTATCTTCTACTATCATTCTTCTGACAAACCTCCGGGTGAGTTCAAAAAACGAGTGGGTCAGTATTGAAACCTTCTCTTCATCGGAATATCTCTCATCAGGAGGGACAAAATGGTCTAACTCTTTTTTCAGGTTTTCCAACGCCTCGTCTTCTTTTCTTCTTCTTTCTATCTTTGAAGATGTCAGAACTATATCTTTGATGTCTATCTTGCTCGCTATTTTTTCTATAACATCCTCCGAGTAGGTTATGGGTTTAAAACTTCTTTTTGGCTTGCCCAAAACCTCGCATATTTTCTTTTGGAACTCTATGAGTTTTTTTATATACTTGTGAGCGAAAAATATAGCGTCTAAGAAAGTATCTTCTGATACAAAGTTAGCCCGTCCTTCAACCATAACTATTCCTGTTTCTGTTCCAGCTACCACAAGCTCAAGTTGAGCTTTTTCTTCCTCGCTTTTGGGATTGAGGATAAATTTACCATCTTTCATACCAACTTTTACTGCTGCCACAGGAGTGTAGAAAGGTATGTCAGAGATCAAAAGGGCAATTGAAGTAGAGTTGATAGCCAATATATCTGGCTCGTGAATTTTATCTGCTGAAAGGGCATAAGATATAACCTGAGTATCTTCTACATATCCTCTTTCAAAAAGAGGTCTTATAGACCTATCTATTAATCTTGAAATCAGTATTTCTCTTTCGCTGGGTTTTCCTTCTCTTTTATAAAATCCCCCGGGGATTTCTCCGACAGCATAAGATTTCTCTCTGAACTCAACGGTAAGCGGAAGAAAATCTATTCCTGCAACATTTTTCTTTGACGACACAACAGTAGATAGAGCCACTGTTTCACCATACATAAGAAGACAGGAGCCATCTGCCTGACCCGCAAATTCTCCTACAATTGCTTCAAGATTCTCCCCTTCAAATTTCATTCCTATTCTCATAACTTACTCTCCCTAATTTACTCAAAACGCTGATAAGAAAAGCTATTTCAAAATTTTAAAAAATAAAAAATAATATAAACAAATTTTTGTTGATGAAATTCGGCAAAATAAATTCAGAATAGATTATTGAAAGGTTATCATTTTTTTCTCTGCTTGGCTCTTTTACGACCTATTGATAAATTATTATTCTTGTTTTCTTTTGGAGCGTTCTCTTTTGCCGATGTCTTTCTTCCGAAAACTATTTCAACAAGCTGGTCAAGATGGTCTACAAAGTGAAATTTGATCTTATTTTTTATTTCATCTGGAATTTTTTCAAGGTCTTTTTGATTGAGTTTCGGGAGGACGACTTCTTTGACACCATAGCGTGAAGCGGCGAGGACTTTTTCTCTTATTCCCCCGACTGGCAATATCTTACCGCGCAGGGTTATCTCTCCTGTTATTGCTATATCTTGACGAACGGGCTTTGACGAAAGAGCAGATATCAAAGATATAGCTATGGCTGAGCCGGCTGATGGTCCATCTTTGGGCACCGCTCCCTCAGGAACATGTATGTGTATTCCATAAGAGAACTTTTTTTCCGGGATCCCAAGCTTCTTTGCATTTACTTTTGCATAAGTCAACGCAGCTCTTGCAGATTCCTTCATAACTTCTCCCAAATTACCTGTAAGGGTAATTGATTTTTCGTTTGGAACAATATTGCATTCTATTTTGAGTATGTCTCCGCCGTATGGTGTCCAAGCAAGACCTGTCACTACTCCTATCTCTTCACCTCTCGTATCTTCAAATATAGCAAACTCCTCTGGTCCCAAAAGTTCTTCAACCTTTTTCTCATCTATCACAATTTCTTTTTTGTTATCACTTATCTCTCCCACTGCTATTTTCTTTGCTATTTTCAGAAAGATGTTCTGGATTTTTCTTCCGAGCTCTCTCACACCTGCTTCCCTTGTATACTCGTTTATCACCTTGAAAATCGCCCGATCTTCTATCTTAATATTGTATTCTTGAAGACCTGTTTCCTCCTTATACCTTGGTATGAAGAATTTTTTCGCTATATTGAGCTTATCTATTTCTGTGTATCCAGGAATAAATATCAGTTCCATTCTGTCAAGGAGAGGCGGGGGTATTGTATCAATCTGGTTTGCTGTGCATATGAAAAAAACTTTTGATAGGTCAAAGGGTACTGATATGTAGTGGTCTAAAAATGCGTTGTTCTGCTCGGGGTCAAGGACCTCAAGCAGAGCAGATGCAGGGTCTCCCCTGAAATCAGCATAAATCTTATCTATTTCGTCTAACATGAAGACGGGATTTTTTGTTCCGGCTTGCTTTATTCCTGCGATTATTCTGCCTGGCATAGCTCCGACATAAGTTCTTCTGTGTCCCCTTATCTCGGCCTCGTCTCTTACTCCCCCAAGAGATATTCTGACAAACTTGCGCCCTAATGCTCTTGCTATTGACCTTCCAAGAGATGTTTTTCCAACTCCGGGAGGTCCGACAAAGCAAAGCGTAGTTCCACGAGAGATGCTCTTTTTCAGGTAAGCGACAGATAAAAACTCAAGAATTCTCTCTTTCACATCTTCAAGGTTCCAGTGATCTTCATCAAGAACTTCTTTTGCTCTCTTTATATCAAGGTTATCTTTTGTTTCCTCGTTCCACGGCAAAGATAAAACCTCCTCTATCCATGTCAGAGCTACTGTGTACTCTGGCGATTCTTTTGGTATTGTGTTCAATCTTTCAATTTGTTTGAGGACTTCTTTCTTTGCTTGTTCCGGAAGTTTTTCTGCTTTTTCTCTTAACTCTTCTATTTCTGACTTTACTCCTTCAAGCTGTTCAAGTTCTTTTTGCATTTCCTTTATTTCTTCTTGAAGTATCCTTATTCTCTGTGCTTTATCTATGTTTTCATGAACTCGCTTAGATATTTCGTTCTGTATTTTGAGTATCTCTTTTTCTTTTATTATGATTGAGATGAGTTTTCGTATTCTTTCTTCTTGGTCTATTGTTTCTAAAATGTCTTGTGCTTCTGACGGTTTGAGAGGGAGCGAGCCAGCAATAAGGTCGGCTATTTTTCCGGGAACCTCAACACTTCGCAAAACTGCAATAGCTTCTGGTGGCGGTTTTATGGGCAGAAGAGAAACATATTCCTCAAAAAGTTCTAAAAGTTGCCTTGTCATCGCCTCAAGAGTTGGATTGAATATAACTGGCTTTTTATCTTCAAATATTTGAACATTCACAAGAAATGGGGGGATTGAGCTTACAAATTTCTCTATTTTAGCTCTGTAAATTCCGCTAACAAGAGCTCTTATTGAGTTTCCATCTTTCGCCACCCTCATAATGAATCCTACAACCCCAAAGTCCCTTATTGCATCTTTTGGATTTGTGGCTTGTTCGTTTATGAGCGATGCAAAAATGAATCTATGAGATTGAATTGCGTGCTCAATAGCAAGTTGCGACTCGGGATTTGCTACTGTTATCGGAGTTATACTTCCCGGAAAAATCACAAAACCCACCAAATTCACCACAGGTATCGGAAGGTCCTTCCGGAAGTTAATAGTTGGAAGAGGTCCCAAAAGAGGTATAGGTGGCTTCTCATCTCCTGCATTGTTCCCAGACGAACCTGCGGCATTATCTTCATTAACATCTTCTTCCCTTTCTTCGTCGCCTATCATAGTTCTTCCTCCGGAATTTCAGATTTTAATTTTGTTTTTCATTTTTTTTCTCAATTTGCTTTCACTTTCTCTTGAAAAATTTAAAGAAACTCACTCAAATGAATAAAATTTACAGGTGTCGGAAGAAAAAGAAAAAATTTCAGGAAGAGAGAGAACTCCTCTTTCTGTTATTCTACTTTGGATTATAACAATTTTTGCAGTCATAATGTCAATCGTTTCTCTTATAGGGCTTATAATTTCAAGACATAGTAAAGTAAAAAAAGCATTCTTGGGCGTTGTAGAAAAAAAATTTGCAATCCACATAGAAAATATAGACATAAAGCTCTTTCCCTTATCAAAATCTTTTGAGATAAAATTAGAAGGCATTAAAAAGGAATCTCTGCATATAAAAGAAATCTCCGCAAGACCACTTGACATCAGAGTTAATGGTATAAGTGCAGGAGAGGTTTTATATTCAGATGAGATAAAATTGGCAATTGGAAAAGTAGATATAAGGTCATTGAAAATTTCTGTCCCTTCCGGGGGAGGTGGTGTTCCAGACCTGAGACCAGTATGCGAAATGACAAAATCTTTTTATGAGAGCAAAATAGGAAAGATAGTAGAACATATTCCTTCGGTCTTGCTCAAAGGAGAAGTAAAAATTGAAGGATTTGAACTTCAAACCAAAGATTTCTCTTCTTTTTCAGATAAATTGACTTTATCTCTATCAAAATTCTACTTTGAAATTCCTGAAACCCGTGTAAAGCTTAGGTTCAAAAATGATGTCCCCAAATCTTTTAGCGATGGATTTGAAAAAGCAAAAGTAAATTTGAGAGCTCTCGGAAATCTGAAAAACCTTGATGCAATAGGATATGTGAAAATAAACGATGGTATCATCTCTGCCTCATTTGATTTCTCTCTATCTCTGTGTAAGGAAAAGGAGCTATTACTCAAACTCAAGGGAGAAACTTCGGCCGACCTGAAAAATTTCGTTGCTCAAGCAAACTCCGGCAGATTACAAATATATCCAGAAATTGAGTTATCTATATCTGAAAGAAAATTGGAAAGCAAAGCATTTTCAAAAATAAATGTCGGAGATATTCAGATAAATGATACACACATCGGAGAGTTTTATGGAAACATAGAGTTAATCTATAAAGACGGAAAAATTCATGTTTATGCGGAAGTATCTGGCGATGGATTAGAAAAACTAGACCTCTCCGGCGATATACCAGTGGGTACCGGTAGAGGAGCTATAAATTTCTCAGGAGAAATTGACCTACAAAATACAAAATTTCTTGAAAACTCAAAAGGTAAAATACTGGTAGATGGTATATTTTACATTCCTGAACTGACCGCTAAAATAAGCTCGGAAGTCAAAAATTTCAATTTAGAGTTTATCAAGTTCAAAGAGTTTTATGGAGATGTATCTATTGAAAACGGCAAAAATTTAAAATTCAAGGGAATTCTTGTAAATCACAAAAGCTACATTTCAGTTTCAGGAAGCATAGAGGATTGGAAAACCATCAATATAAGTTTGTATCTTGATAATTCAGGTGTAAAAGATTCTCTTGAAGTAGTGAAATTGAGTATTCCTTTTGACGCTTTGCTTTCTTCTTCCAGAGTAAATATTGACATAAATCCAAAAAACAAAATTGTCCACTTCATATCTGAAAACCTCACTGCAAGGAACTTCAAAATACTTGGAGAAAATATAAGTTGTATCAGAGCCAACATAGAAGGGAAAGTTAATTTTTCAGGAAACTTTTCAATAGATATTGAAGGAGAGGGAAAAGATGGAGTATTGAGATGTGATGAAACAGCTAATTCAAGGTTTGATTTTTCAGCCCAAGCTAATCAGAATATGCTGAAGCTGAAAATAGAAAATGGAAAATATGAGCTGAAAGATTTCGGAATGCTTCCTTTCGGTCTTGAAGGTGATGCTGAATTTTCAGGAGAGATAGAAAGCGACCTTGAAAAAAATCTTCAAGGGAATATAAAAGTTCTCGCAAAGGATTTCAGATTCTCGGAATATCCTTTGAGTTCATCGTGCGTTTCGGGAAATGTGATAATAGAAGGTTCAGAAAAAGTGAGCTTTGATGGGAAAACTTGCGAAGAGTTTGAAATCTCAATCACATACCAGAACGAAAAAATTTTCGGCTCCATATCAAAAGGAGAGACATTCGTGAAATTTTCAGGAGATAATTTGGAAGGCAGTGGAAAAATTGAAGATATATCTTCTATCTTAAATGTAAAGCTCGCAAATGAAGGATTTTTCACTCTCAAATACAATATACCCGGAAAGTCAGGAAACTTTGATTTTGAATCTCCGTATGTTAAAGTAGCCGGTTTCGGACTGAAAAATGTCAGGTTCTCATCAAGAATAAACCAGGGAATTCTGAACTTCTATACCACAGGATACTTGAAAGAAGACGAATTAGTTATACAGGGAGAGTATGATATACAAGAAAAGAGGATGCAAGTTTCAATTCTCCCAAAGACCATAGCTCAAATACCGGTTTCGGGAAAAATAAATATCACCGGAACATTAGATAAACCCTTCATATCGGGTGAGATAAAAATAAGTCAATTTCAGTTTGATACCGAAAAGATAGACGAAATAAAAAACCTTTTCGCTGGCGAAATAGAAGCTGGCAGTGAAAACAAAAGAGATATGCAAGAAGATAACGCAGAAGGGACTCTGAATATAGTTGTGGTTTTGGAAAATATTTACCTCAAAGAATCCTTCGGAGGAATAAAGCTGAACGGAAGAATAAACATAACCGGAAAAACTTCTGACCCGCAGATAGTTGGTGTCTTTCAGATATTAGATGGTGGATTCTCTTTTGCTGATACAGAATTCTCAAAGGTGTCAGGGATTGCCATTATGAAAGAGGGAAAAATCTTCCTGAATATCTCCGGAAAGACAGAGATTATAACTTTTGAGAATGAAAAATTCACGGTGGAGTTGCGTATTGTAGGTAATTTAGATAACCCATCAGTGTACCTTTCATCTATTCCATCTTTATCACAGACAGACCTGATGTGTGTTCTTGTTTTTCTGAGAAGATGTAAATCAATAGAAGATTACAAAAACGCTTTTGAGAGCGCAACATACAGAGGACTATCAACAGCTTTAAAGAAAGTCCAGAGCGCTATATCACCGGAAGACAGAGCCATTAGAACTTTCTTTACTCCAACGGAATTCGGTTTTTTAGGGAAAGTCGGAAGCATAAATTACAGATTCTCACAGAACATATTTGAAGGAATAAACTATTTCTCTTTATCAAGAGATATTTCTGATAATCTCTCTATGATCATGTCGTGGGATAACAGAAAATACGGATACTCACTTTTTGGAAACCTGGGAAACCTGGGATTAGATTTAAGAACCACAAAAAGATTTTGATGTGTCTATAACCATGGGAGATGAGAAAAAAACGGAGAAGGCGGGAAGTCAGATAAACTTTGATGATGTGCTCAACTTTATTGAATTTATAGAGGAATGCTATGGAGAGCAGTTTATAATAAAAGAAGATAAAAACAATACGGGAGAAGAGAAGGAAAGAAGGAATGATAACAAAAACAAAAGTGCTGGGATTTTTGAGAAGATTATGGATGAGGTATCAAAGTTGCCCGACCCATATCACATAATTCGCGAAGAAAAGCAAAGAATGCTCAAAGATATAGCTGAGAGAATAAAGGTATGCAAAAAATGCGAACTCTGGAAAAGCAGAACAAATGCCGTTCCGGGAGACGGAAATCCGAACGCACAGATTGTTTTTGTAGGAGAAGCCCCGGGATATGAAGAAGATAAAAGAGGGAAACCATTCGTAGGGAAATCAGGGAAACTTCTTATGAAAATGATTCAAGATGTTTTAGGTTTGAGGAGAGAAGATGTTTTTATAACTAATATTGTAAGATGCCGTCCGCCTGAGAACAGGACACCCGAGAAAGAAGAGGTATCTGCGTGTTTGAACTATCTTTTTGAGGAGCTTTCTGTTATAAGACCACGTCTTGTTGTCGCACTTGGAGCTCCCGCAGCAAAAGCAATTTTAGGAAAAGATGAAAAAATCTCCGAGATGAGAGGAAAATTTTACACGAGACCCGAATTTACTGTGTTTGTCACTTTCCACCCCGCTTTCGTCGTCAGAAATCCATCATACACAGAAACTCTTGAAAACGACTTCAAGAAGATAAAGGAATTTTTTGAATCATAATAAAGAATAAATCGGGATACACTCCGAAAACAAAAGATAAGAAAGCTAAAATCATCAGAATCAGTCCTATAAAAGTATTGATGTTGAAATAAATTTTATTTTCCGCGCTTTCCATAAAGGTTCTCACAAGAGGGATAAAGTAAAAGTATAGTGATATTAAGCTCCCTATTGCCGAGATTATGACAGGTATAAATTCTTTAGATGATAAAGCGGTGAAGAACGCAAAGTATTTTGATGGGAAACCTGAAAGAAGAGGTAGTCCCGTAAATGTGAGAAGAAAAACAGATAGGAGAAGAGAGAAAAATCTGTGAGAAGAAGAGAACCCACGAATATCTTCAAGATATAAAAGAGTGTTTTTGAAAAGTGAGATTACAGAAAAAGCACCTGCAAATGAAATCCCATAAGTCGCAAGATAAAATAGCAGAAACTCCTTAAAATCTTTGTTCCCCGTTCCGAAAAGCAAAAGAGAGATAAAACCTGAGTGGGCTATTGATGAGTACGCAAGAAGCCTTTTCAGCTCCTTCTGAACAAGTCCCCCAAAAGAACCTATGATAACAGATAAAACAACGATTATCTCTAAAAGGTGTTGGTAGTTTTGACCTGTAAAGTCAAAGATGCGCATTATGGCGAGAAAAGAGGCAAACTTCACAACCGAACCGGCAAATACAACAGTGGAAGAAGGAGCCCCCTGATACACATCAGGAACCCAAAAATGAAAGGGAGCAGAACCAGATTTGAAAAAAAGGTCAAACAGAACAAGATAAACTCCTAAAATTCCAAGAATTGTCTTTGGATTTGATATGAAAATCGTTTCGTTTGATATGATAAAGAAGGAAAATCCAAGAAGATAAAACAAAGATAGCAGAGCGCTTGATATAAAATACTTGAAAGCCGACTCTACTCCATACCTATCCCTGATAAAGTATATCATCGCATATATATTGAAAGACATCAGCTCTTTTGAGATAAAAAGTGAGAGAAAATCTTTTGAACTTGTCATCAAAATCGCACCCAGCGAGGAAAGAAGAACAAAAAAGAAGTTTTCAGGAAAAACCTCACCTTTTGACGATACCTCCTGAAACGATACGAAAAGAGTTATTATCCCAAAAACAGAAAGCCAAAAACAAGAGTTAAAGAAAAATCTATCAAACTCAAAAATCCCAAATACCTCATTCCCATCTCCGCTATAAAGTATAGAAAAGATAAGAAGGATTAGCAGAGCAAAAAGGTTAAAAAGCATAGAAACTAAGTTCTTCTTCAACAACCTACCCAATATAAGTCCCAAGCTACCCAGAATCAGGGAGAGAACGAAGGCTCCCCAATCCTCTATCAAATCTCTTATTGTAAAAGATGTTTCCATACAAACTCAACACCTCCGTCTATAATTTTCATAAAGTATCCGGGAAAAATTCCTATGATGAACACAAAGATCGCAAGCGGAACAAGAGTTAAAAACTCCACAAAACTTGTATCTTTTATATGGTTATTTATATCGCTCTTTTCAGCCCCGAAAAACACTCGCAGAATAAGGTAAAGGAGGTATCCAGCAGAAAATATTGCTCCCGCAGCTACGAGCACCCCGAAAATTATGTTTGACCTCATAGCAGAAAATATCACAAGAAGCTCTCCTATAAATCCACCTGTTGAAGGGAATCCGATAGATGATAAAGCGAAGATGAAGAAGAAGAAAGTAAATATTGGCACTTTTCTCGCAATTCCGCTGTAATCTCTTATCATTCTCGTATGAGTTCTTTCGTATATCATTCCCACGATGAAAAAGAGAGCTCCTGTTGCTATACCGTGATTTACCATCTGCAAAACAGCCCCCTGTAAGCCCTCATATGTTATCTTGTCTCCTGAAAAAGCAACGGAACCAAGAGTAATGTACCCCATATGCGATACCGAGGAGTAAGCTATGAGTCGCTTCATATCCTCCTGAGATAACGCTAAAACAGCACCTAAAATTATACCTGCAAGAGATATTACCGCTATGATTTGCCAGTATTCTTTTACGACATCAGGAAAGAGTGGAAGAGCAAATCTCAAAAATCCGTAAGAGCCGAGTTTCAGCAAAATTCCTGCAAGTATCACACTACCACCTGTTGGTGCTTCTGTGTGAGCGTCAGGAAGCCACACATGAACAGGCATCAGAGGAATTTTTACCGCAAAAGCCAGGAAAAACCCAAGAAAAAGAAGAGCTTTGGTTTGAAAATCAAGCTGACCAGCAACCTTTATCAGATCTTCAAGTTCAAAAGATAATCTCCCCTCAGAAGAAAAAAACTCAATTCCAAGGTATATTATTGAAACAAGAAAGAGAACACTTCCGAAGAATGTGAAAAGTAAAAACTTGTAAGCAGAATAAACTTTTCTCCCAGTCCCCCATATCCCTATTATGAAGAACATCGGGATTAAAGTGGCGTCAAAGAAAAAGTAAAATACGAGAACATTTTTTGTCATGAAAGAAGGTATGAGAAGTGATTCAAGAAGTAAAAACAAAAACGTGTATTCATCTTTTCTTTCTCTCTTTTCAACTATCGCATAGAGAAAAACAAGAAAAAAAAGCCCTGTTGTCAGCCATATCAGCAAAATATTCAAGCCATCAACATATAGCGAAATTGAAAAACCTATTTTCTCCGCTATAAGTATCTCATCAGAATAACCTACATTTATAAAAAGAGAGGAGATCAAAGTCGCAAGGGAGAAAAAAAACCCGATATATACTGACCTTATAAAAAGCGAGAGGAAAAAACCAAGGTAAGGAAAAATCAAAGTCATCTTTACCGCATCCATACTCTAATTTTCCTCCCCACAATTTTCAACACATACTTTATAAAACCAGGTCATAAGCTATACAATAAAAAGCACAAAGGTTATTCCAAGGATAATCAGAAATAATATTCTTACCGGTTCCCCTCCGTGAGCGGAAGCGATCAAATAACCAACAACTCTTGCCAGAGCAGATAGAAAAAGATAAAAACCCTCTATAATTATTCTTTCTGCGAAGGAGTACATGAGTTTCATAAGTGCGACGGCTCCGCCTATGAACGAGTATTCTTCAATTTCGTTAAGATAAAGCTTCCTCCAGAGAATTTTTCCTACTCCGCTTTCGGGAACTTCTTTCCCTCTGCCCCATATAATATATGAGATGAAAACAGCAAGAAAAACAGTAATATGCACGACAACCGGTGAAACTCCTCCGTGTATATGTTCTTGGTATCCGTATTCTTTTCCGAGCCAGTGCCCGACATCAAATACGCCCCCGATAACGCTGAGGATAACCAGAACAAGAACAGGTACAAACATAAGGTATCCACCTTCGTGCGATGGTGAGAAAGAAATTTTGAATTTCTGATTTCCAAACACAACAAAGTATGCTCTGAACATATAAAGTGGAGTGACAAAGCTTGCGATGAGCATGAGTATTGAGCCAGTAGTTCCGAAATCGTGTGAGACCGCTTGAATTATAGATTCTTTTGACCAGTATCCAGATAGCGGGAAAACACCGCTCATAGCGAGGGCTCCTATGAGAAAACCGAGAGCAGAGAGAGTCATACCTTTTTCAAGTGGTTTTTTCTCTTTGAGTTTATAAATATCTGTTTCGTTTTCAAATTCGTGCATAAGTATTCCAGATATAAGGAAGAGTGAAGCCTTGAAGAAGCTGTGTTCAAATACATGAAACATTCCGGTATATTTGAAAGAAGTTCCCGCACCTGCGAACATAAGCCCGAGTTGAGACAAAGTTGAGAAAGCAAGAATTCTTTTTATATCTCTTTCAAAGATTCCGAAAAACCCCATAAGTATTGATGTAATAACTCCCACCCAGAACACAAACTCGGAAGCACCTGACGGGAACGAGAACAGGTCTTTCAACCTCACTACCATATATACACCAGCAGTCACCATCGTAGCGGCGTGTATAAGAGCAGAAACAGGAGTAGGACCTCTCATAGCATCCGGGAGCCACAGCCAGAACGGTCCCTGAGCGCTTTTACCCATCGCCCCCATAGAGAGAGCTAAAGCAACAAGAAAAACCTTATCAGAAGGCAGATTCTTCACAAGTGAGTAATCTACTCCCCCCGTGTATATCAGAAAGAGGGCAATTCCGACCAAGAAACCAAAGTCCCCCACTCTGTTTACTATGAATGCTTTGAAACCGGCTCTTGCGTTCTCATACCCAGAATACCAAAATCCTATAAGTGCATATGAGCAGAATCCAACACCTTCCCACCCTAAAAAGATCTGGACAAGGTTTTCAGAGACAACGATTTGAATCATGAAGAAAACGAAAAGATTGAGGAGCATAAAGTATCTTATAAAGCCCCTGTCGTGAGACATATAACCTACCGAGTATATATGTATCAGTGATGAAACTCCTGTTATGTAAAGGAGCGATACTTTTGAAAGATTATCAAAAAGTGCTGAAAATGTTATTTTATATCCACCAAGAGGAATCCAGTTGAAAAATTCAATTCTTATAGTTTCTTTTCCGAAGATATAGAGGGAGAGCAAGAAAGGTACTGCGACCGCAAGGCAGGATACTATTCCTGAGATGATTTTGATGGGGTTGAGGTGTTCATCTTCTTTTTTCGTAAGAATTTCGTAAGAAAGTAGGAGAAGATTTATAAGTGTTCCCGCAAGAGGCAAAAATACTACAAGTATAGCAGATAAGCTTTCCATAACCTGCTCACCTCCTCATTTTTATTAACCTTTAAGTTGAGATACTTCATCTACATTAACCGTTTTTGAAGTTCTGAAGATAGCGATAGCCAAAGCAAGTCCAACAGCAACCTCAACAGCAGCGATAGCCATAAAAACAAGTATAAGAGCTTGCGAGAGGTACCCTACCTTCAAACTCGCACCAAAAAATATGAGGAAAACCCCATTCGTAGCTACTTCAAGAGATATGAAAACAAAGATTATATTCCTTCTCAAAATAATCCCGCATATACCTATGAAAAAAAGAATTAAGCCAAGCGTGATAAAGTGAAAAGGAGTTATTTCTGCTCCCACCATATCTTATACCATATATCCTCTATTTAAAAAATTTTCTTGCTTTCAGCATATTCCATTTCATCTCTCACAGCTTTTTTCCTCTCATACCTATGAAAACAGTTATTACTATTGCTGATAATAAAAAAACAGAAAGGTATTCAAAATGGAAAATAAGGTCTTTATAAAGAGCAAGTGAAACATCTTTTGCTGTGAAGAACTGAAACCTCTGTATGTTATGCGTACTTTCAGATATTACGACCGATAGTATAAGTATGAAAGTAAGCATCAAGGGAATAAGGAAGAAAAATCTTGATCTCCTGATCTTTCCGAATATAAGTTCTTCTTTTGAGAGGTTCATCATAGCTATGACAAATACGAAGAGGACAAGCACTGCTCCGACGTATATTATTATCTGAATCAAGGAGAGGAAGAACGCTTTTTTTACTGCGAAGAGCCCGGCAACAGATAAACCGAGAACCAAAAGATACATAACACCAAAAATAGGTTGCCTTCTTGAAATAGCCAGAACAGAAGAGATTATGCTTGCACTCGCAAAGACGAAAAAAAGTATGCTTTCCAAATTCATTTTTTTAAAAATTATGAAGTTATCTTTTGTTGATAAAAAAACTGAAAAATTTGTTGCCGAAAATTTTTGAGTTGAGCAGAGTTTCAGATTTAAGACATAAATTCTTTTTCAAATTCTGATATTATATTTTTTATATTCCTTAGCTCTGAAATGCTCTTGAAATCAGATAAATAAAGTTTCTTCCAGCCAAACTCTATTTCTGACAACTCTTCAAGAATTTTCTTCTCTCTGCTTATGATTTCCTCAAACTGATTTTCATATAGTATAAATATATCTATGAGTTCATCTATATCAGATTCTATTCTTTCAAGCATGTCTATGAAAACGAGAAATTTTTTCTCTATATCTTGACCAAACTCCAAAATATTCTGTATATATTCTTGATTCTTCGAAATAAATCTGTTGATTTCTTCTATCTCTGATATGTTCATAAAACCACTCACTTCCTGAGTAAAGTTTTGAATTCTGTCTTTGAGAATGACATTCAGCTTGTTCATGGCATTTTTAATAGAAGATCTCATCTGGTTCAGGTTTTCGCTTTTTTCATCAAAGCTTTCAACAACGACACCTGTTTTCTTTTCAAGTTTTTCAATGTTTTCCTCTGCTTCGCTGAATATAATTAATGACTTGAATGAAAGGTTATCTATATCTTGGGCTATGGAAAGAAGAGTTCTTCTCACAGCACTATCTCCTGAACTGCCTGCGATCTGTGATATTTTAAGTGAAACAGCATAAGAAAAGTAGTTTATTCTATCAAGCTTTTTTAAAAGCTCTTTCAAGTTGTATATCAATGTCCGCAAAATGAATATTTTTTCCATCATATCTTCCACATTAAACTTCAGGATTCTCTCAACTTGCTCTCTGAAGGAATTGCTGAAAGATTCAAAGATATCTTTCAATTCCAAAATTTTTTTGTCAGACATAAGGGAAATTGTTGTTTTAGCGGGAATTTTAGCATCTAAAAGTTCTTTCAAATTCTCAACTTTTCTGATAAACGAAACAGTATATGTATAAATATCTTTGACATCTTTTATGAATGAAGAGAGTTCAGAGTAGCTTTTGCTCACTCTCTTTTTGAAGTAGGAAATCTTCTCTTTCAGCTCATACAAAGATGCTATGCTCTCCTCTCTTCTTTTCTTCTCTCTTTCTATGCTCTTTTCCAGCTCTTCTTCAGCCGAATTAATTTCGGGAAATTTCTTCCTTACCTCGCTCTCTATCTCTGTTTCAAAAAATCTTATCTCATCTTTCAATTCTTCTACTACTCTTTTCTGATCTTCATCATCTCTCACATACACTTCCACCTCTTTCTCTTTTTCTAACTTTTTGTCTTCAACCTCACTTATCTTATAAAAAATTTCTCCTTTATCTTGCAGAAATTTTACGGTGAGAAATGATAAGACAAGTGAAATAAAGAGTGATGAAAGAGAGAGAATCAATATAGCTGATAGCTCATGATATAGAACCGATGAGAAAGCAGTTCTTATACCAAAATATGGAAGAAGAAATGTCGTGAAGAAGATGAAAAAGAATAATTTTCTTTCTTTTCTAATAAAGAGTGCCAATATGAATCCAAAAGGCAAAATATAAAGATCGGGAAAATCAAAAATACCTTTACCGAAGGATATATTGAGAAGAATAAAAATTGCAATAAGCAAAATAACCTTGAATATATCTCTGTGAGCTGGCTTTATTTTTGCGGAATCAAATTTCATTTTTCTTCCACCCCCTCACTTTTTTTACTTGCAAAATCTTCTAGCAGAGAAATATCTCCTTTTATCAAATCAAAACTATCTTTCAGGAGTTCAAATTTGATATGAACTTTGGAGAAGAAATTGGTACCTTCTGTCATATCTTCTATACCCGAACTTAAATTGTTCAAAAATGTATTGGTAAACTGGACAAGAGAACTTACGAAAGACCTTATTCCCTGCATTCCTTCGTCTAATATTTTCTTCGCTTCGGCAATCTGTTTTTCAAGCTCGTCAAGTGAAATACCTGGGTTTTCAAACCTAAGGTTTGCCAGATTTTCCTCTACCACATTCCATAGCTCCTGCACTTCAGAGTAAAAATTCTCTACATTTACCATTATCATCTCTATCGCTGATGAAAGGACTTCAAAGCTTTCCACCTTGTCCTTTATTTTATATGCTATCACGAAAGAGTTGAAAGCGAGAATTTTTATGCTGTCAAGAATTGCAGATATACTTGATTTGAACCTTACAATCATTTCACAAAAATCCTGAAATACCTCTTCAATGTCGGAAAAATCAAAAATTTTCTGTATGTTGAAAAATCTTATTTTACCAATATCATTCTCTATACCGCCAAGAGGGGAGTAAATCTCGTGGAAAACATACTCAATATTTCTGAACTTATGGAGCAAAATTTCACGGAGTGAGCTTATACTCTCTTTAAGTGTAATAAGAGAGAGATAAAAATCATAAGATGAGAGCTGAATTCTCTCAAATGCAGAAATATCAATGACTCTTTCAAACTCATCAATCTTTTTAGATATTTGCTGAACTTTATCATATATTGATGATTTGAAATTCTTAATCAATGACCCTACATCTGTTTCAGATGATCTTTCAAGAAGTATTGATGAGACCTTAAACTTGAAATCGTCTAAGGTTTTGGTGATTGATGATAGGTAAGCTTTATCTTCTTCAATGTTTACTTTCAGATTTGATATGGCTTCTTCTAAATATTTTTTGTATAGAGCAAAGAGTTCGGTTTTATCTTCGCTTGGCACCCCCTTTTCATCAGATATATTTCTATCTGTTTTGGCTTTACCATTTGAGTATGAATCTGCGGAAAAATCTTTTCTTTCAGTTTGCAAAATAAGTAGTACGAAAATCAAACTCAAAATTATCAAAAAAGAAAAAAAGAGTATTTCTTTCTCGCTATCAATTGTTCTCAGAAAAACAAAGAACTCGTCTCCTTCTGGAGATGTTGTGGAAAAAAGATAATTACCAACAAGGAAACCACCCAAAAAATTTACACTCCCCTTTTTCCCCGTGTATCTGTCTATCATGCTTCCTTTGATCACCTTGAAATTTTCGGGTAGGTCTTTATCTGGACTCACCGAGCGAGACACAAATAAAACAGGGATATTGAGAGAGAAAATCGCAACCGTAAATATCAGAGGTAGAAATACCACCCATCTCAAAAAAATAGCCATTCCCGAGCTTATATCAATGAATAAGAAAAGCAAAAGGAGATAAAGATGAGCTTTGGAGTATATTGTGATAAGATAGATGAGAAAAGAAGCTATTGCGATAAGATATATGTTTTCTCTGCGAGAATATAATCTGCGTGAAAATAATATTTCAAAAGAGGAAATGAAAAGGAAAGGCAAGGAAAATTCAGGAGACGTGATTTTAGAGTAATCAACAAAGGAGACAGCAAGCAATTTGAGCACAAACCTTATAGCATAGAGCCAAAGCATAAGTATATAAAAATTAGTTTAAATATTTCTTCCGAATTTTACAATAAAAACCATATAGCTCAATTACGATATGAAAACTTTTCTGAAATTTGCGAGAACTGCTGAGTATGTGAAAAGAAAAGGCGAACCCAAAGTTATTATTTCACCGTTTGAAAAAAACCCACCTATAGAACACTTCAATCTCTTTTTTACTATTGATATATCGTGATTTTTTCTTCCGAAAAACTTTTTTCCTCTCGCAAGGCAGTTGAAAATCATGCAAAAATCGTAAGATAAATTAGGACTGATGGATGAAAACTCCATTTTTGAAATCTCATCTGCATATTTCCGAGACATAACCGCAAACACTATGTTTTTTCCTACCTCCACTTCACCACCAACATATATATACCCGTTTTTGACATCTAAAATAGGATAGAATCTGAACAGCTCCAATCTGCTGTCAATTTCAACTCCGACGAACCATGGTAATTTTCCTATATCGGGTTCTTCGGTAATTACTTCAGAAGCAACATAGTTCAACACATCAGAAGCTAACTCTCCATCTATCTCCTCTATGACATTGGTTTCTGATGATGTAACCACAAACTTACTGCTCACAACTTTACAGCTCTGAGCAACTCTTCCGCTTCCCTCCACACCTTCCAAAAACACTCCACTTATCGCATAGCTTCCTATCGAGCCATTTTCAAATGTAAAGATAGGAGAATCTCCATAAGAACTCGCTACTCCTCCGGTTACAAAAAGGTTATCACTTTTTATATCTCTTATTCCGTTCAGAATTTCATCTATGTTATAAAAAGGGGTTGGAAAAAGAATTAGAGATGATGGTATGTCTGTTGCAAATCTTTCTGCGATTTTTCTACCTACTTCCCTCAATCCCATTTGTGGGACGGAAAAAGAGAAGCTCTGACAACGGATATACCTTTTATCTATTGCGAGAACAGATATTCCTGACTCTTCTCCTTCAAATTCACCATCATCTGTTATATTTCCACCAACAGAGACACCGATATTATCTATATCTGAAAAAAAATCCATCACTTTTTCAACTTTGTATTTTGAGCTGAGGAAAATTATGAGCATCATATCTTTTTTTCTCGGTAGTTCAAGTTTACTTATAACTTCATCTATGATGCTCTTGCATGCTTTTTCTTCGCTTTTGATGTTAGAGAAAGAGGTTGTACAAAACACAAATAATATGTGGGTAGGGCGGGACTTGAACCCGCACGGGGGTTTACACCCCCAGGGGATTTTAAGTCCCCTGCGTCTACCATTCCGCCACCTACCCCCAATATAAAAAAATTATTTTATTACCTTCGGACAAAAATATCTTCTTTTACAAAATATGCTCTCCCACGCTCAATAACTAAACACAAAATTCATCCTAAAATATCACTGAAATCTGCGAGGAATTATCTCCCCTTCTTCTTGAAAAAAACCTCATATCTTCTTTAACACATATCTGGACATCAAAAATTTTTTTTACAGAAAATGTTTTGAGCAAGGCCTTACAGCAGGAAGCAAGATCAATAAAAATCTTGTGGTCTTTGAAATACATAAATACACTCTGGCTGATACCTTTCTCCTTTGCAAATCTTATGAAAATATCGGCTACATCTTCCTTGACTTCATAGCATCTGCCACAGATATGAGGTCCAATAACAAATGTTATTTCTGAAAAATCCTCACCCATAATTTTCACCTTTTCATAAAGGTTTTCAACTATACCGTTTATCAGACCTCTCCATCCAGAATGAAAGCAACCCTTTAACTTCTCTGATGCGAAAAGAACAGGGAGACAATCTGCGGTCTTAACACCAAGATATTGCCTTACACTCCTATAAGAGACCAAGCCATCAAAAAATTCAAATTTATTGTATTCATCTGGATAAATTATATTTGTTCCCGTATGATTTTGTCTCGCAAGAACCATATCGTTTATGAATTCTTCTGTGATTTGAAAATTCTTGAAGAAGAAGATACCTTTTTCTCCGGTTGGAAAATCAAATTGTATTCCTGAATCTATCTCGCGCATTTTTGAGTTGATTTTATGCATGTTTAAGAAAAATTTTTTACACTTAGTATGAATTTTCTCACTTTTTCGGGAGATTTTTTTCCGGGAGAGTCCTCTACACCAGAGGCGACATCAACACCGTAGGGCTTTAAGATTCTGAGAAATTCTACAACATTTTCGGGATTTAAGCCACCAGATAATATGTAATTCACACCGAGAATCTTTCCTTCACTATCTAATATATCTTTCAGTTTTTCTAATGAAAAGAGGGAACTCTTTACTCCTTTGAGTTTGGAAGACGAATCAACAAGAAAAAGGTCAACTACATCTGAAACTTGAAAGCACAGCTTTACCGACTCTTCAACTTCCGGGAAAATTGTCTTTATGATTTTCAAACCGATTTTTTTGAATTCATTTATAGTTTTTCTTTCTTCCAATCCGTGTAGCTGAACGAACTCAAAATGCTCTGCGAAGAATTCAATATTTTTTATCTCTGGATTTGATAGCACAGCAACCTTTTTCGCACGAGTTTTCAATTTAAAGATTTTTGAGCCCTTCTCTACATATCTTGGGCTTTGCCTTATAAATATGAATCCGAGCATATCTGCTCCTTCGCTGTCGCATAGCAGAACATCTTCCTCATTTGTCAGACCACATATCTTCACAACCATAAAATAAGATACAAGAAAAAAGTATAAGTAAAGCAATAAGTATATTCAGGATTTTTATATTTTTTATTGTATCGGGAAATCGTGAGGAAGGAGATTGAGCAAATATGGAAATCACTTTGTATATACTGCTTTTTGTTTTATTTTCTTTTGCCTCGCTCGCCCTGGCGAAAATGAGAATATTTTTCATTCTTCCAAAGAGCTTTTTTATTATTCCTGCAACTATTTTCATTATTCTCCTTTTGCTCCACATCTTTGGGAGGATAGATATAATCTCTTTCATTTTAATTGCTTTTTCGCTCTTTATTTTGAGCTTTATAATTTACAGAGAGTTCATATCAAAGATATTGAATTTCTTTGAAGAGCTGAAATACATAAAAAATATATTAGAAAATCCAGAAGGAAAGGAAGAAAAAGCATCTTCCCCCAAAAGCCCGGACGAAAAATTAGAGAAAATCAGTATTCCTGAATTATCAAAAGAGTTAGAAGAAATATTCTATACAATACTGAAAACCAAAAAAGGAATCAAAGAAAAATTAGTTTCTGCTGATAAGCATGAAAAATTTATCATTTACCTCACAAACTTTATAAGATACTCAATTGCGGAAACAGATAGATATAAACTTTTCAGAGAAGTTGGAAATTTTTTGGAGTATATACTACCCCAAAATGAAATAGGCATAGCTATATTTGAGAAGAGTTCTGAACAAGAAGTAATAACAGAAACCGACAAAAAAGAAAAAATAAAGATAATCAAAGGAGAGGAGTTTTTAAGCAAAATCATAGATAGTATAGCAAAGGGAATGATAGAAGAAGAGAAAGAATACACTTCATTTCCATTATCTAACGGAGAAAAGTATGGATTTATAGTAGTGAGAGGAGAACTTGACGCAAACAAGAAGAATCTTCTCTATCTTATCTCAAAATTAACATCTGCTATACTCAAACGCATAGAGACCGAAGAAGAGCTAAAAATAAAAGCTATCACAGACCCTCTTACCGCAATATACAACAGAAGATATTTTATGGCTCGCTTAGAACAAAACTTTGCAAAATACAGGAGAACTCAGAAAAACTATGTTGTAGTTATATTTGACATAGATAGATTCAAGTCAATCAATGATAAGTACGGTCATACAGTAGGAGATGAGATTTTGAAAAAATTCGCTCTTATTTTGAAGCAGAATGTAAGAGGATACGATATACCTGCAAGATTTGGAGGAGATGAGTTCGTTCTTCTTCTTGATGAAATAGAGAAAGAGGAAAGTATATCTGTCATAAGGAGGATAACTGGAAAATTCAGTTTATATCAAGAACTCAAAGCTATTCTTGGGGAAAGCCCCACTGTGAGCTGGGGCTTATGTGCAGTAAAAGAAGCGGATTCAAACTACGAGGAGATAATAAAAGTTGCAGATAAGAGATTGCTCAAAGCAAAAGGTCTTGGGGGAAATCAGGGAGTTTGGGAATAAAACGTTTCAAAGGGAACTCATTAAGTATCTCTGATATAAAACCATATATTATAAGTTTTTCGGCAGTTTCTCTATCAAGACCTCTTGACATAAGATAGAAGAGTTCTTTTTCCCCCACTCTACTACAAGAAGCAGAGTGCTTCGCCTTGACTATATTTACCCCTATATTCATTGACGGAATAAGGAAGTTTTTGGCTTTTTCCGAAAGAATCAGCGACTTGCCCTCTACATAAGAGTCGGAATCAAGAGCTGAATTTTCTATCTCTGCATCTTCAAGGAAAGCAATCTCTGAGCTATCTTTCAAAATAATTTTAGAAGATACAAAACTTTTTGTCCTTTTCCCTCTGTGAAAAACTTTGTAATTTACTTCAAGTTTTTTCTTACCTTCTCCCAAGCACAGGTGAAAATCCCTCAAAGAACTCTCATCTCCATCAAGATATACCTCCTCTGAAACGAAGGTTTTTCCTAATCCCCTCCATATATTTCCTCCGTACATATCAGAGCTTTCTGAGATAAAAAACTTTTTTTTCTGAACCACGAGGGATGATTCTTCTGTGTTTTCTAAAAACAGCAGTTTAAGAGAACTTGACGGTTTGAGATAAATTTTTGTTATGTTAAATGAAGAAGATTGCGGGGGCGTCTTCCAGATTTCAAAAAGGTTTACAGATATCCCGCTCTCTACCGTTATAGAGATTGAGCTGACATAGTTTGCTTGGTTCTCTCCGAATATCAAGAAAACATCTGAACTTTCAAAGATGAAAAGAGCTAATTCGTTTGTCTCAAAACTAGTATCTCCGATTTCTGCTTTGTTTGTTCTGATGTCAGATTTTACATTTGAATTTGCGATAAAAATTCCCTCATCCGCAAAAACGAAGACCTGATTTTTTTCTCTTTCTTTGTTGAAGAGTTTGAGGAATACTTGGACTCTTGTTTCGCTATCTGATTTTCTCCATTCAACGCTTTTGAGGTTATCTGGGAGTTTTACTCTTATATATCTTCCTTTGATTTCTTGCATTCAGTTAATTTTTAAGGGATTTTGGTTATTTTAGGGATTCTTCTATAAACTGTTTGAGTTTAGATTTTGGTGCTGCACCTACCATTCTTCCTAATTCCTTACCCGACTTAAATATGACGAGGGTTGGGATAGAGAATATTTTGAATCTTGAAGCGATGTCAGGGTATTCATCTACATTGAGTTTTCCTATTCTTATTTTTTCACCGTCTTCTTTTTCTATTTCTTCAAGTATTGGAGCTATTGCTCTGCAAGGGGCGCACCAAGCAGCCCAGAAATCAACAAGTATTGGTTTTTCTGAGTTTATTTCATTATCGAAGTTTTTGTCGTCAAGTTGTATTGCCATTTTGGTTTGGGTGGTCGGGGCGACCGGATTTGAACCGGCGACCTTTGGCCCCCCATGCCAACGCGCTACCTCTACGCCACGCCCCGATTTCCCCCTATCCCTAAAAATATATGTATCCAACAAAACAAAAGCCAAATTTCTAAAAATATCAGTAAGTAGAGTCGCAAACAGGAAGAAAGAAAAATGAAAACAGCAAAAAGTAAAATTCTTGTGTTTTTGAAACTTTCAAGACCTTTTCAGTGGCACAAAAACGTCTTTGTACTTGCTCCTTTATTTTTCTCCTTCTCGTTCTCAAAAGAAAAAATCCTGAAATCATTAATCACTCTCATCTGCTTTATCTTTGCATCATCTTCTGTATACTCTCTGAACGATGTGATCGACTACGAAAAAGACAAAAACCATCCCGTAAAAAAAAATCGTCCCGTAGCAAGCGGAACTATATCAAAAAAAGAAGCAATACTCTTTTCTTCTTCACTTCTTCTGCTATCTCTTGCCATTGCAGATAATATATACATCAAAGCGGTAATTATGATTTACTTTCTCCTTAATGTCGTATATTCACTGCGTATAAAAGGCAACACACCAGCTGATATAATAATCATCTCTCTTGGATTTGTAATAAGAGTTTTAGCAGGAGGGATAGCCATATCTGTTAAACCTTCCTCTTGGCTTATCACATGCACGTTTTTTGTATCACTTTTTATATCTGCGATGAAAAGAGAAGCAGAAACACAGGAACAATCAAAAATCTACGAAACCATCGGTTTGATATCTGCTACTTTGACAATTATCTTCTTCACAATGTATGTCGTAGTAGAAAGAGAAAGCTACTTCCTCCTCCTCTCAATAATACCGGTTGTATTTGGAATAATAAGGTACTACATAGTAGCGGAGCAGAACAAAGGAAAAGACCCTTCACTTCTTGTCGTAGATAAACAAATAATCGGAGCGGTGATACTATGGATAATCATATTTGTTGTAGAAAGCATCTTTCACCCGCTTGAGCAATGAAAAAACTTAATTTCTTCTCTCTACTCACTGTAAAAGAAAGTTCTCAAAAAAGGAAAAGTTTTTTTTATGGCTGACTTTATCTCTTCGGGAGAAATTTCTTTACCTCTGAGGAGAAATTTATCTTTGCTCACATTTTTGAGTTTCTCATCAGATTTTTCAGCGGGATTTTCTTTGCGAGACGAATTGAACTTATATGAGTTCAGATCAAAGAAAAACCCCCAAGTTGGAATAATCTCTCTTATGCCGGGAGGTCTTCTGTATATATCTACAGTGACATCTCCGAAAGCGTAATCATCTGCTCTGTAAAAATCACTTCCACCTTGATTTATAAATATTCCTACTCCGTTAGCGTGTCCCATACCAAGACACCTTGTTTTACACTCAAAGGAATCAGAATCAGAATTTCTTTTTGACTCTATATCAAATATAATTCCGAGACCTAAATCGTGTCCTTGCCCCATTCCCTGATAATCACAGGAATAAGAATCATCTCCCGAAAAATCCAAGAGGATGCCCGTTCCGAAGTGAGCAGATGTTCCCTGACAATACCAGTATCCTTTATAAGTATCATTCCCTCCGCCGTCAACTATAACCCCTATACCGTACCAGTATCCACAGCCCTGAGAGAAAACCTGAGCTGAATAAAGGTCATTTCCTTCGTAATCAAAGAGAATTCCAAGCCCGCCGGGGACAGATTTGAAATCTTCAAGGAAGTCAGCTCTAAGTCCGCTTCCGCATCCTTGCCCCATGCTCAAATTTTTTGTTCTATCCTGAAAAGATGGGTTTTCTGTTCCTTCTTTCAAGATATATTTATCGTTGCCTTTGAAATCCACGAGAGCTCCTCCGCCGACGCCACCAAACCCCTGCGAGAAAGAGACCGATTCGTATGTGTCATCTCCATCATAATCTAAAAGAACTCCTGTTCCGAGTATTCCAGCACCTTGACTTATTCCCAAGGATTTATAAGTATCGTTCCCCGATAAATCAATAAGCATATCTGCTCCACCGATTGAACCTCCTTGGCACACAAAATTGCAAATCCTTTCGTCATTTCCTTCTTGGTCATAAGTCAGAACAAAAGAGAGAACCGATGAATTTTCAAAAATATATTTATCGTTTCCTCCAAAATCAATTATTATCACCAATCCGGGTGAAAATAAGCCATCGCTATCCCATCTTTTGTAAATATAGGTTGTATCTTTTTTGAGAACATCAATTATTATTGTTGGTGTTTGTGGTATAACAACAAAGTTATCTTTCTCTCCGAGTGATAAAACAGAAAAATCTGATACATCTGCGTTGAAAACACCAAGTATTTTCGGGTCATCTTTTATTTTGCTGAGAAAATTTTCAAAGCAGAGCAAGATATTGTAAAAAGATGTATTTGAGACCTAAGCGATGTTGTTAATTTCTTCTAAATCTTTTTTCATCAGAAAAGAAGAAATATTTTCCGTATCTTCAAACTTCTTTATCTCTCCTATATAGTTTGTTAGCTTTTCGGCATAGGTTTTATATCTTGAATATGGTTTTGAGAGGCATCTTACAAGCGAGAAAATCAGCGAAGGATTTTGAATTTTTCCGGAGAAAACTTTCATTGCTTCCGGAGGAGGGGGAGATTTCTCTTCAAAAAACTGGATTGATGGGTCTTGTATTATATCTATTCTTTTTATTTTGCTGGAGTATTTAGCGATAGCATAGAATATGGGGGAAAACTTTCTTGTTTTTATGTTTTCTGAAAATGTGTCAAAAGTTTTTGAGAACCAGAGAAGGTTGTAGAGCGGGTCGGGAAGAGAGATTTCCGCCAGCGGGTGTATAAGAAAATTATCAGAAAAATACCTTGCTTTCTCAAGTTCTATTCCCGGAACATCTGTTATGCTCTTTACGAAATCTGAAATATCAATAACTTTTTGAAGGTATTTCTGCTCGGGTTCTTCTCCCGAACTATTTATAACATAGCCGATCGCCAAGAAGATTATTATAAGTATTACAAGAAAAGGTAGTTTTTGTCTCTCCGTTCTCACGAACTATTTTTATTTTTTTAAGCAGTTCTTGCGCAATTTTATTTTTATATAGTTTCTCCTAATCCGTAAATCTTTCCATCTTTTTCCTGAACGCATTTTAGCTTTACCTTTATAATGTCTCCACAATTGACTTTTGAAGATGTTTTCTCCAACACAATAGTGAGGTAGTTTTCAGTAGTTCCTTCAAAAGTATTTCCCTTTTGTTCTTCTACGAGGAGCTCAAAACTCTGTCCAACACAGCTATTATAGAATTTGAATTTTTTCTCATAAGATAATGAGATGAGGATTTCTACTCTGCTTTTTATTTCTGACTTCGGCAAACCCTTCATAAAATATGCAGGAGTTCTCGGGCGCGGAGAAAAAGGAAAAACATGAATGTATCCGATTTTTGCTGATTTAAGGTTATTGTATGTCTCAAGGAAATCCTTTTCTGTTTCGCCGGGAAATCCAACAATTATATCTGTTCCAACTGAAGCGTATGGAAAAATTTTAAGGAGTTTTTCGGAATCGTTGATAAAATCTTCAAAAGTATGCCATCTTCTCATAAGTTTAAGAATCTTGTTTGAACCGGATTGAACAGAGATATGGAAGTGTGGGCAGAAAATTTTTCTGCCAATTTCAATTGCAGAGAGAAAATCTTCATCTATTTCCCCAGGAGATAAAGAAGCGAACCTTATTCTAATACCAGAAATCTCTTTCGTTATCTTCTGCGCAAGAGTTCCAAGAGATATATTTTCTTTACCAGATGATTTGCTGTTTTCTGATACCTTTCCGTTTTTTCCGTAGAGTGCAAGGTGAGTTCCAACAAGAACAACTTCCTTTACTCCACTGTCTTGAAGTTCTTTGAGTTTTTCAATAACTTTTTCCGGCGAGACAAAACGAGGAAGACCACGAGTTATAGGTATGGAGCAGAATGTGCAAAACCTTGAACAACCTTCTTGAATTTTGAGATAAACTCTGTGCCTGGGGAAAAGATCAAAAGAGAAGAAATATAAATCTTCTTCAATATCATAAGATATGTCTGAAATCTTCGCAAGGTAGAAGTCAGAATATTTTTCGGAATTCTGGTTTTGGTTTTGCTTCTCAGAATCTTTTTGAGCTGATTTTTCTCGGTCATACTCGTTGAAAAGTTTTGAGAATGCTGAAATCAGGTTTTCTTGCGAATATTTTCCTGTACCTATGGCGACATCTGCTCCTGAGTTTATAACTTTTGAATAGTTCAGGTTGGGCAGGCATCCTGTGACCACGACTTTTTTTCCGTATCTTTTTGCTTTTCTTATCCACTTTACAAGTTCTCTTTCGGCGTCTTCTGTCACCGAGCATGAGTTCAGAAGCACCACCTGAGCGCTATCAAAACTCTCCACTTTAAAATTGAAACTATCTTTTAATTTCCCTATGATTGAGAAAATGTCTGAAAAGTTCGTCTTACATCCGAAGTTTCTGAAAAATAAAGTTATATTGTTTTTTCGGGGTTCATCTCTCTCGTTTTCTCTTCCATTTATTTTTTGCTCTTTTATCATTTTCAAGTTTTCAAGAACACTTATATCGGAATCACAAAAAGCAATTCAGATTAATTTAATTTAAACCGAAGGGCAGATTCTATTTTTCTGTTTATGTTGGAAACGGAGATGGTTTCAGGTCTTATAGATCGCGTTAAACCATTTTCTTACAGCAAGAGCAAAGATAATGAAAACAACAGTTATATAGATTGAAAGAACAAAGACATTGAGATAATCTGAAAATATAACTTTTTTGAGTATTTCGGGAGAAGGTATGTTTTCAGGAACAGTTCCGGAGGAGAGAAACTCTTTCATTTTTCTTGCGTGTGAGATAAAGCCGATCTGCGGGTTTGAACTGAATATTTTCTGCAAAGCTCCGTAGATTGTATTTGTGACAACGAAAGCCATAGGAATAGCTGTTATGAAGGCATATTTTGTTTTTCCGTTGTTTACAAGGTATGTTGTAGCTGTAATCAGAGCCATACTTGCAAGGAGCTGGTTCGCAATACCAAATATTGGCCAGAATGTCTTTATACCACCATAAGGATCAACAACACCAGCGTAGAGAAAGTATCCCCACAGAAAGACAGTTATAATAGTAGCTACGAATGAGGATAAGTAAGAGTTATAATTTCCGAGCGGTTTTATGACTTTGCCGGCTATATCTTGAAAGATATATCTTCCTATTCTTGTTCCAGCATCTATTGTAGTTAAGATAAAGAGCGCTTCAAATAAGATTATGAAGTGGTAGAAGAAGGCAATAAGATGTTCTCCGAATGTTTTTGAGAATATGAGAGCCATACCTATGGCAAGAGATGGAGCGCCACCTGTTCTTGAAAGTATGGTTTTCTCTTCTATTGCTGTGGCAAGACCTTCAATTTCTTCTTTTGTGATATGAAATCCCCAGGAGTTTATCTTCTCAACTGCCTGCGCTATATCTTTTCCTATTTCAGAGGGGGGAGAGTTTATTGCAAAGTATATTCCTGGTTCCATAGTGACAGCAGCAATAAGAGCCATTATGGCAACGAATGACTCTGTAAGCATTCCGCCGTATCCCACAAACCTTGCGTCTGGTTCTTTATCAAGGAGTTTGGGAGTAGTTCCAGAAGACACGAGGGAATGAAAACCAGATATAGCTCCGCAGGCGATTGTTATGAAAAGGAAAGGGAATAGGTCCCCCTTCCAAACAGGACCGTTGCCATTTATAAATTGAGTTATCGCTGGCATTTTTATATCAGGGAGGGCGATGAATATTCCGACAGCTAAAATAAAAACCGTACCGACTTTCAAAAATGTGCTGAGATAATCTCTCGGAGCGAGGAGGAGCCATATAGGGAGTATTGATGCCAAAGCTCCGTAAATTATTATGCCAAGTGCGATATGAGTTTCGGAAAACGAAAATATTCGTGAGAGTTCTGGGTGTAGAGCGACGAATCTTCCTGCGATCAAACTTGCGAGAAGTGCGACAAATCCGAAAACACTTGGACCGATAACGCTTCCTGGTTTTATCTTCCACATCCAAGTTCCCATAATCATCGCTATGGGTATTGTCATAAGTAGAGTGAATGCACCCCAGGGGCTTTCAAAGAGGGCTTTAACGACAACAAGAGAAAGCACTGCTATAAGAATTATCAGAATTGAGTAAATTCCTATAAGTCCTATTATACCGCCGAATTTTCCGAGCTCATCAGATATGATTTCTCCAAGAGACCTCGCGTTTTTCCTTTCTGAAATTATGAGTATGACCATATCTTGGACTGCTCCTGCCAGAATAACTCCGAAAACTATCCATAAGGTTGCTGGAAGGTATCCCATCTGAGCTGCAAGAACTGGACCGACGAGAGGACCTGCTCCACTTATTGCAGCAAAGTGGTGTCCAAAAAGAACAAACTTATTTGTTGGAACAAAATCGTATCCGTTGTTGAAAATATGTGCTGGGGTCTTTGCATTATCATCTAAACCAAAAACCTTTCCAGCAATAAACCTGCTGTAATATCTATATCCTATGTAGTATGAAGATAGGGCCAATACAAGTATCCATGATGCTGATATATTTTCTTTTCTCATTATTGCGAGTATAAAGAGAGAAGTGAAAAATAGAGCACCTATGCTCAAAGGTATCAGAAAGTTCCAGATAAAAGAGAGTTTTTGAAATAAATTTGAGGTCTCTGCTCTGCTTTCAACCCTGTCCATCTTAAAAAATCAAAATAAAATTTTTGAAGAAAAGCCGAAAAAATAAAAATTTTTGTAATGTTTTCTCTCTTGATTCTCGTGATTTTCTGAAAGCTAAGATTTTGCTATCTTTTTGATGTTTTCAAGACCACCGGCAAAAGAATACGCTTTGATGTTCTTTGCTCTTAATCTCAAAGCTTCGAGATAGCTTTTTGCTCCCGCATAGCAGTATAGAACCAGAGTTTTATCTTTGAGTTCTTCTAAATTTACATTGTCATAGTGTAGGGCGCCGGGATAATGCCACTTAATATAAGAGCTGTAATCTCTGAGGTCAAGAACAACGGCATCATCTGGAATGTAGTCAATAATAACACTTTTTTGAACGAGTATATCATCAATAATTGAGCTCCTGACATCTAAGGTTTTCATTTCTGCAATGGCTTTATCTATAAGGTCTTCTGGCAATTTTTCAAATTCTGATTTCAGCTCTTCCACTTCGGTTTTTGTTCTCACTTTTTTCGGAGCTATGGCACATGCTTCACATACCTTGGAAGATAGCTCATAAGTTCCTATCTTGCGTGAATAATCTATTATCTCGGTTTTATCAAATCCGAGAAGTGGTCTTAAGATTGGTATTTCTATCCCCGAGACGAGCTCACAACTTCTGATATTTGCAAGGGTTTGGCTTGATGCTTGCCCTATTGATTCGCCTGTGATTACTGCACTATATTTTTTGCCGGCGACTTTTGATGCAATACGATACATAAGAGTTCGCAGAACAACCTGCCTGAACTCCCATCTTACCTTACCCGCTAAAAAATCTATAAGCTCTGTGAGGTCTATAAAATAGAACTTCGGATTATGTCCGTAAAACCATTTTTCTGTGAGTTTTTTTGCGACAGAGAAAGCTAATCTTGTCGCGCTAACTGAGCCGAAGAAGAAGTGGAGAAAATCTATCTTTACACCTCTTTTAGCTATAAGGTATGAAGCCACAGGTGAGTCAAATCCACCAGAGAAAAGAGAAAGGGCTCTTCCTTCTGTTCCGATAGGCAGACCACCACAAGCAGAAAGCAAATTCTTATACAAAAATGCTCTCCTATCTCTGATCTCTATACGAATCTCTACATCTGGATTTTCAAGGTCAACACCTGCGGAGTATGGTTTCAGAAAGGCACCAAGTTCTCTTGCGAACTGTTCCGAGGAGAAATTATGCTCTCCCGACCTGCTAACTCTCACCGCAAACTTTTTACCTGAAACCATGTCCTTTGTTCTTTCACCGATTTTGAGAACGAGGTCTTTTATGTCAGAAAACTCCATCACTTCTACTTTTGCGACCCTCATCACACCGAAAACTCTTGCTAAATCTTCAAGAACATCTGTATCTGTTTCTAAAAAAATCTTTGCGGAGATTATTTCAAGTTTATAGGTTTTAGAACCCTTTTCTTTTAGCAGATGTTTTATGTTACTGAGAAGAGTTCTATAAAATTTTATTCTGGTCTTACTTGATTTTATAGGAAGTTCTCCCGAAACAGTTATCAGATATCTGAAATTCATATCTATTTAAATTAAAATAAATGGGAACGAGCGAGCAGGCAAATTCGCTAAAAAAGATTCTCGCAAAAATACAACGAAAACCAAAATTCCGTTTGCGGGAAAAGAAAAAGTATATATCAGGTTCTCGGAAGAGAATCAAGGTCTAAAATCAAATCTGCTTTGAATTCGGTTTTTTTCTCGGGAGAGGAGAAAATGACTATCTTATTTTCTTTCTTGCACCTTGAAAAGAGTTCGGAGATTTTTTCTCTGCCGAAATCATCTATGTTAGAAAACGGTTCATCTACGACCAAAACATCAGGGTCTATAATGAAGAACTTGCAGAGGGAAACTTTCCTTTTCGTCCCCTGAGATAGCTGATGTACAAAATAGTTTTTGAATTTCAAGATTCCGAAAAAGTCAAGAGCGAATTTTATGTTTTTTTCATCACAATTTTTTCCCCAGATTTTCGCCCAGAAAACAAGATTTTCAAAAACAGTAAGGTGGCTGTAAATGTTCGGAAAATGTCCGACAAAAAGAATTTTGCTTCTTACATCATGATGAGAAATATCTTTCCCGTATAACTTTATAGTTCCGGAATCTTTCTGTGATATTCCTGAGATGAGTTTGAGCAAAGTGGTTTTTCCCGAGCCGTTCTTCCCTACTACTGCTAAAACTTCTCCTCTCTCAACAGAAAAGCTCAAATCTTTTATGACTTGGATACCGTTATAAGATTTTGATAAACCTACAACTTCAAGTTTATTGTTATTTCTTTCGCTCACAACTGAAAAATCAGATTTTAAATATTTATGAACTAACATTCTTGTTTTTCCCTTTTGAAAAATTTGTTTTTGACTCACATTATATCTGCGAACTCTTTTTCCATTTTGTAGAAGAAAACGACTCCGAATATAAAGACGATAAAAATCATGAGAGTTGAGATAGCCATCATGGTAAAATCAGGGGGAGTGGTGTTAAGGAGAATCCATCTGAACCCTTCAACTACTCCTGTCATGGGGTTGAGAGCGAAAATAAATTTGAATTTTTCGGGGATGATTTTTGCGGGGTAAATAACGGGCGTTGCAAAGAGCCAGATTTGTGTGAGAAACTGCAGAGTGTATTTTACATCTCTGAATTTTACATTTAGGGCAGATAGCCATAGAGCAACTCCAAGGGCGCATAAAATCTCCACAAACACGAAGACAGGAAAAAGGAGCACCTTTGCTGTCGGGATTACACCATAAAAAATCATAAGAAGTATGAGTATTGAGAAAGCGGAGAAAAAATCAACCAGCGCGGAAATTATGACAGACATAGGGAGAATAATTCTCGGGAAGTATATTTTTGATATTATGTGAATATTATTTACAACGCTCATACTGGCATCGTTCAGAGCTCTTGCGAAAAGTTGCCAGGGGACAAGAGCGGAGTAAACAAAAATCGGGTAAGGAACATTTTCAGAGGGTATTTTTGTGAACTTGCCGAAAATCAGTGAGAAAATGACCATTTGCGCAAATGGTTGAATAACAGCCCATCCAAATCCTATAATAGTTCTTCTGTACCTTATTTTTATGTCTCTTATAGCAAGCGCAAAAAGAAGGTCTATTCTGCTTATTATCTCCTTCAGATTTATTGCATCAAAAACAGAAGAGGGGGGTTTTATAATAATAGTTTCTTTTTTTTCTTGCATAATGTTTAAGTAAATTTTTAACTTTCAGGAAAAATGTTTTTATCTACCTGATATGTTTCCCATTTGAATTTTGGCCAAACTACTCCTGGGTATCCCCCGGGATAATCTCCACGCGGGGAATCGGGAGCAAGAGGGACAAAAACTTGGAAGCCAACAGCATTATGAACATCTGCATGATATAAAGGTGAACTATCCTTTCCCAGCTCTACTAGGACCACTCTCAAAGTGTAGTTACCATCTGCAAGGAGATTAGATGGTATCTCACATACAGCCCTATATAATCCTGGCTCAAGAATTTTATATGCTCTACCGAGGTAAGAAGAGCTTTCCGATGCTATGAATACTATTACTCCCATCTGGTTTTGTAGAACAATACTAGCGTAGATATTCTTTGGTTTTATTATCCAGTATTCTACCTCAACAAATATGGGTTCTCTTGAGTCAAATGAGTTTTTCTGATTTCCATTTTTATCTTTGATTTTTATAGATTTTAGCTTTGCGAATTCGCTGCCGGGAGCTTGATCAAAACTCCATTCTCTAAAATTGTAAATTTCCGAGAAATATTTTAGATATTCTTCTACAACTTCTTTAGTATTTCCATCTTTTATTATTCTTCCTTTGTCAATAAGAATTGACCTTTTGCAGAATCTTAAAATAGCTTCCATATTATGTGATACAACAAGGATTGTTCTTTCCTCTTTTCTTACCTCTTCCATCCTCTGAAAACATTTCCTCTGAAAACCAACATCTCCAACTGCCAGGACCTCATCAATGAGCAATATATTTGTTTGAAGATAGGCAGCAGTAGCAAAAGCAAGACGAACATACATTCCAGATGAATAGTATTTCACGGGTGTATCTATAAACTGTGCCAGTCCAGAGAATTCAACTATCTCATCAAATTTCTCATCAATTTCTTTTTTCTTCATGCCCAAGATTGTTCCATAAAGGTAAATGTTTTCTCTTCCTGTGAGTTCTGGGTGGAAACCTATTCCGACTTCAAGGAGAGAGCCGACTTTTCCCTTCACAACTGCTTTTCCTTCTGTTGGATATGTTATGCGTGAGAGGATTTTAAGTAAAGTTGTTTTCCCAGCTCCGTTTCTACCTATTATTCCTACGATTTCTCCTTCTTTTACCTCAAATGATACATTTTTTAAAGCCCATATGTAGCTTTCATTTTCTTTATCTTTTTCATTTTTTCTGAAAAGTTTTTTTATGCTTTCGGAAAGAGCATCTCGGAGTGCCATATATGGCTCTTTTTTCCCTATCTTGTAAAGCTTGCTCAAATTCTCCACTTTTATAGCTATATTCATTGCAAAATTTTTAATTTGTGATTTGGATTAAAGATAAAATTAAAAATTGTAGATTATGAAGAAGGGAAATCCTGAAATAACAGTGGGAATGCCGGTGTATAATGAGCGAAAATTCATAGAAAAAACTCTTGAATCTTTACTCAATCAGACATATCAGAATTTTGAAGTTGTGATTTCAGATAACAGTTCAACTGATGGAACAGATAAGATATGCGAAGAGTACGCAAAGAAAGAAAAAAGAATAAAGTTTTTCAGGCAGAAGAAAAACCTCGGAGCTTTGAAAAACTTCAAGTTTGTATTAGATCAAGCGAAAACTCCTTTTTTTATCTGGTTATCTGGACACGATATATGGCATCCACAACTGCTTGAAAAACTCTTAAATTCATTCAAGAAATCAAATGATGACAAAATAATTCTTGTGTTTCCCAAAGTAATTGATTCCAGTTCAAATACTGAGTACACATGGATACAAAAAGAGGATACATCTGAGATTGAAAATGCTATAGAAAGGTACAAAAGAATCCTTGAAGACCTAGGTTCATTTACAATTTATGGATTATGGAAAAAAGAAGTATTAGAAAAGATAAACTTTCCGGAAACCATAGTTTCAGATGCATATATGCTAGCTCAGGGAGCATTAATAGGGAAATATAAGTTTGAACCAGAAGCAATTGTTTACAGAACCATAAATCATCCAATTTTTATAGGGACCGAAGATAATCTTTTTAGACAAATTCTCCACCTTAAACCACACAACAAATTTTATTACATGATATACCATAGTATTATTGATAAAATACCAGGAAAATATAGGGAGAGTATTTTACGCCTTGTGCTTGTTCCTGAGGAAATAAAATTTATCTTCGAAAGTGTGAGAATATGTTTGTTGGCTGATAAGCTTAACAGTAATATATCTCAAAAACAAAAAATTTATCTTGCCTTATGGTCAGTTCATATACTTCCTTATTTACTTTATAAAACTATGCCCGATAGCAAAATCTTGCAATTATATGCAAAATTTTGTGAATTTTCTTCAAAAATCTTAAAGAAGGTAAAAAATTTATAACTTTGTGAAGAGGATATATGAGCCTTTAGTATCAATTATAATACCGACATATAACAGAGCAGAGCTTTTGAAGAGAGCTATTCAAAGTTGTCTTGACCAAACATATAAGAACATTCAGGTTGTAGTGGTAGATGATGCTTCGGAAGATAACACACCTGAGATAGTTCAAAGATTCAAGGATTCAAGAATAAAATATATAAGGTTGCCGAAAAATAGTGGGAGACCTGCTGTGCCAAGGAATATAGGTATTTTGAATTCAGATGGTGAAATTCTTGCTTTCCTTGATCATGACGATTATTTCTTACCTGAGAAGACGGAGAAGCAGGTTAGATTGCTTTTGAGGGATGGTGATGTAGGACTTGTTTATTGTGACGCATTTATAGAGACGGGAAAAGGGATGGAATTAATGAGGATACAAAGGCTTAAAGGTTATGTTTATAGAGAAATGCTAAAATTTCCTTTGATAAATCTCCAAACATTAATTGTGAGAAAAGATATAGCAACACAATCTGGTTTATTTGATGAAAGAAGAATAATAACAGATGATACCAAATTTTTAGTTTGCGTATCACGAATCACCAGCTTTGACTATGTCCCAGAACCACTTTGTGTAATAAAAAGGAGGTCTTCGCTCGAAAGATTAAGCATGAAAACAAATATTCAGATGAAAGAATTTTTAAGCATCTTACTTGAATTCAAAGATGAGATTTTAAGGGAGCTGGGAAAAAGGGAGCTCTCGTTCAGGTTCAACCGTCTTGCTTGGACTTCATACTTGGCAGGATACAAAGATATAGCTTTAAAATCCTTACTCTTATCTTTTCTTTACACAAAAAATGTAAAAGACCTTGCTAAATCTATTTTACTTTTGCTCGGGCTATACGAAAAATACATGAAGTTAAAATATCCCCCTGAAAAACTTGAAGAGTTCAGAATGTAATAAAAATTCAGAAGAACCTTATATCATTTATCACCCCGGAAGAGACCGCCCTTACATAAAAATCTGCTATCGCCACACTCAAAAGGCTCGTCCAGAAGAAAAACCCGTGATGCTCATTCAACCTGCTCACAAACTTCCACAACGAATACTTTATCTTCCCCATATGCTCCACAGAATAAAAATCAGAACCACCACCCAAAATATGCCTCAAAGAATGACAAGAAAGAACATAAAGCGTAAGCAGAACCGTATCACCAAGAATAAGAAGGGAACCAAGCCCCATACCGAACTTTATACTCCCATTCTCACCCCATCTCAAAAATGCAGATATAGCGTGCCCCCAATGAATAAAAACAAAAATCACAACAAGATAAAGAAAATATCTGTGAACGTTCAAAAGAATGTAAGGAAAAGCAGATTCTCCTTTGTAATTTCTCTTGAACTCCCTCACAGCACAGGCAGGCGGGTCAGCAAATATACTCCGATAATAAACACGACGGCAAAAGTAGCATGTTATCCTGTACCCAGCGGGAACCCACATGGTGAAAACAGCCGGAGAAATCCACGCGGTATCAAAAGGTATAGAATACAAGGGAGAAACATAAGGTCCCCACTCAAAGAACTTCCCTTCAAGAGCTCTTACTATTGAATAAAGAATCACCCCCAGAAAAACAACCGCACTTCCAAAAGTTTCAGCCCACCATATGTCACGCCTTGAAGTAGCAAAAACCCTCTCCATAAACTTAAAATTTCAAAGAATAAAAAATTTTTTCAGATAAGACAGGAAATTTCCAGGAAAGAAAAATCACTCAATAAACTCAAGCGAAACATCATTTCTCTCTTTTGGCTGAATATAAACTCCATGTGCCTCAATAAGAACCTCTCCGTCTTTTTTTATGAACCCTTTCGTGAAAATTTTTCTCCCTTCAACCTTTACCACTTCACCTTCAAGCTGGAGACGAGAAAAAAGAGGAACAGGTTTTCTGTACCATATCTCAATCTTTCCGAGAAAGCAAGGAAAAAAATTTCCCGTAGCGAAGCTCATGACCTCATCTATAAAAGTTGCAATTACGCCTCCGTGAACATGATTGGGAGGTCCCTGATGCTCATCAGAGAATATAAACTCAAAGAAAGCTCTGTTATTTTCCGGGTCAAAAAATCCCCAGAAACCTTTTGAGCAGAAGACGCAACCACCGCCGGGATGCCTGACTTTTCTCACACCGTCTTTCTGAATCCTCTGCATGTCTTTCAAAAATTTTCAATTTATCTGAACCTGCTCTGCTCCTAAATCAGATGAAACCACTTTGAAAACCACTTTCTCTCCATCGTAATCAATTTCACATTCATCACCTTCTTTTATTTCTCCTGAAACAAACTTCAAAGCGAGTTCATCTAATATGTATTTTTGAATAGCTCTCCTCAGCGGTCTTGCACCAAAGTTCGGGTCAAAACCCACCTGAGCCAGAAAATCTCTCACCCGAGAAGTGAATTTAATGCGAATTCTCCTTTCAAGAGATCTCTTTATAACTTCCTCAAGCTGTATATCTACAATCTTTCTTATCATTTCCTCTGAAAGAGGTTTGAAGACAACGATTTCGTCAATTCTGTTGATGAACTCTGGTCTGAAATATGAGAGGAGGAGGTCTTTTATCTTCCTTTCAGCAGATTCAAAACTTTCTCGCATTATTATATCGCTTCCTATGTTTGAAGTCATTATTATTATTGTATTTTTGAAATCAACAGTTCTTCCTTTTGAGTCGGTGAGCCGTCCATCTTCAAGGACTTGCAGGAGTAAATTGAACACCTCTGGGTGCGCCTTTTCTATTTCATCAAGGAGTATGACAGAGAACGGCTTTCGTCTGACCGCCTCTGTGAGCTGACCACCTTCTTCATATCCCACATATCCGGGGGGAGCTCCTATGAGTTTTGCCACGGAGTGCTTTTCCATGTACTCAGACATATCTATTCTTATCATTGCGTTTTCATCTCCAAACAGGAATTCAGCAAGCGCCCTTGCGGTAAGTGTTTTCCCAACTCCTGTCGGTCCCAAGAAAAGAAAAGAACCTATTGGTCTTTTTGGGTCCGAAAAACCCGCTCTGGCTCTCCTTATGGTGTTAGCTATAAGCTTCAACGCATGGTCCTGCCCTACAACCTTTTTTGAGAGAAAATCTTCAATATGAGCGAGTTTTTCCATCTCCTCCTCCCTCATACGCTCAACAGGTATTCCCGTCATCTTTGATATAAGTCGCATTATATCTTCTGCTGTCACCTGATCTGAAACGAGCCGATCTTTCAAGCTCTCAAATTCTGCGTTAAGCTTTTCAAGCTCTTTTTTCAAAGTGGGAATCTCACCGTAGGTTATCCTCGCCGCTTTCTCGTAATCTCCCGAACGGGTCGCTTTTTCAGCAGAAAGCTCAAGTTCAGAAATCTTATCTTTCAGCTCCCTAATTCTATCAAGAAGTTTTCTCTCATACTCCCACTTTGATCTGAGCTGATTTAACTTCTCTCTGAGTTCGGCTAACCTATGAGATATATCATTTATCTTTTCTTGAATTTCCGTCTTTTCTCTCTGAGATGCTGTGCTTAATTCAAGTGTCAACGCCTGTCTCTCAATCTCAAGTTCGGATATTTTTCTTTCAAGCTCATATATCGGAGCCGGGGTGCTTTCTATCTGCATTCTGAGAGAGCTCGCCGCCTGATCTATCAGGTCTATGGCTTTATCTGGGAGCTTCCTATCTTGTATATATCGTGCCGAAAGCTTTGCAGCAGCAACTATTGCAGAATCAGAAATTTTAACTCCATGATGGACCTCGTATTTTTGTTTTAATCCTCGGAGGATTGATATTGTCTCTTCAATGGTGGGTTCTCTCACAAATATAGGTTGCAATCTCCTTTCAAGAGCAGGGTCTTTTTCTATGTATTTTCTGTATTCATCTATTGTGGTTGCTCCAATAAGTCGTATTTCTCCTCGTGCGAGCGCGGGCTTCATTATGTTCGCAGCATCCATCGCCTGACCCTCAGCTCTCCCCGCCCCAACAAGATTATGAACCTCATCAACAAAAAGAATTATCTCACCACCTGATTCCTGAACTTCTTTAAGAACGCTTTTTAATCTCTCCTCAAATTCTCCTCTGTACTTCGCTCCTGCAAGAAGAGATGACATATCAAGCTGAAATATCTTTTTGCCTTTGAGTGGTTCCGGAACATCTCCAATCGCTATTTTCTGCGCAAGACCTTCAACAATAGCGGTCTTCCCTACTCCCGGGTCTCCTATCAAAACAGGATTATTTTTCCTCCTTCTCATCAGAACTTCTATGACTCTTCTTATTTCATCTTCTCTGCCTATGACCGGGTCAAGTTTTCCCTGCTTTGCGAGTTCCACAAGGTCTCGCCCGTATCTTGAAAGCGCCGAACCTTCTCCGAAATCTTCATCTCTGCCCTCAATTCTTTTCCCTCTCCTCATCTCAATTATCTTCGCCTCAATGTCTTTTGGACTTATACCTTCTGAAAGGAAAATCCTCTGAACCGGTTCGTGCTCAAGAGATGCCATAAAAAGATGCTCTGTTGATACATAGCTATCTCCCATAGCAGATGATATGCTTTCTGCCCTTGTGAGAACTTTCCGAAGCTGGGGAGATATATAAACCTCTGATGAATCCCCAAAGACCTTCGGAAGATATGATATTGCTTCTTCTAACTTGAAAAGAATTTTTGATATATCTTTTCCGAGAGCTTTTATAACATTTGCCATCTGGTCTTTTGTGAGAATATAAGCTACGTGTTCGGGAAAAACCTCACCGTTATTTTTCCTTCTCGCAAGTTCTGCCGCTTCTTCTAAAACTTCCTGCGCTCTTGATGTGAACCTCTCAAAACGCATAGATAAAAAATTAAAAACAGGAGAACAGAAAAAAGTTAAAAGCAGTTCAAATATAATTTCAATTCCTCTCCATAGATTCCCCAAAACCTTATGAGAAATTTCCAGAAAGCAAATTCAGCTTGCTTCAAAGAATTTTTTATACCAATCTATTGTTCTTCTCAGACCCTCCTCAAGTGTGAAGCGAGGTCTCCATCCAAGAATTTTTCTTGCTTTTTCTGCACTAAGGTATTGAGCTTTTATCTCATGTTTCGCCTCATTCTTTATTATGGGTTTCAAATCTGAGTTCATAAGTTTCAGAATAAGTTCAACAATTTCAATGACAGATAGAGGTTTTTCGTATGAGAAGTTGAACGCTTCACCTGTCAGAGAAGGGTTTTCTTCAAGTTTTTCGGCACAGAGAATATAAGCTTCTGCGACATCTTGAACATATATGTAATCTCTGACGAGTGTTCCATCTGACCTTATAACAGGTGGAACTCCCCTGATGACACTTCTTATTGTTCCCGGAACTATTCTTGACCAGTTGAGGTCACCCTCTCCGAAAAAGTTCCCGCACCTTGTGATTATTATTTTCAAACCGAAAACTTTTGAGTAGGAGCGAGATATAAGTTCTGCACACGCTTTGCTCACATCATAAGGGTAAATCGGATTAAGAACCATATCCTCTGTATAAGGCAGTAATTGCGTCTCCCCATAAGCTTTGTCAGATGATGCCACAACTATATTTTTTACTCTCCCGTTTATTCTGCACGCATCAAGAAGGTTCCATGTTCCCCTTATATTTGACTCAAATGTTGAGAGGGGGTCCTGATTTGCAACGGGAACCTGAGTTTGGGCAGCGAGATGAAAAACCGTATCTATCTCATATTCACCTATCACCCTTCTCAAAAAATCAACATCTGAAAGGTCTCCTCTTACAACCTTTACTTTTTCTATAAGTCCCGACAAGATAAGTTCGCTTTTTGGAACCCAATCCCTCATTATGCAGACCACATCAGCACGGAGTTCATAGAGAAGTTTGATAAGAGCAGAACCTAAAATACCTGTTGCGCCGGTGATGAGTGTTGGTCTATCTCTCCAGAATTTCTCTCTATCCATAAACCTTCATAAAGTTCAAAAATAGAAAAACAAATAAAAACAAAGCATAAATTTTAAAAAATAAAGGAAAAAAGTTGATTTTCTCACTAATTTATTTTCAGAGTTGCAAACTTTTTTAAAAATTTTTGCGATTTTTGACACAACGGGGTTCTGAAAAAATTTGGCTAAAAGCCGATGATAAGTACCGAAGAAAAGGATATTATAATAAACTTCACTCAGGAAGAATTGAAAGAAATAAGAGATATAATATGGAAACAAACTGGAATATACATTGAAGATAACAAACTCTACCTCCTCAATTATAAAGTAGGTTCAAGATTGAAAAAGCTTGACATAAAACCAAGAGAATATGTAAGATTGCTAAACGACTCCGTATCAGAAGAAATAAAAGAAATTATAAACTCAATAACCATAGGAGAAACACAGTTTTTCAGAGATAAGATTCAACTTGATATATTCTTTGACAAAATTTTCAGAGAGTATCTGAAAGATTATAAAGGTGAGGAAATAAGTTTCCTCTCCGCAGGATGTTCAACAGGAGAAGAACCATACACAATTGCAATATATCTTCTTGAAAAATTCCCTCTGATAAATTTCAAAGTCGTGGGAGTAGATATAAACGAAAACTTCATAAGCAAAGCAAAAGAAGGAATATATGGAATATACTCCGTAAGAAGCACTCCACCATACATATTCACAAAATATTTTGAAAGATTAGATGACTCAACATGGAAGATAAAGGAAGATGTGAAAAAGAAAGTTCAGCTTGAGAGAGTGAACCTTATGGATAGAGTGAGAGTAAAGCTTTTGGGAAAGTTTGATGTCATATTCTGTAAAAATGTCATAATATATTTTGATGATTCATCGCGGAACAAACTCGCAGAGACATTCTGGTCAATACTCAAAAAAGGCGGATTTTTAGTTCTTGGACCCGCAGAGAGAATCAGTATAATTTCCCTTATATTTGAACCGCTCTTTGACAGCGGTATGTTCTTCTACAAAAAAGTTGAAAAATCAGGAGAATTCTTATGATATGATCTTTCAAAGTCCATTCAAAAATTTTATGATAGTTGGAATAATACTTGCAGCAGGGAAAGGTAAAAGGTTCAAAAGCAGAGAACCAAAATGCTTTATAAAACTCAAGGGGAAAAAAATTCTGGAGTACTCTTTAAATAAGCTTGCGAAGTATGTAGATATTCTGGTAGTAGCTGTTCCACCCAAGAGAAAGGACATTTTCAAAGAAACCGAAGATATGCTCAGAGAACTTGAAGGTGAAGCGAGAAAAAAAAATAAAAATCTCAAAACACTTGTTGTTTACGGAGGGAAAGAAAGGTTTGAGTCGTTCCTAAAAGCTTTCAGAAAAATACAGCAGAATTTTGAACTCAAAGATGGAGATATTATTTTAGAACACGATGGGGCAAGACCTCTTTTCTCTGAAAAACTGCTCAAAAAAGTAATAAGTTATGCTGAAAAATACGGCTCCGCAGTACCATTTATAACGCCGCCTGAAACCATAAGATTAATAAAAGGCAGAAAAGAACCGTTCTCCTTCTCATCGGAAATACCAAGAAAAAGAGTTGCACTTATTCAAACACCACAAGCTTTCAGCGCCTCACTTATAAAAAAAGCGCTTGAAAAAAACAAAAATAAAATCAAAAACAAATCAAAAATCACAGACCTCGCAGGACTCATCTTCAAAACATCTAAAAAAATCAAAGGTATAAAAGGAGAAAGAGAGAACATCAAAATAACATTCCCCGTAGATATAAAAATATCTTCAGCAATATTATCAGAAGATCTATAACGTGTTGAAAAAAATCACTTTACCTTGAAGACCTCTATAAACGCTTCCGGGGGGACTTCAACATTACCTATCATCTTCAACCTCTTTTTTCCTTCCTTCTGTTTTTCAAGAAGTTTTATCTTTCTTGTGACATCTCCGCCGTAGCACTTTGCAGTAACATCTTTCCTGTAAGGTTTTATCTCCTCTCTCGCAAGGATTCTTGAACCGATCCCGACCTGAATTACAACTTCAAAAACCTGCCTCGGAATGATTTGCCGTAGCTTTTCGGCTATCTCTCTCGCTTTCCTCTGAGCAGTATCTCTCGGCACTATAACAGAAAGTTCATCAACCCTCTTCTGATTTATATAAGTGTCAAGCTTTACTATATCAGCCGGCTCCCAACCTTCAAACTCATAGTCCCAAGAAGCAAAACCACGAGAAACCGACTTCACCTCATCGTTAAAACCAAAAACAATAGAAGAAAGTGGCATAGAGTAAGTTATAACCGCAAGGTCAGATGATACCTTGAAATCCAACTGCTTACCCCTTCTCTCCTCACATATCCTGAATATCTCCCCTATATACTCCTGTGGAGTATGAATGGTAACCCTAACCCTCGGCTCCTTTATCACATCTATTCTATCGGGACTGGGAAATTCAGCTGGACTTTTCACAACTATCTCCTTACCATCTCTCAACCTGACAATATACGCAACCTGAGGAAATGTGGCTATAACATCTACTCCGAATTCATCTTTTATTCTCTGCGATGTCACCTCCATATGAAGAGTTCCACAAAAACCTATTCTGAAACCAGCTCCGAGAGCAGGAGAGTTCTCATACTCTATCTCAAGTGAGTAATCGTTGAGCTTCAGCTTAAAAAGCGCATCTTTGAGCTTTTCATAATCTTCTGGAAACTGCGGATAAAAAGAAGCGAAAACAACCGGTTTTATCTCTCTGAAACCCGGAATCGGTTCTTTGACGGGATTTTCCGATGAAGTAATAGTATCCCCAACTTTCAGATCAGAAATATCTTTCGTCCCAAGAATAACAAATCCGACATCTCCCTGTTCAAGGTAATCTGTATCATATGTTTCTCCTCCTCTTACAAAACCAAGTCGTTGTATAGTGAAATCTTTACCTGTTGAGAAAACACGAATTTTATCCCCTTTGTTCATCTTCCCGTTGAAAACTCTCACGAGAGCTATAACTCCCCAGTACGGGTCATACCACGAATCAAATATAAGGCAAGAAAGAGTTCCATTTTCATCGTAGTAAGGAGGCGGTATAACATCTATAATCTTTTTGATGAGTTCTTGAACACCTTGACCTGTTTTTGCGCTGACAAGAACTGCACCCCCAGCATCTATTCCTATAATCTCCTCTATTTGCTTTTTCGTTCTCTCAATATCAGCAGCGGGCAGGTCTATTTTGTTTATTGCAACGACTATCTCTAATCCCCTTTCTATCGCAAGGTAGGCATAAGAGAGAGTTTGAGCTTGGACTCCCTGTGTAGCATCAACAAGCAAGACCGCTCCCTCACAGGCAGACATAGCACGCGAGACCTCATATTGAAAATCAGAGTGTCCCGGAGTATCTATAAGGTTAAGCTCATACTCTACCCCGTTTAATTTGTACCTCAGATGAGCGGTCTGAGACCTTACTGTAATCCCCCTTTCTCTTTCAACAGAGAGATTATCAAGAAATTGCTCTCTCATTTTTCTCGGATCAACCGCACCGGAGATTTCAAGGAATCTATCTGCCAGAGTAGATTTTCCGTGATCAACATGAGCTATTATACAGAAGTTTCTCTTTGTATCTTTAAAAGGCATAGAACCAATATAGAATAATAATCAAAGTAATAAGTTATGTTCGGCTCTGTCAAGTTTGCAAATACTTAAACCGCTTGAAAACTTATGAGAACAGAAATTCCCAAAATTTCAAATGCGAAAGAGAGATTTTTTTTCAGAGAATTTTTTCTTCTCTTCTTCTTTCTTCTTCTGACACCTCTTTGTATTTTACTTTTCCCGCCGCTATCTCTCGGAGAGCGAGGACTATTTCTCTATTATCCTCTATGTTATCTATAAGTGGTCTTGTTCCTTTCATAAGCTGATTTGCCCTCAAAATTGCCATCCTCACAAGAACAAATTTATTCGGGACTTTTTCCAGGCAATCCTCAATTGTTATCCTTGCCATATACCTTAAAGAATAAAAAAACACAACTTGTTTTGATAGTTTTTCAAAAATTTATGACGCATAATTTTAATTTTAAAGCAGGTCTATCTATCTTATGTTAAAGGCGTTTATAAAGAGGTTTATTGTTGAGAAATTACCAGCAGGCGTTGTTCTTCTTTACCACAGAATAACAGAAAAAGATGAAAAAGACCTATACAAAATAAAGGTCTCTTTGAAGAACTTTGAAGAGCAGATAGAAGTCATAAAAAAATTTGCCTGCCCGCTTGAAGATATTTTCTGCCCAAAACCCAAAGGCAAAGTCCTTCTCACATTTGATGACGGATACAAAGATAACTTTGATTACGCGAAAAAAATCCTTGAAAAACACGGAGTCGGAGCAGTGTTTTTCATCACAACTGGATTTCTCGGAAAAAAATATTCCTGGTATGATAAACTTGAAGAAATATTTCTCACAGGAAAAATCAAAAAAAATTTCTCCCTTGAAATAGATGAAAAAACTACCTTGGAGATTGAGCTTGAAAAAGATGATGAGATAGATGTTCTCCCTCCATTCACATACTCAAAACCGTTTGAAAAAATCTCAAACCGAAAACTGAATTTGAAAAAATCAGAACTTTTTGCTCTGCTCTACCGAAAAATAAAATATTCAAAAAATCCAGATGAAATTTTTGAGAAAGTAAAAAAAAGCATATCGGATGATGACGAAGATGAAATGGATGGAAGAAATTACATGATAGAAGACGAAGTCGCCGAACTTGGGAAAAATTTTCTCATAGGAGCGCACACTGAAACTCACAGAACCCTATCAATCTTAGAAGAGAGAGAACAAGAAAGTGAAATGCTTATCAGCGCAATAAAACTTGAAAAAATATGTAATAGAAAAATTGAACTCTTCGCTTACCCATTCGGTCTGAAAGAAGATTTCAACGAAAAGACCCTTGAATTAGCAAAAAGAATATTTAAATTTTCTTTCACAGGAATAAAAGGTCAGGTCTATTTTCTCACCCCAAGAAACCAAATCCCGAGGTTCGCAGTTATGAACTGGAACGGAGAAATTTTTGAAAAAAAACTGATTGATTTCTTTTTTGAAAGGAAAAGAGAGCTATGAACCTCAAAGAAATAAGAGAAATAGAGTTCAGAACTATGAAGGTTTTTGATGAACTCGGATTTGAGGAGATAAGAATTCCTCTCTACGAAAAAGAGGTCAGAGAAGATTTTACCCGTGAGATAGCAAAAAGAACATCAGGAGGCAAGGTCTGCTACAGAGGAAGCATATTCAGAATAACCCACTTTGGAAGAGGAGAAGAAATGTATCAGATAGGTTGTGAGATAATAAACAAATATGTTGGCGAGGAGGAGATAAAACTATGTGCCTTGGCGCTCAACATGATTTCAAATATAATAACTGAAATCTCGGGAGGAGAAATGAGTGTTCTCATAGCACATCAGGGAATTGCAAAAAAAATACTCGGAGAGTACGCAGAATATTTCTTCAAAAAAAACGCAACGCAAATACAAAAACTCATAGAAGAGAAAAAAATAGAAAACGAGATAGCGAAAGTTTTCTTCTCGGTCTTTGAAGACGAGAAAAAAATACAAGAAGTCATAGAGATGCCATACGATATGAAGGTTTTTTCAAAATCGGTCTCTCTGAAAAAATTGTTCAACCTCTCTGAAAAAGCACAAAAAGATTATTACTCGGGAACTGTCTTCATATTATTTCACAACTCTAAAAAAATAGGAGCAGGAGGAATATACTCTCTCTTCGGCAAGGAAGGAATCGGATTCTCAATAAACCTGCTAAAATTAAGTCGGTAAAACATAAAACAACTTCAAAAATTACTAAATTAAAATGAATTAAGGAGGTGAAATCTTTATGACACAGCTTGAAAAAGCAAGAAAAGGAATAATCACAGACGAAATGTATTATATAGCAGAACAAGAAGGAATATCACCCGAAGAGTTAAGAGAAAAAGTAGCACAAGGATTGGTAGTAATACCCGCAAACCCAAATCACAAATCATTAGAAAGATTCACAGGAATAGGAGAAGGATTGACAGTAAAAGTAAATGTGAATATAGGAACATCTTATGACTACGCAAATTTAGATGAGGAAATAGAAAAACTTGCCATAGCGATGGAGTATGGTGGAGATACAGTGATGGACCTTTCAACAGGTGGAGACCTTGAAACCATAATGAAAACTCTTATTGAAAAATCAAAAATACCAATTGGAACAGTTCCCATATATGAGGCAGAATTCAGGGCGGCAAAGCAAAAGGGCTCATTCTACAACATGACGGTTGATGACCTATTTGAAGTGATTGAAGAACACGGAAAAAGAGGAGTAGATTTCATAACAGTCCACTGCGGAGTGACTCTTGAATCCCTCAGGAGGTATCAAAACACCCAGAGAGTGACCGGAATTGTATCAAGAGGTGGGGGATTGATGGCTGCGTGGATGATTCACAACGAAATGGAAAATCCCCTTTACAAATACTTTGATAGATTACTTGAAATAGCAAGAGAGTATGATATGACTTTGAGCTTAGGAGATGGTCTGAGACCGGGCTCAATAGCAGATTCAACAGATAGACCACAAATACAAGAACTAATAATAATAGGGGAGCTTGTTGAAAGAGCGAGAAAAGCCGGAGTTCAAGCTATGGTAGAAGGTCCGGGACACATACCGCTCAATGAGATTTTCACAAATGTTCAGATAGAGAAGAAACTCTGCAAGGGGGCGCCATTTTACATTTTGGGCATGCTACCCTGCGATACAGCAGCAGGATACGACCACATAGCAGGAGCAATAGGTGGAGCACTTGCCGGAATGTACGGAGCAGATATGCTCTGCTACCTCACCCCAGCAGAACACCTCGGGCTACCATCACCAGAACAGGTAAAAGAAGGTCTGATAGCTTTCCGAATAGCAGCTCACATAGCTGACATAGCAAGAGGTAATAAAAAAGCAATTGAGAGAAATCTTCTTATGTCTCAGGCAAGATACAAACTTGACTGGAAAAAACAGTTTGAACTCGCGCTCTTCCCAAACGAAGCACAAAAAATATTTAGAGAAAGGTCATCAAAAACCAAAGCATGCTCTATGTGTGGTCCCTTCTGCCCTATGAACCTTGTTGAGCAAACTCTGAAAAAGAAAGGATATAACATACACATAGAACACATCCATTAAAAAATCAGGAAACATAAGAATTCAAAAGTTCAGAAACCAAAAAGATGTTAAGAAGGAGAAAAAGAGTTTTTGAGATAGGAGATGATGATGTTCGCAAATGTACTGCTGGGGAAGACCTCATCTTCATCGCAGGTCCATGCGTCATAGAGGGAGAAGATTTCACACTAAAATGTGCAGAAAAACTCCTTCAGATTGCTGAAAAACACAGGATACAACTCATCTTCAAGGCATCGTACGATAAAGCGAACAGAACATCTGTAAAGTCATTCAGAGGACCTGGACTTGAAAAGGGACTTGAAATACTTGCAAAGGTAAGGAGCAAGGTTGGATTGCCGGTCTTATCTGATGTGCACTGCAAAGAGGAGATAGAACCCGCCGGAGAGGTCCTTGATGTGATTCAGATTCCGGCTTTTCTCGCAAGGCAGACAGACCTTGTTGTCGGAGCTGCAAAAACCCAAAAGCCACTTCACATAAAAAAACCGCAGTTCTCCTCCCCCGCAAGCACAAAATATATAGTAGAAAAAGCTGAATCAACAGGAAATCAAAAGATCATCTTATGCGAGAGAGGTTTCGCTTTCGGATACGGAGACCTCGTGGTAGATTTCAGGGGAATTCCCATAATGCAGCAGTGGGCACTCGTCACATTTGATGGAACCCATAGCTTACAGAAACCATCAGCCGGAGACGGAATATCAGAAGGGGAAAGAATTTTCTCGCCTTACCTATCTCGTGCAGCAGCAGCAGTCGGAGTGGATGGATTCTTCTTTGAAGTCCACCCAGAACCAGAAAAAGCTCTTTCAGACCCGAAAACATCAATAACCTTTGAAATGTTTGAAGAAATAATTCAGGATATAAAGAAAATACAAGATGCTCTCTGGAAAAATCTCAAATCAAGTTGATAAGTTAAACTACATTAGTACCTTTGATAACTCCGAGAGCTTTTTCTATGTTTTCAGCTAATCTATCTGCGGTCGCAAGCTTGTAGTTCAGCTCTTTTGAAATAATCTCTCCCGCTAATCCATGAACAAAAACACCAATTATCGCAGATTCGTACGGAGAGTATCCCTGAGCTAAAAGACCTCCTATAATGCCCGAAAGCACATCTCCTGTACCTCCGGTTGCAAGCTCACCTCCTCCTGTTGTGTTTATGTAGAAAGTTTTGCCATCTGTAATTATTGTTCTGAAACCCTTCAGAACCGCAACCATACCAGAGCTCTCGCTTAACTCCTTCGCTGAGCCAATTCTATCTTTCTGTATATCTGTTGTAGATTTGCCAAGGAGGCGTCCCGCCTCCCCGGGATGTGGAGTGATAACTCCCTTCAATCCTTTCAGAACCCCCAGGCCATCATGAGAAACTATATTCAGAGCATCCGCATCTAAAACACATGGTATATTTCTTTCCTTCAACTTCTCTATTAGGTGGTACAGTAATTTCTTGCTCCCATCATCATCCCATATTCCCGGACCTATGACAACAGCACTTTTACCTTCAATAAGTTCATCAAGAAGTTCAACAGATTTTTCAGAAAATGTTCTGCCCTTAGAAGGAGCAGGAAAAACCATATACTCTCTCGCAGAACTTGCTACGGGAGCGTATACAACATCTGGAACCATCAAGGTGACCAAACCTGTTCCGGAATGGACTGCTGATTTTCCGACAAGGACTGCTGCTCCCGCTCTGCCAAGCCCTCCGCAGATACAAAGAAGATGACCGTAGTTCCCTTTATGAGATAGGTCTTGCCTATCTTTCAGTAAAGCTCTTATAAAATCTAACTTAACAAGTGAGAACTCTGAATTCTGCCAAAGTTCAAGCGGTATTCCTATATCTTCTATTTCAATTTTACCTGTAAATTTTTGAGCAGAACCGACAAATAATCCGACTTTCGCTGGGGCAAATGTTACAGTCACATCTGCTTCAACAGCAACAGGTCTTGGGATTCCAGTATTTGAGTCAAGACCAGAAGGTATATCTACCGATATAACAAATCTTCCTTTGCCAGACCTTTTCCATCTGTTTATCTCCTCTATTATACTTATGAGTTTATCATCTTGAATATCTCTTGAAAGTCCTGTGCCGAATATAGCATCTATTAAAATTCCTGATTCTGGAAGGATTTGGAGAAAAGAATTTTTTCCTCCCTTATATGAAATTATTTCAATTTTCATTTTTCTGATTATGTTGAAGTTCAAAAGAGCATCACCTTTTATCTTTTCTTCGGAGTCAATGAGTATTATTTTTGGTTGGAAGCCCGAATTCTTTATGTGTTTTGCTGCGCAGAATCCATCCCCCCCGTTATTTCCTGCACCAGCAACTACAACTACATTTTTATAGCCACCTTCTACAAGAATTTTTATTGTATGCTCCGCAACCTTTCTACCGGCATTCTCCATAAGCAAAGATGTAGGGATTGAAAACTGTTCTTCCGCTATTTTATCAAGCTCTCTCGCTCTTTCTCTGCTGACAAGTTTGAAATCTTTCGGGAACATCATCAATAAAAAATAAAAAACATCAAAAAAGAAAAAATATAGAAACAATAAAGAAATAGTTTACGAAGAGAACACTTTTTTTCTCAAAGTTCTCCAGCTTTTTGCTTTTAGGACTTCTTTGTATTATCCCACTGCTCCTTCCATTTCAAGTTCAAGCAATCTGTTCATCTCAACGGCGTATTCCATCGGCAGAGTTTTGACAAATGGTTCCATAAATCCCCTGACTATAAGAGCAAGAGCTTCGGATTCTTTAAGCCCCCTTGAAGTAAGGTAGAATATGACATCTTCAGAAATTCTCCCAACAGATGCCTCGTGAGATATCTCAACATCGTCTTCAAGAATTTCCATATGAGGTATTGTGTTTGACTTTGAGAACTCGTCAAGAATAAGAGCATCACATGAGACAGAAACAGAAGATCCTTTTGCTCCTTCAACGACTTTGACAAGTCCTCTGTAAGTGGTCACTCCACCGAATTTTGAGACCGATTTTGATGTTATGACAGACCTTGTATATGGTGCTGCGTGAATGACTTTTGCCCCAGCATCCTGCCACTGACCTCTTCCCGCGTAAGCCACAGATATAATCTGACCCCTCGCACCCCTACCCATAAGGTATATCGCCGGATACTTCATCGTGACCTTTGAACCAATATTCCCATCTATCCATATCACCTCAGCATCTTCATAAGCAACCGCTCTCTTCGTAACAAGGTTAAAAACATTCTTTGACCAGTTCTGGATTGTGATATACTGAACCCTCGCACCCGGTTTAGCAATTATTTCAACAACAGCAGAGTGAAGAGAATCTTTTGAATACACCGGAGCAGAGCACCCTTCAACATAGGTGACAGAAGAATCTTCATCTGCTATTATAAGCGTCCTCTCAAACTGCCCGACATTCTGAGCATTTATTCTAAAATACGCTTGCAACGGCATATCAACTTTCACTCCCGGGGGGACATAAATAAATGAACCACCAGACCAAACCGCAGAGTTAAGAGCTGCAAATTTATTATCTGTTGGCGGGACGACTTTTCCGAAATACTCTTTTACAAGTTCAGGATACTCTCTAACAGCAGTATCTGTATCTACAAAAATAACTCCTTTCCTTTGAAGGTCTTCTCTTATCTTGTGATAGACAACTTCGCTCTCATACATAGCTCCAACTCCTGCGAGGAATTTTCTTTCCGCCTCCGGAATTCCCAACCTTTCAAATGTCTCCTTTATGTAATCAGGAACATCTTCCCATGAGTGCCCTTTTTTATCTGTTGGCTTTATGTAATAGTGATACTCATCAAAGTTTATTTCAGATAGGTCAGGTCCCCATGTTGGCATTGGCTTTTTCTTGAAAATTTGGTATGCCCTGAGCCTGAACTCCGTCATCCACTGAGGTTCACCTTTTATATATGAAATCTGCTTTACAACTTCTTCATCAAGCCCCTTTTTAGTTTTGAACTCATATATCTCTGGCATCTTGAAGTCATACTTCATATAATCAAAAGACAGTTCATTTTCTTTTGACTCTCTTTTTCTCTCCTCTGCAACACTTGATTTCATATCTTCTTTACCTCCCGGTCTTCTTACTTCTCTATTCTTAATATTTTATGCACGAAGCGACTTCCTTTTCTTTTTTCCTGAAATTTTCAGCAGTTAAAGGTGGTATTATAAAAGCAGGGCGGAGCCAAAAGATTTATTCTATTTCCGCAAAGGCGTTTTTGAGAACTTCTTCACCGTTCTGATTTAAAGCCACTATATCTATTCTTCTTTTTCCTATTTCTGGCTTCTCCACACTTTCGTATCCTATGAAAGTCAGCTCATCTTCTGGGAGGACTATTTTTGAAAAACGCACCCTCATCCTTTTGAGCTTTGTAGGGTCTCCACCGCAGACCTTATCTATAACAGATTTAGCCGCAAAAGCCATAGTGCACATACCATGGAGTATTATTGTTGGAAAACCCATCGCTTTCGCAAAATTCTCATCTGTATGTATTGGGAATCTATCTCCTGAACCTTCCGCATACTTTATTGGTTGGTCTTTCGCTACCCTTGTTTTCCACTCATAAAGCTTCTTGCTCTGTTCTGGTTTTTTCTCCTCTTCTTTTTTCTTTTCTCCACCTGCTTTCTTTTCACCTCTTATGAAATACAAATGATATCCTTCCCCAATCTTCATCCCCGTCTTATTATCAAACTGTTCTGCTTTTATTGTAAATATCGTTCCCGCTTCTTTTTGTTCAACACCCAAGAATTTGGTCACTATCTTTATCTCATCTCCCTCTTTTATAAGTTTGAAAATCCTTGAATCCTGCTCTCCGTGAACAACTCTCATCGGATTCACTCCTTGATTGACTTCCTCATCAAAAAGGACTCTTCCCGTAAAAGGTATTGAAAGAGCGGTAGCGTAAAGTGGTGGAGCTTTCACACCATCTTTGAAAAAAAACGGGTTATCTTCACTTATACCCTCTATGTATTTCTTGATAGCTTCCCCTGTTATAGATATTACCTCCGCCGGATACTCCTTAATTACTTTCTCTTCCATATCCTATACCTCCCGTTCTGAAAAGTTTGGTAAATTTTATTTTTTCTCCGCAAAAACCTTTTTATGCTTATACAGAAAAATTTTTAAAAAAGCATTCCTCTTTTGAAAAATCAATCTTTTATCTCCACTCCGATGAGGAAGAATCTGCTGTTATAAAGAAAATTCTCAATTCCTCCGTAAAAGCTGAAATATGAAATTCTCCCGCCTAATAATCCTCTCAAATTTGGTTGAGAGATTCCGATAATTTCAAACCTTGTGAAAATAAAGCTATAAGGTGTAAAGTCAAATATGAATGAGGGACTGCTCCTCAAAAATCCCGCTCCAACCGATATTCCGCCAGATGAAAAAACCTTGTTTCTCAATCCCAAAATTGAGTTGAATTTTACAGTATTCTCTCCCGGTGGAGATATAACTCCGAAATCCAGAAACAATCTTTTATTTCTCATGAAGGTAGCAAAAATTCCTTCTGACCCCACAAACTTTCCATCTTTTATTCCTCCCTCAATCTTTGCTCCAACTCCCACATCTATTGAAGAAGCTTTTTCTAAATTCTTCTTTACATCAGATATCAGAGAATCGGTCTTATAAACTATTTCCTTAACTTTTGGACTCAAGGAATCTATATCATTGACAAGGTTTTTGATTTTTTCTCTATCTTCGCCCATAAGAGCTTGGATACCTTCTTTTTCAAGAGATGAGGCAACTTTGTTGAGCTTTTCTGATAACTCCTTTATGTTATCTGATATTTTGGTGATATCACTGGAGAATTTTTTTGCTGGTTCCTGAAAACCTTCTATAATGTTATCTATCTTGCGAACAGTATCTCTTGCGTCCTCAACAAGATATCTTATTTCTTGAACAGCAGAAGAAGAATTACTGAGTGTATCTCCAAGACGTGCTGCTAATTTCTCATTTTTCAAGTCATCAACGAGAGAGTTGATATTTTCCGCAAGAGCTCTTATCTCTTCAAGAGTTCTGGAGAAATTTTTTGAAAGTTCTCCTATATCTTCTGTTATGCGAGAAATCTCAGAAGAATCTCGTTCAAGAACAACAACATCTCCATCTTTGAAATACTCGTCAGAATCCCCCTGAATTACTGAAATATATCTATCTCCGAGGACTCCTTTCATCTTAATAGAAAAATTTGCGTCTTTTGTGATTTTTATATTTCTCTTTATCTGAACCAATAAGATGGCATTCTTTCCATCTTGGGATAGCTCTACTTTGCTGATTTTTCCTACCTGAACTCCGCTCAGAACAACAGGGCTACCCTCTCCCAATCCTTCGGCAGAGCGAACGACAAGTTTCAAACTATATCCTCTGTATTCGCCCGTTTTCAGCACAGCAAAAATCAAATATGCAGTGACGGCAACACCCCCTGCGAAAAAAATCAACGTGAGCAAAAGAGACCTTTTTGGAAACTCAAACACAACCAAATAAAATTTTAATACTTGGTATTATCCTTTTATAACTCCAACAGGTTTTAGCCGAGCAACTATAAGAGAGAGACCAGCCTCTTCGCAGACCTCCACAACATCTGCAACATCTTTGTAAGCATCTGACATCTCCTCAGCAAGAAGATGAACTTCTCTTGCCATAACGATTATGTTCTTTTTAAGAAGCTCCTGCCTTATATCTCTTCCTCTGGCTGATTTTATAGCTTGTTTTCGGGACATAACCCTCCCAGCACCGTGACAGGTTGAGCCAAAACTCTCATCCATGGCTTTCTCATTTCCCACAAGAATATAAGAGTATCTTCCCATATCTCCCGGGATTATGACCGGCTGACCTATTTCTCTGTGTTTTCCGGGAAGTTCTGGATGCCCCTTTGGGAAAGCGCGAGTAGCACCTTTTCTGTGGACTACAACCTTTCTCACTTTACCATCAACAAAATGCTCTTCAAATTTAGCGGTATTGTGGGCAACATCGTAAATCAGTTTCCAGCCCAAACTTTCTGCTTTTATACCCAGAGCATCTGCGAGAGCTTTTTTTGCATAATGAGCTATTATAAGACGATTTGAAAAAGCGTAGTTTATAGCGCTCTTCATAGCAGATATATAACTTTTTGCTTCGGAAGAATTTATACCCATATATGCGAGCTGTTTATCTGGCAGAGGTGCTCTGTTTTTCTCACACCACCTCAAAGCTACTTTCAGATAATCCTCACATATCTGATGACCAAAACCACGAGAACCAGAATGCACAAGAAGAGTGACCTGTCCCTCAAAAACTCCCCACTTTTCAGCTATGTCTTTCTTGAAAACCTTCTCAACATAACCGAGCTCAACAAAGTGATTTCCCGACCCTACTGTACCGAGCTGATCTCTTCCCCTTTCATACGCTTTCTCTGAAACAGCAGAAAAATCAGCTCCCTCAATACAGCCGTATGACTCTATATTTTCTAATTCATCGGGAGAGCCGAATCCAAGTTTTTCCACAACAAATCTCGCCCCCTCCTCGCATACATTTTTCATCTCCTTTTTTCCAAGTTCAACATGTCCAGAAAGTCCAACCCCAGCAGGAATGAGTTCAAACATTTTTTTGACAATCTTATCAATCTTATCTTTTATATCTTCAAAAACAAGTGAAGTTATATGTAATCTCACCCCACAGTTTATATCAAAACCTATCATTCCTGGTCCTATTATTCCTTCTTCGGCGTCAAAGGCAGCAACACCTCCAACGGGCATTCCATACCCCCAGTGAATATCTGGCATACCTATCGCTTTCCCGACTATTCCCGGTAAAGATGCGACATTTTTGAGCTGTTCTAATGATTTATCTTCTACAATCTTTTCAAAAATCTTTTCATTCGCAAACACAACCGCAGGAACTCTCATTGAACCCTCCTTCTCTATAAGATACTTCAATTTGTCTATTTTTTTTATTGCCATTTCAAATTATGGTACCCCCGGCGGGACTCGAACCCGCAACCTGGGGATTAGAAGTCCCCTGCTCTTCCTATTGAGCTACGGGGGCAAAGAGTTAAAAAGTTCAAGAATTTAAAAAATTAATTATATCGTTTTCGCAATTTTCAAAAACCAAATTAATTTGAAATCAAACTCCTCCAGCTCACTCCTCAAACAACAAGGTAAAGCTCTCTGATTTATTTTATCTTCAAGGCAATACCTGAAAATTCCACTCACCTATTTTATCTCTTTCATCTTTCCAGCTCAGCTTTCTTTCAATAACAACTTTCACACTCCTTGGAACTCCTTCAATATATCTGCTCACAGGAAGCATATATTCAAGAGAATTTTCCTGTTGAGGAGAGAAAATTAAAACCTCTGCTGGCTCAGAGGAATTATCTTTGTATATAAAAATGTAAAGCTTCGGATTTCCCTGATCTGCGGTAGGTAAATTATGTGGAACTCCCTTGTTGACTATATAAACATAAAACCCACCTATATCTTTTTGAACTTTTACATCTATATCTTTCTGTTGAGCTATGAGCGCTGGAAATTCATGAGATGTTCTTTTTTTCTTTGAGTGAAGTAAGCCGAGCGGGAACTTCTGAGTAAGATATTTTTTTCCTATATCTGGCATATGACAGCTCTGGCATGTGGTTTCCACCCCTGAACTTTCCCATTCAGAAAATGTATCCTGATGACAGACAGAACACAGGTGGGAAGAAAGAATTTTATCGTCTTTTTGAGAAGGGTGAGGGGGAGACCATAGATCGTATGGACCAATCATAGCTCTTCTGTGAGGGGCAAAATGACAGGAGACACAGTAGATTCCATCATCAAGATGTTTTTCTCTGAGATCTGGCTCTTCAACGAACAAACTTTCTTCCGCCCATACAGGAAAAGAAGCATGGCAGGCAAGACACTTTTCATCTGTTCGGTTTTTTGATTCTTTTATAAAGTCCTCACTCACCCACGCTTGCGCATGACGGGATTTTTTCCATTCCTTATGAATATCTTTATGACATTCCCCACATCTTTGTGCAGAAGGTTGCTCCAAAAGGTCTCTTTCTAAAAATATATTTGAAAATTTGCTTTTCAAGTCCTTACAACCCAATGAAAAAATGAGAATAAAGCCAAAGATAAAGTAAAATAAAGCTTTTCTGTCTAAATACCTTAATTTTGCCGTCATAAATCTTTTTTTTCGGTTCGTTATATTCTATTCTTCAAGGGATTCTTTTATTTCCCAGAGGAAAAGATGAGTTGTGTGGCATGCGGAGCAATAATAACCTACTTTATCTAAACTTTTGAAGAACTCATCAGATTTTTTCTCATTTACAGATTTAGCAAAAGAATCAAGAGAGGTGATGAAAGCTTTACCAGCAATAGCTTCTATTGATTCCTGCGAGGTATGGCAAGAAGAACATATTTCTTTCAGAGCTCTTGCCCTTGCAACAAAATCTTTCGCATTCTTTCCCGCAAAAGAAAAATCACCATCTTGAAAACCTATGATGGCAAACTGCAAGCTATCATTCATATCCTTCATGAATTTATGAACCCCAACTTTTTTGAGTGTGACAGGGTCTTCAACTTCTATATCATCCCAATTTGGTGTGTAATAAAATATTTTTACAGAAAGCTGATTATCTTGGTGGCATGAACCACAGGTTTTTCCAAGATCGTCTGCGGATTTTTTGATTGTATTCATATCTCCGCTTTCAACAGCTTTTAAAAAGCTCTCTGCCAATTCTCTCTTGATATAATTTCTCCACTCGGGAACCATATCTGGTATAGAAAGGTAGTTTTTAACAAGGTTTTCTGCCCATTTCTTTGCTTTACTTTTATCTCCCCTTTGCAGATAGAGAAAAGTAGCTTTGAAAGATAAAGACATACTATGCATTGCCTGAAGGAATTTTTTATCTTTTGAGACCGGCGGATAGAATTTATCAAGAGATTTCGGAGGACGATTGAGATTTAGCTTTGTTTCATCGCTATACCCAACAATAAACAAAAAAGAAGAAAAAACGGCAAAAGTAAGTACCGCAAACAAACTAACCACCTTTTTCCTTTTTATAATCATAGCCATAGTCATAAAAATTAGCATTTTCAAAGAGATAGAAAAGTGATGTATAACACATTTTTTATTTTTTTGTGTTTGAGAGAGCTGAAATGAGCTTTTCTAAATTTTCTTTTTTGATTTTTATGGAAAGTTCAAAAAAATCTTTCCCGCTTTTGACTTTGACATCGGCAAAAGGGAAAAATTCTTCTGCTCTTTTCTTTATTGAAGATAAAACAGCATCATCAACCAAGTCATCTCTGTTTCTTGCTCTGACAGAGTTCCTGAATTTTCTGAATTCTTCTTCAACCTGCCTTACATTCAGTTTTTTTTCAACTATATCTTTTGCGAGTTCTCTTATTTTATTTTCATCTTTTATTGAGCAGAGAACTTTTGCATGACCCAGAGAAATTTTTCCGCTTTCAATAAGATTTTTTACTTCATCTGGAAGATTGAGAATTCTCATCGTATTGGTGACATAGGAGCGAGATTTGCCTATTTTTTTTGCTATTTTATCGTGTGTATATCCCATTTTAGAGAGTTTTTCAAAAGCCATCGCAAGTTCAAGAGGGGTAAGGTCTTCTCTCTGAATATTTTCTATAAGCGCTATTTCAAACGCCTCTTCATCTGAGATATCTTTGATTATAGCTGGCAGTTTATTTATTCCTGCAATTTTGCAAGCCCTCAATCTCCTCTCACCACATATAAGTTCGTAATTCCCATCTTTTCCTAATCTCACAATTACCGGCTCTATAAGACCTTTTGATTTTATACTTTCTGCAAGCTCCTTCAAACTTTCTTCATCAAAGTATCTTCTCGGCTGAAAAACACTTCGCTGGATTCTATTTATATCTATCATAACAACCTCGTCTTTCCTTGTAGAAGTTATAAGAGATGCTAATCCTTTCCCTAATCTTTTTTCCATACCTTTCATAATCTGGCTTGATTACTTTGTTATTTATTTTAAATCTTTTCTTTGAAAAATTTTTATATTATAGTTAATCTTTTTTGTTTCAATGTTTAGCGTTGGCAATTGGAAAAGAGTAGATTTAAAGGTTCTCTTCATTTTCTCAGTGGCGATATTTATAAGGTTTTTGTTTTTTTTCTCGTTCATATGGGGCGACCCTAAAAGAGCTTTTTACACAATAGATGCATATACATACGAATTTCCAGCCATAAACCTTGTAGAGAAAGGGAAATATATAAACGATTGTCCAAGACCTCTGCCCGAAGATTTTCCCGAAAAGTGTATCCCCTCAAAAGAACCAGAGATATATCGTCCGCCGATTTTTCCTCTGTTTATCGCTCTCCATTATCTCATATTCGGAGAGAAAAGGGAATTCGTCATTTTCTCTCTAAACATAATAGATTCACTGAAAGTATTTCTTATTTATGCTATATCAAGGCAAATCGGACTCACTGGCACATATCTTTATGTTCCTTCTATTTTATATGCGGTTTCTCCATCTGCAATAGTTTTCTCTCAAACATTCATGACAGAACCGCTCCAGAGTTTCTTTCTCCTGCTTCTCATTTTTTTTATCTTTCGCAACTTATCAGCCCTTTCAGGAATAACAGCAGGAATCTTATCACTTACACATCCGCTATGGTACTTTTTCCCATGGATTTTGCCAGTTATAATACTTATAATTTCAAAAAGCTGGAAGAAATTTTTTATATCAGGGGTGTTTTTCCTTCTGACAATCTCTCCATGGATGATCAGAAATTACCTTATATGGAAAATAGTAATTTTCCGTCCCGGAGGAGCAGTTTTTTTATGCGAGATAAGAAAAAAAATGTACAAAGGCGAATGGGTAACTCTACTACCACAAGCATATATCGGATATGATATTGAAGTTCTAAACAGAGCATCGGAAAAGTTCGGTTGGGGAGTAAAATTCGTAAGTGAAGAAGAAGTAAAGAATTTTAATTTCTCTCTGACTATGGAAACACAGATAGCATCAGTATGTAGGGAAGATGTTCTCAAAAAATTCTGGAAATATCCTTTTGAGCTTCACCTTGCTGGCTTCATACGCTCATTGCCTCCCTTCGGAATAGCCATGCTCTACTATATGATAAAAGGAAACATAAAACCATCAGAAAAAGAAATCACTCGCTACATCATTCCCAAAATATTTGAGGGAAAGCTAAAAGAGGTCTACAAGGAAATAAAAGAAAAGAGATTAAGATTATTGACTTTCGGATGGTGGATTTTTTACGCATTAGCATGGTTTATTCGCCTCACATCGCTTTCTCTATTTATACCTTCTGTCTTTAAAATAAAAAGAGAAATTTACCTTCTTGCTTTTGCTTTTCTTTATGGAACTTTTATTCTGACCACATTTGAATCAGCTCAACCAAGAAGATTCTACACTGTTGAACCAGTAGCGTTCATTTTAACTGCTTTTGGCATGAAGAACATAAAAGATTTTTTAGGGAAGAGGAGGACCGCCAATCCATGAAAATTTTCCAGAATCAAAAGAGTAAACTCTTGAACAGAACTCACAGGTGATTACTCTTCTCGCTATTGCTCTGCTTTTTCTGGAAATTTTAAGTATTACCCTACCACATGCACAGGCAAAACCTCTAATTTTTGCGGGATTCCCGAAAACAACAGCAAAATCAGGGACAGATTTTGTGACAACCGAGCCAGCTCCTATAACGGCGTATCTACCTATATCTATACCACATAATATCACAGCTCCAGCCCCAACAGAAGCATACCTTCTTATAATAGTTTTCCTGAGTTCCCAATTCTTGTTCCTGCTTCTCGGATACTTATCATTTGTGAAAACAGCGCAAGGTCCTAAAAAAACATAATCTTCAAGAACTATTCCATCCCAAAGGCATATTCCGTTCTTTACGGTGCAGTAATCTCCTATAATTACTCCCGATTCTATATAGCAGTGTTCTCCTATATTACAATACTTGCCTATTTTTGCTCCTTTCGCAACATGAGAGAAAGCCCATATCTTTGTTCCTTCCCCTATATCCTCGCTTTCAACAAGAGCAAGAGAATGAACGAAAAAATTTTTATATCCTTCCATAAAAAATCTAATCTCTCTTCAAAAAATGCAGATATATAAAAGGTTTTATCAATCTCCACCAATCTACAAAAGGTCTTATTTTCGTGTAGCTTCCCGAAATCGGATATATTTTAGATACAGGAACTTCTTTGAATTTATAACCAAGCGTAATCACTTTATAATGTATATAAAATTCAAGTTCATAAGTATCAAGCCACGATTGCCAGATATTAATTCTCTTATCTCTGAAAATAGATAATCTGTACGCTCTGAAACCATTTGATACATCTGTAATGCGAATCCCTAAAAATTTGCTCCAAAAAAAAGAATAAAGCTTTATTCCTATATAGCGAGATAATGGGAGGTTATCCCATCTACCACCTTCAAGAAATCTTGAGCCCTGAACATAGTCATAACCTTCATTCTCTATTGGTTTGGTAAGAATAGGAATTTCTCGCGGGTCGTCTTTCCCGTTTCCTGCGAGTATAACCGCTATATCATAATTTTTCCCCAATCCATAATCTATTCCTCTTCTTATTGAAAAGCCCACACCCCTTCTCTTATCATTATGAAGAAGAGTAAGATTAATTTTATCTTTAAACCTCTCTATTTCTTCATGAGATCTGTCAGTAGAACCATCATTGACAACTAAAATTTCATCTACAAGACCTTGATGAAATTTCTCAAGAACTTTTGATATCTTGCCTTCCTCGTTGAACACAGGTATTATGGCGAGCTTCTTCATATCAAAACCCAAAAATTTTCAAAAACTGAAATCAAATTATAGTCATTCACCTCTTTGATGATGCTAATCTATCACATTTTTCAAGAATTCTCACTATTTTAAGTCCTTCTTTACCACCCACAAGAGGTTCTCCACCATTTAGAATAGTTTTTATAATCTCATCAACTTCTATTGCCAAACTTTCCTTATTATCTACTCTGACTATTCTTATATCTCCCGAAATATATGAAGGGAAAAAAGGATTCTCATCAGGTTGGGGACTTCTATCAGCATCATATACCTTTATTTTCTCAAACGGATGAACATCATCCCACCACAGAACCTTCTTATCGCCCCCTATTATCATCTTTCTTATCTTTACTGGAGAGAACCAGTTTACATATATGTGCCCTATCACATTCCCATTGGCTGTAAAAGTTATGTGCGCAATATCATTTTTATACTTACCAAAAAACCTCGTAGATATAACCTCCTGAACCTCTATTTCATACCCTAAAAAGGAAATTATTGAAAAATCATGAACAGCTAAGTCCCATATAACATCAACATTATATACCCCTCTTACTCTTTCGCAATCAAAGTATAAGATATTTCCAAGTTCCCCACTTTCTATCAAATGCTTTATCTTTCTCACACACGGATTAAACGCAAATGTGTGATCAACAAAGATTTTCAATCCCTTTCTCTCGGCAATATCTATGAGTTCCTCTGCTTCAGAAGAAGATGTGGTAAACGGCTTCGCAACAAGAACATGTTTGCCAGCAAGAAGAGCTTTTTTAGATAGCTCGTAATGCGTCTCAGGAGGAGTAGCTATAACTACAAGGTCTGCGGAAAGTTTAAGAATTTCTGAAAAATCGGTAAATCCATTTCTGACACGCTGGTAAATGCCCAAAAATTTCTTTACTTTCTGACTATCTATATCACATATACCTACAACCTCACAGAGCTCATGATTATAAAAATTCCTCAGAAGGTTCGGTCCCCAATACCCTAACCCCGCTACTGCAACTTTTACCATATATAAAATCTTAACCAAAATCAAACAAAAAATATATATCAAACATAAGGAATTGTTTTTGTTCCCTCGGGAGTATCTTGAAGATAAACTCCTATTTCCAAAATTTTCTTTCTTATCTCATCTGCTTCCCGAAATTTCCTCTGTCTCCTCAACTCCTCCCTTTTTTCTATGAGTTTGCAAATCTCCTCATAGGTAAATCCAGATTTTCTGCATCTTCTCTTCACCTCCTCATCTATAAAGCTTTTGCCAGATATAGGAATAATTGAACTGAAAAGCCCTGTTGCTCTCCACACCTCTTTGAGGAACGCAATAAATTTCAAAAGATCGTTCTTTGACCCGCTCTTTCTCACCTCATCAAAAGCCGAAAAAACAACAGAAAAAGCAGAAGAAGTGTTGAAATCCTCATCCATAAAATCTGTAAATTTTTTCAGGTAATCTCCCTCGGCTGGAATCCTCTCAATATCTCCCGATTCAATATTTATCCTCGCTTTCTGCATCTCCATCTCCAGAGTGTAGTAGAAATTCACAAGCGTCTTTTCATCTTTTTTGAGCATATCTCGTGAGAACTCTAATGGACTCCTGTAGTGAGACCTTGCAAAAGAGAACTTCACAACCTCGGGATGGAAATCCTCAAGTATCTTATCTATATTTATTATATTTCCAAGAGATTTTGACATCTTCTCTCCTTCTATTGTGAGATGACCGACATGGAGCCAGTAATTGACAAATTTTTTACCCGTAGCAGATTCCGACTGAGCTATTTCGTTTTCATGATGAGGAAAGACGAGGTCAATTCCTCCACCGTGAATATCAAAAGTTTCTCCGAGATACTTCATGCTCATAGCAGAACACTCTATATGCCAGCCGGGTCTTCCCTCACCCCAAGGAGCTTTCCATGACGGCTCGTCAGGATACTTTTTTGACTTCCACAACGCAAAATCAAGAGGATTTCTTTTCTTCTCAGACGGCTCAACCCTTGCTCCGGCAAGCATGTTCTCCTTCGTCATCCCCGAAAGCTTCCCATATCCCGGGAAACTATCTATATCAAAAAAAACATCTCCATCTACGATATACCCATGCCCTTTTTCAAGTATTCTTTTGATAAGTTCTACTATATCTTCAATATGCTCTGATACCCTTGGTTCAAAATCCGGCTGAACAAGGTCAAAATGAGATATATCTTTTTTGAAAAGGTTTATGTATTTTTCGGCGAGCTCGCGGGAGCTTAAACCTTCTCTTCTCGCCCTATCTATTATCTTATCATCTATATCTGTAAAATTTCTCACAAAACTAACTTTATATCCCTTAAACTTCAAGTATCTTATTATTATGTCAAATGATACAAATGTTCTGAGGTGTCCCACATGCATTCTATCGTAGACAGTAAGACCGCAAACATATATTCCTACCTTTCCCCTATCTATCGGCTCAAAAATTTCCACCTTCCCCCCCAAAGTGTTCCTGACCTTCATAACTCAAACTTAATTTTTTCAAAAAAATATAAAAAATTCACATAATTAGAAAAGTAAAATTCAGAAGTGAAAGACCAGGCAGAAAAGTTGAGGAGAATATCAAAAAAGATTATATCGGTCGCCTCTGGTAAAGGTGGAGTGGGCAAAACTACAATAGCGGTAAATTTGGCTTACGGAATCAGCCAGACCGGAAGGAAAACATTACTCGTAGATGCCGATTTAACCCTTGCAAACGCAGACCTAATTCTCGGAATAACCCCCAAAAAACATATAGGACACTACTTAGAAGGAAATATCTCTCTGAACGAACTTATTGAGAAGATAAACGATAAGCTTGATTTTATAGCTGGTTCAAGCGGAATAGTAAAACTGAACCAGCTTACTGAAAATCAAATGAAAAAAATAAAAAACATCTTTAATGAGTGGGACGGAAATATCATCATTCTTGATCTGCCCGCTGGAATAGGGAAAAATGTCATAAATTTCTCACTTATCTCGCAAGCTGTAATTGTTGTGATAAACCCTGACCCTGTCTCTATAACAGATTCTTATGCCCTCTCAAAAGTAATATCAAAATCTGGATTTCAAGGAAAAATTTTTGTTGTAGTCAACATGGTGTCAAATCCACGAGAAAAAGATATCGCTTTTTTCACATTCAGAAATGTCTGCCAAAAGTACCTTGGAATAACTCCCGAACTTCTCGGCTCCATACCTTTTGATGAAAGTGTGAGAGAGTCGTTCAGAATGCAAAAATTGCTCATAAACTCTTTTCCCAAATCCAAAGCATCAGAGAGCATAAAAAAAATGATTCAAGAAATCATCTCAAAAATATAAAAGATTCCAAAACCTACAAGATAAAAAACTGAATTATGGGAAACCGAAGAGCAAATCAAAAATATAAAATTCTATGATAAACCCTGACCTGATAAAAAAGAATCCCGACCTGCTCAGAGAGAACATACGAAAAAGAGAGTCAAACTTTGATGTTGAACTGCTAATTGAAAAAGATATGAAAAGAAGAGAAATTCAGATGAAGATTGATTCCCTCAGGCACGAGTTGAACAGCATAACAGATAAGATCGCAGAGCTCACAAGAAAAAATCAAAATGCGGAAGAACTAAAAAGAAAAGCAAAAGAAATAAGAGAAGAGATAAAAAAATGCGAAGAAGAAAGAAAATCGGTAGATGCTGAATGGCAAAACCTCATTCTGAACTACCCGAACATAGTCCATGAAAGCATACCAGAAAAAGAACCCAAAATAATCAAAACATGGGGAGAACCCAAAAAAGAAGAATTTCACATACCGCACTGGGAGATAGGAGAAAAGCTAAAAATAATGAGCGAAGAAAAAGGAGCAAAACTATCTGGTTCAGGATTTACCGTAATGCAGGGAGATGGTGCCCTGCTTGAAAGAGCTCTCATAAACTTCATGTTAGATACCCATACAAAAAACGGATACAGAGAAATATTTACTCCTTACCTCGTAAGAGAAGAAATAATGGAAGGAACGGGACACCTCCCGAAATTCGCCTACGATATGTATCAGATAGAAAAAGATAACCTGTGGCTCATTCCAACAGCAGAGGTAACGCTTGTAAATCTTTTCAGAGAAGAAATAATACCGGAAGATGAACTGACGATAAACTGCGTCGCCTACTCCGCTTGCTTCCGAAGAGAAGCAGGTTCGTGGGGAAGAGAAACAAGAGGAATAATAAGACAGCACCAGTTCAACAAGGTTGAACTTGTAAAAATATCAAAACCAGAGCAATCTTATGATGAACTTGAAAATCTCGTCAAAGACGCTTGCAGAATCCTTGAGCTCCTGAACCTGCCTTACAGAGTCGTTCTTCTACCCGCAAATGATATGGGATTTTCAGCTTCAAAAACATACGATATTGAAGTTTGGATGCCAGGACTTGGGAAATTTGTTGAAATATCATCTTGCTCAAACTGTGAAGATTTTCAGGCAAGAAGAGCTATGATAAGATTGAGGAGAAAAAACGGAAAAGTAGAATATGTCCATACACTAAACGGCTCGGGAGTAGCAATAGGAAGATGCCTTGCCGCAATACTTGAAAACTACCTCCAAAAAGATGGAACTGTAAAAGTTCCACCTGCCCTCACAGATTATATGAAAAAATCTTTCATAGGAAAATGAGAAAAACAGAAAAAATGACGACCCAAGAAATAGAAAAATTATTCCTCAACACATATCAGAGATATCCATTTTTAGTCAAAAAAGCCGAAGGAGCATTTATATACTCAAAAAACAGAAAATACCTTGATATGATAAGCGGAATAGGTGTGATGTCTTTGGGACACTCAGACAAAGATGTGAAAAAAGAGGTATTAAAACAGCTGAAACTTCACATGCATCTTTCTAATCTCTTCTGGCAGAAAAGCCAGATTGAATTCGCAAAAGAGTTCATCTCAACCCTCAAAGGAAAATACAGAATATTCTTATCAAACTCAGGAGCAGAAGCAGTAGAAACCGCAATAAAAATAGCAAAACTCCCCTTTGATGAGAAAAGGAGAAAATTTTTAGCTTTTTTCGGAAGCTTTCACGGAAGAACTCATGGTGCCCTCTCTTTAACATGGAAAGAAGATTTCAGAAAACCATTTGAACCCCTCATGCCCGGAGTCAAATTCGTCCCTTACGGAGATATTGATGCAGTTTATAATGAACTGAAAAAACTTGAATTCGCAGGAGTAATCGTTGAGCCAATTCAGGGAGAGGCAGGAGTAATAACTCCACCACAAGGATTTCTGAAAAACTTAAAATCCGCCTGCGAAGAGACCGGAACCCTGCTTATTTTAGACGAGATACAAACAGGAGCCGGAAAAACCGGAAAATTCTGGTGCTTTGAGTGGGAAAATATAGAACCAGATATACTCGTGTCATCTAAAGCGATAGGAGGCGGACTACCGCTCGGAGTGACAGCGGTATCAGATAAAATAGCAGAACTTATAAAACCCGGAATGCACGCATCTACATTTGGCGGAAATCCTCTCTCATGCTCAGCAGGAAAAATAACAATAAGAAAAATAAAAAAAATGCTCAAAAGCGTTCTCAAAAAAGGAGAAACCCTTAAAAAAGAAATAGAAAATATCGGATTTGAGGTCTCCGGAAAGGGACTTATGCTCGGAATAATCATAGGCAAAATCTCAAAAGAACCCAGAGAAATAAACGAGTTTTTCCTCAACGAAGGCGTAATAATCAACACGATAAAAACTCCAACAGAAGAAATCAGAATAAGAATTCTGCCCCCGTTTATAATCTCAGAGAGAGAAATTTCAATATTCATAAATGTTCTGAAAAAATTCAAAAAATCACTCTGAAAATTCAAAAGGTTTTGCCATGAAAACAAACTGAAAATTTTTTTTGAGAGACCTGAAAACAAAATCCGCCTCTATCTCATCAAAAAAAATAGAAAAATAAGCAGAACCCGAACCAGTAAGATAAAATCTCCCAAAACTTGTGAGAACATCTTTAATAGCATGAGCTTTATAAAGAGAGAGAAAAGCTGTCTCAAGATCATTTACACCAATATACCTATCAAACGAAAACTCCTTCTGTGAAAGTATTGAAAAATCAATTTTTTTTATATCTCCGCCGTAGATTCTATCAAATTCACTATAAACCAAAGGAGTGCTGGAAATTATATTTGGCCAGACAACAACAAAAATCACCTTTTCTCTCCCAACCAACTTGACTTCCTTTACTCTTTCCCCCTTTCCGTATATCAAAGTAGGAGGATTAAAAAGAAAAAGAGGGACATCTCCTCCGATTTTTTCTGCAATAGAAAAGGCAGTAGAAAAATCTATGAGATTTTTTCTCATGAATTCTCTTATTATTGAGCCAGCATCAGACGAAGCACCTCCAAGTCCAGAACCCGGCGGAATCCTTTTTTTCACCACAACCTTAAAAGATCTCCCTATTTCTACTGAAAGAAGCTTTATCGTCTTTTCCACAGTGTTCCCTTCTGGTATATCCCACAGAGAATCAAAATAAACTTCATTCTCTTGACTTTCAGATATAACTATCTCATCACAGAGAGATATTGTATCAACAAGAGATAAAATTTCGTGGTATCCATCTTCTCTTTTACCATCAACAAACAAAAAGAGGTTGATTTTTGCGGGACACTTTACACTCCACTCCATAACATCAATAACCTCACACTCATCAAAAGAATGATTTTCAGAAGAAACTATATTCATTTCAGAAAAATAAAAGAGAAAATTCAACGAGAGCGAAGAGAGAATGAACTTGGAAGATTTTCTAATGTTTTTGTTCATCTTTCCGATTTATTTAGAAAAGGTAAGCAGAAAGGGGCAGAGGCGAAATGGCTCTTTCCCTCCGAAAAAAGGAGGGAAGAGCTTATGAGATGCACGAAGTGTGGCGGAATAATGTTTCTTGAAGTGGTATCAACTCACGAAGGAGTACTGCAGATGAAAAAATGCATCATCTGTGGTAGAATAACAGATAATCTCACAGAAATAAATAAACTCAACCCACCACCTCCACCGGAAAACAGAGGAAGAAAACCTAACCACCTTGTAAGAGAAATAAAGCTAAAACCTATATCAAGAAGAAAAGTGAAGAAGGCGAAATAAAGAAGCTATTTTCTAACTGAAAGCATAAGAAATTTTAAGAAAAGTTTCAAGAGAAAATTGAGTTATTTTACAAAACCAAGCTCTGCAAAAAACTGCTTCCTCATATATGGTTTCCCATCACAAACCTTACCTATTTTCAACGCTTGGCATCCTCCTCTGCACTCCTTGTATATAGAACAACTTTCACAACCAGATATTGGTTTTCTGAAATAAGAGAAATTCCCATCATCACCCCATATTTCTATGAAACGTCTCTCAAATATATTTCCAGCTTTCAGATTTTCGTAGTCACGCAAAAAACCACAAGGAAAAACATCACCATTAACCTTTACGGTCGCGAATGTCGTACCAGCTGGACATATATGGCAATCTGATGGAAGGTCTCCAAAGTAAGTTTTCAAAGAGCAATCAAATTCAAGCTCAACTTCGCCCTTATAATGAATATAAAAATTCATCACCTGCTTTATCATATCCTCTTTCAGAGTAAGACTGCTTACCTTCTTCCCCCTACCCTCTGGAATAAAAGAAAGAACAAAAAGTTTTTTAGCAGATATTTTCTCACATAGCTCAATCATCTCAGGAATATCAGAAAATGTCTCAGAAGTTGCGACAAAAGACACTATAACATAAAAACCTTTTTCAGAGAGCAGGCGAATTGCCGAAAGCGTTTTCTCAAATGTCCCCGGACCCCTTATTCTCTCGTGCTTCTCTTTTGTCGGACCATCTAAACTTACAAATACATATTCAAGTCCCGTACTTTTCAATTTATCTGCCATCTTCTCATTTATGAAGTATCCAGCAGTACTGAGGTATGTCTTCGGGATCTTCTTTACAGTGTAGCTTATGGCTTCGTATATATGTGGATAAGCAAGTGGCTCTCCCCCTATTATATCAATTCCTTCAACTCCGAGCTCGTAGCAATCATCAACGAGTTCAATATACTTTTCCAGTGGTAAATCAACTTTACTTTCTCCCCCACCTACACTGCAATGAATACACCTCAAAGGACACCTCAAAGTTATCTCAACTTCAACCAACCGAAGTGGATAGTACAAACCTTTCTTCTTGCTTACTCCAACCTTTCCAGAATTATATGATATAGTACCGCTATCTGATAAAATAACGCCACGCATATTACCTCACCTCCTCTTTTATCTAATTAAAAAGTGTTCCGAAGAAAGCTTGTGAAGTAGCAAAGAATCAAAATAAGGTAAAAATTCAACACTGCCGGAAACGAAATACTTTGAAAAAAAGTTTAAAGTTCTGAGAAATTTGTTTTGTTCAAGACAAGACCTGATGGAATTTTTGGCCAAAAGTAAGTGGACTTCGGGGGAAGGATGCTCTTTTTTCTTACAATCTCCCAAATCTCCTGGATAGATAGTGGTCTTGGGAAAATTGCGCATCCTATATCCCCCCCTTGAATCTTTCTTAAAGATTTTAACATATTAGCTTCAAAATTTACCTCAATATTTTTCAATATATAGTCATGGAGAACTTGAAGATGATTTTTTTCAAAAAGTTTTCTCAACACCAATTTTTCAGCTTCATCATCAAATATAAAAAGAAAGTCCGCGTCAAAGTTCTTCGCAAGCGCAAAAATATCAATATTCTGAGGCAAGCGGACTTTCTGCCTTGATAAGATAAAATCAAAGTTCAGCGATTTCAGATACTCCTTCCACTTGCTTTCTACCTCTCTTAAAAATGGCATTATGAAAAACCCTGAACTCTCATCAGCAATAAAAGCCATAAAAAACTTTTCGCTCTTTTTCTGATAGTACACTTCCTTTATTGCATTGAACCTGTGATGTCCGTCTGCTATCAGGAATTCTTTATCTTGCAACTTGCTGATGATTGAGAAATCTTGTGATGAAAACAAAGAGCCGAAAATCTTTATCTCATACTCATACGAAACATAAGAAAAATCAAAAATCTTTTTGAAACTGCTTTTTGAAGATTCATACCAATTCCTTATATTTTTTCCTTCTGTCATAAGGAATATCGGACAGGTATTGAAGCCGGTTTTTTGAAGAAGCTCAATTCTATCCTCAACTACCTTTGGCTTCGTTCTTTCGTGCTCAACTATTTTCGCATCACATGAAACAAGAGAAATAATCCCAACGAAATCAAACTTTTTTCCTTCTCCATCGTAGAAACTCTGAACAAGAACATAAATAGATTCTTCATCGCTTCTTTCTATTATTTTTTCTTGAAGAAATTTCTTCAAACTTTCTGTTGCGTGGTTGTGTCCATAAGGTGAAAGAACTATTCTCACATAGTTGAATTCACTTTTTTCAAAAAGTTCTCTCTGCATTTTCTCATCTATGACATCGTAAGGTGGGCAGATAAGATCGCTTATTTTATCTTTCAGGCGATGGGAATACAAAAAACCTCTGAACGGCTTTATTACTTCTTTTTCTGGTTTTTTATCTGATGTGCTATCTTCTATTCCCATATCGGTTTCAGAATACACTTTTTGTTTGCCTTATTTTAAAAATTTCTATCTATCAAGTTCTCCTGCGACTATGTTTATACTCCCCAAAATTCCGACAAAATCGGCAAGCTTGTGTCCCAAAACCATGTATCTGAACGCCTGATATATAGCGAAGCAAGGAGGTCTTATTCTTATTCTCCACGGAGTTCTTTTACCATCTGAAATAGCGAAGAATCCAAGCTCACCGTTTGCCGCTTCCCCTCCAAAATAAAACCAACCAAAAGGTGGAACCACTCCCTCAACTATTCCTTTGAAATGATGAATCAGAGCTTCTATTTGGGTATATACAAGTTTTTTGTCTGGCAAAGAAGGAAGTGAAGCGAACTTATCTGACTTTATCCTTATTCCATCTTGTGGCATATTTTCAAGAGCTTGCCTTATTATTTTAGCGCTTTGAACCATCTCCTCCATTCTGACAAGGTATCTTGAATAAACATCTCCCTCTGTCGCAACAGGTATTTCAAAATCAAAAAGTTCGTAAAGCCCATATGGCTGGACTTTTCTTATATCCCACGCTACCCCTGAACCTCTCAGAGAAGGACCCGTAAAGCCCCATTCTATTGCTTCCTGTGCCGATACCACTCCTATTCCGCGAGTTCTATCTATAAATATTCTGTTTTTTGTAAGGAGAGCATCTACATCTTTGAGAGCTTTTGGAAGGAGGTCATCTATTATCCATTTTATTTTCTCTATTGTTTTTTCGTCAAGGTCTCTTCTCACACCTCCAACAGATGTGCCAGAGGTTGTGAGTCGTGCTCCAACTGCCCACTCAAAAACAGAATTTATCTCCTCTCTGACTTTGAAAAAATACCAAAACGGAGTGAGCGCCCCGAGGTCCACTGCCATGGTCCCTATTGAAACAAGGTGGTCTGCTATTCTTGAAAGTTCTGCTAAAATAACCCTTATGAATTTGGCTCTCTGCGGGACATCATCCCATATACCTAAAAATCTTTCCAGCATTTCTGTATAAATCATATTGTTAAGGTATGCGGAAAGATAGTTTAACCTATCGGTCATAGGAATGAAATCCTCCCATCTCATGTTCTCACCGTTTTTTTCAACACCTCTGTGAAGATAACCTATTTCCAGATCCGCACCAACTATGTCTTCACCTTCAAGCTCAAAAATCATTCTGAAAGTTCCGTGAGTAGCAGGGTGAGTCGGTCCAACATTTATTATCATCCTTGACCCTTCTTCAAAGACATCTTGTGGTTTTTCTTTACCTGGCAACCTGACAAGGCGAGGAGTATATTTTGTACCAACATACTCTTTCACTCCTTTTGTAGGAAAATCTTTCCTCAGAGGATGACCTTCAAAGTCCTCGGGGAGCATTATTCTTCTCAAATCTGGATGTCCCTCAAATTTTATTCCGAAGAGGTCATAAACTTCTCTCTCAAACCAATCTGCCCCCCTGAACAATCTGACAGATGAAGGCACAGAAGGATTCTCTTCGCTTACAGGAACAATAACTCTTACTCTTTCGTTTTGCGGTATTTTGAGGAAATGGTATATCACCGCAAACCTTTCTTTTACTCCCGCGTAATCTTTCAATCTTTGATTATTGTAGAAATCAACTCCGAAAAGGTCAAGAATCATGTTGAATCCATCATTTTTGAGTTTTGTTTCAAACATAATAAGGTTCTGGGGTTTTACGACGAACTCTACCATATCTCTTAACCTTGCATCTTCGTAGAGTCCATTACAAAGCACTTTTATATTTTCAAGGAGTTCTGATTTTGTCTTTCCCATCTTCAAAAAATTTTTCACTTATTTTTGTGTATTGTTTTTTGCTGATTTTTTGCCTTCACAAAAATTTTTGAAATTGAAAAAAGAGAGGGAAGACAATATTAAAAATTTTTTATCATATATTTTCATTTGGGGCTGTAGTTCAGCTGGTTAGAACGCCGGTCTGTCAAGCCGGAGGTCGCGGGTTCAAGTCCCGTCAGCCCCGCCATAAATTCTATTGACAACCGTCATAGCTATATACAGAGATGGCAAAGTCGTTATGGCTTCTGATGGTCAGATGACATTAGGAGATATAATCTTCAAACACTCAACACGCAAGGTGAGAAAAATTTACAATAACAGCGTTCTCGTAGGGTTTGCTGGAAGCACAGCCGACTCCATGGCTCTGCTTGAAAGATTTGAAAAGAAACTCCAAGAGTTCGGTGGAAATCTTCTCAAATCTGCAATAGAATTAGCAAAAGATTGGAGAACAGATAGAGCCCTCCGTCAACTCTCCTCAATGCTTCTTGTCGCAGACAAACAAAATATACTTGTAATATCTGGAAACGGAGATGTCATCTCACCAGATGATAATGTCGCCGCAATAGGGTCAGGAGGACCAATAGCTCTTGCAGTAGCAAAAGCACTCCTCAAACACACCTCGCTCCCACCAGAAGAAATAGCAAAAGAAGCAATAAAACTATCAGGAGAAATCTCAATATACTCAAACGAAAACATTTTTATTGAGGTTCTGGAATGAATTATAAAAAACATAGAAAACGAGGAGATTTATGCTACCTATAAAGAAATTTAAAGACGCGCTCTTGGAAATGTACGAAGCAGAAGCGAGAGGAGAGATGAAAATTCTGATGAACTCAGAAAACGAACTTATAAAAACATTCCTTGAAAACAGAGAAAAGATAGATAAATTAATCTCTGAAACGCTCGGAAGGAAATTAGATAGTATCATTCCCATAGAAAAATGTATTATCAGGATTTCATTATCGGCACTTATATTGGGGGAAAAGTTAGAAGATGTAATTCGTTCTACAAAAAGATTATCTCAGCTATACTGTTCCACAAATTCTCATAAATTTCTGATAGCATCTATACTGAAAATAAAGGAAAAAATAGAAAATCCGTAGCTTGTCTTCCCTGAAAGTTGGGAAAAAATTCCTCAAAAATTTTCATTTTTCAACACTTTAATGAGAAAAATAATTAAATTCTAATTGATTAGAGGGAATTAAAAACACGGGGTGAAAATAAATTCTCTTACGGGGTCAAGATAAAATTTCTACGGGGGTAAATCTAATATAAAATACAGAAAGGAGGAATAAAATGATAGAGCAAGAAGAAACAAAAGAGTTAGAAAAAATACAGAGAAGGACAAAAATTCTGAGCGAGATAGAGAAGAAAATTCCTCCTCTGCCACATGTGATAAGAAACATAATAAACCTCACCATGTATGAAGAAGTAAGCGTTCAGAAGCTGGCAGAGGAAATAGCAAAAGAGCCAAACCTAGTGGCTGATATAATGCGATACATAAATTCAAGAACATTTTCCACAATACGGGTCTCATCTTTGGAAACAACAATAGTTTTTCTCGGAGTATACAACATCGCAAGGCTCACTCTTGCCTTCTGGATAAAGAGATTGCAGGAGACAGAACTTAAAGGATATATTTACAAAAAAGCCGAACTCGCCCTTCAATCCTTCATAGGTGGATACACATCAAAAAGAATCGCAGAAATATCTTTCCCTCACCTCTCGCAAAACGCATTCGCAGTAGCATCTATGAGAAACATAGGAAAAATAATTCTGGATTTCTATGTGTTCTTGGAGAAAAAAGAAATGTTAAGGTCTGTGCTTTCTGGCAAAGATATGAGAGAAGCAGAAGAAGAAATTTTAGGAATATCTCATCAGGAAGTAAATTACCTTATAGCTGAGGCGTGGAACCTCCCAGACGATATAAAGATACCGTTAAGATATTTTAAGTCGCCACACCTTCTCCCTAACGATACACCAGATTACATAAAAAATCTTACATTTATAGTCCATGTAGGAGACATAATAGCTCAGATGACAGGAGTAGGAGCTGGATTTGACAACATGGTAGAGAAATTCTCAAAAAAGAGCTTTGATGTACTGAAAATAAAAGAAAGCGATATAGAAATGATATTTTACGAGACATTTTTGAAGGTAGAGACAACATCGGAGGAGTTCTTCAAAGAAATACCCCTGAAACTGTAAATCAATCAGCGCCGCAAGATTATCTTATCTGTAATGAATGTCTTTATTATCTCATAAATCATCTTTGTTTTTTGGTCATCAGCAACAACATTTTCACCCAACCTGTTATTCTGCTCTAAATAAAGTTTTTTCAGAACATATTTTAAACTTTCAAAATCAATCAAAAACTCCTTCTCTATTTTTTCATAAAATACACTTACTCTTATAATTCTATCTTTTATCTCTCTTTGAGTGAAGCCAAGAGCGATAAGTAAAGAGATTTTATCTTCACTCACTTTTTGCTTCCACAAATTCTCTCCTTCCAGAATATCTTTCGCAATGTCTTGTTCAAGCCCAATTATATCTTCAAAGGACTTTCTGAAAACAAGAAGGATAGCATAAAGAAGGATTTTATCTGTATCATCTCTATCACATCTTGACTCTTTCTTTATCATCTGGTATATGATACATTCGGCGTATGCATCAAGGTTTGATACAACAATATCTTGATAAAAAGCAACAGGTTTTATCTCAAAAAGCTTTGAATTAACATAAAAAGGGAAAAAAATAGTAAATATAAAGAATATAGAAGGTCTGGAATTTTTTGAGAAAAAAATGCTCATAATAGAATTTTTGAAAAATTTTTGGAGATTTGTAGAAAATATAGCCAAAGTTCTGATGAGTTTTGGAGTACGCTTATGGAGAACTCTGCCCTTCCCTCCATCTTGTAGGTTCTACCCTTCGTGTTCAGAATATGCCCTGATATGCATAGAAAAATATCCTTTACCCAAAGCGGTCTTAAAAACGGTGTGGAGAATTTTGAGATGTAATCCTATATCAAAAGGAGGAGTTGATATGCCATGAAGCAAATAGCAAAAACCCTTCTCTCTCTCTCAATACTTGGACTTTTCACAGTTATCTATATCGTCAGGAAAATTTTAGGTTTTGTTCTTTTCCCTGTAATCTTACCCCTAAAAATACGGCATAACATAAAAAAGAAGCAATACATTGATAAGTTTAAGGTGGAAAAAGTTAAAATTTTTGAGTGGAGGTATTAGAACAATGTCTTTTGAGAATAAAAAAAACACAAAGTTAAGCAGTATATTGAAGGCATCAATTATATTTGCTCTTTTGTTAGCATTTTCTTGTGATAGAATTAAAAAAGCGGGAACAGAAAAGAAAAAAGAAGAAGGAGAAACGATGGTCAAAATAGGCGATGTAAGAGTAAGCATTGAAGATTTCAAAGGTTTCTTAAATTCTCTCCCCGAAACAAGAAAAATAGAGCTTGCGAGAAGTCCAGAAAAAGTCACTCAGCTTGTGGCAGAATTTATAGAAGCAGTAGCGGTCTTCACATATTCAAAATCACAAGGATACTTTGATAGACCTGAGATAAAAGTAAGATGGATATATAACTCTGCTGAAATAGTAAGACCATATTTATTCAACGAAAAGATAAAACCATACCTTCAAATCAATTTCCCAGAAATTCAGGATTTTTACGAGAAAAACAAAGAGATGTTCAAACACCCCGATGTTATAAGATTGATGAAAATAGAATCAGACAGTAAAGAAGAGATAGAAGAGATAAGGAAGAAGATAAAAACTATTCAGGACTTTATAAATATCGCTCAAACACGCCACCTTCCCGCAGAATTTGATTACGGATATATAGATAGAAATTACATAAACGATAAATTAAAAGAGGTATCTCGCATTATACTTTCACTCAAAGCAGGAGAAGTATCTCAACCTGTAAAATTTAACAACAAATATGCAATATTCGCGGTAGTAGATAAAGTAGAAGAAGGGTACTGGGAACTTGAAAAAGTTATAGACCAGGTTTTCAAAGCTGTGAGGGAAAAGAAAATCAGAGATTCAATAAACAACATCGTAAAAGAGATAGGAACAACTATGGATTTTTATGTGAATTTTGACGCTATTGAGAAAAATCTCGGAGTGAAAATTCAAAAAGATAAATTTGAAGAACTATTCATGGAAAGATACAAATAAAATCAAAACTTTTAGCGCATAAGAAAGAAAATTATGAAATGAGAACTTTATTTAAATTCGTAATGAAAAAAGTAATTTCTTTTTCTCTGGTAATAACTATCATCATAAGCTTGCTTGTATCTCAAATAGAACTGCTTGAAGCGATAGACAGAGGGAACAAAAAAATAAACGATATATTTTTTCTCTCTTTACTTGCTTATATTCCTGACATATTTTTTCTTTCTATTCCGATTTCTTTTTTCAGATTTTTTGCAACCGAAAGCAAAAGATTTTCTTCACTCATCACATTCGGTATGTCCCCTATAAAATTTTTCTTTTCTGTCTTTTTGCTCAACCTCGCTGTTATATCTCCCGCAATTATGATTTTCTCTGGACTTGTATCACCAAAAGCAAAAGAAAAACTTGAAGCGAGGAAAACAAAAGAGAAAAGAGAATATGCAGAAGTGTTTATAGAAAAAAAAGATAAGTCCGCCTACCTTATTTATATCAAAAAGGAAAACACTCCAAAAGGGGAAAAGGTGAAGATGATAAAGATTTCACGAGAAGGAGAGATCATAGAAAAATCAGAAGAAGAAAATCTGAAACCATTTATTTCAGCAAACTTGGTTGGAAATCAAAGCAAAGTAGAGGTTTTGAAAAAGGAGAAATTTACAGAGAACTTATTTGAAAATCCAGCGAAATTCGTGCTCACTTCTGTTCTCATTCCTCTTATATGCGCTTTTGGAGGGTTTATAGGATGGAAGATGAAATGGAAAGGTTTAATCCCAATTTTGATAGTAATATCTTTAAGCTTGATGATCTGCTTTTCTGTTTGAATATATCTCCATATCTTTGTCTCCTCTCCCAGATAGATTTAAAATCACAATTTTTCCTTTGAGCTCTTTTGAGTTTTTGATTATCCAAGCCATAGCATGAGCTGGTTCAAGAGCTGGTATAATTCCTTCAAATCTTGAGAGGAACTCAAAGCCCTCTAATGCATCTTCGTCTTGAACGGAATAGTACTCTGCCCTACCAGAATCTTTGAGATATGCGTGTTCAGGACCGACAGCAGGGTAGTCAAGTCCCGGAGCTATTGAGTGAGGTGGAAGAACCTGTCCATCTTCATCTTGAATAAGATAAGTTTTCATTCCGTGGAACACACCGAGCGAGCCCTTGGTCAAGCTTGCGGAATGCAACTTCCCGTTTCCACCTGCTTCTACTCCTATGAGCTTGACCTTTTTTTCTTTCAGGAATGCGGAGAATATTCCGATTGCGTTAGAGCCACCACCAACACAGGCGACGACAAAATCTGGCAATCTACCTTCAAGTTTCAAAATCTGCTGTTTTGCTTCAACACCTATTATAGATTGAAAGAAGGAGACAATTTTTGGAAAAGGGTAAGGTCCGACAACAGAACCTATAACATAATGAGTTGATGTTGGATTTGTTATCCAGTCCCGCAGTGCGGAGTTTATTGCGTCTTTGAGCGTCTCGGTTCCCGAGCTTACAGGAACAACATCTGCTCCAAGGAGTTTCATTTTGAGAACATTTATCTTCTGTCTCTCAACATCTTTTCGTCCCATGTATATTGTGCATTTTAGGTTTAGCAGGGCACAAGCGGTGGCAGTAGCAACGCCATGCTGACCTGCTCCAGTTTCAGCTATTATTCTTGTTTTTTTGAGAACTTCTTTTGCGAGCAAGCATTGACCTATTGTGTTGTTTATTTTATGAGCTCCCGTATGAAGCAAATCTTCTCTTTTGAGGTAGAGTTTTATTCCGAGCTTTTGAGATGAGTTTTTGGCAAAAAAAAGCGGAGTCGGACGACCTGCATAAACTCCAAGATAATAACGCCACCTTTTTACAAAATCTCTATTCCTCCTTGCTTTTTCAAAAGCTCTATCAAGCTCTTGAAGAACAGGAAAAAGTGTTTCGGGAATAAATTGTCCTCCGTACTCTCCGTAATACATAAAAGAACTATAATGCAAATGCAAATAATATATCATAAAATTTAGAAAACTGCAAGAGCAAGATAAAATTATTAAGAGGAATAATGAGCACTGAAAGCAAAAGTATAGACGAGAAGAAAATTTTGAGAGACCTGATGAAAAGTGTAATACACAAAAAACTTTACGAAAGAGGAATAAAATGTGAAGTAGCAGGAGAAGGAGAAAAAGCAGATATACTCCTCAAAAGCTCTGGAATCACAATCGGAAAGGTCTTCATTATCCTCTCAGATGATGACGATTTATCGTTTCTGAAAGGAGAAGCAGAGAACTCGCAGGTTTATATTGCTTTTGAAAAAGGTAGAGAAAAAGAGATAATATCAAAGCTTCTTTCTCTGGGTCTCGCCGGGAAAATAAAATTCATAACATGGGAGATAAAAATCAATTTTCAATAAAAGCTGGACCAAAGAGATTATATGAACGAAAAAAAGATGAAAAATGAAACAAAAGATAAGACGAGAAGGTTTTTGATTCTGGTGGGACTTGGTTTTGAATTCATAGGTTTGGTTTTGGGTGGTGTTTTTTTAGGTTTGCTGATAAGGAAAAAATTTGGATTGAAGGAAGGAATTGGAGAGGGGTTCGGAGCAATAGCAGGGCTTCTTGTAGCTTTAATAATAACTTTGCAGGTCCTCACAAAACTTTACGGGACGAGAAAATAAACTTTCTTTATGGAAAAATGAATCAATCGGTTTTCTCTCATTTTGTTCTCTTTGATTTGCTTTGCGACAACTTTCTTTCACGCCATCTTTCCATGTAAGAGGGAGAAAAATCAATCTTTCTGCCTAAGTACAGGTTTTCAAGACCTTCTTCAACTATTCTTCCCGCAACTCTGACCAATCCCCTGCTCTTTTTCAACCTTTTCTCCCATTCCCTCATTTTGCTTTATTTTTGTTCTTCAATCTTCTCTTCTTCTCTTTCTCTCTTTTTGATTGTTCTCTGCTTTACTTCTGGAAGAACTTTTTCAGCAATTTCTGGAATAAGAGATATAGCTTTTTCAATGAGAGATGATTGAGGTTTTGCGGTTGAGTAAAAAATAGCTCCCCCATCTTTTGAAACAACTAAAATTCCTATTGGTTCAACAGAAATAGCTCCCCCCGAGGCACCTAACTCATTCACAGAGCGACTTCCAGCCATAAAACCTATCTTCAATTTCAAAAGAGGTATGATGTGAGATGCACCAACTTCTATTGGTTTGCCCACTATTGTCTCAGATCTGACAACATCTTTTATTTTCTCAAAGAGAGAAGTGAGAATAAGCTCAAGACCAAACTCATTCCTATTCTGCTCACCCTTATCCATACGAGAAAATTTAGAAATTCAAATCAGAATTTTCACAAAATAATACAAAGTTTAAAACTGAAACGAAAAGAAAGAAAAAGATAAAAAGTTGAAAAAATTAAAAAATTGAACAATTGTTCAAATTTTTTGTCAAAGGAGGAAACCAATATGAAAATCTACATAAGAGGAGTTTATTATGACCCAGTAGTTAAAGAAAGGCACGGAGAGACATACAAAGAAGTAATACACAGAGTATTCAAAAATGTCTTGAAAGACGCAGAAATAAGTAGAGATGAGGTTGATGGGATAGTATTTACTCCACCCGCACTCGGAGGGCTAAAACAGCACTTCATGCATGCGCACCATATGGGACACTATCTTGGACAGGATTTCAAAGTTGAAGTGATGGTTGAAAACGGAGGTAGCACCGCCGCTCTTGCAATAAGATACGCAATGCTTGAGATAATATCTGGAAGATGCAAAAGCGTAATGGTAATATGCCTTGACGACAGAAGCGACAGAATTCCCGAAGGAATGGAATTCCCACACTTTATATACGATATAACAATAGCTCAAATAAACCTTTACGGACCTTTTGATTCAATGTACGGAATAGGAGCTCCAATACCATATTACGCCATGGCGGGTCAAAGATATATGTATGAGAAGAGAGTTTCAAGAGAAGACCTTAACTATGTAGCTGTCAGATTAAGAGAAAACGCACAAAATAACGAAAAAGCTCTTATAAGAGAGCTGATTAAACCAGAGGATGTCACAGCATCAAAAGAGATATGCCCTCCCCTACATCTTCACGACTGCTCTATATTCGCAGCGGGAGCAGCAGGAATACTGCTTGTATCAGAGGACTTTGAAAAATCAAACCCGAGCAAAAAAAGGAAAGTGTCAGTAAAGGGATACGGAGAGTATCACACCCCAACTTCATTTCTACCCAACCAGTTAAAATATGTTCCGTACTATTCTGAGGCGACAAGAAAGGCATCACATGAAGCATTCTCACAAGCAAAAATAAAACCGCATGATGTAGATGTTGCAGAAATATACGGAGTTTTTTCCACAACAGAACTCACCATACTTGAAGATATGGGATTTTTTGAAGAAGGCAAATCAGTTTATGCTTTCAAAGAAGGAAATGTAGGTAGGGAATCAAAACTTTATGTTGACCCATCTGGTGGAAGAATAGCGTGCGGACATCCAGCAGGAGCAACCCCAGCAATAGAAATGTGTGAAGTAGTCACACAGCTGAGGGGAGAAGCCAACGAAAGACAGAAGAAAGGAAGATGTGATATAGGAGTCGTTCAAGCAGAACACGGAATGCTAAACGGCTCAGTAGTATTCGTGCTTGAAGGAGAAGGATAATTTTTCAGAATTTGAAGGAGAGAAATCCTCCGAGCTCGTAGCCGTGCCTGACATTTCCGCTCTGTCCAAAATTACCCACACCAAAAACATCAAAATCTAAAAATAAAGCAGATAAAACGAGGTGAGCAGAAGGTTGAAAGACAAAATACCTGAAATCTTCATATATACCACCAATCCTCAAACCAGCAGAAAAAATCTTGGGCACGACATCAAAAAAGTACCCAGAAAATAAAAACACTTCGTTCTTCGTTGTATGTGGATAAAGAATATTTACATCTTCTTTTCTTTCAGGAGAAAAATTTGCTCCCAAAATAAAGTCCAATTTCAAAACCGCAACATCAAACTTAAAATAAGCTTGCGGACTTATAACTATTCTTCTCTGTGAAAAAGGAGTGCTTCCTGTTGGAAACTCAAAAGAAAGTATAAAGGTGGGAGAAAATACAAGGTCAACAGGATTAAATTTGAGGTCAGCAGAAAAATCTGAAAACTTAAGAATGCTCCTTTTTAAATCATATCCGAAAGGAAAATCTAATCTCAGACCAAACATTTTTAAAAACTCGGCTTCTCCAAAAAATGATAGCGCAAGATACGGCTGATAGCCAGTGAGCTTTCTCCACGATACAAAAGACAGAACTCCAAATCTATTACTCACAGAGTGGTCTGAAAAAAGATGCGGATAGCCAGTAGACAGTATCAACACCGAAAACAAAAGAGCAGACATATAAGCTATATTTTAAAAAATCTCAACCAAAAATGTGTTCAGATATATATGTGATAAACGAAATTTTTGCATCAAAAAACCCTAAAATAAATTAGGTCAGGAATAAAAAGATGGAGGAAAAAAGATTTGTTTACTTAGATTACAACGCTACAACCCCTCTGAGAGAAGAAGTAGCAGAAGAGATGATAAAGTATCTCAATGTTGGGAATCCATCATCACCCCACTGGTCTGGCAGAGAAGCAAAATCTGCATTAGATTCTGCAAGGGAAAAGATAGCAGAACTTATTGAAGCAGATATACACGAGATAATCTTCAATTCTGGAGCAACCGAAGGAAACAACACAGTTATAAAAGGAATAGTTTTTTATGAAATGAAAAAAGGCAGAACTCCCTTTATCATATCAACAAAAGTTGAACACAGCTCGGTTCTGAGGCCATTAGAATTCGCAAGAGAAATGGGAGCAAAAGTTGAACTTATAGGTGTTGATAGTTACGGGCTTCCCGACCCAGATGATTTTCGGAAAGCGATAAAAAAGAACGGTAAACCATCTCTTATTTCTGTAATGCTTGTGAATAACGAGACAGGAGTGATAATGCCGGTAGAAGAAATAGCAAAAATAGCCAAAGAGAACGATGTTCTTTTCCATACAGATATAGTTCAGGGGGTCGGGAAGGTTCGCATAAACCTGAAAGAAATCGGAGCAGATTTTGCGGTATTCTCGGGACACAAAATATATGGTCCAAAAGGTATAGGAGTGCTTTTCATAAGAAAACAGACACCGCTTGAGCCATTGCTTCACGGTGGCAAGCAAGAAGATGGGTTAAGAGCTGGAACTCAGAATGTTTCCGGAGCGGTTGGTATAGCCAAGGCACTGGAACTATGCGAAAACGAAAGAGAAGAAGAAATGAGACGCCTTAGAAAAATCCAAAGAATTTTTGAGGAAATGATCCTTGAGATAGATGGAACAAAAATAAATGGACATCCCGAGTTCAGAATTCCTACAACATCAAATGTATTATTCAAGGGGATAGAAGGAGAGACACTTCTTATGGCTCTTGACCTTGAAGGTATTGCGGTATCTATCGGTTCCGCCTGCTCAGCTGAGTCAAAAACTCCTTCACACGTTCTTATGGCTATGGGACTTTCACAAGAAGAAGCTCAAAGCTCAATAAGGTTTTCATTTGGGCTCTTCACGAAAGAAGACGATATATACTATACGGTGGAGAAAATCAAAAAAATCGTAAGCAGGTTGAGAAGGTAAATTTTCAAACGATAGGTTTTTCAAAGCCCCGGCAGAGAATTCTCTTCTGTGCAAATATGAAGAATTATTGCTAACATGAGTTTTAGACCCAACTCTATATTCTCTATTGATATTCTTTCATCTATACCATGCATAGTTGAGAGGTCTTCATCTGTGAGGAAGAAAGGCAGAAAGCCGTATGCTGGTATTCCTTTTTTTCTGAAAAATCTTGAATCTGTAAAGCCAGTTGCGAGGATTGGGAAAAAAGTGCTTGGAAAAACAGCAGAGGTTGCCTCTTTTAGCATCATCATAAAATCAGATACAGGGTCTGATTGAGACGGTTCATAAACAGAAATTATTTCAAAACTCACCCGTGGGTCATCAACAATCTTTCTCATTTTCTCTATAAGTTCATCGTGGTCGTATCCTGGCAGAATCCTTATATCAAGCACAGCATCCGCTTCCTCTGGAATAACATTTTCTTTATACCCTGATTTCATTATGGTGACGCTCAAAGTATTTGAAAACATAGCAGAAAGTTTGTTTTTATTGAGCATATAAAATAGCGATGAGAGAGCTTTACCCAAAATCTCTTTTGCAAAATCAGATTTTTCAACGAGAGAGAAAAAAATTTTCAGCCCAGACAGAGATTTTTTATTATCAATAAGGTAGAATTTAGCAGACCTTATAAATCCATCCGAAAGTTTTCTGCCGAGGTCTGATTTCAAGATTTTATAAAGAGCTTGAATGAGAATGAGGTTGGGATTATCTTTATGAGGCATAGATGCGTGTCCCGGCTTACCCTTAGCTTTTATTCTGAGCCAGAGCGGACCTTTTTCACCGAAGCATGGCATGTAAATTTTTCTATTTCCGAGCACTACACCTGTTCCCCCCTCATTCAGAACTCCGAAACCATCTATATCCAAGTTTTCAACGACATATTTTGCCCCTTTTTCTCCTCCCATCTCTTCATCTGCAACGGAGATGAATTTTATTCCTCTATCTGGTTTTATACCCGCCCTCTTTATAAGGTTCATCGCGACCGCTTCCACAACTGCAAGCCCCTTGCAATCTATTGCTCCTCTACCCCAAATATATCCGTCTTTTATCTCTCCTGAAAAAGGAGGAAATCTCCACTCAGATGGGTTAGCAGGAACAACATCAAGATGGCTCAAAAGGATGAGCGGCTTCAAATCTTTTTTGCCTTTCAGATTCGCAATCACACTGCTCCTTTGTGGTTCTGACTCAACAATTTGAGATTCTACACCATATTCTGAAAAATACTTTGAAAGAAGTTCTGCCGCTTCTCTTTCATTTCCCGGAGGATTTGTTGTGTCTATTCTTATAAGCTTTCTCAAAAGTTCTATCGCTTCTTCTTTGACCTCATGCCACCTCACCGAATTTACTATCTCCTTTATCTTCTGCAACTTTCTTGAATTTCTCATAACTATAAATTATAAAAACAAAAATGCTTAAAAATGATATTTATAATATCTGGCGGGACTGGAAGCATTGGCTCTTATCTTATAAAAAGAATTTCAAAACCTGAAAACACTTTGATAATGCTGACAAGAAAACAATCAAAAAAAGAAAATAACAGAATATTTCTGAACTGGAACGACCTACCTGAAATAACAAAAATAGTAAATGAATTGAAAAAGGATGAGAAGATTACGCTTATAAATCTTGCAGGAGAGAACATAGGTCAAAGATGGACTAAAAAGACAAAGGAGAAAATAATAAAAAGCCGTGTGGAATCAACAGAAAAGATGGTTGAGTTAGCAAAAAATCTTTCCGCAGATTTATTCATCTCAGCTTCTGCGGTAGGATACTACGGAGACACGGGAGAAAAAGAAGTAGAAGAAAGTCATCCGAAAGGGAACATATTTTTATCTGATGTGTGCGATATGTGGGAAAAATCTGCCAAAAAAGCTGGGGAGTATGGGATAAAAACCGCAATAGCAAGAATAGGAGTAGTAATCAGCAAAGAAGCAAAGTTCATAAAATACCAACTACCCCCAATAATACCAATAGTAGCCAACCCGTTCGGCAAAGGAGAAAACTATATTTCTTGGGTTCATATAGAAGATGTCATAAATTGCTTTGAATTTATAGCGAGTGAAAGAGAAAAGTTTTTCGGAGAAGGGGAAAATCTCATTATTTTTAATCTTTGCTCGCCTAAACCAGCAAAAGCCAAAGAGATAGTAAAAGAACTATCACAACATACAGGTAGAAAATTCATACTTCCTGTTCCCGATTTTCTTCTTTCGGTAGCGATGGGAAGTGATTTTGTAAAGGAGACGATAAAGATAAGTCAAAGGGTAGTTCCGAAATTTCTGATCTCAAAAAATTTTGAGTTCAAATATCAAGAGATAAAAAGCGCTATCCAAGAAACACTGGAAAAATAAAAAAGTTCAGAAGAGTATCTCTTCGGGAGCTTCAACTTCTTCTGTTGATTCTTCTCTTGGTACTTCGGCTTCAACAGACGGAGGAACAGCGATACGAGGTTTCGGAAGAATGTCTGGAATAAACCTTGTCAAAAACGCGTCTATAAGATAAAAATCTGAAAAACCAACTGGACCCACGGTTATCTTTTCACCTCTCACTTCTATTTCAAGCGAGAAAGCTTCTCCTTTTCTATCTATTCTTATAGTTTTTTCGGGACCTTTTTTACCAAATTTTTCTGGTGTATGGTGTATCACAGGGTTTTTTTGCGGAGGATTTCCGGATAGGACCAACCTTGCGAAAGCGCCTATTATTGATGCTTCCGATGGGTCAAGCGCGATAGTAACTTTTTCTTCCCATCTGTATTTTCTTCTTCCCTTTTGAGTTTCCTGTCCTTCTGATGTTTTTCTGTCAAGAGGTCTTGCGAATGAGACAAAGATTACTCCGCGTAGCGGGTCAGCTGAGAATCTAACTGCTCCCGTTTTCTTATATATGGTTAGTGCAGACATAAGAGGGGTTTTGTGGAGCCGAGGGGATTTGAACCCCCGACCTCCGGCGTGCCATACCGGCGCTCTCCCTCTGAGCTACGGCCCCGCAAAAATCTATAAAAAAATTTAAACATTCCATTTAACTTTTATAGAATTTTTGTATCGCCTTTGAGCAATCTCCGTGCGATTGTTCTCCTCTGGATTTCAGAAGTTCCATCTGGGATTCTATAAGTTCTGGCAAGCCGCCAACCATCTTGTAATCTCAGCTCGTTGGTAAGCCCCATACCACCGAATATCTGTATTGCTCTATCAAAAACGCGCTGACACGCTTCAACACAATAAGCTTTGACCGATGATATCTCTTTCACAGGTAAAGTGTCAGAATTTTCAGCTTTCCACCCGCAGTGAATTGCAAGAACCTGTGAAGTATATGTATCAATATAACTATCAGCTAACATAAACTGTATGGCTTGATACTCTGATATTGGATTTCCAAACGCTTTCCTTTGCTTTGAGTATTCAATAGATTCGTTCAAAGCCCATTCCGAAAGTCCAGCACAAATTGCCCCTATTGCCAAACGCCCTATGTCTATTCCTTGCATTGCCTTGAAAAATCCCACATTGACCTCACCTATAATATGACTTTCAGGAACTTCAACATTGTCAAACGAAAGAATTGCGGTATCGGAGCCGAAGTGCCCAAGATACGGAATAACCGATTGAACTTTCCAGCCCCTTTCTTTTTCAACAAAGAAAGCGGTTATTCCCCCTTTTCTCTGCTTCAGCATATCAGGGTCTGTAACCGCAAAAACAACAGCAAAATCAGCATATGGACCGTTGGTTATCCACTGCTTTAAACCATTTATCACCCAGCTTTTTCCTCTCTTTTCCGCACGAGTTTTGAGAGACCATATATCAGAACCCGCCTCTGGCTCAGAAAGAGCAAAACAAAGTGTCTTATCTCCACTCAAAAGCAGTGGCAGATAAGCTTTTTTCAGCTCATCTGACATCTCCTCTATAACTGGCGAAGGACCATCTACAAAACCAGAAATCAGAGGAGTTATAAGCAAACCTTTGCCGGGGGTTATGAGAGGTCTGCCGGGACCATACCTTGCGTGGAGCGCTATGTTTATATAGACAGATGCAAGAGGACCAAGCCCCATACCCCCTAAACTTTCAGGGACAAACATACTGAGAAAACCTGCTGATGCGGATTTTTTTCTGACATACTTCCTGAGTTCAATAACTTCTTTTTTCAGATAGCCAGAGGGCTCATACATATCTGCTTCATTATCAAGATACTTTTTGTTCTCTTTTTCAAGAGGGACGATTTCAGTATCTATGAACTTGAACAGAGAATCTATAATACTCCTTATATCTTCGGGTGGATTCAAATTGACTCCTTCGGTTTTCATAAAGTAGTAATCTTAAATGTTTTCTGAAATATTCTCATTTTTCATTTATTTTTCTCTGATCTCAAAAGCCGTAGAAAAAATCTTGTCAAAGAGATATAACTCTTTTTCTGAAGCGATACCTTATTATTGAGGCGATGATTATCAAGATGAAAGTTATTGAGATCAGAACAACTCCAGTAGCGGCAGCGTTATAATGAAAAGCTTTCTGCGGACGGGAGACCCAGTTGAACATCTGAATAGGTAGAACAGTAAAAGGAGATTTAAGCCACTCAAAAGACAAAAATGGAAATTCTGGTTTTAGAGGAGAAGGAGGCAGAAAAGAGATAAATGTTAATGCACCAACAGTGATAAGAGGAGCGGTCTCTCCAATAGCACGGCTCAAAGCTATAATAACCCCTGTTATAATCCCCGGAAAAGAATAAGGGAGAACATGGTGTTTTATTGTTTCCCATTTTGTACTTCCGAGGGAGTAAGAAGCTTCTTTTATGTAAGGGGGGACTGTTCTTATTGCTTCACGGGTTGTGATTACTATTATAGGTAGCATGAGAACTCCAAGAGTCAGCCCAGCGGTCAGAATGCTTTCCCCAAATCTCATAACCTGTGCGAAAAGTCCAACCGCAAGCAAACCATAAATTATTGAAGGAACAGCAGAAAGATTATTTATGTTCACCTCAATTATCCTCGTTATGATATTTCTCTTTGCGTATTCTTCAAGGTATATTCCACCGAGAACTCCTAATAAAAAAGAAAACGGAAATGCTACTGATATTACAGCAAGTGTTCCAACCCACGCAGAAAATATTCCGGCATTTTCAGGTCTGCGTGAAGGAAAGGAAAAAAAGAAATCTTTCCCGAGCCTCTTTAATCCATCTGAAAAAACATCAAGCGTAACAGCAATAAGAAAAGACCACAGCAGAGCAAGGGAAAGAAACGAAATAAAAAGGGAAAGGTAGTCCAAAAAATTGAAAAGCTTGAACCTATCAAAAGACCGCATGAAAAATAGAAAAATAAAAAACCGAAAAAAGAATAAGAAAAACTCAAAAAGTGTTCTATCAAGACATTCTTATATTTTTGGGTATAGTTTAACTTTGTTTATCTCTGCAAGTTTGAATGAAAAAACTCTCCCCTTCTTTCCTTTATCATCTATCATAATAAACACTTCGTCTCCAACTTTTCCCATAAGTTTTCCAACAAATCTCTGTCCATTCTTTTTCAATATCTCAACATTCATCCCCTTGAAGCGTTCAAAGTCATCATCTTTTTTCAGCTCTCTATCAGCTCCGGGAGAAGATACTTCAAGAGTGAAACTACGGTCTATCATGCTTTCAAGAAAAGGTTCAAGAATCCGCGAAACATAAACACAATCTCTTATGCTTATAAAACCAAATTTTTTATCTATGAAGACCCTTATAATCAATCTGCTTCCCGCATCTTTTATCTCAATGTCATAAAGCTCAAATCCAGAACTTACAACCTTCTCGTGTATTAAAGATAATATTTTTGAAAGGTCTTCCACAGCAGAATCAAAATCTAAAACAAAAGAGAATCAGAGTTCTCCCGGCCAGATGTAAAGTATTAAGAATTCTCCGTAATTTAAGATGTTTTTTATGACTGATAGGTCGTGTTTCCCGTAAGTTTCTGTCCATATAGAAGGGAGATTTTGTCCTTTGCGAGTGTATGAGATAAGCTTCCAGCTTTTCAATCCGGCGATTTTCGCAGCGGAATCAATTGCTTTGTAAATATCTCCTATCTCGTCTATGAGTCCAAGAGAAAGAGCGGTTTCTGGTGAAAAAACAATGCCATCTGCTATCTCATCTATTGGTTTTTTGAGCTTGTTTCCTCGCCACTCAACAACTCTCTTTTTGAAAATATCATAGTAGTAGTCTATGAGTTTTTGAAACTTCTCTCTCTCTTCTTCTGTCATTTTCCTGTGGAAAAGAAGCATATCTTTATGAGCTCCACCCTTGACAATCTCAAACTCTACTCCTACTTTATCTGCTAACTTTTCAACATTCAATTTCATCGCATAAACCCCTATTGACCCCACAGTAGAAGCTGGATTTGCCACTATTTTATCTGATGGAAGTATAACATAGTATGAGCCTGACACTCCCAAAGTTGATATATATGCGACAATTGGAATCTTTTTCTTTTCCTTGAAGTTTTTTATTTCGTTGTATATCGCTTCCGAAGCGGATACAAGACCTCCCGGTGAAGAGACCTTAAACACAATTGCCTTTATATTTTGGTCTTTTTCAGCTTTATCAAGTTCTTCTCTTATTCGTGAAACGATTGATGGCTCTGAAACAGTGAATAATCCTCTGCTTTCTCTTATATCTTCCCAGCTTATGACTCCCGAGATATTTATAAGCAGAATTTTTTCTTTTCCTTCGCCAAGAAGAGTGACCTCGCTCAAAGGAGCATAACCTCTTATGCCTAAATCTATGTTGTATATGCAAGATGAGCCCAAAAGTGCAAAAATAAACGGAAGGAAAAATTTTCGTAAAGTTGTTTTTGTTTTTGACTCCATAGTTAGGAAATTTACATTTGAGTGTAAGGATTTAGTTATTTTTAAGTTTTATCCTAAAAGTGAGCGGAGCATCCAGGCGGTTTTTTCGTGCGAACGCAAAATTTCTGTGAGAAGGTCAGCAGTTCCAATATCTGCCTTATCAACCTCCTTTATTATGAATTCGTGGTCTTCAAGAAGATTCTTTATCATCGTTTTTGCATCAGGATAAGTCCCAGGATGCTCTTTTAATTTCGCAAGTTCTAAAAACTCTTTCAGAGTAGATGGGGGATGACCACCAAGAGTCCTTATTCTCTCTGCTATATCATCTACAAATTCGTTTAACTCTTCATAGATTTTTTCAAATAGCTTGTGAAGTTCTATAAAGTTCATTCCTACAACATTCCAGTGATAATTTCTGGCTTTTACATAAAGAACAAATTCATTTGCGAGAATATCGCTAAGAATTCTGATAATTTCCTCTGCCTTTTTTCTATCAATGCCCAGTCCTTCGCTTGAAGCCATAATAATAAAAGGATAGCAAATCTGAGAAAAATAAGCAATTTGCAAGAGATTTATGAATTTGAGATTTCAACCGGTATTGCAAAACTCGGGAAAGTTCCCTCGGGACAATCTATTTTAAATCTGAATCCGAGCCAGAATTTTGGAGCAAAAACAACATCTCTTTGCCTCATAAAATAAGCTCCCCACCAAGCAAAAGAACTCGGACTTAAAATTCCCCCATCACAAAGCGTCATTATAGCAAAATCCACTTTAAAATCATTCTGAGATATCACAGCATCACTTCCTATATCAACAAGAAACTCTGATAAATTTTTCTCCACAAAGTCAGGTTCATCGGTGAGAAAAACAAAAAGAGGATTTTTTCTATTTTCTTTAAACCAAACTATACAATTCCGGAAGTATGATAAAGGGGGAATTCCCGCACCTTCAACCCCGCATACAGGAAAGCTCAAAAAATCTTTTAATCTGATATGCACAAATACCTTGTATCTGTTTTCAAACGGTTCAAGAAAGTTTTTTGCTCTTTCTACAAATTCTTTTTTTATTTTCAGTTCATCGGCAAATTTTTTATCAAAGAATTTTTCGCTCTGAAAAAAACCTCTCTTGACAATCTTTATGCTATCAAATATACCTCTTTTCATCGTATAACTTGCCAGTTCTCTGCTACACCTTTCTAGATCTCTTTTCACTTCAAATGTCGTAAAGAAGTTTATGATGGGAAAATCGTTAAAAAGATAAAAAAGGGAATTATAAATAAGGTTATAAAAAATGAATCGGGTTATTTTTCTTCTGTTCCAAAATTTTTTACGAAGCTTTACATTAATGATTTTAATCTCTTGAAAGGTTTCTTCAAGTTCGTCAAAACCTATACCCAAAACCAGCTTATCTTCAAGCTGTTCCGACAAAGTTTTCAGAAAAACATACTGAAAAATCTGATTTCCCAAACCTCCTTCTGATAAAAATAGAATCATACTGATATATCAATCTTTTTTTAAACGCTTTTTTTATTTTTAAATAGCTATTTTTCGGCAAAATATTTTAAGAATTTTTCAGATATTGCAATGTAATTTGAATAAATGAAGTTTTCCATATAGAGTTTCCATTCTCGTATTTCCACTCCATCTCTCATGATTTTAGCTAACTTAAATCCTTTCGGAGTGAGAAGGTCAAAAAAATCTCTCAGGAAAGTCCTTGAATCTATCATAACTTCCCCGTATTCAAATTGAATAAAATCAATAAATTCAGCATTCAAGAAATCACCAAATCCCAAAAGGACATATAGATCGTGTCCCTCCGTATCTATTTTGACGAAGTTTATGTGTTGTATACCTTTACTCTTTATATAATTTTCAGCTCTCTCCATTCTCACAACTTGAAAGTTTTCAAATTTTAGTCCGTATTGTTTCAAATTTCTTTTATAAACAGAGGACCACGGGTCTTTTTCTCTGGAAAAGAATATTTTCACCTCTCCCGAATTCTCGGATAGTCCGAAATTATTTAAAAATATATTCTGTTTTCCCGAGAATTTACTTGATAGTTCCTCAAACGAAGATCTCACAGGTTCAAAGGCATGCACTTGTGGGAACATTTCAAGTTTTTGTGCAATTTTTAACAGTTCTTCCGTCCAGCCTCCAACATTTGCTCCGACATCAAAAATAATTGGTTCTCTGTTACCAAGGCGATTATATAATTCAAGTATATTTTCAATTAATTTTTTCTCTCCGTTCTTCCGAAAGTTCGCATTTCCGCTATTTTCCAGATACAAAAGAAGTTTTATAGTTATTGCTCTCAACACTTTCTTAAAAATGCTCCCGCTTTTTATCATATTTATCTCTTTCATTATTTACTTTCCCCTAAAATTTTCTCTTCTTTTTTTTCATCATAAAAAGCCCAGTTGCAGAACGCATGCTTTGGTTATAGCTATCCCACAACTTATTTCCTACCCATATATATTTTTCTTCTAACAGTTCAAAGGAATCTTGGAACAAGCTTATAAAATAATCTCTTGAAAAAGACCTGTGAGCATTAAAATAAAGTACATTTTCGTTATCTATTGGAACACTTAAAAGTAAGATTCCGTCATATGCCATAACTCTCTTTACCTCTTCAACTGCTTTCTCTGTACCGTATGGGTCTATCTTATCTCCATATCTTCCAAGACCTATATGTTCTAAAACACACAGAGAAGATAAACTCTTTATAGAATCTGACTTAAATGGTAAGCTTGTTATATCTGCTTTCAGAGGAATAAAGCCAGGGGGTTTAAGTGGCACGGGTCTTATATCTACGAAAACGGTCGGGGTAAATTGGGAGATCAACGAGGCAAACTTGACGGAGCTTGCTAAATCTACGTGCAAGGTGGGTTTGAGTTCAAAAATCTTTCTCGCAGCCCAAGCGTCCTGAAAAAAATAAATCGGTTCAACAGGTGTAAAAGACAGTTTATCTTGAAGACACGGATAAAAAATAACTTTTGAAAAATTCTTGCCATCTGATTTTTTTATGTATTCAAGAAAATCTCTGATGTACCATAGAATATGCTTTGCAAATGTGGCGGGAGCAAGATTTAAGTATTCTCTTGAAGTTTTCAAAATTCTGAAAAAACTTCTCAAAGTTTCTTTTGAAAATCCCACCATACCCTAAATATAAAGATAACAAGTAAAAATTAGTATATACGGGTAAAAATGTGAAATGATGCAGAACACAAAAGAAAAAGATGAAAAAACAGAGCAAATTTTTCAGAGAAGGTTTCAAGACTTGCTCTTACCTATTGCTATATGGTTCTTGGCTCTTGCGGGACTTACACTCCTGAAGGCAATCGGTAAGTGGGAGTTATCGGGATACTTAGCCATAGTTCTTTTCCTCATCGTTCCATCGCTTTTGGAAAAATCAAACGAAATACTTGGGTTAAGTATCAATCTGAAAAGGGAGATAAAATTTCTCTTATTCACATCTGCAATAAGTAGCATATCTTTTGTCTTACTTTTTTTAAGCGTAAAAAAGCCAGTAGATATAGAGCTTTTCGGGATAAAAATAATAAAGGTGTTTCCACAAATACCCGAAGTAAAAGAATTGAAATGGTTGATAATATTTTTTTTGGGAGTAGCAGTACCGGAGGAACTATTTTTCAGAGGGTTTATTCAAGGAAGATTGAATAGGTTCTTCGGAAGAAAATTTGAAATGTTCGGGGTAAAATTTGGCTACGGGCTCTTAATACAATCAGTCCTTTTTATGATTGTTCATTTACCACAGTCATTGGTTCCGATAAGGTTTCTTGTTTTTTTTCCTGCGGTGCTTTTTGGCATTTTAAGAGAAAAATATAACAGCATCTTCCCGTCTGCAATACTTCATGCTATCGGAAATTTTTTCGTTATGTTCATCACAAGCTCATAAGAATTCGCTCTCAATTTCATATTTGGTTTTTGACTTTCTTCTTCAACTTTTCTGGAATTTTCATGAATATATAGAACATTGTAGGCATAAGGAAAAGAGTGAAAAATGAAGAGCATATAAGACCTCCAATTGTAGGAACGGCAAAATCTCTTCCACCCACAAGAGTTTCAGAACTACCGAAGATAGATGGGAAAACTCCCAAAATTGTTGTCAGAGATGTCATAAGAATTGGTCTCAATCTTTCTCCCCCACCTTCAATTAATGCTCCCACAAGATCAAAACCTTCCTCTCTATATTTTTTCTGGACAACTTCAAGCAGAACTATCCCGTTATTCACAACTACTCCAGCAAGAAGGAAAGTAGATATGAAAGATAGAAGAGAAAGAGGGATACCGGTGAGAAAGAGAGCTAAAAATACTCCGGAGACAGCAAGAGGTATGGTAAATAGTATTATAAACGGCAGAGAAAAGGATTCAAGTATAACAACCATGGAAGCAAAATCAAGAAATATAGCAAGTCCAAAGATAGCCAAAACAGAAGAAAATGTCTGACCAAATTCCTGAACAGAACCACCAAAATCAACCCTTACATCTGGGAAATTCTTCTCAACAAGAGATTTCAACTTCTGAGCTGCAACGAAGTCGCTTTCAGTAGTATCAACAGATATAATTCCAACCCTAAAACTGTTTATTCTCTGAATCTCAGATGGAGACAATCCCCACTTCACCCTGGCTATATCTGAAAGATGAATATATCCATCTTGGAGCATAAGTGGGGATTTCACTGGAATCCTTAGAAAACTTTCAAGGTCTATTTCTCTTCCTTCTTTCGTCCTTACGAAAATATCCATATTTAAACCATTCATGGTAACTGTACCGATCTGAGTTCCACTCACAAGAGTTGAGAGAAAATCGCCCAAATATGCAGGAGAAAAACCGAGCGACTTACCATAATCCCAAAGTGTAAGCTGGAGTTCTGGGACAGGTTCTCCGATTTCAATGTCTGCTGCACGAACAAAATCAAGAGTTCTCACAAAATTTCTTATCTCCTTTAATCTTTCAAGAAACTTCAAGTAATCCTCTTCAGCCAGATCTGAGTAAACTTGCATCTCAATACCTCTTGATTGTCCGAATATGAAAAGATTTACAGGGTTAGCAGGAATTATTCTGAACTCTTCAACATTTGGGTCAGAAGAAATGATTTCAGAGATGATTTTATAAGCATCGCCATAACTTATGTCTTTGAATTTTAATCCTATGAGGACAAGGTTTTCTGCCTCTGTAAATCTCTGGGCTCTTCCGAAAGCTCTTCCAAAAGTTGATTCTCCGTATCTTAAAAACATGTATTCCACTTTTCCGGGCATTCTCTTATATACTTCATCTTTTATTTTGAAGGCGCTCTTTTCAGCAACGTGCCAACTCGCAGATTTATAGAGATAAACAAAAATTCTCATATCCTGACCTTCCTGAACCCTGAGAAACTCTTTCTTAACCTTAGGGAAAAGTGCAATTGGTATAAAACCTACAAGCGATATGAGTATGAGAGATGTAAAAGGATGGCTGATTATAAGGCGAAGCACTCTTTTGTATCCCCTTTCAAGCCATTCCATAGGATAAGAGAACTCTTCTTCACCCAAAAGCTTAGAAGATATTGCAGGAATAAGAGTCACCGCAACGAAAAGAGAAATTATAGAAGCTACGGTAATAACAAGAGCGAAGTCAAGGAAAAGGTAAAAAGATATACCTTTGATAAAAACTATTGGGAGAAAAACGATGAAGTTTGTCACAGTAGAACCGAGCAAAGGTATGAAAACATAATTTGTTCCATCTACAATTGCTTGTAAAAAAGATTTCCCTTCACTTTGCCTCCTCTTTATACTTTCAAGAACAACTATTGAATTATCTATAACTATACCGGAAGATGCTATGATAGCAGAAAGTGTTATTATATTCAGAGACCTACCCAAAAAGTAAAGCGTAAGAATTGTGAAGAAAAGAGAAGTAGGAATAGATACAACCAAAATTATAAGCTCTCTTATCCTTCTTACAAACACAAATGTTATTATTGAGATAGCTATAACAGAGTAGTAGATAGTGGTTTTCAATTCATCTATGGTCTTCCTTATAGAGTCGGCGAAATCAAGGAGAACTCTTATTTTAACATCTGCCGGAAGCTCATTTGATATTTTCTGAAGTGATTTTTTAACTGCATCGCTTACTTGAACTATATTTGCCCCCGGTCTTTTTCTCACAAGGTAAAGAAGTACTGTCTCTTGCTCTCCGCTTGAATCAAAAAAATAAGAGCGTGAAGAATCTACATATCTGCTTGAAATCTCAACCTCTGCGATGTCTTTGAGCTTTATCGGTATTCCACCTCTTACAGCGACAACAATATCCTTTGCATCATCTATACTTGAAAGCTTACCTTTTACAGTAGCATAAACAGAGCTTTGACCTCCAAGAGTTATTTTTCCAGCAGAAAAATCTCCATTATATTGTGCGATAGCGTTTTTGACATCTAAAATTCCAATGTTGTATTTTCTCATCTTTTCAGGGTCAACCCATATATTAAGGTTTCTTTGAGCATCTGCCAAAATCAATACTCCTCCGACTCCGGGCAAGCTTGAAATATAAGGTGAAACAGTTCTATCAAGTATGTTATATAGTCCCGCTCTATCTCTCTTTCCCGACACTCCAAGAAAAAGTACAGGAAAAGTAGAAGATGTAAATCTGAGAACGGCAAACCGTATATTTGGGTCTGTGATGATTCTCTTTATAAATTCAAGTCGCTCATTTATTCTCTGGACTGCAAAATCAAGGTTTTCTCCTACTCTGAATTTCACCTGAACAACAGCTACACCCTGCTCGCATATAGACCTTATTTCCTCCACTCCCTCAACCACCTTGATTTGCTCTTCAACATATTTTACGACCTGCTGTTCTATTTGCTCAGGCGAAGCACTTTGATAAGTTATAGCAACAGAAACATACGGTGCTTCAACAGGTGGTAAAATATCAACAGGTATAAATTTCAGAGCAAAAAAAGCAAGAACAATAAAGGAAACATATATTATGGTTACCCCTCTTAACCTTGAGACAGAAATCTGAGGCAGGTTCATAAATTCAAAGTAATCACCGAAAAATACCAACACAAAAATTCAAAAAATGAAAAAATGAAAAAATAATTTTTTGCCTTTGAAGATAATAATACTATCAATATGGTGAATTTCAGAAAATTCTTATCAACTATCTTTGTAATTTCACTCATCAGCTCTTGTGGGAAAAAAAGAGAGGCAAAAAAAGAAGAGAACATATTTGAAGGCAAAAAAAGTGAAATAGGAGTGTATGTTGTGAATGTTGGGAAGCAAAAGAATTTTTCAGCTTATGTGATTTTCAGCGGAATAGTTCAGTCGGAAAAAGCTTCCCAGATATCCTCAAAGGTATCTGGGAGAATCGTAAAATTATATGTTGACATAGGAGACAGAGTAAAGGAAGGACAGCTCCTTGCGAAGATAGATGACAAAGATTACAGGAACGCAGTGGAAAGGGCAAAATTTGACCTTGAGAGAATAAAATCACAACTTGAACTTGCAAAAATAAACTTTGAAAGAGCAGAAAAGCTTATTCAAACAAAATCAATACCCCAAGCAGAATACGATTCGGCAAAATCAAATTATGAATCGCTGAAAGCAAGTTATGAGCTCGCACAAAAAGCTCTTGAGAAAGCTCAAATAGACCTTGCGGAAACAAACATATTTTCGCCATACGATGGTATAGTAGTTGAGAAAAGAGCAGATGTTGGAACAGTTGTAAGCCCACAAATACCCATTTTAATACTTCAAAGCACTAAAACATATTTCCTTGGAAAAATATCAGAGCAAGACCTAACCAAAATAAAAATTGGTATGAAAGCAGAAATTGATTTTCCTTCAATAAAAAGAACAGTAGAAGGAAAGATAACAAGCATAAAACCAACAGCTGATACTTCAAGAAGCGGATTTGAAGTGATAGTAGAACTCAAAGAAAGAGTTCCTCAGAACTTACAGGGAATAGCAAAAGTAAAGCTTGATATAGAAAAAGAGATAGAGAACGGGAAATTGCAAAAAAACATTGTCGTTGTTCCTTATGAATCAATATACATCTCATCTGATGGAGAGTTCGTATTTGGAGTATCAGACGGGAGGGCGAAAAAAATAAAAGTCAATATTATTGAAAACCTACAAGATTTTGCTCTCGTGGAAATCCCAGAAAAAATAACTCAGATAATATCTCCCATAACAGACAGAATATTTGATGGAATAAAAGTCAAAATAATAGGAGAGAGAGCTTTGAAAATTGTTTCAGATTATTTTCCCAAGACCGAGTATTTCACCTTCCACAATTTCTTTGCCCATAGCTTGTCTTGTCATCACAGGAATTTTTTTAGCAGAGAAAGTTTTGAAGGATACTTTGCCATCTTTTATGTAAGTTACACATATTTCTGATTCTTCATTAGCGAAAATAGCATCTTTGACAAATCCAGCTTTTTCTGGAACAAGAATTATTCCCACTCCACCTTTACTCTGAACTTTTAGATCTGAGTGTTTGACTGCTTTGACATATCTTTCAGTAGCAACAATAATTCTGTCATCTTCTTCCGATTTAGATATGACGCATAGAGCGGAGTCTCCTTCTGAAATCTCAATCGCTTTTGATACTCTTGAAGTGATATCTGATTCTTCAACTCCGAGAATCATACCTTTTTTTGTTATGAAGAATATTCTATCGCCTTCGGAGCATTGAGTAGCATCTTTTATTTCATCTCCTTCTTGCGGTTCAAAAACAACTTCTCCTCTTGCGGTCAAATCATAAACTTCGCTCAACCTGAATTTTTTTGTCAGACCTTTTTTTGAAAGGAAGATAAGGAATTTATTTTCATCTGCTGGACCCACATAAACCACCTCTTCATCTTTTGAAAGCCTTATGAGCGATTTCACTGGAGTTCCTTTTTCAGCCCAGCTTTTTATTCTTGATATCTTCACTCTATAAACTTTTCCGAGATTACTCACAACAGTGAAATCCTCTGATGCGAAAAATATGCTTCTTACAGGTATTCTTCTTATTCTCTCTGTTTTGCCGAAAACTCCTATGTAAAAATCAGGAGTGACAACAATCTTGAACTCCTGCGATATTGATTCAACATCTACTGGTGGCTTTGTTGAGATTTCCGTCCTTCTCTGATCTCCGTATTTTTGTTTTATCTCTAAAATCTCTTCTTTTATAACCTTTTTCAGTTCTTTTTCGTCTGACAGAATGAGTTTGAGTTTTGATATTTCTTGTTTTGTTTCGTTATAATCTTTGAGGAGTGTATCTCTTTCAAGTTTTGTGAGTTTTCCAAGTCGCATATCTAAAATCGCCTGAGCTTGTTCTTCAGAAAAACCGAATTTCTTCATCAGAGAGGTTTTGGCAGATTGCTGACTTTCAGAATTTCTTATCGTCTCTATGACACTATCCAGAACATCAATTGCTTTCAAATAACCTTCAAGAATGTGAAGATGTCTTTCTGCTTTTGCTAACCTGAAATTTGTTCTTCTCAAAACAACATCTTTCCTCAGCTCTATAAAACTTTTGAGTATTTGCAAGAGGTTGACAGAAATCGGCTGAATACCATCTATGACAAGCATATTGACAAAGAAGTTTTCTTTGAGTCCCGCTCTCTCATAAAGCTGAGCTATAATAGAATTAATATCAGAATCAGACCTAATTTCAACAACTATTCTTATACCTCTTTTGTCTGACTCATCAGCAACTCGCAAAATACCATCTATTATCTTCTCTGATGAGAGTTTTGCAATTCTTTCAACTATTTTTGATTTGTTCTGCTGGTAAGGAATTTCATAAAAAACAATAGATGTTGTTTTGCCGTTTTTCTCCAACTTATACCTTGAGTAGATGGTAAATTGTCCTCTACCCTCTTGATATATCTGTTTGAGGTCTCCAACAACTATCCCACCAGTAGGAAAATCAGGTCCCTTTATGAACTTCATTATTTCTTCAAGTGTAGCATCTGGATTATCAATAAGGTACGAGATAGCATCTATAACCTCAGAAAGATTGTGAGGTGGTACAGAGGTGCTCATTCCGACCGCTATTCCCGATGTTCCATTCACGAGAATGTTAGGGAATCTTGCAGGAAGATACTTTGGTTCTACCAGAGTTTCATCGTAGTTTGGGACGAAATCAACGGTTTCTTCGTAGATATCTTTCATGAGTTCTTCTGCTATTGGAGCGAGCCGTCCTTCTGTATATCTCATCGCAGCAGGTTCATCTCCGTCTATTGAACCGAAGTTTCCCTGACCCTCAACGAGCGGATAACGCATCGTAAAATCCTGAGCCATTCTGACAAAAGCATCATATACCGGCTTATCTCCGTGTGGATGGTATTTCCCTATACAGCTTCCGACAATCTTTGCACTCTTTCTGAACTGAGATTTTGATGTCACACCTTCTTCCCACATAGTCCAGATTATTCTTCTCTGAACCGGTTTCAAACCATCTCTTATATCAGGGATTGCTCTTCCTATTATAACGCTGAGGGAATAGCTCAGGTAAGAAGATACAAGTTCTTTCTCTACCGGAACACTCTGGACAGCCATATTTTCAATTTTAAAATTCTACGGGATAAAGTTTAAATTTGTAGTTTCATTTGCTCTTATCTTGCTTCACTTTGGAATTTACTCTCATAAATATAAGTTCTTTCCAGAAAAGATTTTTGCTTATAGAATTAGCAAGAAGCAGAGCAAATTTTTTATTCAACAGAAGAGAGATTTTCGCTTCAACGATTTGCACATTGAGATTCATTATAAAATCAAAAAACCTTTTTATTATAACAAAAGATGGGATTTTATCTGAAAAGAGGAGTATAAATTTTGCAGTTCTCTCTTGCGGGAATATTTTTGAGCCGGCGAATCCCCATCCATAGTCAGAATGAACTATTCCAAAAGCCCCTTCAAGCAAAATTTCATCTATCCACCTTCTATATATTTCCTCCGCCCAAGAAAAATTTCTATAACTTGATACCTCTTTCAATTTCCTTGCTCCTTCAATTTTCACAAGTTCAAGAAAATGGCTAATTTTTCCGCAAGAGATAGAGTTTTCACCAGAGAAAAAATCAAAGCATAGGTTTTTCCATTTATCAATTTGTATATCAAGCTGAATTTCTTTCAGATTGACGAGAACACAAATTTTTTCATCAACAAAGGAAAATCCCATCAATTCAATTTCTCGTTTCAGAGAGTTCTGAAAGCTGTCCGAAAAAGCCAATGCAGAGCTGAAAGCAGAGTAAATTTTTTTATTTTTCAAGTTATCAGAGTTAAAGGGTATTTTCAGGCGCAGAACAACACAGTCAAATAATTTGGATTCTTCACTTAAATTTTGAAAAAACGAGCGGTCTAAATTAGGTAGATTTGCCAGGTCAAAAAGAACTTCTCCCCATCTCAAACCCGTAGCAGCGCTTTCCCACTCCTTGAATTCTATCATCTGAAATTATATTATTCAGCATAGAATAAGGTTTGCACAAATACGAGTTTACCTACGACCAATTATTTTGCTTTCACCTTTTCGTAGCGATTTACGACAACCTTCCAATCTATTGCTTTGAAGAATGCTTCTATGTAATCTGCCCTTTTGAGACCATAATCAATCATAAAAGCGTGTTCAAATACGTCCATAATAAGTATTATGCTACAAGTTGAAAGGTGTCCGACATCGTGTTCATTTATCCATGTGTTGAAAAGTTTGTTTGCAACAGGGTCGTAGTAAAGAGCCGCCCAACCTATGCCTCTCATAGCACCTGTTGCCTTGAAATCCTTCTCCCATGTTTCAAAAGAACCAAAATCTTGAACTATCTTTTTGAAGAGAGATGAACCTTCCGGGAAATCAACTTTTTCTTTTGTCATATTCTCAAAGTAAAGTTCGTGTAATCTCATGCCGTTGAACTCCCATCCGAATCTTCTTTTGAGTTCAGCATAAGCGGGAGTGCCAACTTTCCCCTCCTTCGTCATCGCCTCAAGCTCCTCAATAAGCTTATTTGTGTTTGTAACATATCCCTGATAGAGTGTGAAGTGATTTTTAAGAAGCTGGTCTGAAAAACCCGGGGTGCCTAAAAGATGGTCAAAGTTCTTTGCTTGATACACAGCCATGATCTAAAAACCTCCTTTTAATTTTTCAAGTTTGAAACGAAATCATTTTATTATTGCACTATTTTTCGTGGGTTTTGAAAATAACAAGAAAATTTTTCAAATGGGAAATAAATTCAGTAAGGTTTTTTAAGCTGTGGAACCACCATCTATCACAAAAACCGCCCCGGTTATGTAAGATGCCTTATCTGATGCAAGGAAAACTATAAGGTCGGCAACCTCATTCGGTTCTCCGACTCTTCCGAGAGGAATACGAAGAAGAGGGTTGGTATCCTCTGCTTTACCGCCACTTTCAAATAAATCCACAAGGACAGAAGAGAATTTAGTTCTTATAAGTCCCGGAGCGACTGCATTTACTCTTATACCGAATGGAGCAAGTTCAACAGCCATAGTTTTCGTGAGAGATATAAGCCCCGCTTTCGCTACCGCGTAAACGCCAAGTCCCGGAGTAGCTCTCAAACCGGCAACAGAAGCAACATTAATTATACACCCTTTTATATTTTTTTCTATCATTCGTTTTGCAACTTCACGGCTCGCCACAAAATTCCCGGTCAAACTGACGCTTATTATTTTCTCCCAGAGCTCATCTTCTACTTGATGTAACGGAGATATTGTAGGATTTGTAGCAGAGTTATTAACAAGTATATCTATCTTACCAAACCTCTCCCAGCAAACTTCAACAGCTTTTTTCACATCTTCTGGATTCCCGCTGTGAGCAGGGAAAAACTGAATATCGTAATCTATCCCTTTTCTGCGCCCGATAGATTGAAGATAAGTTTCTATGTTATGGACAGCAGATTTAAGGTTTTCTTCTTTTCGCGATGTTATAAAGACATTTGCGGAAAGCTCACAGAATTTTTTAGCTGTTTCAAAACCTATTCCACGAGAAGCAGCACTTACAAAAACTACCTTACCCTTGAAATCCATAATGAAAAAGATAAAGCAAAAGTGAAAAAATTTTCATCGGCAGAAAAAATTCAAGGGAGAAATTGTGAGATATTATGTCCGCAAAAAGCTTTCTCTACAAAATCGCAATTACTCTAAAATTTAAATGACAGAATCTGAAAAACTTTTTGAAGATGCAAAAAAGTATATACCCGGCGGAGTGAACTCCCCTGTGAGGTCTTTTTCTAATGTTGAGATGAATCCCGTATATGTGAAAAAAGCCAGGGGTTCAAAAATATACACAGAAGATGGCAAAGAGCTTTCTGATTTTGTGATGTCATGGGGAGCAATAATTCTCGGACATTCACACGAAAAGGTTGTTGAAGAGCTCAGAAAACAAATTGAAGAAGGAATATCTTTCGGTTTGAATCACAGAAAAGAAGTAGAGTTCGCAAAAATGATTTCAAAGTCATTTGGAGATGGCTTCTCTTTCAGGTTCGTCAACTCCGGAACAGAAGCGGTAATGAGCATAGTGAGAGTTGCAAGAGGATTTTCAAAAAAAAAGTTTGTGATGAGATTTTCTGGCTGTTTCCACGGGCACTCCGACCAATTTTTAACTTCATCTGGTTCTGGACTCGCTACACTGCAAATTCCAACAAGTGATGGAGTACCTGAAGAATTTATCTCATGCACTATAACCCTACCCTTCAACGCCCCTGATGATATCCTTGAAGATACATTCAAAAAATACGATATAGCTTGCTGTGTCCTTGAAGTACTTCCGGCAAACATGGGAGTCATTCCACCAAAACAGAAATTCATATCAAAAATTTACGAACTCTGCAAAAAACACAAATCTCTCTTGATATATGATGAGATAGTAACAGGTTTTCGGGTAGGTTGGGGAGGAATCACAAAAAAAGGAGAGATACACATAAGAAAGTTTGATGGGTCAGGAGAAAAAGAAGAGAAAATAAAAGTACCAGAGCCAGATTTGATAACTCTCGGCAAGGTAATAGGTGGAGGAACTCCAATAGGAGCTTTCGGAGGGAAAAAAGATATAATGAGCGTAGTTGCTCCATCTGGGAAAGTTTATCAGTCAGGAACATTTGCAGGAAATCCTCTATCAATAAGAGCAGGTTTAGCAACGCTTTGCGCAATATCATCAAGAGAGGATTTTTACAAAACTCTGAGGCAGAAGACGGAACAACTCTTTTATGTTTTGAAAGAAGGTTTTTTCAGGAAAGGTATTCCGGTATCAATAGTTATGGAAACAGGAGTAATATCTGTTTTCTTCTCCGAAAAAGTTCCGGAAAATTTTGAAGATGCCAAAAAAAGTGATACAGAAATGTTCAAAAAATTCTTCAAAAAACTTCTTGAAAATAAAGTGCTTATTCCCCCATCACCTTTTGAAGCATGGTTTTTATCTGTTTCTCACGAGGAAGAAGATATAGAGAGAGTTGAGAAAGCCATAGAAAGCTTGTGAGAGAAAGATTTTTTACACACTCTAACACACTAGGGAAATTCTTTATCTGCATTTCTCTCTTCTTTACTGATGAGTAAATATATTTTATTGTTATTTCGTTTTTGCTTTATGAATCTTATCAGAAAAAGACCTGTTGTTTTTGTTGCGATGAGCGGTGGGGTTGATTCATCTACCTCCGCCCTACTTCTGAAACAAGCAGGATACGAAGTTGTAGGGGTTACTTTCATGCTGTATGAGTCAAAGTCAAAGGGAGAAGGCAGAACTTGTTGCTCCGCATATGACATAGGAGATGCTGAAAGAGTAGCTTTAAAACTCAAAATACCGTTTTACGTTATAGACATGCGAGATGAATTCAGAAAATACATAATAAATAACTTTATTTCCGAATACAGAGCGGGAAGGACTCCTATTCCATGCGTTCACTGCAACAACATAATAAAATTTGAGCTGTTTTTAAAGAAAGCGGAAATGCTGGGAGCTGATTTCGTTGCAACAGGACACTATGCCCTCAAAAAAAGAGAAAAAGGAATAAACTTCATCTCAAAGTCCCCATCAAAAAAAGATCAATCATATTTCCTTTTCGGACTGAAATCTTATCAGATAGAAAAAATCCTCTTCCCTGTCGGTAACATGGAAAAAGATATGGTAAGAAAAATTGCCGAAGATTATGAACTCCCAACAGCTAAAAAGCCAGAATCACAAGATATATGCTTCACAGAAGGAAAAGATTGGAGAGATGTCATAAAATCATTCGGAGTAAAGGAGAAAACAGGCAAAATAATAGATATTGAATCAGGAGAAGTCATCGGCACTCACCCGGGATACTTCTTTTTCACTGTTGGACAAAGAAGAGGTATAGGAGTAGCTCGTGGCAAACCGCTTTATGTAATTCACATAGACCCAGAAAACAACATAATATTTGTAGGAGATAAAAGAAACCTCGCAATAAAGGAGTTTTTTGTTGAAAACCTCTCTTTTGTAGATGAAGAGATTCAAGAAGATTTTGAAAGAGATTATATAAGGTGTTTGGTTAAAGTAAGATATACTCATGAAGGTTCTCTTGCTTTCGTGAGGAAAATCGGCTCAAAAGCTCATGTGATTTTTGAAAAAGAGTACGGACCGGTTGTCCCAGGACAAGCGTGCGTTTTTTATTCGGAAGATAAAGTTATAGGAGGAGGGTTCATTGCAAAACCAGAAAAACCAAATAATATTACCGAAAGCATGCCTTCTCAACTTCTGAAATAACTCTCTGGACCAATCTCCTTTCTATAACCTTTCTTTTCCCAATAACAGAAGCTCTATAACTTTGCGGGTTATAAGAATTGAATGTTTCATAAAAAGAGAAGTTTCCAGCAAAAAATCCTTTCTCACATCTTATCTCATAAGAAACCCTTACAAAAATTCTGTAAGCTTTTGGATTACCGTATGAATCAAAAAAGTATGGCGACTCTTCGTAATCTACTATGTTCAGTTTGACATCGGCTTTTTTTTCTGCTCTCTCATCACCCACCGATAAACCTTTTGATATAACCCAAGGACTTCTACTTTTTATGTCAATAACTACATAAAATTTCTTTGAAGAGCAAGAAATAAAAAGGAGAAGGAAAAATAGATTCATCAAAACCAATCTCATATAACCTGGTAAAGTTCAATTTATTTTTCTTTGATGTTCTCTTTCTTACCTTCTTCTTCGCCAGATTTTATCTTTGTCAGAACATCATATAAATGTTTTGCAATAACATCAGACGGGTTAGATTTGAGGATATTTTGAATTATGTGAAGTGAAAGGTCAACATTTCCCATTTGAGCGAAAATTATAGCTAATTTGAGAAGCGTATCTTCATCATTCGGATCAACCTGAATTATTTTCATATATGTTTTGACCGCTGATGTTATATCTCCCTCGTATTCATATATTCTTGAAAGATGACGGAGCAAATTTATATCTGCTGATTTCTCTGCTCTCTCTTCTACTTTCTTCACAAGCATTGCTCTCTCATCTTTCGCAACAAAAAAGATTGATATTGGGACAAAAACAAAAAACGAAAGAAAACTCCACTTGAAGTGAGACCTCAGAAATGAATAGAAAAGGTATGATATAAAAATTGCAGATGAAATTATAAACAGACCTTCGGGCGAAAAGATATAAGAAAAATTAAAAGAGATGAAGGCAAAATTCATAAAACTTAAATTAAAAAACCTGATGAATGTTTTTTCTTTTTCGCAATAATAAAGGAAAACTTTTTAATTTAAATAATAGATGGACATATTTGAGGAAGCATCTTCTTATCAGGGAAAAAGATTTGCGGTAGCGACGGTTTTGCCGAAATTTGCGAGAAAAAACGAAATCCAAGACAAGCTTGAATCATTTGATGAGTTCAAAGAACTTATAAAAAATCTCGGAGGGAAAATAGAGGAAGAAATAATACAAAAAAGAGAAAGACCCGATCCATCTTTTTTCATAGGTAAAGGTAAAGCAAAAGAACTTGCGTTGAAAGAAAACATAGATGTGATAGCGTTTGACTCAATTTTAAAGACCTCCCAAATATCAAACCTCAGAGAAATAACGAAAAAAGAAGTTGTTGATAGGGAATATGTGATAATAAGGATATTCGCAGAAAGAGCTACGACAAGGGAAGGGAAACTTCAAGTTGAACTCGCAGAGCTAAAATATAAAATGGCAAAACTCATAGGAATAGGAAAAGAGATGTCCCAGCTCGGAGGAGTTCTCGGCACAAGAGGTCCGGGAGAAACAAAAACAGAAGAGCTCAAAAGGCACATGCTAAACCGAATAAGAGCAATAGAAAAAGAGATTGAAGACATAAGAAAAACAAGATTCCTCCACAGAGAGAGAAGAAAAAAAGAAGGATTCATCACTTTTTCACTTGTGGGATACACGAATGTAGGAAAATCAACCCTGCTCAAAACCCTATCTGGTGAAGATGTTATCATAAAAGACCAACTATTTACGACGCTTGAGACAAGAGTAGGAAAATTAAAGGAAAATAACAACATCCTACTTTCAGATACGGTCGGATTCATAAGGAATCTACCTCACTCGCTCATAGCAGCTTTCAAATCAACCCTTGAAGAAGTCATATTTTCTGACGCCCTCTTAATAGTCCTTGATATAAGCTCTGATTACGAGAAACAATATCAAACAATACGAGATGTTCTTGATGAAATTCAGGTAGATAAATCAAAGCCATATATAATAGTTTTCAACAAAATAGACCTTGTTCCAAAAGAGAGATTGATCACAGCGAGAGAAAAATTTCAAGAAGCGATATTCATTTCGGCTATCTACAAAATAGGTATAGATGACCTAAAAGAAAAAATAATAGAGTTAGCCGGAAAGATAGAAAAAGGAGAGATAAAAGAAAAAGCAGAAGAGGAAAAAAAGTCGTTAATTTATTTGTGAAAAATCGCAAAAGAAAAACAATCATGAAAATACTTGCAATATATATCTTATCAACACTTTTTTTCGGAGAAATCTTAATCGCACAGGAAGAAGAAAAAGTTCAAGAAGAGAAAATTTTGCAGGAAACCGAACAGGTGAGGATGAAAATCATCTTTCCTTCTCCACCCTCATACGAATCCGCATATAAAAGAGCAATAACAGAAGTTTTTTTCAATATCTTGCAGTATATCCCCCAAACAGGAGATGAGATTGAGAAAGTAAAAAAAACAATAAAGATAGAAGATATTTCAAAATTTATAACAAGGTTCAAGATTGAAAGGAGAGAGACATTACCCGATGGATTAGCGCTCACCGTTTTATCAGAGGTAAATGTGAAGAAGTTGCTTGAATTTTTATCTGACCCGGAAATGCCATCAAGAAAAATAGAGATAGATTGTGGCGAACTATCTCCGATGATAAAAACCGCAATAGACGAATTTTCGGTTTCAGCCAACCTGAAATGTGATGTAGAAAAAAAGATACTCAAATACAGTCCAGCTCCTTCTTCTATCTCCCTGAAAATAAAAGGAGAAATATCAAGAGGCAAAACCAAAAAGAAAATAGACAGAGAGAAAACCTTTTATTTTTTCGGTGTGATACCTTATGACGAAATAATGAGAGAGGTAAAAAAAGATTTAGAAAGAGATTTTCCCAAAATATATAGAGAGATAAAAATAGATATATCTTTGCCAAAAGATGATGCGAAGGATTTAGTAGATTATCTTGGAAAGCTCGCATACTTTCACCTTGTCGCACCTATAAAAGTAAAAAAAGAAGAAGAAAAAACATATCTTACCTTACTCATAAGATACTACAAAATAGTTTCCGAAACATTCGTAAAAACACTGATAGAAAGAGAAATAGAAAAAAGAAAAAGTAAAATGTAAAATGTTTTCCTGAAAGAAAAGCAGAAAAATATAACATAGAGTTCAGAAATTCTAAAAAGAGAATTGATATGAAGTTAGATTTGAAACAGCTTGTTATGTATGCGGGAGCTTCACAAGATTTCAACGAAATACACTATAATTTTGATGTAGCGAAAAAAGCCGGATTTTCGCGTCCGATAGTTCACGGAATGCTCACAATGGCTCTCTGCATAAAAGAAGCTCTGAAAAATCTTAACGCCAAACCCCAAGATATAAAAAAGGTAAAAGCAAGATTCATAAACCCCATACTTTTAGAAGAGGATATAAACTTTGAAATCAAAGAGGAAAGTCCAGACAAAAAAATAGTTATTGTGATCTGCAAAAAAGAGAACGGAGAAACCGCAACAGAATGCAAAGTAGAACTGAAATGAGAAAAGTTTCTTACCATTAGACCATCACTTCACTATTCCAAGAACTCTTATGCCACCTAAACCAAAAATTATTGAATATCCTACACTGCTGTAAAATGAGAGAGCTTCTCTCAAACTCTTCGTATATTTTGGAGGTATAAAAACTATATCTCCCGGTTTGAGATATACATTTTGAGTGAAATCACCCTGTTTCAAAATCTTTTCAACATTTACAGAGTATATATCGCTTGATTTTTTTGATTCGTCCCATCTTATAATGTATATGCGAGAGAGTTTATCATCTTTTGGAGAAACACCAGCAAGTATCACAGCTTCAAGAATGCTCAGAGGTCTCTGAACATAAATCACTCCAACTTTCTCCTCATCTAAAACATATATCTTCTGACTTTTCATCTCACGAACATATACCGCAATATAAGGTCTCTTTATGTAATCAGAGAATATCTTTTGAAGATGGACACGGAGACCAATAGATGTCATACCCACAACATAAACCTCACCGATAATCGGTATGAGTATTCTGCCTTCTTCATCAACTTCGTATTGTCCGGAAACACCTATCTCATCTGGAACGAGTTTTATCTCTATTATATCTCCCGGTCCTATCGGATAGCGCGTTTCAGGAGTTATAAACGGTCCAGGAGGAGGCAGCGGTGGTTCCTTGTAGCAGGAGAGAAAATGAAAACCAGAAAAAAAGAAAAAGAGGAGATAAAAAAACACAGCTTTGCGACCACAACTTTTCATATCACCTTTTTTTTCAAATCCCCTCATATTCAAAGATAACACAAAAAAAGAATTTTAATCAAAAGTATCTTTCTCTCTAAAATCTCTTAAAGTAGAATGAGAGTCCGAATATCAAATTATATTTAGGTACTTCTGATGCTATAATATTTATTGGGAACTCGTAAAAGAGTGATATATTTTTACTCAGGATTGATTCAATTCCGAGCACAAGTGAAAACTCACCGTTTGCTGAAATCTTATTCTTTTCTCCCCTCAACCACAAGACATTTATAGATGCTCCAAAATACGGGAAAAGTTTATCGCTGATCTCACGGAAATTATAAAGTAAAGCATACCCCGTCGCGGGGACTATATCTTTTTTCTCAAATCTGTAAAATCCCTGCAATTCAAAAACACCTTGAATATCCTCATCAAATTCACCGGGAGAAATTTTCAATTTTGATATTCCACTTCCCGGCGGAATTCCTCCACCTACACCCAAAGACGAATATATATTCCTTTTCATACATGAAATCGGGAAAATAAAAAGAGAGAAGATTGAAGCGAGCAAAAATATGGGAGAGAAAGTGCGGAAAGATTTCTTCTCTAACTTCATAAGTCAAAAATAAAGTTTAAAAAACAGAAAAGAAGTTTTGCATCAAAAAACCATTTATAGAACTAAACTGCTATAACATACTCTCCTTTTAACCTTCTCAAAAATTCAGAGGGGAAGTATGGTAGTAAGTTTAAAAATTTTCGTGCTGGGAACTTCAAAGCTAAAAGAAGTGAAAAAAACTTATCAAGATAAGGCAAATAAAACAAAAAATTTCTGAGTAGCAGGAAGAAAAAAGGTTGAGAAACAAAAGAGGAAACAAAATCAGCATATCTATAAAGAAAAGAATCCCGAATTCTTTTCGCAAAAAATCTATCGGGAAAGCTGAAGGCAAATATCTTTGAAGTAGATAAAAGAGAAATAAAAACTATCTTCTCAACTTTGAAAATACGAGAGATTTCAAAAAGTTTATTGTAATCTATACGAGAGCTTCTCAAAACATAAAAAATGTCAAGGAAGATTCTCAAAGCAAAGCAATGCTGAAAAAGGTGAAGAGAAAGCTGAATTAGGTCAAATTCTGGATTGAAAGTTCTGACTTCCAATTTGTCTTTCCCGAACTCAATGCATGTGTTTTCAAACTCTAAATCTTCGTATTTTATTTCTGCAAAGAACCTATCAGATATATAAAGGTGAAGTCCACAAGATAGACCATCTTCTCTGACGAACTGACGAACATGTCCGTACTTATCTTTTATTTTTGACATTGGAACAAGATGAAAATTCTGGTCAAGAATTATTTTTTCAAAATTTTTAAAAACTTTCTGTGGAACTATGATATCTATATCTCCGGCGTGTCTTGCCAACGGAGAGCGGTAATACTTTTTTGCAAGAGCAATTCCTTTGAAAAGAGCAAAGTCGTCAGAAAACCCTTTCAAATCTTTTATGAAATTGAAGTTTCTTTTAAGTTTTTCAGAATTCGCTTGGAAGTCAAATGAAAATATGGGGAAAAGACGTTCTGCAAACTTTTCTCTATCTTCAATAAATTTTTGCTTCCTCTCATTTTTCCTGAGCTTTTTTTCAAATCTTCTTATGTGGTAGATGGATTTTTCGTAAAAACTCTGGTTGTTCAGAAAATTTTTTATTTTGAGGTATATTTGAGTTGATACACCAAAAAGCTTTGCCCTTTTGAAAACTTCCTTTTCGTTATCTAAAAGGAAAGAAAATTTATCTTCATCTATCTTCTTGGTTTTTAGAAAATCCAGGATAAAAAGGTCGTATTTATAATTTTTAAGAATCTGAAAAAAGTAGTTATAAGGGTTTTTATTGTTCATCTTGTAATATCTCTTGAATTTTTTCTGTATATTTTCTCACTATTTCTAATCCTTCTTGGCTTCTTTTTATCCATAGTGTTTTGAACTTTATTCTTCCTGCAAACGTTATATTTCTTTCGTATATGTAAGCGGCGTATTTGAGAGCTTTTTGAAGCTCCTTTATGAGTTCTTGTCTATAGATTTTTTTCTCCTCATCAGATTTGAGTTCTTTCGGGTCGCGTGAAGTCGCAAGGTCTTCAAAAACATATCTATATGTTTCTCCGAGCTTAAAAACAGCAGCGGTGACCCACCACGGCTCCCCTCTCCTTACAACATCCATATAATCTTTCTGTGCCGAGAGTATGAAATTTACTTTGTTCTTAAGGGCCAGAAGAGGATAGTTATCTTCTAAAATTCCTTTTATAAAAGCTAAGTTCCCACGACAGAGATAGTAGACAGATTTCATCTCCTCATAGTGCTTGAATTTTTCCATATCTCTTATGGTCTTTTCAACAGATCTTATTCTTTCATACCAGTAATTTTTTTTAGCTCTTACTTTGTCATACTTTGATACTGAGTTAAAATCAAATTCTATATCTTCTTTTGGAAGGAGTTCAAGCAGGATCTGTTCTGTTTCTTGAAAGGTATTGAGGAGAATTGAGAACTCTTTTCTCTTTTCGTCCTTGAAGGAATCTTGATTGAGGTTTATCTTTTCACCTCTTGATATTTTTATTCTTGCAAGACGCAGGAGAGCGTCGGAACTTATTTCATACTGTTGACTTGTTGCAATCTGGGAGTAAATCATTTCAGCTTTCTCGTCTTCTCCCAACCTTTCAAGAGACATAGCAAGATTAAACAGTGCTATTTCTCTGTACTCTTGATTTGGAGAATTTGAAGCGAGAGCGTAAAATATCTGAGATGCAAGTTCAATATCACCTGTGGAGTAAAAAAACAGCGCCTTATCAAACATCTCCTCATAGGTCTTGACATTCAGTACATCTTTCAGGCGTTCGTATTCAAATATCACAGGGTTTTTGCCGAGAGATTTACTCTCAAAAAGTTTCGCAATATCTATTTCAAAGTTGAAAGTTTTTTCTTGGGGTGACAAATTTTCTTGGTTTAGCTGATCGCTTTTTTGTTCTGCCTGAGGGGATTTTATGTTTTTATCTCCGGTGTTATCGTTTTGGTATTGACATTCGGGACAAGAGGATTCAACTTTTTTTATTTTCGGTGAGGTTTTCATGCAAGCAGAAAGGTTCAAAATAAGTATTTGGAAGACAAACAACAAAATTTTCAGATGAGAAGAACGCATCATAAATATTTAATTTAAAGCAAGTTCTTTATTTATTTTTTAAAACAAGCAAAGAGAGAAAAAGTCGGAACTTCGGCAGAAGGGAAAATTTACCGAGCTCATTTTTGAATTTCAAAAATTCAGGTGAGGTCATTAAAGAATTCTTCCAATAACAAAGCGCTAAGGGAGAACCCATCTTCTGGTAAAATTTCCTTCTCCAGCAAATAAATCTATCCATGTATAGTCGTATAGAATATCCCTAATTTCTGGAAGGATATAATTCTTGAAAATTTTTACGGAGGTAATATGCATTCCAAGTTCTCTCCTTCTATGTTCAGCATAAACATCAGTTTGCATTCCCAGTTCTCTGCTATTAGTGTGGTTGTTTATTTTTGAGATGGGCGGAGAGGGCGGGATTCGAACCCGCGAGGCAGGGTAAACCCCCGCCACAGCTTAGCAGGCTGTTGCCTTAGACCGCTCGGCCACCTCTCCAAATTATATTTTTAATAAAAAACAAAAAACAAAACAAAAATTGAAAAATCCCCATACCATCGAGAAAAAATGACTACACTATTATTAGAGAAAAATTTTGTGAGGTGGTGGCTATGATAAAACTTGTAAAAACAGCAAAAGGTAAATTAAAAATAGCGGTGGTTTTCTGTATCCTCGCCGTATTCCTCGGATGCGAGAGCAAAGAGGTAATAACCTATATATCACCAAATGCTGACCCATCAAACTCAAATTCATCAGAAGATATAAAAGCAGAAGAAAACATAAAAAATTTCCTCTCTCCTTCAATCTCAAAACTCAAAAAAGCAGAAAACTGCGCTGAAGTGAAAGAGTATTTAGAAGCACTTATGGAAAAGTATGCCGAAAAACTCATAAAAAATATACGGGAGAAAGCTTACTCTTACTCCGGAGATTACTCCGTATTAGAAGACGGACAGGACTTCGTTTACAACTTTAAGCCAGTAGATTCTGGGAAAACCATTGAGCATTCAGAAACAACCGTTCAGGAAAAAGGAGTTGATGAAGCAGATATTGTGAAAACAGATGGAGAAAGAATATATTCAGTGCTGTCCGGCAGGTTAATCGTTGTAAGGTCATACCCCACTGACAATGCCGAAGTTCTTGCAAATATACCCGTCATAGCGAGAGAACTCCTTATAGAAGGCACAAAAATATTCACTTTCGGTGAAAGTGGAAATTATAACCAACCTAACTTTTATATCTCTGAACTTGATGGATTAGAAAAACCCGAGCTTGTAAGAGCCATATCAGTTGAAGGAAGATACATAACTGCAAGGAAAAAAGATGGGAAGATTTTTGTCATAGGAGACCTCTCAAATCAGAACTTCTTCAGCACAAATAACCCCATAATCAGCAAGATAATTGAAATAGCTATGAACACAGCAAGCGATATTCAGAAAGTTGAAATTGAGATAGGATTTGAAGACATAAAAGAGATTTTCCCGAAAATTGAAGAAATCTCGTATTCTATTTCGTATTCTAACGGGACAACATCACTGATTTTCAAAAGAGATGAATACAAAATTGATTGCTCAAATGTTTATATATCTTCTGATGCGTCGGGGATTGACTCCGCCTTTGTGGTTTTGCTTGAACCCGGGAAAAAACCCGAAATAATTTACGCCATAGGTGTAGGAAGCACATCTGATGTCCCATTTGTCTATATGTCAAAAAACAGCATATATGTAGCATACTCAAAAGATAGATGGTTCTGGGGAGACGGAGCGGAAGAAAAAACCATAATCCACAAGTTTGACATATCAGATGAAGTAAAGTATTCCGCAAGCGGAGAAGTTGAAGGTAGGATTTCTGTTATACCGGGAAGAACAGGACAGAAAAATGCTGAACTTTCTATGAACGAGTACAACGGCTTTCTCAGAATAGCAACATCAAAAGGGAATTTTGGAAATTCAGACAACATAGTATCTGTGCTGAAAGAAGAAGATGGAAAACTCAAAGTTGTAGGACAGGTAAAAGGAATAGCTCCCGGAGAACTCATACACTCTGCAAGGTTCATGGGTGATAGAGGATTTATAGTCACATTCAAAAAGACCGACCCGTTCTTCACACTTGACCTCAAAAACCCTTATAACCCCCTCGTTGTCGGAGAGCTTAAAGTATCGGGATATTCCTCGCTGATTTTGCCATTTGGTGAAAACCATGTGCTGACAGTAGGCAAAGAGACACAAGATATGGGCGACTTTGCATGGTATCAGGGAGTTCAGCTTTCAATATTTGATGTGTCAGATTTATCTTCTCCACGGCTCCTCCACAGAATAGAGATTGGCTCGCGGGGGACAGAATCAGAAGCCCTTTACGATTACAGAGCCCTTACACTATTCAAAAATGTGCTTTCTATACCAATATATCTTTACGAGGGAGGCAGTGGTGGACCGAACCTCGGCAGTTTCAAGCTCGCCGGCTTTTCAGTTTACAGAGTATCGGTAGATAACGGCTTTGAGCATGCGGGATATATAAAAGGTTGCGAATGTAAAAACTGCAATTATTACGCCTATCGACAAGGTTTTCAGTGCTCACCCATAAGGTCTGTGATAATAGGCAATGTGATATGGAGCTTGATGATGTCTCGTACGAACTCTTTTTCCAAGATTTCCATTTTAGCATCTGACATCGGCTCCCTTACACAACTAAAAGAAATTGAAGTCAATTTCTGATAAGCCATTTTGAGGGTTTCTTCTTACTCGGTTTAATCTGAAGTTCCGATTATGAGTTCTTCAAAGAGCGCGGTTGGCTGAGCGTCAGAGACAGGAACCCACTGACCATCTTTACCACAAGTCCCCGGTGAGAACCCAATATCTTCTGCTAATTTTACTATCCTTTTCAAAGATTCCTGCACCTTGCCCATAAGGACACCCTTATAAATCATTTCTCCTATCTTTCCGTTTTCTATTTTATATCCTTCTTCAATACCGAAGACAAAATCTCCTGTTGCGGTATCAACTTCTCCACCATCAAGCTTTTTTATCAAGATGCCGTTCCAACACTCACGGATCACCTCCCCCGGTTTAACTCCCTTGACCGGCAAAATCACGGTGTTAGTCATTCTCGGTATTGGGGGATACTGATAACTTTCTCTCTTGCCTGACGATGTTGGAGGCATATTCAAAATGAAAGAGTGTTTCAAATCAACGATATAGTTTTTGAGGTATCCGTTCTCAACGAGAACATTCCTTGCAGCAGGAGTTCCCTCATCATCAAACTTATGAGTTCCCCTCTGATGTGGCCATGTTGGGTCATCAACAATTGTCACAATATCTGACCCTATCTTTTGTCCGAGCTTATCTTTGAAAACCGAAAGACCTCTGAATATATGGTCTGCTTCAAGGGCATGACCTATGCATTCGTGGACAAAAACACCTCCCGCGGATGACATAATAACGACCGGAACCCTTCCGGAAACTTTAACTCCGCCTTCCAATTGCTTCTTTGCTCTTCCGAGAACTTCATTAAAAACTTCTTCTATATTCTCGTAATCTTTTAGGTCTTCTCCTGATATTGATTCCCTTGCGGTTGCTATTTTTCCATCTTTCCGAAAGATGACACTGACCACGATATACAGTTTTGTAGAATCTTCAAAAGCAGAGTTTCCAAGAGAGTTTTTCACAAACTTCAATCTCCTCACTCCCCTGAAAGCGACTCTGAAACTTGTGGCATCTTTTAGAACTTCGCTCTTTTGTTTCAGGAATTTTACGACTTCGGTTTCAGATAGTTCAAGACGTGAAAGATTTTCAGGAAATATCAGTTTGGAGTTTGAAGAAAGTTTATCACTGCCCATCTTTGCTTCTCTCAAAGAAAAACCGCTTATTATTTTTCTCTCTGCTGACTTGACTTCAAGGTTTTCAATCACAACTTGCAAGATGTTCTGGGTTTCGAAAAATGCCTCTCTGAAAAGCGAATCTTTGTCTTTTTCAGATAAAAAAGAGTTTGTTCTTTTTTCAAGTTGTTTGAGAATATCTTCAAGATTTTGCTCTTTCTTTTTTTGTTTTGCTTTTGATTTCACCTCTGTTTTTGAACGGGGTTCTTTTCTTCTCATAGCGGTCTTTGATTTTATTTTACTTTTTCTCTGATGATTTTATCTTTTCTTCAATCAACTTGAATTTTTGCGAATGTGTTTTTTATTTTGTTAATTTTAATTTGAGAGGATTTTTTGCGCCCGTAGCTCAACAGGATAGAGCGTTGGACTTCGAATCCAAAGGTTGCGGGTTCAAGTCCCGCCGGGCGCACCACACAAAAACTCATATCTCCTTTTCCATCCTCAACCAATTTGGGAATTTATCACCGCTGAATTCGAATCCCAAACTTTTGTAAAACTTTATAGCAACCTCATTTTTCTCTCCCACCCAAAGACCTGCTCTTTTGAGATTTTTCTGCGAGAAAAAATCAATAGCTAAATTCACAAGAAATTTTCCGAGTCCTCTCTTGCGAAAATCAGGGTCTATACAGATTTCGTGTATTTCACCCACCCTTCCGTTCCAGAACCAATCCGAACTACATGCTATAAATCCGATGAATCTGTTTTCTGATATGAGAACCTTGAAAAAATCAGAGTGTCGCATAAGCCATTTTATATATTTTTTTGCGTGGCTTAAAGATGGTTCTCCATACTCCTCCATTCCTCTGTAAGCTTCCATATAAAGAACCGAAAGTTCGTCTATTATGCTTTTTTCTCTGCTCTTGGGTTCTGTATTGAGTTTTTCAGATTCTATCAATTTGTTGAAATCAGAAATCTCAAAATGCATATACTTTAAGCTCTACATATTTAATTTAAACTTTTCCTTTTCTTCTTGCGGAATTGACAATAATATGCGCAAGGCGTGTTGGTTCAGGTATTCTAAACCCTCTTGTGAGCTTTTTTGTCAGCTCTACTGCCTCGTCAAGAGTTATTTTATATCCAACTGAAACAACTATTGGGTCAGCAGATTCCTGAGTGCAGAGAAGGCATCCGACCTGCCTTCCCCTGAAAAAAAGCGGAGCGGTTTCCCATTTCTTCTTTGGCAGATACGGATAAGTCCCAACTAAAATTGATTTCGCAACACCAACAGTAGGTTTGTCGTAAAGAACTCCTATATGAGATGCTATTCCGAAGAACCTCGGATGAGCTATACCCTGACCATCAACAAAGATGACATCTGGTTCTGTTTTCAAGCGTGAAAACGCTTCGTAAAGCGCAGGGGTTTCACGAAAAGACAAAAGCCCCGGGATATAAGGAAAATTCACCTCCTTCTGAACAACAACCTTCTCTATAATTTCTAAATCTTTCAGAGTTATCACCACTACCCCCGCATAAAGAAGATTTGAACCAATGTTATAAGAGACATCTACTCCGGCGACGGTTTCCGGCTCTTTTTCAAGCTTCTCCTCTTTCACAAGTTTTGAAAGTTCAAGCTGAATTTTTTTTGCTTCTTCTGGTGAAATATCCCATCTGTGATTTATCTTTATCTCCATCAAGTGCTTACTTTTAATTTTAGTAAGTGGGAAAAAAACGATTGAGTTGAACAAAACAAAAAGTTTCGGAGCAAAAAATTAATAAGTTATTTCTATGAGAATCCTTCACACATCTGACTGGCACGCAGGAAAAAAGAACGGCAACATATCAAGGAAAGAAGACCTCATTCATGTTCTTGGAGAGATGAAAAAATTCATAATCAGTGAAAAGATTGATTGCGTTATTGTATGCGGAGATATTTTTGATAAACCTACAACCCCACCTGATATTCTGGAAGTCGTCTGGGATTTTTTTCTTGAGCTCAACTCTATCAAGGTTTTTTCTCTTATAATCTCCGGAAATCACGACTCACAGGATTTTCTAAAAAGCATGAGCAAACTCTTACAGCTTGCGAATGTGAAGGTCTTTGCAAATGTGATAAATCCAAGAGAAATAAAAAAAGCAATTTTTCAATATGAAGATAAAAATGGAGAGAAGGTGAATTTTGCAGTTCTCCCATATCCATCCCCCAACCTCTTTGCCAGAGAAAATTCATCATACGAAGATGAACTCGGAAAATATATAGAACTACTTTTTGAAGAGGGAGCAAAAGAGAGATACCCCATTGTTTTTGTCTCTCATCTATTTGTATCAGAATCTATCCCATCTGGTACAGAAAAGGAAATAAGCGTTCTCACAAGCTACTCAATAAGGAAGGCAAAATTTCCACAGTTTTCTTACTGCGCACTTGGACACATACACAAAAGCCAAAAAATATCCACAACAGCAACAGAAATAGTTTATTGCGGAAGTCCATATCAGATTGACTTTGGAGAACGAGAAGATGAAAACAAAGGTTTTTATCTGATTGAAATATCTCATGGAGTGCTGAAAAAAGCTGAATTTGAGAAGATAGACCAAAAAAGGGTTCTCAGACAATTTGAGTTTGACATAGAAAAAATCCAGATAGAAAAATCAATTGAAGAGATGAAGAAATATCCAAAAGATATAAAAAAGATAAAACTGAAATATTCGGAAGCGCAAGGTATAAGAGAAATAGTAAAGTGGAAGACAGTAATAAACTCTGAAATAGAAAACGTTGTATCAATAGATACCGAAGAAAAAACAGGAATAGGAATATTGGAAATCTCAGACGGTAGCGAAATTCCCGAAGGAACAATAGACCTCAACAAACTGTTGGATATATACCATAAATACTTTGTAAATGAGAGAAAGAGAAAAGAAGAGGATTTTTTGAAGGTGAGAGAAAAACTCGCTGAAATCATGCAGAAATCAGAAGAGGAATACTGATAAATCGCACAGGAATTTCAAAAAGTAAAAGACAACAAAAAACATCAAAATCTTAAAATATATCTTGTGATAAAAATAACGCTACGGGAGAAGGTAGAGTCAAAGTTAAAACTTAATCCCCAAATCATAGTAAATCTGAAATTTCTCTCTATGCCACTTACAGAGCTTGAAGAAGAAATAAAAAATGAAGCGAATGAAAACCCATTTTTAGAGTACGAAGGAAAAGAAGATTCTGAAACCGAATACATAGATAGTAAAGAAAAAAACAAAACTGATGAGGGATTTTATGAATACGAGTTTGAGAATTTGTTCGGTTATGAAAGCGAGAGGTTCTCATTTGCGAGAAATCCTGATTTAGAGGAATTCCAAGAAAAAGAAGTTGAACTCATTCCAGATAAAAAATCAATAGATGAGATGATTTTAGGACAGATATACAGCAAGTTTTCTGGAAAGGAGCTTTTCATAGCAGAGATGATTTACTGGTCTATTGATGAAAAAGGTTATCTTTCAAAAACCACAGAAGAAATAAAAAAAGAGCTTGAAAATGAAGGAGTAGAAACAGATGAAGATGAAATAGAGAAAGTGAGGAAGAAGTTTATGGAGATAGAACCACAAGGAATAGGTAGCAAAAACGCACAAGAATACCTACAATTTATACTTTCAAAAAAATTAGGAGAAGATAAGGCAAGCAAGATATTGGCAGAAATAGAAAAGGAGTTGAAAGATTTTGGAAGCGCAACGAATTTTGATGAAGGAAAAATAAAAGCGTTGAGCGAAATTATAAGTCGGGAAACCGGAAAAATTGATATTCCACCCTATCCTCTCTACGAATTATATAGTCAAGAGGATTTCTTTCAAACCCCGAAAAAACCAGAAGTTGAGGTGTTTGAAGACAAAGGAGAAATATATGTTATACCTATAAAGAATTTTGATGTCAGACTTTCTGACCTGCGCAGAGAAAAATGGTTCAAAAACTCAAAGAGGAATGTAAGCGAAGAACAAAGGAAAAAAATTGAAATGCTTATACAAAGAGCCAAAAACTATGTTGAGGGTTTGAAAAAAAGAGAAAGTTTAATATTAAAAGTGTCAAAAGCTATTTTCTCATACCAGAGAGATTTTTTGATGGCAGGAGATTTCACAAAGATAAAACCTATGAAACTTGAAGACATAAGCAAAATATGCAATATATCTATATCAACAATAAACAGAACAGTTATCAACAAATATGTTAAAACACCTCATGGAGTATTTGAACTGAAAAAATTCTTCTCAAAAGGAATATCAAAAGGAGGTGAAAAAATATCACGAGACACCATAATGGATGAGATAAGAAAAATGATAGATGAAGAAGACCCTGAAAAACCACTTTCTGATTCCGCAATAGCTAAAAAAATCAAAGAGAAATTCGGAATAGAGTTATCAAGAAGAACAATAGTAAAATACAGAAAAATGATGAACATACCATCAATAGAAGAGAGAATGAAAGTCAAAAAAGAAAGAAAACAGGAGATAAATAAATAAAATATTCTTTTGATCGGCAGGTTAAAACATAAACTTTCCGATTCTTTTAAGTATGAAAGGAAAAAGCGAAAATTTGAATGACGAAAACAAGAGTAAATATAAATTGAAGATAGGAGTCGTTGTATCAAGGTTCAACGAAATAATTACAGAAAAACTCCTTGAAGGAGCAAAAAGAGCTTTTGAAGAGCAAAAAGTTGATTTTGAGGTCTTTTATGTACCCGGCTCGTTTGAAATACCCATAACAGCAAAAGTCCTCGCAAAGTCCAAAAAATTTGACTCAATACTCACACTCGGTTGCCTCATCAAAGGAGAAACATTCCATTTTGAACATGTAGCAAAAGGTTTAGTAGAAGGACTTGTGAAATCATCTCTTGAAACAGAAACACCTATAATTTTTGGAATCCTCACAGTTGAGAATTTGAATCAGGCATTTGAGAGAGCTGGAGGGAAACACGGAAACAAAGGATATGAATGGGCTCTCAACTCAATTTACATGGCAAAACTAATAAAGGAATTAAAAAAACAGACCTGAAAATTCATCTTCACACACTCTTTACAAAAATAAAACTTTCCAAAATGATTAAATTTAATACCATGCAAAAGCACTATAAAAAGCTTTTGATTCTGAGTGTTTTAAGTTTTGTTATTTTGGCTTTCTGCACTGATCTGAGCAAGCTTCCTCCAACCGCTGGTCCCCTTCTCATTCTCTCACCATCTCAAAACTATGGTTCTTTCCCTCTTGCTGTCTCGTTTTATGTAAAAGCCATACCGTCACGAGGTAAAATGAAATACCTCATAATAGATTACGGAGATAACACGCAAAAGAGCATTCTTGAAAACCTGAAAGACGGAGAGACAACGCTTCAACACACATATGAGAGATTTGGAATCTTTGAGGTAAAACTTTATGGTATGGATGAATCTGGCTCTAATGAGGTGAAAACAAGCATAATCACCAACGATTCCCCACAAATAATAAACTTTCAGGCGTATAAAGACGAAGAGTTTTTGGAACCCACATCATCTTTTTCGCTCGGAGATACAGTATATATAAAAGCAATATGCAAAGATTCAAACGGAATAGGTAAAGTCATAATAGATTGGGGAGATAATTCTTATGATGAAAAAGAAAAAGATTGTTCTAGCTCTCACATCTACAAAGAAGCTGGCGACTTCACGATAAAAATCTATGTCTCAGACGACAATAAATTCGCTCCCTACCCTCTCTCATCTTATGCAGAAGTGAAGATAGGAATTTTTATCGGCGGTTCATCTCCGAAAAACTTCCCACCAATAATAGATGGATTCATAGAAAAATTTGATAGTGAACTTACCCAAACCACTATTGTAGCAGGAATCAGTCCGCTCAGCGTTTCGGTCCTGATAGCAGTAGAGGACCCAGAAGGAGATGAAATCAAAGAGTTAGCAGTAGATTGGGGAGATGGAAAATCAGACCCAATTCCTGCAACTGGGTCAAAATATGTTGCAAGAAAGTCCCACACATACGAGAACGCAGGAATTTTTCAGATCACCGTATCGGCAAAGGATTCTTTCGGGAAAAAAGGTGTGAGGAAGATAGCGATTGTATCTGTTGCAAAACAAGCTCCTATAATATCTGTTGAACCAAAAGCGCAAGATAATCAGAACCCATCAGAAAAAACATATACGAACTCAGCAACAATAGAAAACTACATAATAACTTTTGATGTTTCTTTATACCGAGTTTTTGTTCTCATAGAAGGGAATAACCTCCCCGGTGGAGGACAAGAAATTTTTATAAAAGAACTTTACCCATCGGCTATATCAGGACTCAAAGCAAACACTTATTCGTTTTCTGTAACTTATGCGGGGGATTACAAAGTCACATTCTACGCTGTATCTGATATAGATTTAGATATACCGAACAAAATCTACTGCTCGTCTTCTATGAGCTGTTTTAATAATTACTGCACCGGTGAAATAAAAAGCATTTCTCTATGTAGCACATATAAAGGGAAGCTGGAAAACGCGAAAATAAAAAATTCAAGTAGTTTTTCTTTCAGATTGGTCTATCAATAAATCCGAAGGATGAAAATCTATAAGGTGAAAAGTTTTAAAATTCATCAAAAGAGAAATGTCAGGCATTATAAATTGAATAAATATGTTAAGAGTTGGAATAATAGGAATTGGGATTTCAAGACAGGAAGAGAAATCTCCGCTTTCTGATATTGACATAGCGAAGGAGGCAGTAGAGAAAGCAATAAAATATGCAGAGATTTCTCCGGAGGAAATAGATTATTTTGTTGAGTGTTCTTTTTCATCGCACACCAAAATATCTGACCTTGTAAGGAGATTGAATTTGAAGCCGAAATTACACACATTCTTGAGGAACATAGATGGAGCTTTCGGAGCAACCTATGCGGTTATGAAAATAATGAGCGGAGAAAGCAAAATAGCTCTTGTTGTAGGATATGGCAAATCATCAGAAACAGATATAAGACATCTTTCTGTCTCTTATGGGAGGTTAAATTACCTTGGTAAAACCGGGCTAGATTTTGTAAATTTCACAGCAATTCAAGCGAAAGCGTTCATGGATAGGCTCGGAATAGGAGAAGAAGAACTCGGGATAATAGTCATAAAAAACAGGAGAAACGGAGCAGATAACGAAGACGCTCACATAAGAGAAAAGATAATACTTGAAGAAATTCTCACATCTCCCTATGTAGCTGAACCGATAAGGAAACTTATGATGCCTCCAAAAACAGACGGTGCAGCAGCCATAATATTCGCAAGAGGAGATATAGTGAAAACAAGAGAAAAGAGAGCATGGATAGACGGATTCGGAGTAAATATAGGTCCGTACTATCCTGGATATGAAGATATAGCTCATCTCAACTCTTTGAGATATGCAGCGAGGAAAGCTTACAAAAATTCAGGAGTCAAAAATCCAAAAAGAGAAATAGATTTCGCCGAGATAATGGAGTGTTTTCCTCACATAGAGCTTATGTCTATTGAGGCACTTGAACTTGTCGCAGAGAAACGTCTTGTAAAGCCCATTCACGACGGCTCATTTCTGAAAGAGGGAAAATTGCCAATAAATCCATCAGGAGGCGCTATATGTGGCAATCCCCCAGGTGCAGTAGGACTTATAAGAATGATAGAGATTGTCAAAAGGTTAGTAGGAGATAAGATGGATATAAGAAAATCTCTGAGGCGTGGAGTAGCCAACGCGTGGACTCCTTTCCATCAGTACAATGTCGTGTGGGTCATAGCAGGTGAATAACTTTTATGGGAGCGATATTTTTTGACCTTGATGGAACGCTCGCAGATACATCTGAGGATATTTTTCTCTCACTCAACAAAACCCTGAGAAAATTTCATATAAAAGAGATTGATTTTGATGTGGTTTTATCGTATGTAGGAGATGGGGTAAGACCTCTTATACAGAAAACCTTGAGACAGCTTGGAGCAGAGGAAAAAGAAGAAGAGATTCTAAAAGATTTCATATCAGAGTACAGGAAAAACATCTCGCGCAAGACATATATTTATAAAGGAAACATAGAGCTTATATTCAAGTTGAGGAGGAAAAATCACAAGGTAATTCTCACAACAAATAAAAGCCACAAACTAACTGTTTCGCTCTTATCATCTCTTCACATAGTTCAAATATTTGATGGCATAGTTGGAGGAGATAGCTTTGATGTCAAAAAGCCGGAGGCACAACTCCTTGAAAAAATAGAGCAAAATCTAAAAATCAGCAGACCCACACTTGTTATAGGTGATGGCATAAACGACCTCATCTTTGCTGAAAAAACAAATTCAGTTTTTCTCTTTGCAAAATGGGGGTTTCTTCCTCAAAAAGTAAAAAAATTCATAGAAGAAAACAAAATAAGTATAGAAGTAATAGAAGCAGAAAACCCAGAAGATGCTGTAAAAAAATTAGAAAGCATAGGATGGTTGTAGCAAATCAAACCATCAGAATCAATCAGAAATCATCTCCAAATGGACCTTTGACCTCGTTATCCTCATCTGTGACCACATAGTATGAAAAGTTTCTATCACCATCTAAATCGCACCTTGCTATAATTGTTATATCTATGTTTGCTGTTCCCTCTACTTCTTCTCTATCAGATGGGGAAGCGGAAGCGGGATTGGAGGAGAAATTTCCTCTTGCAACTGCAAAATCACAATAAGTTCCACCCTTAACATTAAAGTTGAGTTCAGAAGAAAAGCAGTTTGTCTCTGACCACACCTGTTTATTTTTTCCAGCAGAGCCGGGATACCATCCACATGTTATATACTTACCCTTTTCTGTTTCTCGGACTTCTTCAAGATGAGCAATAGAAGGCAAAATAGCTTTTACCTCAGCTGACTTTGATTTATAGACCAGCTTTCTATATTGCGGTACAGCAAGGGAAGCCAAAACAGAAATTATTATCAGAACTATTATAACTTCAAGGAGGGAAAAACTTTTTCTTTTCATCACAAATAAATTAATTTCCGAAATACAAAAATTTATGCAAAATTAAAGAAAATTTTCATTTCGTATTTCTGTGAGGTTGTTTTTTATTCAATCAATCTGGTCGCGTGATATGAGCTCGTGTAAAGTTTGTCTCCTGCGAGCGAGAAAAAATCTGTTTCCTTTTATAATAACCTCGGCAGGGAAAGTCCTTCCATTATAATTTGAAGACATAGATGAAGTATAAGCACCAGCATAGAGGACACACAAAAACTCACCTTCTTCTAAATCTGGCAAAAGCACATTTTGTCCGATATAATCTGAATTCTCACAAATTGGACCAACAACATCAAAAGGTTGTTCGGAATCACCCTGAGTCAAAGGAATAATTTTGTGATAAGCTTTATAAAGCGGGATTCTCAAAATTTCCGTCATTCCAGCATCAACTATGAGGAAATTTTTCGCAGATGTTTTCTTTTTTCTTATAACTTTTGTGATGAGGATTCCTGATGGAGCAGATACAGCTCTTCCTATCTCAAAAATTATTTTATATCCTTCGTCTGCTATCGGCTTGAATGAATCGGCATAATCTTTGAAAGATGGTTCGGTGAGGTTCTCGTAATCTAAACCGAGTCCTCCTCCGACATCAACCCACTCCAATTTTATGCCTTTTTCTTTGAGTTTTGAAAGGAATCTTATAGCGAGTTCAACAGCTTTTCTGAATATCTCCATATCTTTTATTTGGGAGCCGAGATGGAAGTGCAAACCATTCGGGTATATCTTACTCTTGAAAGCGTCTTCGTAAAGCAAAAACGCCTCTTCTTCCGAAAGCCCAAACTTTGAATCCTTTTTACCAACCCCCAAATAAGGATGAAGTTTTTCAAGTTCAACCTCAAATTTAACGCGGAATGAGACACCGAAATTGAGTTTTCCCCCACTTTCAGAAAAAAGCTTTTTCACAAACTTATATTCCGATTCGCTTTCTATATTGAGAAGGAGTATTCCCTTTTGCTCTGCCTGAAATATTTCTTCGTTTGTTTTTCCTATCCCTGAAAAGACGATTTTTTTGGGAGAGAAACCTGCTTTTTCTGCTATGAAGAGTTCTCCACCCGATACGACATCAGCTCCGAATCCGTTTTCAGCAGCTTCTCTGATAAGTGGAATAACTGAGTTAGATTTGAGGGAAAAGCATATAAGTTTTCTGTAATCTGCACATCTATCTAGTAATTTGAGACGCCCTAAAAATTCATCAGCAGAATAGACAAATAGCGGGGTTCCAAACTCCTCGGCTATTTTCCTCAGTTTTACTTCGCCCCAGCTCAGCTCTCCGTTCTTATATTCAAGGTTTATTATCATCAAAAATTAATGAGACACTTCAAACTCAACACCTTCAAAAATATCTTTGGGTATATCAAGTTCTTTGAGTTTTCCTGCTTTTTTAGCGTAGAGAAGTTTTTTAAACTCAACTCTTATAGTTGCTGCATCAACCATTTCGCCATCTATCGCAAGAGCCCAAGCACCTTTTTCTTTCTCAACCTTTCTATATTCCTCAATTATTCTCAAGCTTCTTTTTATATCTTCGTCTGATGGAGTGAAGACCTCGTTGACTATGTCTATTTGGCTTGGATGTATGACCCATTTTCCATCAAAACCAAACCTTGCAGCCCATTCTGCATCTTTTCTTGTTGTCTCAGCGTCTTTGAAATCAAGAGTGACACAGTCAATCGCGTCAAGCCCATAAGCTTTTGCGTGAACCACAACCGCCTGTTTGGCATAAAGAAAGTTTATATGTTGGTCTCTCTTCATCTCTCTGGCTCCTATTGAAGCGGAAAAATCTGCAACACCGAAAATAAGCGCTTCAAGACGAGGTGATACCTCGCATATCTCCTTCAACCTCACAAGCGCCTGAGCTGTCTCTATAAGAACTTCAAGACCTATTTTTCCCGGCTCAAGACCAAGTTTTCTTTCAAGCTGAGTGAGAAGCTGGTCAACCGTTGCTATTTCCTCCGGACCATATATCTTTGGGAGAACTATTATATCTATGTTATGTCCCGCTCTGCTGACAACATAAGTAATGTCTTCATACCAGTATTGAGTTCTGAGGTTATTGGGTCTGAACGCTCTGACCTTGCCTTTAAAATCAAGTGTGTTGAAAGCAGAAACAACGAGCTCCCTTGCTTTCTCCTTCTCCGCTGGCGGGACGGTATCTTCAAGGTCAAACATAACCCAGTCCGCGTCAGATTCAGCAGCTTTGGTCATCATCTTCATGCTGTTTCCAGGACAGGTAAGCTCTGACCTTCTGACTCTTACTGGTTTTTTTCTCTCATAAAAGTGCCAAGCCCACATAACTTTCTAATCCTCCTCTCTTTTAATAAATCAGATAGTGTTAGTGTAAAAATTAAAAAAGATATGTCTAAAATTTCAGTTATTTTTCCAAGAGCATAAAATATTAGTGTTCCAGAAAAAATGAGAGATAGCAAAAAGGCAGAACTTTGCTCCCAGCTCTTAAAAGAAGAGAAAGAGAAAAGAAGCTTGATATGGGGAGACAAAGATGAAAAATATATTCAAAAGATAGTTCGGGAACAGATAGATGATGAAGAAAATTATGATGGAACGGTAAAATTTTTGGAAAGAAGGACAAACCTCAAAAATAAACTTGTTTTGGATTTCGGAGCAGGATATGGCACAGCACTCCTTTACTGCCTGAAAAAAGGATATAAAGCAGTAGGAATTGATATATCAAAAGATAGCGCAAACTTTTTCAGAGAAAGAGTCAAAAAACTAAAATACAAAAAATTATGGATTTCAAGATATGTTCTGAGCGAAGGCGAAAACCTACCTTTCAAACCTGAATCTTTTGATGTGGTTATTTCAAATCAAGTAATAGAGCATGTAAAAGACCCGAAAAAATGTGTTTTGGAAATTTTCAGAGTTCTGAAAGAAGGAGGGATACTATACCTCAGAGCTCCTGATTACTCAACGAGTTTTTATGAACCTCATTACAGAATATTCTGGACACCGTTTTTCAACACAAGAACAAAGACATCTCATTTTTTCACAAAAATGTATCTCAAAATTCTGAACAGACCTGTTGCTGGACTCAAATATCTCAACTTCATAACAAAAAAGGAGCTTATCTCTGCTTTGAAAGACGCAGGATTCAGTCAAATTACAGACCTGAACAAAGAGATAATCTTTGATGATAGAGAAAGGAAATTAAAAGAACTCTTGAAGAGATTTGGTTTAAACACACAAAACGGTTCAGGAGAAAAATTTATCAAGGTGTTAAATTTGATTTACGAAATCATACGCCAGATAAGAATGATAGGAAGAGAGGAAAATCAGATACATCTTTTAGCGATGAAGTGATTTCAAGTTTTTAGATATTTTGAATCAGGCTTTCAGAGCGGTGATACCGGGAAGTTCTTTGCCTTCTAAAATTTCAATAAAAGCACCTCCACCTGTTGATATATAAGATATTCTGTGTTGTTCTCCCATTTTAGTTATAACTACATCTGTATCTCCACCGCCGACAAGAGTATATGCAGTAGAGTTGGCGAGAACTGACACTATTGAGTAAGAACCTTTTGCGAACTGTTCTTTTTCAAAAACTCCCATAGGTCCGTTCCAGACGATTGTTCTTGCATCAGCAAGTGCTTCGCTGAAAAGAGTTATAGTTGCAGGACCTATATCAAAAGCGGCATAACCATCTGGTATCTCATAAACAGGAACAACCTTTATATCGTTGCTGTTTATATCTCTTGCTATGACACAGTCCACCGGAAGATAAAGCTTTATACCTTTTCTGTTTGCTTCATCAATTATTTCTTTTGCAACATCAATGAACTCTTTCTCAACAAGAGAATTTCCGACCTTTATTCCCATAGCCACAAGGAAAGTAAAAGCCATAGCTCCACCTATGATTAACTTATCAACAAGGGAAAGAAGATTTTTCAAAGCTCCTATCTTATCTGATACTTTTGCTCCGCCCACTATTGCAACGAACGGTTTTTTCGGATTGAGAAGAATTCGCTGGATAGCAAGAAGCTCTTTTTTCATAAGTATTCCGGCAAACCTTTTTTCAACTGGGAACAAAAGAGCGAGAGCATACAAAGAGGCGTGTTTTCTGTGTGATACAGCAAACGCATCGTTGACATATATATCTGCTTCTACTGAGTTGAAAATTTCTCTGGCAAACTCTTCGGAGTTCTCTGTTTCACCGGGATAAAACCTCACATTTTCACATAAAATCACATCGGCTTTTGTTCTCACAGCTAGCTTTACTTTCTCGCCTATGCAATCTTCTACAAAGAGAACATCTTTTTCAAGAAGACGGGAGAGACGCTTTGCAACAATACCCAAAGAAAGTCGTGGAACACGTTTGCCTTTCGGACGACCCATATGAGACAGCAAAACTACTTGACATTTTTCGTCAAGAAGATAGTTTATTGTAGGGAGAACAGCTCTTATTCTGCGGTCATCTAATATCTGCCCCGCCTCATCTATTGGAACATTAAAATCAACTCTCATCAGAACACGAGAACCCCTGAGGTTGTTTTCATCTACAAATCTCACACCCTCTACTATATCAAGTTTCTCCTTGAAATTCGCCATAAAAAATCCCCTCCTCCCCTCAAAACCTCATAGAAAAAAGACAAACAAAAATTGCCAATTTGAAGAAAAAATGAAGTAAAAATCAAGAAAATTTTAATTTACTCAGTTAATAAATTTTCAAGTATGCTTGAAGTGAAGAACATAGAAACGGTTTATTACGATAGATTATATGTTCTCAAAGGCGTATCTTTGAAGGCACAAGAGGGTAAGATAACCGCTGTGATAGGTCCAAACGGAGCAGGAAAGACAACACTCCTCAAATCTATAATGGGACTTATAAAGGACCAACCAAGAAAAGGGGAGATAATTTTCAGCGGGAAAAACATAACAAGAAAAGAACCAGAACACATAGCATCTTTGGGAATACAGCTTGTCCCAGAAGACAGAGGTATATTTCCCGAACTTACCGTAAAGGAGAACTTACAGCTCGCAGGGTGGAGCGAGAGGAAAGATGGTAAAAACCACTACATATTTGATTTATTTCCAAACCTCAGAGAGAAACTTTCTGAAATCTCTAATAACCTCTCTGGTGGAGAACAGCAGATGTTAGCAATAGCACGGGCTCTGCTGAAAAATCCAAAACTTCTTATGCTTGATGAACCGTCGCTCGGACTCTCTCCAAAAATAACCCTTGAACTTTTCTCTATCTTAAAGAGGTTAAACCGAGAGAAAAATATCACAATCTTGATAGTAGAACAGAACGCAAAACTATCTCTATCAATAGCAGATTACGGATATGTCATGGAAAACGGAAAAATAGTTTATGAAGGAAGCTCAAAGGAATTGATTGAAACAGAAATTATTCAGGAAATATTTCTTGGGGGGAGTATAAAGACCCCACAGAAGGGATGGCAGCTTTACAAGAGAAAAAGAAGATGGTAATTTTTTAATGTGTCACAGCTCCTTTTGACGCCGACTTAACAAGCTTTATGTATTTTCCTAAAACACCACGAGTGAATTTCGGCTGAGGAGGGGGAAGCTCGCTCAATCTCCTTCTTATCTCTTCATCAGACAACTCAACATCAATTCTTTCCCTATCAATATCTATCTCAATTATGTCTCCATCTTTGAGAGCAGATATTGGACCTCTGTCGTACGCTTCCGGGGAGACATGACCTATCATAAGTCCGCGGGTTGCTCCCGAGAACCTTCCATCTGTAACGAGAGCGACAGAATCTATCAATCCCTGTCCGACCAGAGCAGCAGTGACCTGAAGCATTTCAGGCATTCCGGGAGCTCCCTTTGGTCCCTCATTTCTTATCACGACAACATCTCCGGGTTTTATTTTTCTCTGCTTCACAGCGGAAAAGCATTCAAGTTCGCTTTCAAATACCTTCGCAGGACCTCTATGTTTTCTCCTTATGTTACCACCCGAAATTTTCATTACAGCTCCCTCAGGTGCGACATTTCCGTAAAGTATCACAATTCCCCCGTCGGGTTTTAAAGGATTTGTCACAGGATAGAGAACACCGTTATACCTGACCTCAAAAGATTTGAGATTTTCCTCCACGGTCTTACCGGTGACAGTAAGAGCATCTCCGTAAATGAGTCCAGCTTCAAGGAGTATTTTCATAACAGCGGGGACTCCGCCAGCCATGTGTAGGTCATACATCACAAATTTTCCTCCGGGTTTGAGGTCAGCGATAAGCGGAGTTCTTTTGCTTATTCTTGAAAAATCATCAAGTGTGAGAGTTATACCGAGTTCGTTAGCAATGGCTATAAGGTGAAGGACTGCGTTTGTTGACCCACCTGTTGCAGAGACGACTGCTATTGCGTTCTCAAACGCCTTACGAGTGAGAATATCAGATGGCTTTATGTTCTCTTTGACGAGCTTTACAATCGTCTCTCCTACTAACTCGCAAATTCTTTTTCTTTCCGGGTGGACTGCAGGGTACGAAGCGGAACCGGGAAGAGATATTCCCAGAGCTTCTGCTGCGCAAGCCATAGTGTTTGCGGTAAATTGTCCTCCGCAAGCTCCAACAGTCGGACACGCAGAACACTCTATTTCGTAAAGTTCTTCTTCTGAAATCAGTCCTGCTTGATAAGCTCCTACCGCCTCGTAAACATCTTGAATTGTTATCCTCTTGCCTTTGTATTCTCCTGGCATTATGGTGCCACCGTAAAGGAATATTGAAGGGATATTCACTCTTGCGATAGCCATTATGAATCCAGGGATGGTTTTATCACAAGCACCAATAGCAACAAAGCCATCACAAAAGTGGGCATTGAGAACTGTTTCCGCTGAATCGGCGATAATCTCTCTGCTCACGAGCGAGTATCTCATACCTTCGTGTCCCATACCTATTCCATCACTCACCGATATAGTTGCAAATTCAGCCGGCATTCCTCCGGAGTTCGCTATCCCTTTTTTTATATATTCAGCTTGCTCATGGAGATTGTAGTTGCACGGATGAATTTCTCCCCATGCGGTTCCAACCGCTATGAATGGTTTTTCAAAGTCCTCATCTTTGTATCCTATGGCTCGCAGAAAAGCTCTGTGCGGTGCCCTCTCTTCCCCTGCCTTTACCTTGTCGCTTCTCATACCATACCTTCTTTTTACATCAAACTTCCCCATACAATTTGATTTTATGCGAAGGCAAAAAATATAATGAAACAGCGAAAAAAGTTTGCTCTCCAAAATCATCTTTTCTCGTTATATGGTCCAACAACAATTGTAATGACAGGCTTATCTTTGGTATATTTCATAAGAGTGTTTCTAACCTGATCGGGAGAGATTGATTTAACCTCATCTTGAAATTTCTTGTAAAAATTGAAGCCGAGACCGAAAAATTCGCTTGCAGATATTTCATAAGCCCAATCTGAATTTGTTTGAAGAGATCTCCTTAAAGCCCCAAGAAGAATATTTTTTCCACGCTCTATCTCTTCATCTGTAATAGAGGGAAGTGATTGAAGTTCTGATTTCAGACCTTCTAAAGAAGCGTCTAATTTTTCAGGAGCGGAAGCTATGTATCCTCCGAAGAATCCAGCAGCCAAAAACGCTTCCCTCACGGGACCGACAGCATAACCTAAACCTCTTTTTTCTCTCAAATTCATAAACAATCTTCCACCCATGCCCGATACAGAAGCAACAGCTACGCGCAAAGGAATAGAATCTCTGTCAAGAATACTAGGTCCACAGAAAACCGAAACTATATGAACCTGATTTCCCTCACGTTTCACATACTTCACCTCTTGACTATCTTTACAAACCGAATACTCCGGAAAAGATATATTCTTCTTCTTTTGCAATAAGAAAAGTTTTTCAGCATAGAGATAGAGGGATTTTAGTATTTCTGATGAATCTTGGAAGTCGCCGACGACTGCTATAACTATTTTCTCCGGGTCAGAGAACATAAGGTCAAGAAATTCATAAAGTTCTTTTCTTTCAGCATTCTTCACCACATCTTCTTTCGCAAGTTCCCGGAAAGCATAAGGAGTTCCTTCAAATATCGTTCTGTAAAGTTCATCAAATGCCTGAACCTGAGGGTTATCATACCTTGTCCTCAGGTCTTCGAGTATATCCTGCTTTACCTTCTGTATCTCTTCGTCGGGAAATGAAGGATTCAAGAGAACATCAAAGAAGATTTCAAATCCTTTATCTCTTTTGCTGGAGAGAAAACTTGACGAAACCCTGAAAGCATCAAAGGAAACAGAAGCACCTATTGAGCCACCTATCTGCTCCACTTCATCAAGAATCATTTTGGCGGTCCTGTTTTGCGTCCCCCTCGTGAGCGATTCTGCCACAATAAGCGGTATTCCTATTTTCTCTGGATAGAAAACCTGACCTCCCGGAAGAACGGCAGAAATAGTTATTGTTCCTGTACCCTGAATTTTTTTCAGAAGAACTCTGACCCCGTTTTTGCTCACATATTTTTCTATTCCGTCTTTTGAATCAGATAATCTGAAAGGCAAATCTGATTTTTTTGCAAGAGCTAATGACTTCACAGCAGAAGAAACTTTTTCAGCATAACCCAAATCCTGCTCATTAACATATATTCCAGCAAGCAATCTATCTTCGCTTAAAATCTGTCTTGCGAGATTTTCAACATCATCTTTTGTGGCAGAAAGGATAACTTGCACAAACTCATACACAGAGTTATAATCACCCGTCAGCTGATAGAAACTGCCGAATGCAGATGCGATACCTCTTACATCTTGAAACCTTTTATACACTGATGAGATAACAAGGTTTTTTATTGTTTCAAGTTCAGAAGATGAAATTCCAGATGTTTTTATTTTATTTATCTCTTCAACGGAGATGTTATATATTTTCTCAAGGTTTTCTGCGTTTGCTTCAAATGAGATCAAAAAGAGTCCGATCTTTACGGGACTCCAGTAATCAACTTCAACAGAGTTAGCGAGCATCTCTTTTATTCTTGTTCTCTCATATAACCTCTTTTCAAGGATTTCAGCGAGAATATCAAGGTAAGCAGATGTGGTAAGAGAAAAATCATAACCCAAAAATCCCATAAGAAGTATCGCTTCCTTTTCTTTTCCAGAGATGACAAATGATTCGGGTCCCCTGAAATCTGGGTTTTTCACTGATTCATCAGGCATATTGAAACTCTCTTTACCTTTTATTTTCCCGAAAATATCTCTGATATTCTTTTCAACATGGTCAATATCAAAATCACCAGCTACAATCAAAAAAATATTTTCAGGATGATAAAGACGGGAATAAAAATTCAAAACCTGTTTTTCGGTCAGAGATTTTATCGTCTCCTCATATCCTATGACAGGATGTCCGTACGGATGATTTTTATAGATTTTCTGAAAGAATTCGTCAAACAACCTTGAACTCGGAATATCTCTCCCTCTTCTCCACTCTTCAAGAACGACCTCTTTTTCTCTTTCAAATTCATCTTTTGAAAAGCTGGGATTAAAAACAATATCTGAAAACACTTCAAGCGGAACATTTATTTTTTCAGATGGTATTATTGCCCAGTAGACGGTGTTATCGTAGGAGGTCCATGCGTTTATGTATCCTCCAGCTTTTTCTACTGAGTCAGCAACCTCACTCACTCCTCTTTCTGGACTGCCTTTGAAGACGATGTGTTCAAGAACATGAGCTCCGCCGAAAAAGTCAGAAGGTTCATCTGCTGCACCAGATTTAACCCAGAGATAAACCCCGCTTACTCTGCTTCCATCTCTTTTCGGAATTAAAATAACATCAAGTCCATTTTTCAATCTGAATTTTCTTATATCAAATCGCCAGATGTGAAGGACATTTTCTTCCGATGTTTTTTCCTGTTTTTTTTCTTTTTTTACTGCTTTCTGTGTTTTCATATCTTTTCCCTCCTTCAACTTTATCGTAATAGAATGGGAGAGTTTTTGATTTGACGAAAAAAACAAAATAAAAAACAAAGACACCAAAGATATTCTAATAATAATCTGAAAGTTCCGCATTTCGTTTAGATTAATAAGAAATCAGGAATTTTTTATAAAAATCTGTAAGTTTAGGAGAATTTTTGTGTCTAATCCTTTTCTTTTCAAGTTCTTGCGGTATTTGAGAATGTGTTGAAATATTCAGGGCAATCCGTGAAGTCGCCTTTCTTCATAAGAGCGCTTTCTTTCATAAAAATACCATCTATATGTCTCGGTAAGGCACTCCACAGGTTCATAACGTGGATTATACCCCAGAATCTTTTGAGCTCTTTCTATTGAGTACCAACCGCCTGTAAGAGCAAAAGGTATAAGTTCAGAAGGAGTATAAACAAAGGGCAAAAATCTGCTAAGCAGTAAAAGAACTCGTATCGCAAATCGCAAAAGAGGTAGGGGAAAAGGAATTAAAACAGAGCGAGAACCGACTTGACGAATAAATTTACGAATGACTTCTGATATAGGGGGAGCAGTTCGTGTAGCGATGTTGAACGCCTTACCTCTGGCTTCCGGATTATCGGCAGAAAGAACGAAAGCGTCAGAAGCATCTTCTACATGAACACACGAGAAAGGCGCATTTCCATTAGCGGTAAGAACAACGGGAAGGTTCAGACGAACAAGGTCAAAAAGCAAAAGTATAGAACGCTCGTGATAAAAACCAGGTCCGAATATCATAGGCATGCGGAGAGCTACACCTTCTATCAAACCCTTTTTATCATAAGAAAAAAGCATCTGCTCGCATTCCCATTTGTTCCTGCTGTAAGTCCCCGTAAATAACTTTTCATCATCTTCGTAGAGTGGATACTTCTCCTGGGCTCCGTATATTTCAGCAGTAGATGCGAAAACAAATCTTCTCACTCCCGCTTTAATGCTGGCGGAAAGAAGGTTCTTTGTGCCTATAACATTTATTTCATATAGAGTTTTTTCTCCCAAAATTCCCCACTGGGGCATTCGGGCTGCGAGGTGATGAACGACTTCAACCCCATAAACAGCGCGGGAACAAGTTTCAGGGTCACGAATATCACCTATAATCTGCTCAACCTCCTTGGGAAACGATGGTTCATAAAAGAGATCTAATGTGCGGACTCTCAAACCTTTTCTCAAAAGTTTCAGAGTGAGAACTCTTCCTAAAACTCCTCTCGCTCCGGTGACGAGATGAAATTCCATTTACTCTTCTGATGGGAAGTCAAAGAGTCGGCGAGCTATTATTACTCTTTGAATCTGTCCCGTTCCCTCAACTATATCAAGCGCTTTGACATCTCTGTAAAGTTTTTCAACATAGTGGTCATTTTGAACTCCTGCATCTCCGAGGACATCAAGACATAGCGAAACCGCTTCCTGCGCAACAAAAGGACAGAACGCCTTCGCCTGCGATGCCTCAACTATATTCACAATCCCCATATCAGCTTTCCACGCCGCTTTCCAACAAAGAAGCTTCCCAACCTCTATATACCTCCTCACCCTTGCCATATCTTCCTTTATCTTATGGTATCTTGGAATAGGTCTTGAAAGCATGTAATTTTCTTTTACGAAGTTTTTGGTATAGTCGTATGCAGCACGAGCTATACCTATTGCCATAGCTGCTATTGTAGGACGGGTAGCGTTAAATGATTTCATAGCTGTCTTGAAACCCTCTTTTCCTTCATAAGCTTTCTCTCCCCCAAGGAGATTTTCTTCGGGAACCTCACAATCTTCAAGCACGAGAGAGCAAGAAGCATAAGCAGAAAGTCCCATCTTCTTTTCTATTTTCGTGACCTTGAAACCCGGGGTTCCTTTTTCTACTATAAAAGCTCTGTGTCCCGCTCTGCCAAGCTTTGGGTCAACAGTAGCCCAAACTACAACAAAGTCCGCTCTATCTGCATTAGAACAGAACGCCTTTTCTCCGTTCAGTATCCATCTATCTCCCTTTTTGACGCAACGGGTCTTTATTCTTGCAACATCTGAACCGGCACCGGGCTCGGTCATAGCAAAAGCGCCCCAGTGCGGATTTTCTCTATCTCTGAAAATAGAAAGATACTTCTCTTTCTGCTCGGGAGTACCGATGAGCATAAGAGGGGGACCGGCAAGACCGGGTCCCGGCAGAGCGACTGCAACACCTCTATCCCAGTAAGATGTCTCCTCTCCGATAAGAACGGCTCTTCTTGCAGAGGTTCTCTCTTTTTTCCCCTTTTCGTCTTTCAGGTCGTCCATCTCTCTTCCCATACCGGCAACTCTTTCCTGATATCCTATTTGAGCGAGCATCTTGAAGAACGGGTGGTCTGGTGGGACTGGCTCGCCCTTTGCATCATACTCTATTCCCAAAGGACGCATGAACTTCTCTCCCAAAAACCTTATATTCTTTATAAGCTCTCTGTCTTCCTGTGTCAGTGTTAGGTCAATCATAAACTTGCCCTGGTTACCCGAACTGTGCAGTTTTACACAGTTTGGGTGCCGGGTTACTTATACCCCGCCTGTTCAGGGTGTCCAGAGACCCGGCTGGCGGCATTTGGACACCCATAGCCCCCGCCCCAAGTAGCAGGAACTCACGCCCTTTCTGGATTCTCCCCACTTCCCCTGAAACCATCAAAGGCTTCAAGGGAGAGAAGCATCTTGGAACTTTTTGCCCCTCAGGAGAGAGTGCTGTTAGCACCGCTACCCTCAGCACTTGCCAGAGATTTCGGAAGGCTCTCCTCCCTGGATGCCCCGCAGTGCCTGAGTTCCTTCCTTCGGTCTCCCCAGACACCGTCCCTGACTCACACTGAGGGCTTTGAAAAATTCTCCTGTAAAAAATATGTTTAAGTTCGTTTCTTGTTTTTCCTTCAAGAAGTCTTTTGTATGCAAATCTCATACAAGAAGACCACCGTCTCATAAGGTCATCAAGTATTTGTTTTCGTTCTCCTTTAATCAAAAGCCTCGCTTGAATTGTAGTTTTAGCAGTTAGCATTTTTCTCTCTTCCTCTTTTGATATTATAAAGTTTTTGAACTTTTTTTCACACTTAGCAACATTTAACTCCAATTGCGCAAAATTGCACATTTTCCTTTAACTGTTGATTGCCCCTCCCGTCAGCTTATAAAAATTTTTGACTCAAACTTCCTTGCCTTCTTTCCTTCTTCTTTCTTCGTATATTTTTTTCGCTCTCTCTCTGAGCTCGTATTTTAAAACTTTGCCCGTTGCATTTTTAGGGAGTTCATCTACAAACTCGTAGTAGCGAGGTATTTCATTATCTGCAAGCTTATCTTTGAGAAAGTTTATAAGTTCTTGTTCAGATATTTTTCTTTTTGCGACAACGAATGCGAAGACATCTTCTCCCAAAAGTGGATGGGGAACTCCTACAACCGCGCTCTCAACAACATCTGGATGAGACATAATCACACCTTCAACCTTCGCAGACGATATATTGAAACCACCACGTATTATTATATCTTTTTTTCTATCAACAACATAAAGATAGCCATCTTCATCCATATATCCTATATCTCCTGTCTTGACCCATCCATCTTCCGTCCATACTTTTTTTGAGCTTTCTTCATCTTTGAAGTATTTTCTCGGGTCTACTCCGGGGATACGCATCCATATCTCTCCTTTCTGTCCTCGTGGCACTTCATTACCATCATCATCACATATTTTGACTTCTGTTGGGGGGAGTGGTATTCCGATAGAATCTGGTTTTTGAGAAGCCATACCCGGTGGGAGGAAACACCCTGCCATTCCCGCTTCGGTAGCTCCGTAAAGGTTCATAATCCATGTTGATGGAAGTTTTTCTGCGAGTTTTTTTACAGCCCAAGGTGGCATCGGAGCGGTTCCAAACATAATAAGCTTTATGTGTTCAAGGTCAGATTTTTCAAACTCCTCCTCTCTCATAACAGAAAGAAGGTGGAACGGGACAGCATAAACCATCACTATACCTTTTCTCTTCATAACTTCAAGGAAATGTTTCGCATCAAATTTCGGAAGTATCACCGCATTAAGAGCGTATCGCAATGGTATGAGCATCATAGCATGACAGCCAGCGAATGTAAATAAAGGCACAGCGTGTAAGAATGTTCTTCCTGCGTACATGGATTCATAAATTGAGTCATCTCTCACAAAAAGAGACCTGTGAGTAGAAATCACACCTTTTGGGAATCCCGTCGTTCCTGATGTATAAATTATATCAAGGTGGTCTGAACCTTTGATTTCAACAGGCGGGGGATTACCATCTTTTTTGTTTGAAAGCGCGTTTTCGGCTTGACTTCTTGAAATATAAAAACCAAGTTTTACTTCTTTTTTGAGCTTCTGTATGTTTTCTGAAAATTCATCTCCGAAAATAATACCTTTTGCTTCTGAGTTTTCCAGCACAAATTTTATTCCTTCTGCGGGCAATCTGATATTTACGGGAACGGGAAGAGCGCCGCACTTTACAACTCCAAAATATGATATTTTGAAAAACACCGCATCTTTATTTGAGAACATAATCGCAACCCTATCTCCTTTTCTCACTCCAAAATCATAGTAGAGAATGTTTGCAAGTTTTGTTGATTTTGAATTCCACTCTTGAAATGTCATAGTTTCAACACCGTAGACCTCAATTTTGTTCTGCGGATACCTTTTTGCTTTATCTTCAAGGAGTTCCACAACTGTTTCCATAGATAAAAAAATAAATCAGCAGAAAAACAATTTCAACAAAAACTGAAAAGTATAAATTTACACTCTTTACAAGAAAAATTATAGCAAAAACTATCAATCAAAAGAACACAGAATAAAATAAGAAAAATAAAGGTTATGGGCAGAGAAAAATCAAGTAAGACAAAAAAAGAAGAGCTGATAAAAATGGGTTATATTCCCATAAGAAAGATAGCAGAACTTGCAGGAGTTGAGAAATCAACAATACACTTTTACATATCAAAAGGTCTTCTGCCAAAGCCGGTTATGGTATCAAAACAAATGGCACTCTACCCTCCTGAAACCGTAGAAAGAATAAAAATAATAAAACAGCTCCAAAAAAGATTTCTCCCACTCAAAGAAATAAAAAAAATCCTCAAAGACCAAAAAAACATCGACATAAAAGAGATTCTCACAAGAATAGATGCGGGAATACTTAACGAGTTCAAAAAAGAAAAAAAAGAAGAAAAAAAGATAGACCTGCCAAAAAATGTGTTAGAAGAACTCAAAAAAATAGGAATGATAAAAGATGGCGGTGAATTTGATAATCAAATACTCGCTCTCGTTTATGAAATGAGAGAAGCCGGAATAAATGAAGAAAACGGTTTCAACATAAAATTTATGAAAACTTACATAGATATATGCAAAAAACTCACAGAAATAGAGTTCTCTGAATTCAACTCAAAAGTTATAGGGAAACTACCACCGGAAAAAATAGTGGAAATGGCAAAGATAGCCATAGAAAAAACATCAGAACTCATAAAAATCCTTCACAAAAAATTTCTTATAGAAAAGCTTGAAGAGATAACAAAAGACATACAGAATCAGAAAAAATAAGTCAGATAAACGACAAAAAAGAAGAAAAATCAAAAAATTTAAACCCTCAACAAAAATAAATGTTGTATGCTGGCGTTAGTGAGAGAGATACTTGCTGGAATCTCAACTTTTTCTGCTATGGCGTATATAATTTTTGTTCAACCCTCAATTCTTTCTTCTGCGAACGCTGATTTTTACACTGTGTTTTTTGCAACTTGCGTCAGCTCGGCGATAGCAACTTTTCTTATGGGAATATGGGCAAAAGTCCCTTTTGCAGTAGCACCAGCGATGGGACACAACATTTTTGTTTCGCTCTTTGTTGTAAGCTCGCTTGGACTGAACATAAAACAAGCCCTATTTATAAACCTCCTTTCCGCTCTTATCTCCCTCGCTATATCTCTCTCAAACGTTCTGCCATATATAATAAGAAGCATACCAGATGAACTCAAAAACTCCATCTCAGCAGGAATAGGGTTGCTGATAGCTTTCGTGGGGCTTCAATGGGGAGGAATAGTTGTATCAAATCCCGGTGCTCTTGTCAAACTCGGAGATGTATCATCTTTACCTTTTTTAGCAACAGCACTCGGATTAGCAGTCGCAGGAGCAGCATACTCGCTCGGAATAAGATGGGGAGTAATACTCGGAGTAGCAGCATCAGCAGTGTTTTTATGGCAAAAAGGTTTTATAAGCTTTGAAAAAGTAATTGAGATTCCGAAGATTCCGACTGAACTTCCTTATGTGAATTTCTTCAAGCCAGATATAGGAGTGCTTATAAAGGCACTTTTTATTTTGCTTTTTCTTGATGTTTTTGACACTGCTGGAACACTCGTTGGACTTTTCAAAGTGAGCGGAATAGAGCCAGATAAAAAAACTGTAAGGCGGTGCTTTACTGTTGATTCGCTCGGCGCAGTTATCGGAACTCTCCTCGGAACAACAACACTCACAACCTATGTTGAATCAGCAGTAGGAATACAAGCCGGAGGAAGAACAAAAATCACATCAATAGTGGTAGCGCTCTTATTTATTGCTTCTCTTTTTCTCTCACCCATCATAAAGGCAATCGCAGGAGGGATAGAGTTCAACGGTTCAAAATTTTACCCTCAGATAGCTGTCCCGATGATATTCGTTGGAATATTTATGATGAGCACACTCAAAATAAACACAGAAGACATCACATCTGCAATCCCATCTTTCATAACAATCTTGGTTATGGCTTACTCCCTGAGCATATCAGATGGAATAGCTTTCGGGTTTATATCATGGACTTTTTTAAAGCTTGTTTCAGGAAAATGGAATGACCTCAACCCTGCGGTAGTGATTCTCTCGCTTATATTTGTTGCAAAGTTTATATTTCTGGGATAAGGATGACAAAGCGAACTGAATTCTCAACTAATTTTCAGCATACATCTCTTCAAAAATATGTTTGAACTTTTTCTCTATCTCGTTTCTCTTGACCTTCAAAGTAGGAGTTATTTCACCTTCCTCTATGTAAAAGTCCCTCTCAAATATTCTGAATTTTCTCACATTTTCAACCCGAGAAAGTTCTTGATTTGCTCTATCAACGGCTTCTTTGACTCTATTATAAATAAGCTCGTGCTTTGATATTTTTTTCATAAGGTCGTCAAGTCCATGTGGTCTTGAAAGCGGTTTTTCAGCGAGTTGTTCAAGTATATTTTGTGCGAGTTTTTTCTCATTCTCATCAAGGATATTTTTTTTAATCGCAAATTCAAGCGCTTCCTGCGGGTTCAGAGTTATGAGCGCTGTGAGGTATGGTCTTCCTTCACCATGAACATGAACCTGTGAAATCAGTATATCTTGCGCTTTTATTTTGTTTTCTATTTCTGCTGGTGCTATATTTTTTCCTCCGGCGGTTATTATTATGTGCTTTTTTCTATCTTTGAGTTTTAAAAAGCCGTCTTCATCTATTTCTCCGATGTCTCCTGTGTGTAGCCAGCCGTCTTGGTCTATCGCCTCTCGTGTTGCTTCTTCATTCTTATAATATCCTTTGAAAACTGTTGGACCTTTTATCAGGACTTCGCCGTCTTCTGCGATTTTGCATTCAATACATTTTATAGGTTTTCCGACAGTTCCAAGTTTGAAATCAAGCGGAGTGTTAGCGTGGGTTATAACTGTTGCCTCCGTTAGTCCATATACCTCATATATTTTGAGCTGGCAAGCCCACATGAACTCCAAAATCTCGTATGGAATGGGTGCTGCTCCGGCAATAAAGTATTTCACACGCCCCCCAAACGCCTCTTTTATTCTCCTCAAAACCAAGTTATAAGCTATCTGGTATTTTATTTTCAGGGGAAGTGAGATAGGTTTTCTCTGGTTGAGATATCTCACATATTCTCTTCCAACTTTTTCTGCCCAAGCAAAAATCTTCTGTCTCCTTTGGGGGAGTTTTGCAACTTCCTCTTTTATTCTTGAATATGCCTTTTCAAAAATACGAGGGACTCCACCGAAAATAGTCGGTCTCACCTCTTTTATTTCATCTACGACTGCCTTTATACTTGTCGCATAAGCTGCTGATAGTCCGAGATTTATCCTTCCGAAAAAACCTGCGATGTGTTCTGCGACATGAGCCATTGGTAAAAAGTGATAGCTGAGGTCGTCGTCTCCCAAACCTAAAACTTCTGCAAAGTCATCAAAAGAAGATAAAAAAGATATTATGTTCCCGTGCGAGATCATCGCACCTTTGGGCATTCCCGTAGTTCCAGAAGTATAAACTATTATGGCAACATCTTCTTTTCCATCAGAATTTATTCTATCAAAAACAAGCTTTTCATCTGGTTCAGTTTCAAGACATCTTGAAAAACTCTCAACTCTTGGGTCATCAAAATACCTCTCACAGTTTTCGGTGTCAAAAATAACTATTTTTCTTATGTTCGGAATTTTATCTCTTATCTTCCAGACCTTTTCCATTTTCTCCGAGTTTTCTACAAAGAGCCAGACAGAATCTGAATGGTTTATAAGGTATTCAAGCTGAGACGGTGATAGTGTAGGATATAGTCCAACCGTCACTCCACCGGCGGAGAGTATAGCGAGGTCAGCAATAGCCCACTCAGGTCTTGTATCAGACAAAACAGAAATCTTTTCCCCTTTCTGTATTCCGTTTTTTATAAGGTATGTTGCAACAGAGCTTACTTTCTTGCCAAATTCACCCCAGCTGACATCTATCCATTTTCCACCTTTTCCTTTGTATTTATAGGCTAATTTGCCGTAAGACCTTCTGACTCTCTCGTAAAAAAGTTCGGGAACATTTTTTATCTTGCTTTCTTTACCCCACTGCAATATCAATCTCTCCATAGTTTTTATTTTAACATCACACGCAAAATTTTTTGATAAAAAAACAAAACATTTGAACAAGCGTTCAAAGAAAATTTTGATTTTCACTCACGAGCATCTTGATGGGTTTTTCTCAATTTTTTCAGCTCCGAAATCCAATCTTTTTTCTTCACGTGCTCTCTCAATTTCCTGTCATAAATGAGTTTCATCTCATATAAAAATCTCGCCTTCATCAGAGAGCTTTCAACCTCATACCTTTCTCTTTTTGTTTTATCTAAACGAGCCATGATATTGTAGATAATGTGTAGTGATAGGAAAGCAAAAGAGCGGAGAGCCAAAACAGGTCTTTGCGGAAATTCCCCCCAGTGAAACTTTGAGTAAGACATCTGTATTCCGTGTTTGAATGCTCTTTGTTTCAGGTACGGCAAGCTCATTCTTTCTCTACCTATTTTGTGGTAAACCACTGCTCTGGGATTATAAATTATTCTCTTGCCTGCGTTTTTTATTTTTATGCAAAGACCACTCTCTCCATCGCCTATGAGCCAAATCTTATTTTGAGAAATAAATAAATCAGGATTAAATCCCCCTATATGAATAGCAATTTTTTTATCCACTGCGAAGTTGTTTCCGTTGATAAAATCTACTTCCTTTTCTTCATCTCCCCAGTCGCACAAAGAAAGATACGAGTGTTTCAGGTATTTGAAAAATTCAGGGAGTTCAGATTCAAAAATTGGCAGAACCTTTCCACCAACAGCTCCAACATTGCTGTTCCTTTCAAAAGAAGAGACAATTTCTTTTATAAGGTTTCCATCACCCGGCAAAGCATCATCATCTTGGAACAAAACTATTTCTCCTTTTGACTCTAAAAGACCTCTGTTTCTTGCGTTGTGCAGTCCTTCTTCTCTTTCTCTTATATACTTTAATTTTCTGCTACCAAACTTCTCCACAATCTTTTTTATCTGAAAAGAATGATCATCTTTCTGTGAATTATCTACTACAAGGATTTCATAAGGTGGATAACTCTGCTGGAGAAGTTTTTGAATCAAAAGCTCTACTTCGTTCGGATAACGTGCGGTAGGAATAACAACAGAAATCTTCACAAAAAAATATGTAAAGAAAGAAAAATGAAAAATCTGTTTTCAAATTAAGATTTAAGAAATGGGCGAATCTGAACTCATACCTGTAAATGAGCCATATATCGGCGAGAAAGAGATTGAGTATGTTCTTGAAGCGGTAAAAAGCACTTTTATCTCATCAGAAGGAAAGTTCATAAGAGAATTTGAAGAAAAATTCTCTTCATTTTGCGGGAGAAGATATGGAGTAGCGGTAAATAATGGGACAAACGCTCTTGTACTTGCTATAAGAGCTCTTGAACTTGAAGAGGGTTCGGAAGTAATCCTTCCATCATTTACCATAATCTCGTGCGCTCTTGCGGTTATATATAACGGGCTTATACCTGTCTTCGTTGATTCAGAACCAGAAACCTACAACATAGACCCAGAAAAAATAGAGGAGAAAATAACAGAAAGAACAAAGTCAATTCTTATGGTTCATACATATGGGCATCCATGTGAGGTAGATAAAATACTTGAAATAGCAGAAAAATATAACCTTTATGTTATTGAGGATTTTGCAGAAGCGATAGGTTCAGAGTATAAAGGCAGAAAATGCGGAAGTTTTGGAGTAATAAGTTGCACAAGCTTTTATGCGAATAAACTCATCACAACAGGAGAAGGCGGAATGTGTCTTACAGATGACGAAAAACTTGCTCAAAAAATGAGAAGATTGAGGAATTTAGCTTTTATCCCAGAAAAAAGATTTTTGCACTACGAACTTGGGTTCAACTTCAGAATGACAAATGTTCAGGCAGCGATTGGACTTGCTCAACTTGAAAATGCGAGCGAGAGAATAGAAAAGAAAATCAAAATAGCCAGAAAATATTCAGAAACGCTCAAGGAACTTGAAGATAAAGGCATTTTAAAACTTCCTACCCAAAAAAGCTACGCTAAAAACACATACTGGATGTATGGAATAGTCATGAAAAATGGGGTGAAAGCAGATATTATTATGAAAAAGCTTGAAGAAAGAGGAGTGCAGACAAGACCTTTCTTTTACCCGCTACATCTTCAACCTGCTTTCAAAAAGTTCTCTTGGTTCAGAGAAGAAAAACTTGAAGTTGCTGAGTTTCTGTCTGAGTTCGGATTTTACATTCCATCTGGACTTACCCTGAACGATGAGAAAATAGAAAGAATATGCAAAGCATTCTATGAAGTCATAGATGAAATTGAAAACAAAAAAACAATTCAAAGCAAAGAATTAAAGATAGAGAAAAATGTTGGGAAAGAATAAGATACAATCTTCAAGAGAAAGCAAAAGCTATGAAGACGAAAAAAGAGAGCAAATGGTCTTCGGTCCGCTCTACTCCCAAATATATGACGCCCTGTATAAAGATAAAGATTATCGGAGAGAGTGCGACTACCTTGAAGAGCTATTCAAAATGTTCAGGGTCAAAGTGAAAAAAATTCTTGATTTAGGATGCGGAACAGGGAATCACTCAATTGAACTCGGCAAAAGAGGATATGAAGTAGTAGGGATAGATATATCAGAAAAGATGATTAACATAGCAACAGAAAAACTGAAAAATCTCAACAACAAAAAAATAAAGTTCATCAGAGATGACATAAGAAATTTCAGTTTGAAAGATAGGTTTGATGCGGTAATATCTATGTTTGCAGTTATCGGATACATAAATGAAAACGATGACCTTATAAAAACATTTTATAATGTCAGAGAACATCTGAAAGAAGACGGGATATTTATTTTTGATGTGTGGTTCGGTCCAGCTGTGATAAATCTCAAACCCACGCAGAAAGTAAAAGAAATAAACCTTCAAGAGAGCGAAAAAATTTTCAGAATAACAACCCCAAAATTAGATGTTATGAAACACATAGTTGAAGTGAATTTCAAAGTCATATACGCCAGAGAGGACAATTTGCATATTTTTGAAGAAAATCACAAGATGAGGTTTTTCTTCCCGAAAGAGCTTGAACTTATGCTGAAAATTTCAGGATTCAAAAGAGTTTATCTTCTACCGTTCCTTGAAACAGAAAGAGAGCCAAACGAAAACGACTGGAACATAACAGTTATATCTCTGAAAAAATAATGTCAAAGGATATAAAAACAAAAATATGCTAAACTTAAATTTTGTATGCCCAAAAGAGGATGGATATATGAAAAAGGAGATATTCACAGAGAATGGATGGAAAAAATAGAAGAAGGTAAAATCGGTAAAGAATGGTATCTTCTTATTTTCAGAAAAAAGATGAAATTCATAACAGATTTTCTTGATAAACAGAAAGGTAAAAAGATTCTTGATGCGGGATGTGGAGAAGGAGTTCTTGTTGAAAAATATAAAAAGAAAGGATACGACATAGAGGGAATAGACCCGAACTACGAAAGCGAATTCGTAAAGACAGTAAGCATACTAAAAACAGACTACAAAGATAACACTTTTGATATAGTTTTACTTCTTGATGTTCTTGAACATCTTTCGTATTCTGATCAGTATATTGCTCTCAAAGAGATAAAAAGGATATTGAAAAGAGATGGATTGCTCATTATGTCTGTTCCCAACCTTGCAAATCTAACATCAAGAATAAAGTTTTCTTTATTTGGGAAACTATCAAGAGGAGATAAGGATTGGAATCACATAGGGGAAAGACCTTTTCCAGAATATAAATCGCTTCTTGAATCACACAAATTTAAGGTGGAGGAAATTTATGGTATAACGATAACAATACCTTTTTTGTGGCAGATTGTGACGGTATTTCCGGAAAAGTTGCAATTGGTTCATGATTTTTTACTGAACTTTGCAAACATTCCACAAATTTCACTCCTGAACATATTCATCGCAAGAAATATAAAGTAATAAATGGAGGAAGCCAAAAGATATTCAGAAGACGTTTGGAATTGCTATATAATCTTCTCGTAGAAAGTTTTGAAGTTTGGGCTGAACTCAAATTTTGAGTAGTTCTGCTCTATTGACTTGACATAGTTTGAGTAATTTTTCACAATCTCCGATACCGCGTTTTTTATTTCAGAAAAAGAGGATATAGCAACTCCAAAGCTATTTTCTTCTGTTGTTTCTTTGAGTTCTGGGAGGTCTCTCACTATCACAGGTTTTCCGAGAGAAAGGTATCTGAAATACTTGCTCGCAGACCATCCAGCAAACCTATCGTTCAGATTTGATTTATCATACCACACAAAACCAATATCGTGTTTTGAAACAAAGTTTTTGAAATCATCGTAGCCCAAAAACCTTTCGTAGAACTCAACATTTTTCAAGTGAGCTAACTTCTTCTTCAGATTTTCTATGCCATATTTTGAAATTCCGTGAAACACAAAAATGAAGTTTCCATCAAGTCCGTTTTCAATTCCCGCAAGAACACTTTCTTCCAATCCACCCGCAAGGAGAACGCGCGGAGCATAAGAAGGGGAATAATTCAAGTTTTCTGCTTCAAAGTCGTAGCTATTTGGTATAACAAATGTTGGGCAGGAAATTTTGAAAATACTTTTTGCGAGCTCTAACCTTTTTGGACTCAAAGCGACAAAAAAATCGGAGTTTGAAATAAGAATCTGCTCTAAGACTTTGCCAATCAACCTTTTGAAATGGCTATTATAATCAAGAACAAAGAGTTCAAGGTTATAGTAAATGAGTTTTGCTCTCATCTTTTTCTTTATGATTCTTGAAAAGAGAGAAAGAGCCATAGCATCTGCTGGGTCATAGACGAAAATAAAATCTGCCTTCAAAGAAGAAGAAAGAAAAAAGCGGTTCAGAAAAAGAAACTTTCTGAAAAAGCTAATTTCCACTCTTTTTATCTGGTATAGCCATTTTCTCTCTTTATCATCAACTTCAATTCCTGAAAGAAGATAATTTTTCTCTCCCCGCTCAGCAAGAAACCTGATGATATTATACATCGGGAAGCACGAAGAGAAAAATCCATACCGCTTTGATAGTATGTGAAAGAAAACCATAAATTTTAACTCTATCTTTCTTTTTCTTCGCCTGCATTCTCAACTCCTTGAAATCTCTCTTTGTCTTGCTCTCCTGTGTATGGTCCCTGCTTTATCTCTATGAGAATTGAATCTTCAAGGAATTCAAAGCCGTGAGCTCCTCCGCAGAGCAAAATGAAGTCCCCCGTCTGAATTATTTCTGAACCTATATATTTTTTCCTGCTATCGTAAAGATTAACTTTCACCTTGCCCTTTTTCACAAAGAGAACCTCTTGCGTGTAATGAACTTCTCTTTTGTTATAGATATGTCTGTGTGCCTGAATAATATCTCCCTTTTTATGCGGTAGGTATCCGAGCTGTTGAGAAAGAGTATCAGGGGTGAAAAAAGTGATCTCATCTTTGTGAAAATTTGAACGCAGTATTATAGATATAAGCTCACCGCCAGAGTATATGTATTCTATTCCCTCCTCTACTTTCTCCTTAACCATAACCACAAGGTAAAACTTAAAAATTTTTCTTAAATTTTGAGTGAAAATCTGAGGAGTTTATTATATCAGGGGTTATAAACCAGAGAATCTTCCACTTCCCTTCTATTTTATCAAGAGCGCAGAAGGAAGAGTATTTTAAACTAACGCAATCTGAACCTGTGAGTTCTTTCAAAAGGTTTGCAAGATGTGGCAGATGTCCAACAATAACAAAAACTTTCTCTTGACTCTCATCGCAAAGTGGCAGAACTTTTTTGGGGTCATCAAGAGGGTTTATGTAATCTAACTTTTCAATTTCACCGCCGAGAATTTTTGCAATAACCTCTGCTGTCTGGACCGCTCTCTTTTTCATAGAGCAGAATATCTTGCTTGGTTTTAAAATATTTTGCAAGAACCTCGCAACTTTCTCTGTCTCATAAAATCCCTCATCTTTCAGTCCTCTTTCTGGGTCTTCTTCTTCCGATTTCGCCTTCCCATGCTGTACGAGAACAACCATAAAAAATCAAAAGTAAAATCTCGTTCTCTTAAATTTTTATTTTTGCATTAAATTTCTCTATATGAGAAAAATAGAAGTCCAGAAAATAGGAGAAAATATTTTGAAGGGAATATATGATTTTTCGGAAAGAAAAATAGAGGAGAACACAACAGCAGGAAAAATCCTCAGCGAGATAATACCTCTTGCATACATAATATCAAAAAGCAAAAGTCCAAAAAAGATACAAGAGAATTTAATGAGTTATTTTGAAACAAGAAAAATTCTCAACACGCAAAAGAGCATTTTAGAGCTTGTATGTCTCGGGACAGCCATAGAACTTGGAATAGTAGAGAGAATATCGGGCGAGAAAAAAACCGCAGATGAAATTTCGTCTGAAATTGGGACAGAAAAAATGAGAACCGAAACCCTGCTTGACGCGCTCTGCTACTTCGGATTTGCAAAAAAAGAAGGTTCAAAATACCAGCTTGAACCTAAATTCAAAAGAACCCTTGAAAAATCGGGAGATTACTTAAAATTTATGTGGAGTCAGTTCAAGGCATTCGCTGAACTTCCAATAATACTGAAAAACGGAAAACCTTCGGAAATACTCAACATCTACAATCTTGAAGGAGATTATGCTACTTTGCTATACAATGTAAACTCTTTTCTTTATATTGCAACACGGGAACTGATGAGAAAGTTTGAATTCAAAAACATAAGAAAAATCATGATAGGTTCAATGGGAATATCTTTTGCAAAGAACATCCAGAAAAAATTTCCCGAAGTTGAAGTCCATATAGGATGCTATCCTCATCTTATTGAAAGAGTCCCCGAACTTGTAAAAAAATATGGATTGATAAATATAAAGACGATGAAACCGCACAAAGGAATACCATCGGAGGATAGATGGGGTGAAGAAGAAGGAGGGTATGATCTTGTTTTTCTCACAAAAAAGCTCACATTAAAAGAACTCGGTGAGTTTGGAGATGAGTTCTTGAAAAAAACATATAAGGTTTTGCGAAAGGGTGGATACGGGGTTATATGGGAAGCAATAGTAAGCGACGAAGGAACGAGCGGACCAATAGAGGAATCTTTGCTTGACCTGCTTGTGAGCTTTTCAGGGAAAAGATGGAAAGAATCTGAAATGAGAGAATATGTTATTTCAAGGGGATTTTCTGATTTCAAGATTGTAAAATGTCTTGGAGGAAAAGCGACATTCGGGGTAGCTATAAAATAAAAGCTCAAGCTCCTTCCTGAACGAGTTTTTTTTCTTCGTAAGTTTCTTGATAAGAAACTTTTTCAGTTCTTTGAAAGAATTCGTGTATAGTATCTGCTAAATCAGAAGAGAAAAGGAGTGAAAAATGCCCAAAAGCGAGGTACTCTTTTTTCTCCGCTCCATCAATGAAAGAGCTTTCATAGGGAATGGTGAGCTGGTCATACTTTGCTGATATGCAGAGGTATTTTGAAGGTTCTTTGACATACTTTAAACTATGAATTATGTTTGATTGAGGGGTTATATCTTTTGCGCTTTTTCCAATGCCAAAGTGAGCGAGGCGAGTTCCGGAGTGCGGAGAGCAGATTGTAACACATTTTTTCACCTCAAAATCAAATTTATCTTGGTTTTCTGTTATGTATTTTGCGATTATACCCCCGAGAGAATGCCCTATAATGAATATCTCTTTTGAGTCGGCGAGAATATTTTCAAGCTTTTCATCTATCATTTTTGCGGATTTATAAGAAAGGTTCTCAACCGAATCAGTAAAGGGAGTAGGTACTATTATGAATATGTTTTCAAATCCTCTGTTTCTCAAAAAATAGAACAGAAAAAAGACAGATGACCTGTTGAGGAAATATCCCGGTATTATAAACACCGGTGTTTTTATTCCTGTTCTTCTCGGTATATAATTTTCAATCTTGAAAAAACCGAAAATCCATGTTGAAAACAAATAAATGTAAGATAAGAACTCTTTTGTGAAGGAGATGAGGAGTTCTTTTGGGTTGAGTTTCTTTCCATAACCGATGTTTTCATAAGCGAAAATGATATACGGGAAAAGAGTGAAGAGAAGAGACAGATAAAAGATTATTTTTATCAGTAATCTCATACTTTGCAGAAAAAAGAAATTCCTCCATCTTAAAGATTTTTTCAGCGGTAAATAAGGTTCAAATTTTCAAGTCCATCTGAATAAAGAACTTATCTATTTTGATTTCTCTTTATTTGATTTTCTTGCGGAGTCAATAGCCATAAGCGAAACCCAGTTCGCAGCTCTCACAGAATACTCTTCAAGAGCAGAGACAAGTTTATTTGCTCGTGAGGATATTACAGCGAAGAAGACAACTCCCGAAATAGCAACTATAAGTCCAAAAGCAGTGGAGTGCATGACTATTGCTATTGATTTTGAAAGGTATATTTGTCTTTGAGCTGGGTCAAGACCTCCGACACCAGAAAAAGCTTCAATAAGACCAATAACCGCTCCGAGCAGTCCCAAAAGAACAGCAGTATTAGCAAATATATGTATAAGTGGAACTCTGTTCTGTATCTTGGGAATAAACCTGAGGTATTCTTCCTCAACAGCAGAGGTGACGAGCTCTTTTATTTCTTTTTCGTCAAGTTCAGACAAATTGCTTTTTTCAAGGACACGGAGAGCGGAATAGAGGACCGCTCCTATTGGTAATTTTGAATTTTGTTCAGCAACCTCAATAGCTCTTTTCAGACCTCCTTCTTCAAAAGCTGACTTCACCTCCTCAAAAGTTTTAGCGGGGTCTTTTCCGTAAACAAACCAGATAGCTATACCTCTTTCAACAGAAAGAGCTATTATGACAAGGAACATGAGCAAAATAAGATGCATTGGCCAGTCGCCCACCTTATAAGCTTCAATCAGCTTACCTATAACTCCTTTCTCTTCTTTTTTCTCACCTTCTTGACCCGAAGGAGGAGCTTCTTCTTTTCCCACAGCAGGAGTAGCAGGAGAAGTAGCTTCCTCTTGAACCTGAGTGGTGGTTCCGGGTGCCTGGGTGACCCCTTCCTGCTGAGCTATCACATAAGAAAGACGGGAGAAAGAGAAAACAAAAACTGCCAAAGACAGAAGAACCAAGTAGCTCAAAGTGTTTCTCTTTATGTTCATTTTTCAAACCTCCCTTTTATTTTTGATAAAGATAATCACAAATAAAAATTTTTTGAAGTTTTTGACAAAATTTTTTGCCGAAAAAATGAAGGTGTTTATAATAGGCGGGAACGGAAGCGGAAAAAGCTCATTTGCACTTGAAATAGGAGAAAAAATATCAAAAAAAAATAAAGACAATTTGAAAAAATATTTCATAGCAACATGCGAGCCAATAGATGAAGAACTAAAAGAAAAAATAAAAAAGCACAAGAATGAGAGAAAAGGGTTGAGATGGCAGACAATAGAAGAACCTACTAAAATATCAAAAGTGATAAGAGATATAAGGAAAGAAGGAAAAAACTCTGTTGTCATAGTAGATTCAATCACACTCTGGCTGACAAATCTTTTTGTTCATAAAAACTCTGAGAGAAAAATAAAAAGCGAGATAGAAAATTTTTTAGATGAACTTTCAAAGTTTGAAGGAGATATAATTGTTGTTTCAAATGAGTGCGGACTTGGAATAATACCAGAGGAAAAGTCGTTGAGAAAATGGGAAAGCATTCTTTCACAGATAAACAGAAGAATCTCTCTTATTTCAGACGAAGTGTATTTTATGCTCGCGGGAATTCCACAGAAAATAAAATAAATCTACCCCGCTTTTTTGTCTTTTGATTTTTTATTGGTATGGGATTTACTTTTGTCAGATTCTGCCTTATTGTGTTCAAGTATTCCGTATAAGATAACAGAAATTATGTGAGATATGCGTTCGTAAATAGCTTTACTGCTCATCGGTTTTTTTATAAATGGTTCTATAAGTGGTCTGAAGATGAAGTATATTATTATAGCGCCTGTGAGAGTAATAGATAGCTGAATCGGGTCAACATCTCTTTTGAAAACACCCTGTTTTTTTCCTTCTTCAAGTATTTGGGAACCAAATGAGAGAATCTGCGGAACATGCTCTTGGGCAAGTTTTCTTATGGGGACATTTTCATCAAGTAGTTCTCTCATAAGAATTTTCACATATTCTTCGTTTTCTCTTATGAAGAACATTATCTGCTTTACAAAGTTTCTTGCGTCTTTTATTATATCCCCCGAAGAAAAAGACAACCTGAAAATCTCTATTATTTTTTTAAGGGTTTGATTTATGAGTTCGTTATATATATCGTGTTTGCTCGGGAAGTGATGGTATAAAGATGCTTTTTTTATTCCCACCATATCGGCAATATCATCCATACTTGTTCCTGCAAAGCCGTACTTAGCGAAAAGATGAGTTGCAGCTTTCAAAATCTTCTCACGAGTCCTTTTCCCCTTCAACTTAACCTTATTGACCTTCTGATGAATTTTCATAAGAAAAAAATTAGCAACGAGCGTAGGGGTATTTATTTTTTTAGTTTAATATTGATGGAGTAGAAAATCTTCAAGCCGTTACTTTTTCCACTCCGTATCCACAACAGAGCCACCATCAGGTCCTTCGGAACCACCGCTTCCTCCACCTTGTCCCTGAGTTGAAGATGATACATTTTGCGAGTATATAGCAGATGAGACCTTAGCCATCACGCTTTCCACTTCTCTCATCATTCCTCTCACTTCGTTTATGTCGTTTGAATTTCTGAAAACCTCTCTTCCTCTTTGAGCAACTCTTTCGGCTTCTGAAACAATATCTGCTGGAACCCTATCTTTGAACTCCTTCAACGCTTTTTCAAGCTGATACACAAGGTTGTCTAACTTATTCTTTTCCTGAATGAGCTCAAGTTTCTTTCTGTCTTCTTCTTCATATCTTTTTGCTTCTTCTGTCATTCTTTGGATTTCTTCTTTTGTGAGGTTTGTTGAGCCCTCTATTCTTATTGAAGCTTGCTTTCCTGTTGAGAGCTCTTTGGCATAGACCGTGAGAATTCCATTAACATCTACATCAAATGTGACTTCAATTTTGGGGACTCCACGAGGAGCGGGAGGTATGCCTTCAAGGTAGAATCTTCCCAAGCTCCTATTATCTTTTGCAAGCGGTCTCTCGCCTTGCAGAACGTGTATCTCAACAACCGTCTGATTATCTTCCGCAGTGGTGAAAATCTCTGATTTTTTTATGGGTATTGTGGTGTTTTTTTCTATTATTTTTGTGAAGACGCCACCGTAGGTTTCAACTCCCAAAGATATAGGAATAACATCAAGCAAGAGTATATCTTTTGCGGTTCCGAGGATTATTCCCGCCTGAATTGCAGCTCCCACAGCAACGACTTCATCAGGATTAATTCCTCTCACAGGGTCCTTTCCGAAGAAGTTTTTGAGTTCTTCTTGAATTTTCGGGATACGCGTTGAGCCACCGACCAAGATAACCTCATCAATATCCTTCGGTTTAAATCCCCCATCTCTTATGACTCTGTCTATTATTTCTAAGGTTCTTGTTATGTATTTTTCTATCATCCTTTCAAACTGCGAGCGTGTGAGTTTTCTAACAAGGTGTTTCGGTCCCGTCGCGTCTGCTGCGATGAAAGGAAGATTTATCTCCGTCTCAAGCTTTGACGAAAGCTCTTTTTTAGCATTCTCAGCAGCTTCTTTTAATCTCTGCAAAGCCATCCTATCTTTTGATAGATCTATTCCTGTCTCTCTTTTGAACTCCTCTATGAGCCAGTTTATTATCTCCTGGTCAAAATCATCTCCTCCAAGATGTGTATCTCCACCTGTTGATTTAACTTCAAGGACATCTTCTCCCATTTCAAGTACTGTTATATCAAAAGTACCGCCTCCGAGGTCATACACAGCGACTCTGACTTTCTTTTTTTTCTCAAATCCGTATGCTAATGCAGCTGCTGTTGGTTCGTTTATTATTCTGAGGACATTAAGTCCTGCGATTTCTCCTGCTGCTTTTGTTGCTTGCCTTTGAGCATCGTTGAAGTAAGCGGGAACAGTTATGACGACATCTTGAATTTTCTCTCCTAAAAACGCCTCGGCGTCTTTCACGAGTTTTTTGAGGATGAAAGCAGATATTTCCGGTGGAGAAAATTCCTTTCCGACCGCCGGTATATAAACTCTGGCATCGTTGTGAGGTCCTCTCACAACTTTGTACGGCACTCTCTTTGCTTCCTCCGCTGCTTCATCATAGCTTCTTCCCATGAACCTTTTGATGGAGTATACTGTGTTTTCTACATTTACTATCGCCTGCCTTTTTGCCGGAATCCCGACGATAACTTCTCCCTCACGAGTCCATGCAACACAAGATGGAACAGTAGTGGGACCCTCTGCTGATGGTATAACCTTAACATCGCTTCCTTCCATAGTTGCGATAACCGAGTTAGTGGTTCCAAGGTCAATTCCTATTGGTCTTTTTCTCGCCATAGCTCTTTTCCTCCTTCTTTAAATCTGATAAGCAAAAGAAATTCGGTCATGAAGCAAAAAACCTCAAAAAAGTTAAACCTATCAAAAAAGTAAAAATTCAATTTTTATATATTATAATGAGGAGGTTTTCAGTTTTCGCTTTTGCAAAAATAGTTATGTCAATCTGCTGTGTGGAATTTTTCAGAATGAAAAAGAAATTAAGTAAATTGACAAATTGAAAAACCATCAGTAAAAATAAAAAATATGTTCACGATAGCGGGAAGGGAGATAAGGTCTCTTTTTCTTTCACCGATAGCGTATATCATCATAGGGGTTTTCTGCATCATTCTCGCATGGTTTTTCATAAATGTGGTAGCTCTGTATGTTATTTTGAGCGTTCAGGTCCTCAGATTACCATGGCTCGCAGAGAGAATAAATATGCAGGAACTTGTCATAAGACCTCTGCTTAGCAATATGAGCGTGATAATGCTCTTTCTTGTTCCGATGATAACGATGAGAACATTTGCAGAAGAAAAGAAACTTGGAACATTTGAGCTGATATACACTTCTCCCATAAGAACAACCGAGATAGTTTTGGGGAAATTTTTAGGGACAGCATTTTTTATTCTCCTTCTTCTTCTGATTTCATTTCTTTTTATGATACCGCTGATAAAGTATGGAGAGCCGGACAAAGGTGTTATAATATCTTCATATTTTGGACTATTTCTTATGGTAATAGCTTTCATTTCAGCAGGAATATTTGCGTCATCAATAACAGAAAATCAGGTTATATCGGTAATAGTTTCTTTCGGGATTTTGCTTTTCTTCTGGGTTCTTGGATGGGTAAGAGGGACACTTGAAGGGCAGATAAAAGAGGTTTTAGCTTACCTTTCTTTTATGGACCACTTTCAGAACTTCACAAGAGGGATAATAGATACGCGGGATTTAGTGTATTATATTTCATTTATTATTGTTATGCTTTTTCTGACTGTTGCCACACTTGAATCAAGAAGGTATAGAGGTGCATACTGATTTGAGAGTGGGGTTTATTTTTCTCCAACAGGGAAGAATGTTTCTTTTATGACCTGAACATCGTGGACATGTGATTCTTTGTATCCTGCTTCTGTTATTCTTATCATCTTTGCTTTTTTTCTTGCTTCTTCAATGTTTTTAGCTCCTATGTAGCCGAAAGCAGCTCTGATAGCTTTTGCGATGTTTGAGAGAATGAAGCGGACTGGACCTTTATAGGGGACGAGCCCGACAACCCCCTCAGGCAGAATATCATCTCCTGTAAGGTATCTTGATCTGACACCTTTTTTCATTCCATCTCTTATAGCATCTTCGGAACCCATTCCTCTGTACACTTTGTAAGGTCTGCCATCTCTTATGACTTTTTCACCGGGTGCTTCTTCTGCTCCGGCAAGCATATTGCCGAGCATAACAGAATCGGCTCCCGCAACAAGGGCTTTAACAATATCTCCCGTATACCTTATTCCTCCATCTGCTATAAGAGGGATTCCAAAATCTTTCAGCGCTCTCCTGCACTCAATTATTGCTGAAATCTGAGGTACTCCGACACCTGTGACGACTCTTGTAGTGCATATTGAGCCTGGACCGACTCCGACTTTGACCGCATCTGCCCCAGCATTTGCAAGAAACAAAGCCCCCTCATAAGTTCCTACATTACCAGCTATCACCTGAACATCTAATTTCTTTTTTATCTCTTTGAGGGTTTCAAGGACAGCTTTTGAGTGTCCGTGAGCTGAATCTATGACGATGACATCTACACCTGCATTTACGAGAGCATCTGCTCTCTCTATTTCTTTTGGTCCAACTCCAACAGCAGCTCCGACCATAAGGCGCCCGGACCTATCACGCAGAGCTTGGGGATTCTCCTCCGCTTTACTTATGTCTTTCAGAGTTATCAATCCCTTCAGTTTGAAATCATCATCTACGACGGGAAGTTTTTCTATCTTGTGTCTGTGCATTATCTCTTTTGCGGTCTCCTGATCTATTCCTTCTTTGACAACAACGAGCTTTTCTCTTGGAGTCATAACATCTTTTATTTTTTTCATCTTGTCGGTCTCAAACCTCAGGTCTCGGCTTGTGACTATTCCCACAAGGTATGAGTTCTTCACAACGGGGAGACCGGAGATGTTGTTCTTACGCATTATCTCTATTGCTTCGCCAACAGTTGTTTCCTCATCAACAAATATGGGGGATTTTATTATCCACGAACTATACTTTTTGACCTTCTCAACTTCCTTCACCTGCTCGTCAATTGAGAGATTCCTGTGAATTATACCTATGCCTCCTTCTTTTGCAAGTTCTATTGCCATATCTGCTTCGGTGACTGTATCCATAGCAGAAGACAAAAGCGGGAGGTTTAATTTTATATCTCTTGTGAGTTTTGAGCTTATATCTACCTCAGAAGGGAGGATTTCAGAGTAAGCCGGCAACAAAAGGACATCGTCAAAAGTCAAATATAAGGGAAAGTCCTCCATAGGAAAATTATAGTGTTTTAGCAGAGTTTTTCTTTTTTGGTAAAAATTTGGCGGTGTATTTTGATAGTTGCTGAGCTCATCTCACAAAACATCTTTTGCAGTGATGTCTTTTTTCTGTATGTGGAACCCGATCTCTTTGAGAATTTTCTCATATCCTTTTTCTTCAATTTCTGTTGCGAGAGAGTAATCTCCGCTCAGGACTATTTTTCCATCAAAAATGACATGGACTCTGTCTGGTTTTATGTAATTGAGTATTCTTGGGTAGTGAGTTATGATGAGGACGATTTTATCTTTGCTCTGGGTAAATTCAAGAACGGCTTGGGAGACAATTTTGAGAGAATCAACATCAAGACCTGAGTCAATTTCATCAAGTATGGCAAGGGTTGGTTTGAGCATGAGCATTTGCAGGATTTCTGTTCTTTTTTTCTCTCCACCTGAAAAACCTTTATTTATCTCTCTTTTTGAGAACTCGTCTGGTATTTTGAGAAGTGACATCTTCTCTTTGAACTCCTTTGAGAAATCTGCGAAATTTCTTCCACCACCGGCTATTGTCCACAGGAACTTTCCGAGAGGGACTCCGGGAATTTCATGAGGGTACTGAAAGGCGAGAAAAATTCCCGCTTTTGCTCTTTCATCTGGCTTGAGATGAGTTATATCTTTACCATCAAAGAGTATTGAGCCATTTTCAATTTTGTATTTTGGGTTTCCCATTATAGTGAATGCGAGCGAAGATTTGCCAGAACCGTTCGGTCCCATTATAGCGTGTATCTCACCCCTTCTTGCAGAAAAATTTATTCCTTTCAGAATCTTTTTCCCATCAACAGATACTTCAAGGTTTTCTATCTTCAACATAACCTGATAAAGTTAGGTCCGATAGATTTATCAGAGAATATTTTTAGAAATGCTTATTTCAAGGCGAAAGGTTTTCTTGTATTTTTTCTTCTTATTCTTCTTCGCAGTAAGTAGTAAATATACGGCAGGGCAAAAATTGCTGATTCTGAAAGAACCGATACAGCATTACATCCATACCATCTATTTTCTCCGCCGTAAAATTCTTCGCTCTTCTCAAACTTATCAGGAACAGAAACAGATATTTTCGGAGCTCCCCATGAACTACTTACCTGTGTAGGTGAATACCTATCTATGGTATCTCCCAAACCGAGCTGACCATAAAAATTATATCCCCAACACCAGAGAGAATTATCTGATTTTATCGCACAGGTGTAAGAATCTCCCCCACCCACACGAAATACATTCGTTATACCGCTCACCCATGCTGGGTAATATCTATCTGTGGTATCTCCTAATCCAAGAGCTCCAAAATTATTCCATCCCCAGCACCAAAGAGAACCATCTGATTTTATTGCACAAGTATGATAATTTCCTGCACCAACACGAACTACATTCGCTATACCACTCACCTGCACTGGGGAAGTCCTATTTGTAGTATCTCCTACTCCAAGCTGTCCATTAGCATTTTTTCCCCAACACCACAAAGAACCATCTGATTTTACAGCACAGGTATGTTCCGCCCCTGCAACCACCTGAACTACATCTGTTATATCACTCACCCACACTGGGTAATTCCTATTCGCGGTATCTCTCAACCCAAGCTGTCCATAAAAATTCCATCCCCAGCACCAGAGTGATTTATCTGATTTTACAGCACAGGTATGTTCCGACCCCGCAATCACCTGAACTACATCTGTTATATCACTCACCCACACTGGGTAATTCCTATCTATGGTATCTCTCAACCCAAGCTGTCCATAAAAATTCCATCCCCAGCACCAAAGAGAACCATCTGATTTTATCGCACAAGTATGCCAATCCCCTCCAGAAACCTTTTGTTGCACTATACACGGGAACTCATCTGTTTGACTATTACAATTATTATCTATACTATCATCACATATTTCTTTGACACCGGGATTAATCCATCGGTTAGAATCGTTGCAATCACCAGAATTTGATACATAGCCAGAAGGTTGAGAACAAGCTTGAGTTGTTGAAGAAGGAGAACCATATCCATCCCCATCTGCATCCCTGTAAAATGTTGTTTTCACTTCATCTATTTGCCCATCACAGTCATTATCTTGTGAGTTGTTGCAGTTCAAAGGAGCACCTGGATAAATTGATGCATTCCCTTCATTACAATCTCCGCCTTTATCTGCATATCCTTTCGGTTTTGAGCAAGCCACAAGCGTTATCGCTTCCCCATATCCATCTCCGTCTCCGTCTTCATAAAATACTTTCTTCTCGCACTCATCTTTCTTCACAGGGTCCGAACCGCTCAGTATCTCCGCTAAATTTGGTATCATGTCTCCATCTGTATCAACTAACTCCTCTTCCATAGATTGAGTTATATCAAGCTTATCTGTTGTGGAACCCGGAAATTTCCCTTTTGCTTCTATTATAGTTATGCCTTTTGCATAGAAGGTTATCTCCAACTACCACTCACCCTCTGAAAACGGCAACTTAAAATATGCAAAAATTTTCCCTTCTTTCTCTTCAAACTTCAATTCTCCCCAGTACTCTGCTGAATCCTGATTCTGCTCCGTGGATACTCTCACAAAAATCGGAGACCTCCCCGTTATTATTCTTCCCGTAATAAGTTCAGCCCTGTATCTTCCTGTGAGTATCCTCGCTGTGATAAGATCTGATGTGTTCCCACCTTCTGAAATGTTTTTCAATGCCGTCTGATGCGGTAGCTCATAACGAACAGCAACCCCCTCTCCTTGATACTCTTTATTTTCAGATGATGGTGGTAAAACACCTGTTTCCTGCTTTTTTCTCTCACAACCTGAACCAAGTGAAATGGTTATCGCAAGTAAAGAGATGAGAAGCGGAGAGAAAACCGACCGCCAAAATAAAAACGCCCCCAACCCTTCCTTATTCACTTCAGTTTTCCTCCCATAATCTCAAATTTCCCACTTACAAATTTAATCTGTTTTTTTCTGTTTTGTGAAAATCAGACAGAAATTTCATTTTTGTTTTTAACTCAATCAACAAAATCACTTACAGGAGACCTATAAATTTTCTGAACAGCAACACGCGAAGGTTCTTTATACCCGTATATTTTTTCAAGCTGACGCAAGACCTCCACAACCTGAGTTATCATGCGCGAAAAATCTCCCACCTCTACTCCTACCTCTCCCTCAATGAAATCTATATCATATCCTTTTGCCCAGAGATTGACCGCCTTATAAATTTTCCCATCACAGAAAGCGTATTTTTTCTGTTTTCCTCCTTTTGAGCGAACAATTATTTCGGCCGGCTTTACCTTCGGCGGAAGGTTGAACTTCAGCTCAAGCTTATATATCCTTTCCATTATATCACGCTCTATCTTTTCAGGTGGCTTCACAAATGGTGGCTTCGGCTCAGAAAGAATAAGAGCAGTATTCGCCGCAAGCTCAACAGGATCATAACCTAAAACCCCCTTATCTATCGCTTCGTAAATGTATATAGACCTTGGATTTTTTATCTCCGCAGCGTTCCAACCTTTCTCTGTAAGCATATAATCTTCATCTAAATACCCAAGATACCTTAAAAATTCCAGCATGTTCCTGAACTCCCTTTCAACCTCGTCTGGATTCTTCCTCTCCAAAATCTCAATCTCTTTCTCTCTTTGCAAAAATTCAGAAGATATAGCAGAGCACTCGGAAAAAACAGGACAGTCAAAACAAGGGAACCTCTCAATCTCCCCTGCTCTCTTAATGTTCTTCTCTATATACTTTGATTTTATCTTTGAAAGCTTTCTCACAATACCTGTTGCATGCTCTTCCACCTCGTATATCTTCTTGAAACTCCTGCCGTGAAAATGAATAAGTAAATTATCTTTTACAAAATCAGAAATATCGTATTGAATTTCTTCTGGTAATTTCTCATAAGATAAATCAACCTCAAAACAAAAAGAAACTTTCTTCGGAGATACCGCTTTTGATTCTCTGTATGACTCAAAACGATATGTGTTGTTCTCCTCAACAACAAGAAACCCAAGTTTTCCTCTATTATCTACACAGAAAAGAAAAACCTCTTTCCCAGAGCGTTCGGAAAAAATTCTCTCCAAACTATCATTCTGAAACAAAAACTGACTTTTCTGGGACGCTGATTTTTGAATACCCTCAATTATCCTCTGGAGCAGAGATATTTTCAGCTTAATCTCCTTTATTTTTTTCTCATCTTCTTTGAGGTTATTTTTAGTATTAACAAATGATATATTTGTTTTCAGAGAACACTTTTTATATTCGGGCTTTATTCTGTAAAACGAGGCGAGCAAAATTTCTCTCTTTTCTTTTAGTTCATCAAGTTTTCTCCTCCAGCTTTCAACCTTGCTTGATATTTCAAAAAATTTCAAACTCTTTCTTATAAGCTGAATGCATTGAGAAACATCCATTGATTTGAGAAGGTTCAGAGTAAGATGTGGAGTTATATAAAAACTTGAAGATATTGGCTCAATCTCTCCGAAAAGTTTTCCTATCTCGTGCTTCCTCAGTGGAGAGCTTATAAAAACATATCCTATATCATCTTTTCCTCTTCTTCCCGCTCTTCCGGCCATCTGGATAAGTTCAGAAGGAGAAAGCAACCTTTCTTTTTCTCCGTCAAAGGTATACTTATCTACAATAACGACTGACTTTGCAGGGACATCTATACCAGATGCGAGAGTTTTTGTGGCAAAGATAGCGTAAGCTAATCCCACTTTCAGAGCATCTTCAAAGAGAATCTTCATAGCAGGTATAAGACCTGCGTGATGCGGAGCTACACCTGTGAGAATAAAATTGTCAACGAAGATATTATCTATGAGATAAGGGAATGCGTCAAAATATGGTTCGCAGAAAGCCCTTCTTCTCTCAACCTCGCTCTCATCTCCTAATTTGATTTTGCCCTCTTTTATAAGCTCGGCTATCTCAATTGATTTTTCCTCTACCTCCCTACGAGAAGATAAGAAAAATATAGCTGGCAGAACTCCTCTTTTCTTCAGCATCGCAATAGTCCTCATAAGAGAAAACTCGGTCGTGTTCTCAATCAATGTTGCCGAAGATAAATCAACTTTGACGGAGTTTGAACTGCCGACTTTACCGTCATACGTGAAAAGTGGTTTTATGTCTTTTCCGATTGAATACCATTCCAGAGGGACAGGTCTTTCGGTCTTATAAACAACCTTAACCTCTCTTTCTCTGATCTTTGAAATCCACAGAGCTATTTCTTCAACATTAGGAAAAGTTGCGGAAAGAAGAAGGAGCTGAGTTTTTTTTGGAGCGAAGATTATAGCTTCTTCCCAAACTACACCTCTTTCTCTATCTTTTATCCAGTGCGCTTCATCAAAGACAACGAAATCAACATCAACCTCACTACCTATACCGCTTTCTATTATTATGTTTCTGAAAATCTCCGTCGTTCCAACAAGCAAATCTGCTTGTGGATTTTCTTTCCTATCCCCTGTGAGAATTCCGACTCTATCTTGACCAAAAAGCTTTTTGAAGTCCCTGTATTTATCGTTTGAAAGGGATTTGAGAGGAGAAGCATACCATACTCTTCCTCCCCGAATCAGGACATCTTCTATTTTCACCTCGGCTATAAGCGTTTTTCCAGAGCCGGTTGGAGCAGAAACCAGAACATCAAAACCTTGAAAAAGGTAATAAATGGCTTCCTTCTGAAAATCGTCAAGAGTGATACCTCTTTTACGCTCTACATCAGCAATAAGGTCACGGAGCGGAAAATCACCACTCCCTCCGTATTCCATAGAGTAAAAACTGCTCATTTCCACAAAACTCAAACATAACCAGAAAATAAAATCACAACTAAATTGAATAGAATTTAAGGAAAAACAACATGGTTATCTTTTAAAACAGAAAAAATAGGGAAAGAAGGAAAATTCGCTCACTCCTTCTTTGAAAAAACATCTTTGAGCAAAATGAGAGAAGAAAAAATTATAGAAGCAGAAAAAAAGACGGTATCTAAAAATAGAAGATAAATCAGCTTCGCACTTATGAATCTCATAAGAGACGGCAAAAATATATGACCCATAGACGAAACGAAAAGAGAAAGAATTAAAAACATTTTGATTTTTCTTCCAGCAGAAGAAAGACCAAGAAGAGAAGAAAGAATGAAAATCACAGATGCCTGAGCCCAGGTGTGAAAATGCATAACTTCAAGGAAAGATACAAGAGATTGAGGGGGAATCATCTCCGCCTCGCTCCCAAAGTAATACCTCAAAGCATTATCAATACCAACACCTTTCTTGCTGATATGATAAGCAAGATTCACAAAAGGTCCAAATAAGCAGTATAGGGAGAAAAAAAATACTGGCAACTTCAACTCTGCGGGAAAATCTTTTATTCTCGGAAACATAGTTAAAAACCTCTCCTGAATTTTTTATTCCGGTGTTTTGGTTTTTCTATTTTTCAGCTTGAATGCTATAAATATCGTGGCAGGCAACACATTTTGATGTCAGCTCCGCAAGAGCGCTCAATATTTTTTGGTTTTCTCTGGACTTTATTAATTCCGCAACTTCATCAAAACCCTTATGAGTAGCAAATCCCAATTTTTTGAACTCATCTGGAAGTTTGAGAAGAAGTGTTTTTTCTACCGCTGAAAATTTTTCTACCATATCCATTCCAGATGATTTAGCATAGCGGTGAGCCAAATCGTAATCTCCCGTTGAAATTCCGTAAAGTATCATATTAACTGAACGCAGGAGTTCCCTCATCTCCCTCAGAACGAGCTCCTTTTCTTCCTCTTTCAAGAAAATTACAATTCTTTTTTCCTGAACTTTGGTCTTCACCCCGAAAACCCAAAAACACGCTAAAATGAAGGGGAAAAATAAAAGAGCAAAAAGCACAAGTTTTTGACCAACTCTCATTTTCTCACCCCCCAAAGCAATATTTTCAATAGATGAAAATAACCTTCCCACCATGTTGTGAGACATATTTTACGCAATCCTCACCCCACACCGCACATAAAGTTGAAGCAAAATCTGAGAACTCCGCACTCTGATGAATAACAGCAACTCTTCTCCTCTCCCTGACAAAGTTTCCCTCTACGGGATTGAAGATAACACTGTATCCAGACCAAGTATCAGATACAGATATAGCTCCCGAGATATTTATGACTTTGCCAAAGACATCAACCGGATTTTCTTGTGAGAAGTAAAAAGTTGACCAACCGAAGGATATCTCATAATCTTTTATGTTGTTCTTCTGAAAGAAATCTCTGATAAGGTCAACAACATAGCCCTTCCACACTCCACCTAGGTCCGCCTTACCATCTCCACGCCACCATATGTTGAAAAAGCCAAGCTCTGATGATAAACGGGAGTACTTTGATATAAGCTCCCTGATGTATGGAGTGTTTTTGTTGAAGAAGTAAAAGTCAGAAAAATCTCTTGAAATTTTCTCCGAAAAACTTTTCAGCTCCTCAAGAAATAAATCGCTTTCACCCTTATCTTTGAAACCAACACATAAGTAGGAATCCCCTACCAAAAAACATCTTCTGATAAATTTTTCACGCTCGCTCTGGCTTGAAAATTGCCTGATGAATTTAAAATCTGCCCCACCTGAAATAAGGGTTTTGAACAAAGCAAAGGTTTTTCTCACAACACGAGTCGTAGCCCAAGCAGATAAAGTCGCCCCCCTTATATTTCTTATATCTTTTCCAACAGAAATCTGGTCCTGCTCAGATTTACCCTTGAATTGATTCAAAAAAATCTTTGACCTTATCTCACCTCCTCTTGTCTCTCTATAAACCAACACATCTATGTAATCAACTCTGAGCTTTCCGGGTTCTGAAATACAGACGATAAAGGTAATGGGCATCTCTTTACCTATCTCGTTCAAAACAGAACATAGTCCAAAAATTTTATCGCCATCATAAGCCAGGACCGACTCAAAAGATTTTTCCTCAACAGTTGGTTTTGCGGGAGACATGAAGTTTAAAAAACCGCCGTAATCTCTGATATTTACGACTCCATATACGAGAGAAGAAGAAGCGGGGAACACACTCCTTGAGACATCAGAAAGTTTTTCCCCAAAGAGCGTATTCCCCAGAACAAAAAGACATATTGCTACTCCAACCATAGCAGTTTATTTTAAAGATTCTTACAAACCAAAAGCAAAACCAAAAAGAACCATATTACCCAAATCTTTACGAGTAGCGGTCAGCTCATAAGAAATTGAAAAAACCCACGTCTCGGTAGGTCTATAAGCTATCCCGGGAGTTAATCTGAAAACGGTTTTGCTATCTTTTTTCAGCTCAGCTTTTCCATCTTCAATCTCAACACCAGCAATAACATTCTGCAAAGATACAATCTCAGGTCTCAGGAAAAGAACAAACTTTGAAGATTCATCAAGGTAAAGTGGAGAATTTTTGAGGAAAGAAGGGAAGAACTTAAATCTGAAAAGCAACCAACCGCCGTGTTTGAAATCGGCAAGAACATTTTTAGAAAGAGTCATTTCAAGTTCAACTTCGGTATTTCCCTCGGTAGAAAGTGCTCCCGTCACATTTCCCGAAAAGAGTGCCTCGGTTTCTTTATGGTAAATTTTATGAGCAAGAGAATCCACAACTCTTCCGAGCTGAGAAAACTGAGTAAAAGCATACTCCCCCTCTATTTCAAAGTTTTGAGATATTTGAGTTTTGAAATCAAGAGCAGATGACCACAAAACAGCGTTAGGAAGGAAAGACGGAGTATATCTTCCCGCATATCCAGATATTCCGATTTCATGTCCAAGAGCTGGGGAGAAAAAGAACCTTCCCACAATTGCTTTTTCTCTTTTCAGGTCTTCGCTGAAATTGCCGAACCTCGGTTTCACAACGCTTTCAACTTTTAGCATGTTATGAGCTGGCTCATCGGAAAGATTGTGTCTTATGAGATACACTTCAAGGTCATGCTCTAATGAAACCCCATTTACAAGATATAGCTCGTACCCTGCGAGGTAATCAGCGAGGTCAAAGTTTCCTGTAAAACCCAATCCAAGTTCTGTCCAAGCAGTTTTTTCAGGTAGGACTGTGAGGTCTCTGACAGAAAGAGGTCTTCTCGCTGGCTCCCAGATATCATCATCGTGGAGTATGTTAAATCTTCCGACCGGCGGAAGAACCGCACCGACTCTGAAGCGGAGAGGTCTTGCTATCTCAAACTCACCCCACATCTGCTCCAGCTTTATTTCAGAACCGCGAGAACCTTCTATCTCTGTTTTGTGAAGTATGGAGTATCCTTTTTCTGGGTTTTGAGAGAAGTCCTCTTGGAGTTCAAGTAATCCGAATCTTTCAAACTCAAGCTCTGTGTAGAATCTCAATCTTTCTTTTATTGTGGCAGAGAATGTGGGGACGATTCTTCGGAGAGTGAAGGTGAGTTTATCTTTGCCCGAGATTATGTCTTTGCCTATTTCAAGTCGTGTTGAGCCGTATGCGCCGACGCTTATTCCTCCTTGTCTTTCATAAGCAAAAAGATGAGTTGGTGTGGATAGAAGTAATGCTACTCCTATTAAAAGAGCGATTTTTGCTCTTTTTTTGTTCTGACATCTGTGTGAATCCGAGTTGCCTTTTTTCATCGTTGATTTTGAGTTGAAATGGTTTTTCATTTTTTTCACCTCCCATTTTGCAACTTTAATTGATAATTATTCTCATTTTCATTTTTCAAAAAATTTTTCTCCTCCTATACTTACAAAGAGAATATCAAAACCTATTTTTAATTGATATTTATTCTCAATTTATAAATAGAATTTGGCAAAATCCAAGATACAGGAAAACGAAAACGCTCTGAAAAATTTCAGATTTAAACAAAAACAAGAAAACCAAGCCAAAATTTAGGTTTTATGAACATACACGAATACCAAGCGAAAAGAATACTTAAAAACTACGGAATACCCGTCCCAGAAGGGGAAGTCGCATCAAACCCAGCAAAAGCAAAAAAAATAGCGATGAAAATAGGCGGAAATTCGTTCGTCGTCAAAGCCCAGGTGCACGCAGGTGGAAGAGGCAAAGCAGGAGGAATAAAAGTCGCTCACTCCCCAGACGAAGTTTATGAAATAGCAAAAAATATGATAGGTAAAAAACTTGTCACACACCAGACAGGTCCAGAAGGAAAAATCGTCAAAAAAGTCCTCGTTGAAAAAGGTGTCAAAGCCAAAAAAGAGTATTACCTTGGAGTAGTAATAGATAGGTCAAAAGAAAAGGTCTGCGTTATAGCAAATCCAGAAGGCGGAGTAGAAATAGAAGAAGTTGCGGAAAAAAATCCCAATCTCATCATGACAGAATACATAGATAGCTTCTGGGGAATAGCAGATTATAAAGCAAAGAAAATCGCAAAATTTCTCGGAATACCAGCAGAAAACATAGTCAAGAACCTTGTCAGAATGTTCTTTGAGTTAGATTGTTCTTTATGTGAGATAAACCCTCTTGTTGAGACAGAAGATGGAGAAATTCTCGCTCTTGATGCAAAAATAAACTTTGATGATAATGCTCTTTTCAGACACAAAGAAATCGCCCAGCTATATGACCCGAGCCAAGAGGACCCAAGAGATGTCAAAGCAAAAAAAATAGGAATATCTTATGTGGGACTTGACGGCAACATAGGTTGTCTTGTAAACGGTGCGGGACTTGCTATGGCTACGATGGATGAGATTTTGCTTGCAGGAGGAAAACCCGCAAACTTCCTTGATGTGGGGGGCGGTGCCTCTCTGGAGCAGGTAAAATCCGCATTCTCAATTTTGCTCTCAGACAAAAGAGTAAAAACAATATTTGTGAACATATTCGGCGGAATCATGAAATGCGATGTAGTTGCAACAGCACTCGTTCAAGCAGCAAAAGAGATGGGAATAAAAGTTCCAATAGTCGTCAGATTAGAAGGAACGAATGTTGAACTCGGTAGAAAAATACTGAACGAATCACAGCTCAACATAATCACTGCAAACGATATGAGAGAAGGAGCAAAACTCGCAGTGGAAAAAGTAAAAGAGTTTGAACAGGAAGCAAAAAAGAGAAGAAGCAAAAAGAAAGAAACTTATGTCTGAAAAACAGATTTACCAAAAATAAAAAAGAAAGGAGATTGAAAAAATGGCTATACTGGTTGGCAAAGACACAAGAGTTATCATTCAGGGAATAACGGGTAAGAACGGCTCATTTCACGCGAAAATATCAAAAGATTATGGAACAAAAATAGTCGGGGGAATAACTCCGGGCAAGGGAGGGCAAAATGTAGATGGGATTCCTGTTTTCAATAGCTGTGAAGAGGCGATAAGCGAACTTGGGAAAATAGATGCAACATGTATCTTCGTCCCAGCTCCCTTCGCTCCCGACTCAATAGTAGAAGCAGCAGATAGCGGAATACCACTCATAGTCGTCATAACAGAAGGAATACCAACTATTGACTTTATAAAAGCAAAGGAATATGCAACACGAAAAGGGGCAAGAATAATTGGTCCAAACTGCCCGGGCATACTTGTTCCCGGAGAATGCAGAATAGGCATAATGCCACCATACATATTCAAAAGAGGTATAGTAGGAATAGTTTCAAGGAGCGGGACTTTGACTTATGAAGCGGTGTGGCAGACGACAAAAGAAGGGCTTGGACAATCTACCTGTGTAGGTATAGGAGGGGACCCAATAGTTGGGACAAAATTCGTTGAAGTTCTTGAGATGTTTGAAAAGGACCCGGAAACAAAAGTTGTCATTTTGATTGGGGAGATAGGTGGGAATGCGGAGGAAGAAGCAGCGGAGTTCATAAAAAAGCACATGACAAAGCCAGTGGTTGCGTTCGTAGCAGGGAGGACGGCTCCACCCGGCAAAAGAATGGGACACGCAGGAGCGATAATTATGGGGAGAGCCGGAAGGTGGCAAGATAAAGTTGACGCTTTAAAAGATGCAGGAGCTCACATCGCAGAAAGCCCTTCTGAAATCGGCTTGAAAGTAAAAGAGGTCGTAGAAAAATACGGAATAAAATAGAATTTGGATTAGTTTTTCACCTGAAACATTTTTCCAGGCAGAACCACACCTAATCGTGATATTGATGAAGGTTCTTCATCCCCAAAGGTCTGCCACTCTCTCGGGAAAAAGAAAAGGAAGTCGCTCAAAAACCAAGATGTTAAATCCTCTAAAACCCAAATTAACTCTGCTCTTTTCTTCTGTTCTCTATCGCTTCAAGTAAAAACGCAAGAAAAACCCCTAAAAACATCGCAGATGTAAATGATACCGCAACGATAAGCTTTCTCTTCGGAGAATACCTGTATTTAGGCGGATACGCATAATCTATTATCTCAAAAGTTATATCTTCTTTCTCTTCCTCTATTCTCGCCTGCTCAAGCGCTTGAAGAAGGGTTTTGTAAATCTGATTCTGTATCTCAAAATTCCTCCTTCTCCTCAGATACTCCATAGCAACCTCTGGAACAGATTCAAGCGGTATAAGCAATCTTTTAGATGTATCAAGTATATATCCCTTGAAATTTTTCTGACCACCTTCAAGCTCTCTTATCTTGTTTTTCAGCTCATTTATCTCATACATCAAGGTGACGACTTCTGGATTATCACGGGTTGTTATTTTTCTGAGAACTTCAAGTTTCATCTCTTTTTCGGCAAGCTGAGCAACAAGTTCAGCATATATTTTCAATCCCTCTTCCATCTGCTTATCAATAGCGACAACATTATACTTTTCCTGAAACTCCTTGAACTCCTTTTCTGCTTCTTGGAGGTTCTTTTCAGCAAGCTTAACCCTCTCCTCTATGAATATTCTGTTTTTTTTAGATATAGTATATGCTTTTTCGTTGAGAACATCTGATAGCTCTGAAACATACTCGTTCGCAATCAAAGCAGACAGCGTGGGTTCTTTCGGAAATATAATTGAAATCTCTATAACGCCTGTTTTTTTGTCTTCATTAATTTTGAGAAACGACTTTATGAATTTTTCGGCAAGTTCATCATCAGATGGAATTTTTCTCGGGTCAACACCTTTTTTTATAGAGTTCGTCTTTTCATCCCAGAGTTTCCCATAGAGGTATTTTTCTATTCCTGTTTTTTTTATGACTCTTTTTGCGAGGTCGCGAGATTCAAGAACAGCTCTCAAAGTGTTTGAGCCAGATGGCAAATTTACTCCCAAAAGCCCCGCGAGGTTTGCAAACTCAGAAGTAGCAAAAGGAAGAACAAAAGATTTCTGCGATGTTATAGGAATTATCTTAGCAGTCGCCTTATATCTTGGCGTCATGATGAACGAAACAAGAAGTCCCAAAAAAGTAGCGGAAATCGTGATGAGAAAAATAAGCTTCCTCCTTTTCCATATAATGCCGGCAAGCTCAAAGAGGTCTATTTCGTCCTCTGCTAATCCCACCTCGCCCTGCACATAACTTTGAACATTCTTACCTCTGATTTCTCTGACCTTTTCTTCGTTTTCCAGCTCTGATTTCTTCTCATCACCCATAAAAAAGCCGATAAATCAGTAATTTTAGCAATAAAACCAGAAATATAACCAAAATTCAAAAACACACAAGTAAAACCGTTCTAATTTTTAAAATTTCATTTCTGATGGATGTTTTCATAAGACGGATTTTAGCTAATACTCTTGATAGAAGCGTTATAATATACATATCGGCACTCATATCACTCGTCGGGAAAATAAACTTTTTAGGTTTCATCTTGATGTTCCTCTTTTTTGATTTTACAACTTCTGTGATGTTCAGATGGGCTTTTGAAAGAACTCCAGGGGACATAATCTTCGGAATAAGAATTTCAAAGAAAAAACACGGGGCAATTCACCTGAAACTTGCATTAAGGTGGATTATGGGGTTCATATCCCCACTCACCGGTTTCCTTCTCCACATACCCGCAGGAAATTGGAGAAGTTTATGCGATACATTAGCAGGTATTCAATTTGAACGAGTATAAAACTCATCTTTCTATTTTTTCAGGTAATATAAAATCGTAGCGGGAGCGAAAAATTTTTGTCTTAATAAACCTGTAAAACTTCCTAGAAGATAAAAACAAACTCCATATAAAAGCATCTCCTTTGTAATATGATTTCACTTCTTCAAAGGTTATTTTATCTATGGGTAATTCGCGGTTAGCGATTTCAATAAGCTCTGGAATAAATTCATTCTCATCAAGTTTTTCTTTAAGCAGGTTAGCTATCAAATCTATTGTGATAAGGCGTAAATCGTAGTATCTATTAAGGACTTTTTCAAGGAAAAGGAATTTGAGTATTTGCTTCACAAGTGGGGGAGCGCTTTTGAGAAAGAGGTCGGCTTTGAGCATCTCTTTACCTTCCTTCCTGTAAAGAGGAGTAGAAACATCAAGGTATGCGGGATTTATACCGCGCTCCCGTTTGAAAACTACCCAGTTTGAAATCTGACCATCTATACCTACCTTTATTTTCTCACTCTTTTCGTTAAACTTCTCAACTTTTGCTAATCTCCGAATGACCTCTTTGAAAAAATCAATAGCTTCATTTCTATCTGCATTCTTTATGAATTTGTTTCCTATACTTTCCGGGGGCAAAAGTTCCTGAATTACATAATATATAGTTCTTCCATCAGAAGTTTCTACAATCAAACCATCGGTCTGTACGACTTTTATTCCCACTTCATTTTCCAAAATGTTTATGTATTCTTTCAGAATTTTTTCATACTCCTCTGCTTCTTTTTGATTTGAAAATATAGGAAGTCGCTTAAAGGCATAACCTTTGAGTTCTGGATGGTCTATAACAAAGACCGAACTTATCTCTCCAAAACCTATAACTTTCGCTGGGATAGGACTTCTCTGAGGATTGAGCGTGTCAAGATTTTCTTCAAACTCTTTAAGAACAAGCGGGTTTATATTAAAATTCTTCACATCAGCTCTCCATAACCTTTTGAAAAATCTTTTTCTGAAATTCTTCGGAGGAGAGAAGGAGTAAGGATCTTTCAAGTCGTCTGATTATTTCTTTGGCTTGCTCGCTCGTAGTTATAAGAGGGGGCAAAAACTGCAAAACAGACCTATCGTTATTCGCATAAACGCAGAGCAGTCCCTCTTGATAACACGCAAGAGGAGCCATCATACCCAAAAATTCATTATGCATCTTTATCCCCATCATAAGACCAAGTTGTCTTATAGATTCCACTATACTTGAAAATTTTTCTTTCAATCTTTGGAGCTCTTTTGCGAAAAAATCTGCAAGTCCATTCACATGATTTAGAAAATCAGAAGAAGACGAAATTTCAAGAACCTTTTCGGCAACAACGCATCCGAGTTCTGCTCCTCCGAAAGTTGAGATATGAATAAAAGGGTCATCATGAAAGACACTTTCAAGTTCTTCTCTGAAACAGGTAGCAGTTATAGGGTAGATTCCCCCACTTAACCCCTTCCCTATTATCATTATGTCTGGAACAACTCCGAAGTGCTCAATACCCCAGAGCTTCCCGGTTCTGCCAAGTCCCGTTTGAACTTCATCTATTATCATAAGCGCTCCTTTTCTATCGCAGATTTCTCTAACCCCTTTGAAGAAATTTTTATCAGGGACATAAATTCCAAGAGTTGCGGGAACGGTCTCAAATATAACTGCGGCGGTCTTATCATCAACTGCCTTTTCAAGAGCCGAAAGGTCGTTGAATGGGACCTGATAAAATTCCGGAGCAAGGGGCTCAAAAGGTTTTTTGTATTTTTCATCTCCGGTAGCAAGCGCAAATCCGGTGTGTCCGTGGTATCCCCCGACAGCAGAGATGATTTTTGGTCTTTTTGTGAAAGCTCTTGCTATTTTTATGGCAAGGTCAACAGCTTCACCTCCTCCGACACAAAAGACGGTGTATTTTATATTTCCGGGTGTGAGTTCTGCTAATTTTTTCGCAAGAAGTGCTTTATGCTCACTTATAAGGTGATGATTTCCTATATCTAATTCGTAAAGAGCTTGATTTAGAGTTTGAATTATTTGTGGATTTCTATGCCCGAGATTGAAGACCCCGCCGTTGCAGTGGCAGTTTATAAGTTCTCTTTTACCATCAATATCCCACACATATATACCTTCTCTTTTTCCGAAAACGAAGTCCATACCAAACTTTGTGAAAAATTTTGCTTTCCCATAAGATACATATTGACTGAAATACTCTATTACTTTGTCTTTCGGTATCCTTCCGATAAAACTCATCTCACTTTAAAAATATAATTTTTTCATCAAAAATTTTCAGACGATAAAACGAATAAAACCACATTGAATATTAACCTTAATATCTGAATATGATGAGGAAAATTATCAAAATTTTGCTCTTATTCTTTACAGCATGCTCTCAAAGCCTAGAAAAAGGAAAATCATCCCCCGAATGTAAATCATCAGAAATCGCATCAAGCATGGAAAAACTCTCACCCGAAGAAGTTATAATATATGCGGACGAAAAATCTAATGGAAACCTTGAAATCTCATACGAACACCTCAAATCATATCTTGAAAGAATATGGGGCGTAAAAGAAATCAAAATCATAAGAGAGAAACCCGATTTCTCGGTTCAGGAAGGCAAAACAATTATATGGTTTACATCATCACAAGATGCAAAAAATTTGACAGGAACCGATATAAAAGATGGATTCCTGATAAAAAAAGTCAATTTATCTGGAAAACAAAAGCTATTTATTATCTATGCTCCTGATGAAAAAAATCTATCTTATGCGGTTTATAAATTTCTTGAACTTCTTGGAATCAGATTTTTTCATCCAATGAAGGAGTTTATACCAGAATATAAAAATGTTTATCTTCCCCGGGATATAAATCTGCAGATTTCAACGCACTTTAAGACGCGCGGGATTCATCTTCATCTGCTACATCCTATTGAATACTTCAATTCATTTAACATAGCTGGCGATGAAAACCTTGAAGAAGCAAAAAAGTTCATTGATTACATCGTAAAGACAGGACAAAACTATATTCAATGGTCTATACTTAAAACTCTTGATTTTCCAACTTGGTTTGATCATGCCAAAAAAATAATTGAATACGCACACGCAAGAGGAGTAAGTGTTGGAGCAGAAATTCAACTACTCGGTATATCATCTTTGCAGAACTCTTATGTGCTTGTTGAATCAGAAAGCAACTGGAAAGAACAAATCACCTCAAAAATTGAATTTCTAATGCAGGTTCCGTGGGATAATATAGAAATTGGATTCGGAGAATTTTTAGCTGGAGAACCAGAGAAAGTCGTTGAGATGCTTAACTTCATCGCCGATTATATGAACAAAAATCATCCTAAAACCACAGTATCTGTCGTAAATCATGTCGGAAACTATCCGAAACTTTGGGTTAAATACAACAACGAGACGGTATTTTACTATCACCTGCCTAAATTTGCAGACCCAAGAATCATCAATAATGTTCATACTGTGTTCTTCTTTGACCTTTACAGAGATTGGGGTGGCTATAATCATCCGGACTTTCACTTCCAGAGAGAATACATGATGGAACTGCTCAGAGAATCAAGGGTGGCAAGATATAAACCCGAGTCAGCTTACTGGGCTACTGCCGATATTGATGTCCCAGCATTCTTACCCGAATACATTTATTCAAGATGGATTGACATAAACGGACTTGTAAAAGAAATATCTGAAAAGGGATTACCCATGATTGAAGGACATGTTATATTCTCGTCGGGACACGAATGGGGATACTGGATGACAGATTATCTTACAGCAAAAATGCTATGGGAATCAGAGGAAAACTTTGAACACTTTATAGAATATTATGCAGATATCTACGGAAAATGCGGGGAAAAGATGAAGAAAATTCTTCTTGAATTCATCAACCTGCAAACTGAATATCTCTTTGAAAACAGACTTGTACCATATATATCATATGAGGATTTTTATGATGACATAGGATACATGGCTGGAATTGAAACCCACCCAAAAAGGGTTCAGTTTGAAGAAATTTTATCTATGAGGCAAGATGAAGTTAATTCATTTGAAGAGAAAGTTTTGAAAAAAATTTATGAGATGGTTCAAAAGATAATTCCTCTTGAAGAAGAAACAGAAAAACTCTGCGATAGTTCTGACGAATTTATCAAACCGTGGTGTCTTGAAATTTCAGACGGTATAAAAATTGTTCGCCTTCGTCTTCTGCACTCATTCAAACTTTACAAGAAAAGTATTACAGATTTCCGTTAGAAAGGTTAATAGGTTCCTATAAAAATCCGACAATCTATCCATTTGGTTATCTGAAACAGGCGCATACTTTATGCGGATGGGAAAGGCAGGAAAAACAGGCAAAGTATGTCATAGAAAATAAGTCCAAACCCCCACTATCAGAACTTCCAACGTGTATTGATTAAAAATATTAACCCCGCTTCGCTCCCCCCACAGAAATCAATTGAAAAATCAGGTTTTTACTGTATCGGAAAAATCTTTGAGAAATCTGAAAAGGTAAAAAGAAGGAGAATAATTTCCCACACGGGACTTGAAAAGAACATCAAGAAAACCGTGAATAACATCAGATAAATTCGCCCTCTTCATAGAAGCTATTATCTTATCTATATCTTTGGTTTTGAACTCATTTTCTATCTGGATCTTCTTCAACGAACCTCTTGCAGAACCCTCAACCTTCAACCTCACAAATGAAAAAAAGTAATGTGAAAGCGTAGATAAAATCACATTAATATCCTCTGACCTCTCAATCAATGGGAAATTCTTGTAATTCCCTTCAAGAACCTGAAGCGCAAACTTTCTTATGTTCATAGATAGCTCATCTGAAAGAACACTTGCAATATCTTCTCTGTTCAGGTATTTTTTCGGATATGAGTGTATAACTGCCTTTTGGAGAACCGAAACGGGGTCAACATTAAAGTGAAAGAGGTTTTTCAAAAACGCTTCCGCATCATCTGTCAGCTTCACATCAGGAAAAAGCGATTTTAAAATGAACATAATGTCTTCATAAGTCCATATAACCCAGAAAAGAACCTGCAACTCCTCTGCAAGTTGAGATATGTTTTTTGGAACCTGCTTTCTCTCAGCTCTTACAACAAGAACCCTCTCTGAACTTCTCTCCGATCTACTGTATTTTTTCAATATACTGTATATCTCTTCAAGCTGATGAGAAGATGGAGAAAAATTTTCAAGGTCTAAAATAACAATCTTTTTTGAGTAGAAAAAACCCTGCGAGTAGAAAAAATCTGAAATCTTCTCTTTTGGGGAGGATAAAGAAAAAACCTCCGTTTTTTTTCCCATGTTCTCTTTTATAGATGAAAGGAGGTCGCGGAAAATAATTTTCGGGCAGTTCGCAAAAAAATAAACAGGTTTGAGCTCCTTTTTGCTCAGCTCAACCTTCAGCTGTTGATACTTCCTGAGCATAAAAATAAATTATGGTCTTGTTGACAAGCTATCAGAAGAAAGTAAAACCCTTAAACCTTCCGTATATTTTTTCAAAGACGCGGGATATTTCTCCAAGTGTGCAGTTCGCTCTAAGGCACTCAATAATAGGATACATAAGGTTTGTCTTTCCATCTCTTGCGTAATCTTCAAGGCGTCTCAAAGAAGAAACAACCGCCTGCTCATCTCTTTCTTTCTTGAACCTCATAAGTTGCTCAATCTTCCTTCTCACTGCCTCTTCGTTCAGACGAAATATCTTCACTTTCTGAGCTCCGTTTGATTCACGAAAAGAATTCACACCAACAATAAGAATTTTCTTCTCCTCAACAAGTTTCTGATATTCCCATGAGCTTCTTGCTATTTCTCTCTGAATAAATCCGACCTCAACTGCTTTTTTCATACCTCCGAGTTCATCTACTTTCTTGATATAATCCCAAACTCTTTTTTCAATCTCATCGGTAAGATATTCAACATAGTATGAGCCACCGAGAGGGTCTACGGTATCTGCAATGAATGTTTCATAAGCGAGTATCTGCTGAGTTCTGAGAGCGATTTTGACCGACTCATCTGTTGGAAGAGCAAGCGCCTCATCGTAGGAGTTTGTATGGATACTCTGGGCTCCCCCGAGAGCCGCAGCCATTGCCTGATAAGCAACTCTTACGATATTGTTTATCGGCTCCTGTGCGACAAGTGTGACACCAGAAGTTTGAGCGTGGAATTTGAGTTTCATCGCCTCGGGGTTTTTCGCCCCGAACCTATCTCTCATAATCTTAGACCAAACCCTTCTTGCAGCCCTGAACTTCGCTATCTCTTCAAAGAAATTGTTATGAACAGAAAAGAAGAATGTTATTCTCTTTCCGAAATCGTCAGGTGAAAGCCCTCTTTCAATAGCCCTTGAAACGTACTCTATTCCCGAACATATAGCGAAAGCACACTCCTGAACAGCAGTTGCCCCCGCCTCACGAATATGATAACCAGAAACAGAAATCGGATTGAACTCCTTCATCTCCTTCGCACAAAACTCAATAACATCTATAACAAGCTTCATTGAAAAGTCGGGAGGATAAATATATGTCCCCCGAGCTGCAAACTCTTTCAGTATGTCGTTCTGAACAGTTCCTCTAAGCTGCGATGGCGAAACCCCCTGCTCTTGCCCAACCAAATAAAACATCCCAAGTATTATCGGAGCGGTAGCGTTTATGGTAAAAGATACCGAAACCTTTGAAAGAGGAATATCTCTGAAAACAACTCTCATATCTTCAACCGTATCTATTGCTACCCCAACCTTCCCTACCTCTGGATAAGCAATCTCGTCTGAGGAATCATATCCCATCTGAGTTGGCAGGTCAAAAGCCATAGAAAGCCCTGTCTGTCCCTCTTTCAGAAGAAACTTGAACCTCTCGTTCGTCTCCTCAGGAGTTCCAAAACCAGAGTACTGTCGCATAGTCCAATATCTTGCCCTGTACATCGTCGGTTGAACCCCCCGGGTGAAAGGGAATTCACCCGGAAAGCTCAAAAGCCCGCCCTCTGGCTCGTAGTAAGGAAGAAAACGAGGTATCTCTATACCGCTTGTTGCGTAGAATTTCTCTTGTCTTTCAGGCATCCTCTCGAGTGATTTTTTAAGGACATTCTCCTCCCACTCTTTGAGTTTCCTTTGAATAAGCTCTTTTTTATCTACGCTCTGGATTTGAGATGAGTTCTTCTTTGCTGTATCTTTTTTATCTGAATGGCGACTTTTTGTTCTGCTTCTGCCCTTGGCAATTTTTGCTCCCTCTTTCCTCAAACCCTTCTCTTTTCTCATAGCCATAGTAATTTAAATTATTATCAGCAAAGAACTAATTGAGATTTTCTCAACAAATACAAAACCGATAAATAAAGATAAAATCAAAAAAAGAAAAATGACTGATTTTTTTCAATAACTGAAAAAACAAAGAAATTTTTAAATTGATGGGAATAAGGGTTCTCATAGTAGATGATTCAACTTTCATAAGGAAAGCAATAGGAGAGATTCTCAAAAAAGATAGAGAAATAGAGATAGTAGGGGAAGCAAGAGACGGAGAGGAAGCCATACAAAAGTTCAAAGAGCTAATGCCAGATGTGATAACTCTTGACTACGAGATGCCGAAGAAAAACGGCATAGAAGTCATAAGAGAGATAATGAAAATAAAACCCACCCCCATAGTCATGGTCTCGTCATACACAAAAGAAGGTTCAATAGTAACCTTAAAATGCCTTGAAGAAGGAGCGGTGGATTTTATATCAAAAGACATAGAAAAGGGGAGCCTTGAAATAATAAGGAAAGGCAAAGAGATAATAGATAAGATAAAGAACGCAGCAAGAGCCAAAATAAAGCAGATAAAAATACCAGAACAAATTACCACGCGTCAGATTGACTATCAGGCAAGAGCAGAAAGATTAGCTCCCAAAACCATAACAGAAAAATCGTTCAAAAAGCTCGTTGTAATAGGTGCTTCAACAGGAGGACCAAACACTGTGATGGACATTTTCTCACTGCTACAACCAATCCCAGCTGCTTTTTTAGTTGTTATCCATATGCCACCTATATTTACTGAAACATACGCGCAGAGATTAGAAGAAAAGAGCGGTTTCCCAGCAAAAGAAGCAAGAGACGGAGACAAACTTGAAGCAGGAAAAATTCTCGTAGCACCGGGCGGCAAACATATAAGAGTATTGAAAGGAGGAATAGTGAAAATAACCGACGAACCATATGATGCCATATACAAACCATCAATAGACATAGCAATAGAAACAGCAGCGGAGGTCTTCAGGGAAAACACAATAGCGGTAATTCTGACGGGAATGGGAAATGACGGAAGCAAGGGAGTTAGAAAAGTGAAAGAGTTTGGCGGTAAGGTGGTTGTAGAAGATGAAAAGAGCGCGATAGTATTCGGTATGCCACACTCCGCAATAGAAACCGGCTGCGCTGACTACATAGAAGACGCTCACAGAATCCCAAATATAATAGAAAAACTTGTCGCACAATAAAATAAAACTCCTCAAAATAACAATAACAAAATGAAAAAGCCAGCAGATAAAAAAGAAATACCGTTGGAAAACATATCAGACATAGAAACAAAAAAATTAGCCGAAAAAGCTCTCAAAGAAATAAAGGAAGAAGGAGAAATTTTTATATCGTCGGCTCCGGGGAGAGTAAACCTTATAGGAGAGCACACAGATTACAACCTCGGACTTGTGATGCCCATGGCTATAAACCTGCGAACCGTAATAGTCGGAAGAAAAACAAAAAACGGGAAGATAAAAATAATCAGCATCAACAAAAACGAAGAAAAAGAAGTGGACTCTGATAAAATAACTCCACAGAAAAACTGGGCAGATTACTTCCTCGGACCCATATACCTTATGCAAAAAAGATACAAGCTCAAAATAGAGGGATTAGAGATGATTGTAAATAGCAGTATTCCTATGGGTGGGGGATTGAGCTCTTCTGCATCATGCGAAATCTCAACTATAAAACTTATATCGGCTATGTTCAATCTGAAAATTCCACCAAAAGAGGTAGCGGTTCTGGGCAGAAAAGCAGAAAACGAGTTTGTAGGTGTCCCATGCGGTATAATGGACCAGATGGCATCGGTTTTCGGAAAAGAAAATAAATCCATGCTCGTAAACTGCAAAAACCTGAAAGTAGAGTATATAGACCTTCCGGAAAACTGGTCGTTTTTGGTATGTGATAGCGGAGTGAAACACTCACTTGGTTCATCTGAATACTCAAAGAGAAAAGCAGAATGCGAAGAGGCGCTCAGAATTCTTCGGAAAAATTTCGGTGTAGAAAGCTTATCTTCCGCAAACATCAAAATGCTTGAAAAAATCAAAGACATCATGCCAGAAAAAATCTTCAAAAGAGCAAAATTCGTAATTGAAGAAAATCAGAGAGTCAAAGAAGCAAAAAAGTATATAAAAGAGAAGAACAAGGAAAAAATCTTCAAGCTGTTTTTGGAATCACAGCTTGGACTGAAAAATCTTTATGAGGTCTCTTGCAGAGAAATTGATATTCTTATTGAAATAGCGTGGTCATTCAAAAACATCATAGGAGCCAGAATGACAGGCGGAGGATTCGGTGGCAACATAATAGCAATAGTTGAAAAAGGAAAAGAAAAAGAATTCTCCGACTACATAAAAGAAGAATACAGAACAAAAACAGGTATAGAAACATCTGTAAGAGTTGTGAAACCGAGCAGTGGAGCGTGGGCAATAAAACTAACCTGAAATCAAATTTGATTCAGAAAAAATCTTTCAGCTTCTCAAACCAAAAGAACATAAAATCTCATAAGGAATAGAACCCACCGAGGAAGCTATATCGTACGCGGTTATACCATCTACATCCCCCAAAATTATAACTTCATCTCCAACACTTAGATCTACATTGTCAATCAAGACCGCCATCATATCCATTGATATGAGACCTACAATTTTTAGCTTTCTCACGCCAGCATAGACATAACCCTTTTCCCACCAAGAACGTGGTATTCCCGAAGAATAACCAACATCAAGTATAGCTATTTTAACTTCTTCTTTTGCTATAAACTTCCGAGAATATCCCACAGACCAATCCTTTGGAATACTCTTTATTGCTATCACCTTTGTTTTTACTGTAAGAACAGGTTTGAGGTCAAATGTTTTGTCTTTACCGAATGGTGATATACCGTATATAGCTATTCCGGGTCTTATAAAATCAAAGTGCGCATCTTTGAAAGAGAGCGAGGCAGCAGAATTAGATAATGTTCTCAATAATCTCTTTTCCATCGCTTTCTCAAATTCGCTCGCAAAATCAGAAAAAACGCGAAACTGATAATTCACAAAATCTCTATCTTGAAGGTCAGAATAAGCAAAATGAGACATCACACCCCTGAAAAGCTGACCTGCTCCATTCTTTTTTATACTCTCCAGAACTTTTTTGAGCTTATCAGGCAAAACTCCTAACCTTCCCATACCTGTATCAACCTTCAAAAACAAATTCCCTACTCCTTTTTTTATTTTTGAATTCAGGTCTTGTTCATCTCTTACAACAACCCAGAACCCACGCGATACCGCCTCTTTATCTTCTTCATCTGTCAAAGTCCCTTTCATGATGAGGATTGGTTTTTTTGAGATCTTCCAGAGTTTTTCTGCTTCTTCTAAATTAGCGACACACCATCCATCTACAAAACCCTCAATGTGCTGTGATATAGTGGTGATGTCGTGTCCGTAAGCATTTGATTTGAGGACTGGAAAGATCTTCACCCCTTCCGAAAGACGCGACCTTATAACTCCAATATTATGAATGAGATTATCAACATTTATTTCAATTATTTTCCCTTTCTCAAATTTTCTTACGATTTTGCTTTCTTTATTCAAAGTACTAGCTGGTGCGGACATAAAAACGATTTTAGAAAAATCAAAATTAAAAGTTCTGATAGTTCAGAAACCTTTTTCAGAAATAAAAGGAAAAATCAATAAATAATCTATAGGATTTATTAAGATTTATTTATGAAGGTTCTTCGGTTTCCTGATCCACGGCTCAGAGTAAAAGCGAGAGAGCTGAAAATAATAGATAAAGAGACAAGAAAAATCTTCGGGCAGATGAAAGAACTTATGTATGAAGAAGATGGTATTGGGCTCGCAGCAACACAGGTAGGAATAGACCTCAGATTTTTTGTATTTGACCTATCAAAAGAAGAAAGAAAACCGCAGGTCGTTATAAACCCCATCATAATCTCAAAAAGCGACGAAAAAATTGTCTTTGGAGAGGGATGTTTATCTATTCCCGGGTTAAGAGTTCCTGTTGAAAGAAGTAAAAAGATATTTGTAAAATGGATAGACGAAAAAGGAAATGAAATTCAAAAAGAGCTTTCAGAACTTGAAAGCGTTCTTTTCCAGCATGAGATAGACCACCTTGAAGGGAAACTCATAATAGATAAACTCCCAGAAGAAGAACGAAAAAGAATAATAAAAGAGATTATTGAGCTTTAAAATTTCAGCTATTTCAAAAATTTTTCAAAATTAACTAAAAAAGTAAAACAAAAAATACCTAAATCATTAATTATGAGATCAAAAGAAACTTTGTTTCTGGTTATCTTAACACTTGGAAGTATATCTGGGTGCCAGAAAAGCCCCGATATATTCTGGGAATCTGCTGAAATTCAATATGCCTTCCCCGAAAGAATAATAGTTGTCGTAGAAGTTGAAGGGAAGAAGAGAGAAAAAGTCCTGCAAAGAGCAAAAATCAAAGCGGTAGAAGAAGCCAGCAAAAAAATATCAAATTCCTCTGATACATCTCAAAACCTTTACAAAAAAATCAAAAAGTTAGATGAATTAATAGAAGCATACAAAATCCTTTCAGAAGAAAATGAGGACCGCAATGTGAAGATGAAAATTTCTTTCTCTGTATCCCGCGAAAAACTGAAAAACATCTTGATTTCGGAAGACAAAAAATAAAAACATAATTTATACTTCATTCTTGATATGGTTCTATATGTCGTATCAACTCCAATAGGGAATCTCAAAGACATAACCGAAAGGGCGAGAGAGGTCCTGATGCACTGTGATGTGGTAGTTTGTGAGTCAAAAGAAAGAGCGCTGAAAATACTCAATCACATAGGAGCTCAACAGAAGAAAATTTTCTACATGCCAGCTCCACAGGAGGAAAATAAAGCAGAAAAGATAGCCGAGGAAATAAAAGAAAATAATCTCAAAGCAGTCCTCATAACATCAGCTGGAACACCCGCGGTCTCTGACCCCGGCTCCACACTTGTAAAAAAATGCAGAGAAAAAGGAATAAAAATCGTACCTATACCCGGTCCATCAGCCATGACATCAGCTCTATCTGTATCAGGCATAGAATCACAGCGATTCTTATTTTTAGGTTTTTTACCGAAGAAAGGAAAAGAAGGTTTTCTGAAAAAGGTGAAGGAAGGAGTTGAAAAACTTCCCTTCAATCCAGCAATAGTTATATTTGAGTCCCCACACAGAATAAAAGATACATTGGAGAAAATAGAGAAGATATTCGGAGAAGATACGGAGGTATTTTTAGGGAGGGAGATGACCAAGATTCACGAAGAATATCTTTTCGGGGGAATAAAAGAAATCAGAGACATTATGAGCAAAAGAGAGAGGATAAAAGGAGAGATAACTATTGTGATACATCAGAGGAAAATAAGAAGAGAGTTAGCGGGAGGAGAAAAATAGCAAAAATTTTGAATTTGGGAAAGGTGTGTATGGATTTTATAAATTTTTATGATTAGGTACGGCGGACGTAGCTCAACTGGAAGAGCACGGGACTGTGGCTCCCGGGGTTGCGGGTTCGAGCCCCGTCGTCCGCCCCTGAAAAAATGACTGAAACCCAACAAGAAAAAGAACTTCAAGAAGACCAAAAAATCTTAAAAATTCTCTCATTCAAAAAAATTGCAGTCGTGGGAATGAGCGATAACCCTGAAAAACCATCAAACAGAGTCCCAAAATACCTTATGACACAGGGATACAAAATAATACCTGTAAATCCCACAAAAGAAGAGATAATGGGATTGAAATCTTATAAATCTCTCAGAGAAGTTGATGAAGAAATAGATGTGGTAGATGTCTTCAGAAGACCTGAACAAGCCCTTGAAGTTGTGAAAGAAGCGATAGAAAGAAAAAAAGAAAGAGGAGATATAAAGGCAATCTGGCTCCAAGAAGGAATAGTAAATGACGAGGCAAAGAAATTAGCAGAAGAAAACGGAATCTTATTCGTTCAAGATAGATGTATGTTCAGGGAACACCTGAGATTGAGAGAAGAACTACAAAAAATCCAAAGGTGAAAAAACATCACTTTGGCAACCTGAACTTTCTCACCTCAGAATACATTGAAGAAAAACCTTCCGAATCCTCATACCATAACCTGAAAAAATACTCATCTGAAACAGCGATGATTGTAATCTCTTGCGGAAAAAATCTGTAAGATTCTAATTCCTGAAACAAAAACGGAAATTGAAAGTTCCTATCCGCAGATATCTCAATGTAATACTTTTTTGCTCTGTCAACTGGGACAAAACTGAAATAAAAACGCGGAAGCTCATCGCCATCTTTTGGCAGAAGAACTGAAGGAGGAGACAAAAGGTCATATATCTTTCCAGAAACTATACCCTTCCCTCTTTCTAGCTTTCTTCCTCTATAATTTCCGCTACCCTCAACTATATCTATTTTATTTTTAAATAATCTCACCTCACCAGAAGACATAGAAAAATCTCCAAAGAAAAAATCACAGTTTTTTGCTCTCACATCTGCTCTACCCTCAAACTTACTAACCTTTACAAACACACGAGATTCAGCATACTTCCTTGAATCTTCAAAGACAATATGAGACCTCGGATACAAAATAAAGTAGCATAGATTATCTGGCTCAAAGAAAAAAGATATGTGGAGGAAATTATCTTGTGTAGATACAGAGAAAGGATAAACTTCTCCAACCCTTACTAACTTACCATCATATACAGAATAGCCGACTTTAATACTTGGCAGAAGATACATACAGCTTATAACTCCCAGAACGCTAAAAAGGAATAGGAAAGAGAAAAGGAAAAGAAAACCTATTGCGGGTATGAACATATCAGCAAAAAAAGAGAAAGCAAGTTTTATACTTTTGCAAAACATAGATATAATGTAATGATAAAAAAGTTGTTCGTGATCTTGAAGTGTCGGAATCTACTCTCCCGAAAAGTATATTTTTATCTCAATTCTCCTGTTTTTTCTTCTTCCTTCTGGAGTATCGTTCGGAGCGATCGGGACCGATGAGCCAAATCCAACAAGTTCAATAGGAATCCTCACCCCTTTTTTCAAAAGATATCTTCTTATCTCCAAGGCGCGCAGATAAGATAATTCTATGTTCCAGTCCTCAGGTCCCGTAATATCTGCATGTCCAAATATTGAAATTTTCTTTATCTTATCAAGATTCTCATTTATCGTTTTTGCTATCTCATCTAACATAGGAAGTGAAGCAGAAGGAATATCCCATCTATTTACCTGAAAACTGTCTAAAACCTTCTCAAAAAGAGAAGTTATCTTCTCCTCTACTTCTTCTGCTTTTGGAGGCGATTTAAGTTCATGGTAGATGTATTTAGAAACCTCCTTTTCTCCTGCTTCAAAATTTTCTTTCTCGGAAGATAAAACTTCTTTCTGATAGAATTTTTTTGATGAGCTCAAAACACCTTTTTGAGCGGGACCGGGAAAAGTTTTCTCTCCCGGAATATATTCTGGAGCGTTTTTCAACTCTTCCGGGTTAACTGTTTCAGATGAAATCTCTTTTTCACGGCGAGCTTTTTGAGCTTCTGAATGACCTGATTTTTCTTTTCCTATTGGTTCATAAATCACCCCACTTCCTACCGAAACGGTAACATCTTTTTCAGGTTGTTCAGTTTCACCTCCTGATGTGGATTTTTTTTGAACTCCTCTTTCTCCCCTGGTCTGAAAAACCTCTTTTGAACTTTCTTCCGAAGAAACTAAATCATCGGATTTCTTTTCCGAAGGTTCTTCATAACGAGCAATCTCCTGACGAGCTTGCTTTTGTTCTTTTTCAACTTCACTCTCAAATGACTTACCTTTCTTTTCAACCTTCTTTGAATCCTTCGATTTATCTGTTTTACCTTTACGGGATTTTACATCGCTCTTTGTTGCAAGCTGTTTTTGCTCTCTCTCTTCAAATTGAGGATTAGAATACAAAATGTTGATCCAGGATATCTCTTTATCTGAAAGATATATATCTTTTTTCAGGTCCGCAATTTCAAATGTATAATGACCGGGTTCTGTAAAAACCTTGCTTTTTGTCCGCAGTAAAAAATACTTATCTTCATATCTCACCTTTACCTCTCCTTCTGTTGATATACCCAGTCGGTCTACAAAATTCAGAGCGAGACGAGGTTGAATCTTTTCCATAAAAATCTCAATCTTATCACTTTCTGAAAATTCAGCGCGAACTGTTTTATATCCGGGAGAAAAAGCCGAAAAGGTATATTTTCTTCTTTCTTCTGATGATGGTAAATAAACCTGAAACTTTCCATCTTTAACCTCTGCAAAACTTCCGGCATTGTCAACAACAACTAATCCCTCAGATATTGGTTCCCCAGTATCTTTATCTTTCACCTCACCGAAGATGAGTTTTCTCTTTGGTTTCTCCAAAGGTTTTATCTCATATGTTGCAAGAGAAAACACTCGGAACCTCGGAGAACCTATCCCTTCTGAAATTCCAAAGCCGGTTCCTATTCTGAAAAGAAAGACAGGAAGGAACTTATACCCCACAGAAAAGAAAAACTCAGCGGGAACTGTTTCTTTGGTTAATTCTCTGAAAGGCAAGATAGAAAATACTTCGGGAGCCAGAGAAAAACCCAAATAAGACAAAGATAAACCCAGACCCAGAGTACTTCCCGAGGTCAGAAGGACATCACCTACCCTCACATCTGGAATATACCTTATACCAATTTCACCCGCAAAGACCACCTTGAAACTACCTGATTTCAATTCATAAGTTGGCAGAAGCGATATTTTAGGTATTATAACACCATAAGAAAAAGGAGCTTTACCTGTCGGGAAGCTCAGATATGGCAAAAGAGACAGATTGAAACTCTTATAGTTTATCAGATTAAACTTCGCTTCAAGGTATATATCAGAAAGAACAAAGGAAGATTTAAAAAAAGCAGAAGGGACACCTACTGAAACTTCAAGGTTATTCAGTGGGACAGCAGAAATAATGAATCCAGCAGAAAAGAAGTTAGGAATAAGCATCTGAGATGATATTTCTTTTGAACCTTTTAGTATTTTCAATCTGAGAGGGGCTTCGGCAAAACCTGAAAAAACAGTGAACCCGAAAGTCCCTCTTGGTCTCACATTTCCAACCCTCAAAAAAGAAAAAGAAGCTATATCTTGTTGATGTTTGAAGTTCTGCAAATCTATTTTGAAGCTATCAGATCTTATTTCTGAATCCTGAGAAATCTGCGAGTAAAGAGTTTTTGAAAGAAAAGAGGAAAAAATCAAGAAGGAAAAAGTCAAGATAAAAAGTTTTTTCCTCCTCAACCAAAAAGCAATCAGAATAAGCAACACAGGAAATTGAATTAAATCTACGGGAGAAGAAGAGGAGCACGAGCATCCACCACCAGCTGGCTTGAATAAAAATCTCCTTGCTTCTCCGTAAATTTCCAGCTCAAATTCAGGAAGCTTCGGGTCTTCTGTGAAAATCGTCACCTTATCTGAAAATAAACCGCTGATATAAGATGGAGCAAAAACTAATTCAAGAGAATAGCTTGATTGAGGTGGAACAGAAAAATATGTCTGCGAAGCCGAAAATACGGGAAGATGAGGACCCTTCAAGAAAACATCAGAAGCAGCAGAACCAATATTTGAAACAGGCAGAAGATAAGAATCTCTTTCATCGTAAAATATTGTCTTGAATCTTATAATTTTTTCTGGTATTACGATCACAGGCATTCCGCCCTTCCCCAAAAGCTTAACCTTAACAACATTCTTTGTTATATCATCTGAATACAAGATAAGCTCTGCCTCATAACTTTCAAAATCACTTGGAGTAAAAGAAACCTCTATACTGTAAGATTGATTTTCAGACACAATGAATGAGCCGGGATTAGATACAAAGAACACATCTGAACCAGAAAGCACAATATCTGACACAGAAAGAGGGAAAGAACCTATGTTTCTCACTATCAACTGCTTTTTAACTGTTTTTCCGACTTTTACTCCACCAAAATCAATAATCTCATCAACAAAGATATGAGGTTCAGCACCTACTCCATGAACCAAAACACCTATTTGAGGATTAGAAACAGAGTTTGAAACTATCTGAATTGAGCTGGAAAAATCTTTTTCAGAATCCGGCTGAAATTCAACCGAGACCGATACGCTATCACCGTAATTCAACCTCAAAGGTAAAGATAAAGGTAATATCACTTTGAAGCTTTCCGATAGCGATGATATAGAGCTGACAAATAGAGTTTCCGCTCCAACATTAGAAATTGCAAAATATCTTTTTTCTGACCTCCCTAATCTAACTTTCCCGAAATCAATTTCTCTTGGCTCAACTTTTATAGAAGGAGCGTTTTCAACTTTTTCCGACACACCGATTCCAGTCAAAGATATGACATAAGTTCCAGCATTAGAGTATATGACCGCTCCTTCCTCAACCTTGCCCTCAACCTTAGGAGAAAATATCAGAATGAAATTAGAAGAAGTGAGCGGAGGTATTGAGATAGGAAAAGATACACCAGATGAAAAATTACTGCTCATCTTTATTCCTGTTATCAAAAGCTGGTAATCTCCAAAATTCGCAACGCCTATAACTCCCGTCTTCGTATCCCCAACTTTAACCGACCCAAAATCTAACCCATCTGGAATAATTTTTACCTCAGGAGTCACACCTTTGACATAAAGAGTTAGATTTTCTTCAAAGTTTATCGTCTGAAATTCATCTTGAAACCTTAAACTCAGATTTGAAGAAAAATTTCCTCTTGTTGTCGGTAAAGCAAATAAATCAAACTCTGCGGTTCCTTTCGGTTCAACAAAGAAAGATACCTGCCCAGAATAAAATGGCAAATTCGGCTCATCAATCCTCACCCAAAAGCCCACCATAGAAGAAAGATTTGAAACAGATACAACTCTCCTTTGAACATTTCCTAATATAACCTCTCCAAAATCAACATACCTCGGATATATACTGAAAATTCTACCATACTCCAGAGCTTCGCCGAAAACATTGAAAGAAACAACACCAGTATTAGCGTTGGAATATATAGAGAATGTGGCGGAGAAAATCCCAGTTGCAGAAGGAGAGAAATTCACATTCAAGCTCACTTCGGAGTTCGGAAAGACATTTATAGGAGGAGAAGGAAATATAGAAAAGAAAGAAGAGCCGACTCGCGTCACTCTGCTTATCCTCAAATTGTATGGGCTTTTATTTTTTACCTTTATTGAACCACAGGGTTTTGAGACACCCTTTATAGCTGTTCCACAGTTTATCTGATCCGGAACAATTTCTATATCAGGTCTTACCCCCCTTCCTCTGAGCTTTATATAAAGCTCCCCTTCATCAACATCGTTATTTTCTACAACCAAATAACCTTCAAAATCTCCCGAATCAGAAGGAGCAAAACTCACCTGAACCGGGTAGGTAAGCCCAGCAGGAATAGAAGTATTAACTTTTGCGACACCTGAAATATTAGGTTTTGGGAAGATAAGATAAAACGGCGGAAGTGGAGAATATATGTTTGATATCAAAATCGGATAAGCAGCAGAAGCACAAAAAGCTGTATCAAATGGTGGAATATTCAGAATATTTATAGATACCGTCTTTGAGAACTCTACGGGAACATCTCCTAAATCCACCACACAGGTCGTGATATATGAAAAATAAGAGCAGTTTGAGGGGAAGATTCCGCTTCCCGAACTCACGGCTATATCTGGTTCAGAAACCTCTGCGGTGATCTCAATAGTGTATTTTTTATCGTCAAAGCGTTTCAAAATTGGCTCAAAGATGACAAAAGTGATTTTCTGATTAAAGCTACCCTGTATGTCTGAAATAAATGTAACTTTCAAACTAAAAGTGAAGCTATCGGTTTTCCAATTCCCAACTTTCCACCAGCAGGTTGTATCATCAGTAGCAACAGCAGAAAACTCATCATAATCCACATAAACAGAAGAAGGTAATATTTCAACATGGAATGGTCCATTATCTTCACGACCTGTTGTACATACTGATGGAAAAGTTTTTGCGGGTGAAAGCCCCGGCGGATACTCAATAGCAAGATAAGCAATAGAACCCTGATTGCTCACCTGAATATCCTGCGAGAAAACCTCCTCAGGTCTCACACAAATTATAACAGGGTTCGGAGATATAACAATATCTGGTTTCGGGAATGGAAAAACTTTCATCGTCATCTTCCTGCATGCGGTCTTTGATATTGGAGAAGAAAAATCATGTACAAAAACCGAAAATGTGTATGGACAGGGATAATCTCCACCGCACCTTGAGAGAGCAGAGGAACTGACAATTCCATAGATTTTACCATCGCTTGACAATGTTAAACCAGAGGGTAGCTCTCCCCATACAGCATACCATCTATAACTACCGCTTCCCCCTGTTGCAAAAATCGGGAAGTAATTATTGGGTTCAGTTGGGTATTGAAAGGTATAAGGGTCTGGATAAGCTCTGCCTGTGACAGCATTCGGTAGTTCAGATGTAGTTATCTTTATAGGAAACGCATCAAAATTTAAATATGAAAGGTTTCCCGGGAAAGAAAAAAGAAGTAGTCCAGTGGTAATTCCCGGATAATTTGCTCTTGGTAAAAAGAAAACTCCGATACTTCCAGAGACAACAAAAGCATAAGAATCTTCTTCGTTTTCAGAGCAGTTTTCAAAATTTGATGGGAACCACAAAGTCGGCGGAGTGCCCAGAAGTGAAAAATCACTTTCGGCAATAACCAAATTCAGCGAGTTATCTGCCTTAAAGAATATAGCAAAATAGCTATCTGAAACGGGAGCGACATAAAAATCTTCTAACCCCGGAAAAAACATCAGATATTGAGGAAAAGCAGGAGTAAAAGATGGTATAAGAATTTTCTGGATACAAATTTTCTTTGAAGCCACTACTGCCGGGTCAAGAGGAACTCCATCACAGTAAAAACTATTGATATGAAAGATGAGAAAATTCCCACCGTAAAATAAAACCTTTGGTTTCTCCTCTGACATATTTGGAACGAACAAAGCAGCTGCGTTATCTCCCAAAGTGTTACCTTGATAATCTAAAACCTGAAAGTATAGGTCTCTTGCGATATCTACCCTTTTGTCTTCCCAGACAACCAAGTAATACCCCTGACCATAAGCAACAGAGGGATTTTTTTGCTCGCCCTGAGCAGAAGATATTGTGATAGATTTGAGAAAGCTTCCTCCGAAGTCAAAGAGAGCTCCCGATATATCATCTGAATACTCAAAAACAACAAGAAATCTTCCATGTTCATTATCAAAAGCAACTTTTGGATTTTTGCTTTCAACAGGGATTTGATACTGGTTCAACAAATTCGCATTCTGGTCTAACACAGCAAAAGTTGTATAGGAGCCGTACTCAAAGGAAAATCCGTATCTACAAGTCCCACTATAACATCCAAAGACCAAAGAGAAGTTTTCGGCTTGCGGCTTGTTAGGAATTAAGGTAACTGGCAGATCTGTTACAAGGTTTGAAAGATACTGGAACCTGTATTTTATGTCATTACCTTCTCTATATATTATCAACCATCTTTTATTTTGCGAATCAAAATCTGAAGCGAAACCTCCTATGCTTCCTGTTGCAATTGTAAAATATCCCTGATTTACAAGTCCTCCCCCAAGAAGAAAGCTCATAGATATAAAAGAAAAGGTGAATAGAACAAGCTTTCTCTTCCACATAGATTAATTCCAAATAATAATTTAGCAACTAAATGGGCTAATAGATTATTAGGTTAGAATATGCATTATGAACTAATATCATACATCATCTATAATCTTTGCTATATCAAGGAAATCAAAAAACTCCAGCTTTTCAAATAGCTTTTTTGAGACAGATTCAAAGTTTTTCTCCTTCACAAAGTTTAGGGCATTGATGATTTTTTCTGCTGTTGCGTCCTCCTGAATAAGTTCTGGAAAAACCTCCTCACCCAAAATTATGTTAGGCAAAGATATGAACCTGATGTCTTTTTCTATCATTCTCTTTGCTAACTCAAAAGAAAGATAAGGAAGTTTGTAGAAAACAACCGTTGGTTTCCCAATAAGAGCAGATTCCAAAGTAGCAGTCCCCGAAGCAGAAATTACAAAATCAGAAATACGCATCGCAAACCTTGAAAGCTCTTGCGGAACAACCTTCAAGCTGAAATCTCCTCTGCATATCTCAATCAGCGGAGAAAACCTCGTGGGAACAAGAAAAACATAATCCCTCATTTCTCTGCCAAGAGAAATCAAAAGGTTAAGATGATTTTTCACCTCCGAATACCTTGAACCCGGCAGAAAACATATAACACCTTTATGTGAAGGTAAATCTGAACCCCGAATTTGAATTCCATAATCAGAATAAATATTTTCTTCTTTTATTATTTTGCACAGCGGATGTCCAACATAAACACCATTTTTAGTCCATATATCTTTTTCAAATGGGAAGATGAAAATAACCCTGTCAAAGAATTTTTCAACAATTTCCTTTCGGTGTTTCCTCCAAGCCCAAACAGTCGGGGGAATAAAATAGATGTTCTTTACCTTCTCACCTAATAGCGACTTCACGATTATTCCCACTGGTATGTGCAGGTCAGGAGAATCACAGAAAACAAATTTATCTGGCTTTATCTCTCCGATAAAGCGGAGCAAAAAGATAATGCGAAAAAAAACCCTCCTGAAATCTGGCAAACCCACAGTAGATAAATCTGTAATATCTAAAACCTTCTCACTTCTTCTTATCTTAGGAGAAGTTGAATATATAACCGTTTTCTTATCTATAAAAAAAGATACTCTTGATATGTATAGCTCAGCAGAACTATCTAATACAGAAATGAATATCTTTTTCATAAATGAAAAAAGTTTTAAGTTTCGTTTTTTTCCGATTGATTGATAAATTTCGCTCTGATTATAGATAGAATTTTTTTATCAGAGTCGTAGCTTACCATCTGTTCAGCTTCTTTAAAATACACCCACCTCACATCCACGATTTCATCTGAGATTTTAGGTTCAAAACTGTCCTCTGGCTCCATAAGATACCAATAGACCGTTTTCTTCACTACGACCCCGTCTCTATCTTTGAAGTAATAAGTGAAATCTCCTATAAAATCTCTTATTTTTGCTTTTACTCCTGTTTCCTCCTCAACCTCTCTTATAGCTGCCAACTCTTTTGTCTCTCCTTTTTCTATGTGTCCTTTCGGGAAAGTCCAGACGAATTTTCCTGACAAGGTTTTAACCTTTATCATAAGAAGTTTTCCGTCTTTTATGACAACGCCACCAGCAGAGAACTCCCTTCTCATAAAAGATTATTTTAGGTTTTGAGTAATGTAAAATAAAGAATTTCAAACTTGAAAGTATATCATTCAAAAATTATGATTGTGATTGAGATGATTCTTTCTCAAAGACCTTGAAGTTTCTCACGAGCGACTCAACTATATCTGTTGGTTGAGCTCCTCTCTGTATCCAGTAAATATATCTTTCTTTGTTTATGTCAAAAATTTTCCTTTTTGGGTCCCAGTGTCCGATTATTTCTATGAACCTTCCATCTCTTGGAGAACGAGAATCGGCACAAACTATTCTGTAAAATGGACTCTTCTTCTTTCCGAACCTCTGCAACCTTATTCTAACCATGATTTTTAAATTTTTATCCAGAAAGCCAATCTGAAAGAAAAAAACAAATTTTTTGTTCCTGATTTTGAACCCATAAATTTCAAGAGAATTACTATTTTACAGCATGGGTGATGAGGTAGTTATTGAACTTATAGACATAAAAAAATCTTTTGTAAGTGGTGGGAAAGTCATAGATGTACTGAAGGGTATAAACCTCAGGGTCTATCGGGGAGAACTTATAGCAATAGTCGGTGCCTCCGGGTCAGGTAAAACAACCCTCCTTTCTATAATGGGAACAATTCTGAAACCATCATCAGGAAAAGTCATAATAGACGGGAAAGATGTATCAAATATGAGCGAAAAAGAGCTTGAAAAAATTCGTGGCAAGAAAATATCTTTTGTCTTCCAGAACGGATACCTCATAGAAGAACTCTCACCTTTGGAGAACGTAGAGATAATATCGTCAAGAGCTTTGGGTAAAAAATCATATGAAATAGCCAGAAAAATACTGAGCGATTTCGGAGTCCCAGAAAGAGCAAATGTGTGGGAACTTTCTGGCGGAGAGTACCAGAGAGTCGCAATAGCACGAGCAATATCTGTTATGCCAGAAATTCTTCTTGCAGATGAACCAACAGGAAATCTTGACAGCAAAACCGCAGAAACAGTAATGGAAGAGGTAATAAGAATATGCAGAGAAAATAAATTAAGCATGGTGGTCGTCACTCACAACACAGAAATCGCAAAAAAAATGGATAAAATATACAGATTAGCAGATGGGAAAATAGTAGAAGAAAAGTGAAAATTCCCGAGCAGATCAAAAAACTCACAGAAAAAAGAGAAAAAAGTCGTCAAGAATAAAACCTTGAAACAACATCTGAGCATCTCACGCATAAATCATTCTCACCCTCAAAATATCTCCAACATCTCAAACATTTCCTTGCTTCTGAATACTTCTCAACTTTGAGAAGAGCTGGCTCACCAGAAGTAATAAAAACCTTTGAAACTATAAAAAGCTCCTCTACTATGCTTTTCAATAATTCTGCTCCAAAATACGGAAAATCTGGCAGAGAAATGAAAACTTTCAGTTCAAGGGAGCTACCTATCACTTTCTCTTTCCTCATCTTATCTGTAACCTCATTGAGCTTTTCTCTCAAAGGAATTAGAACAGAAAAAAGTTCCTCCGCATATTTTTTTTCCTTCTCGTATCTTTCCAACAAGTTTGAGAAAGAAATCAGCATTCTATCTGGCAACTCAAAGAAAATACTCTCCCTCTTTTTGAACCCGAAGACCTCAGGGAGATGCTGATAAGCTTCTTCGGAGAGAAAAGAAAAAACTGGTGAAATCAAAAATAAAAATGATTTCAAGATTGTAAATATAGCGAACTGCCCACTCAACCTCCTTGGAGAATCGGGAGAATCACAGTACAAAGTATCTTTCAGTATATCAAGAAATAATCCCGAAAGTATCTTATCTGCAAAAAAATGAACCTTACGCAAAACTTTATGATACTCCATATTCTTGTAATGAGAATCAATTTCCTTTTCCATTTCTTCAAGCTTTCTCAAAAAGTATATGTCTTGCGGGAACAATTTTTCTGGGACAACCTGCGGATTATCTCCCAAAGCTCCAAGCATAAACCTTATTGTATTCCTTACCTTTCTGTAAATATCTACAACCTCAGAGAGTATTTTTTCCGAGATTTTGACATCTTCGGAAGGGTCAGAGAAAACAGCCCAGACTCTAACTATTTCTGCTCCACTCTCCTTTATAATATCAGATGGAGAAACAACATTGCCGAGCGACTTTGACATCTTCCTTTTGAACTCATCTAAAATGAAACCGTGAGTGAAAACAGATTTATAAGGTGCCTTTCCTTCAAGAATCACAGATAGTATGAGAGAACTCTGAAACCACCCGCGGTGCTGATCCGTTCCCTCTATATAAACATCAGCAGGGAAAGAAAAATTATCACCATACTTGGTTTTCATATACCTGAAGCTCAACCCTGAATCTATCCACACATCAAAAACATCTTTACCTTTCTCAAACGAATTAGATTTACAAGTGGGACAAGTCATATTTTCGGGAATAAAGTATGTTATATCTTCCTCCCACCATGATTCCCCCCTTCCGCTGAGTATATCTTGTTTTATTTTTTCTGCGGTATATTCGCTCCATATATATTCACCGCAGTTTTTACATATGATATAAGGAATAGGAACTCCCCAAGCTCTCTGGCGAGATATACACCAATCTGGTCTTGCCATAACAGTGCTTTCTATTCTGGTAATTCCCCAATCAGGAATCCACTTGACCCTGCGGATATTTTCTATAAACTTATCTTTTATATCTTGAACTTTTATAAACCACTGCTTTGTCGCTCTGAAAACTATCGGGTTTTTACACCTCCAGCAGTGTGGGTATGAATGCTCGTATTCCCCCTTTTTCAAAAGCAAATTCTTCTTCTCAATGTCTTCAATAACTTTTTGATTGATTTCTGTGTAAAAATAAGATTTGTATTGCTTTGCGTTTTCATTTCCTCTTCCGAACTCGTCAAGGACGCTTTCCACAGGAAGACCATATCTTTTCCCTACCTCAAAATCCTCCTCTCCGTGTCCCGGAGCTATATGAACTATTCCTGTACCTTCTTCTTTGCTGACAAATTCAGCGATAACTCCGAGTGAATCTCTGTCAAAAAGCGGATGAGAAAAAACCTTCTTCTCAAAAAAATATCCTTTGAGTACTTTTACTTTTTCAAAATCACCGAGGACTTGGGATGCAAGGTCTTCTGCCACTATAAGATAGCGTGAATCTTTTTTAGCTATGATGTAGTTTATTTCAGGGTTGAAAGCAAGAGCAAAGTTAGCAGGAATTGTCCAGGGAGTTGTTGTCCAAACCACCGCAAAGAGTTTTTCAAATCTCTCTCCTTCTATTTCGGAAAACTTTGCCGGGAAAAGAAAGTATATTGAAGGGGACTTTTTGGTTTTGTATTCAACCTCCGCTTCTGCAAGCGCTGTTGAGCAAACGGGACACCAGAAAACAGGTCTATACGAGCTGTAAATCCTTCCCTTTTTCCATATCTCGTTTATTGAATCTATTATCATCGCTTCGTAATCGGGAGACATAGTTATGTATGGTTCATTCCATTTTCCGAACACTCCGAGCCGTTTGAACTCTTCACGCTGAATTCCGATGAAGTTTTCAGCATACTTTCTTGACTGCCTTCTTATCTCTGTCGGAGAAGAATTTTTTCCTATTCTTTTTTCAACCTCCTTTTCTATGGGTAATCCATGGCAATCCCAGCCGGGAATGAAATCTGCTTTCTTGCCGAAAATAAGGTTGTATTTTACGGTTATATCTTTTATGATTTTGTTCAGGGCGTGTCCGAGGTGTATGTTCCCGTTCGCGTAAGGAGGTCCGTCGTGGACCGAGAAAATTTCGCTCTTTGTTTCAAGGGCTCTTTCGTAGATCTTGTTTTTTTCCCAAAAGTCAATTATCTTTGGTTCAAGCTCGGGCAGATTTGCCTTCATCGGAAAATCAGTCCTTGGCAAAAAGATAGTGTCTTTGAAATCCTTTTTCTCGCTCTCTCTCATATTTTTATTCAGAATTTGTAATCTCCTGATGAGAAATTGCGTTTTTTCCCGATTTTTGACCTCTGTTTTTTGAGATAAATTTGAGATACTCTTCTATGAAGTCATCAATTTCTCCTTCAAGAACCTTTTCAGCAAGCGGTGTCTCATAACCGGTTCTGTGGTCTTTCACAAGCTTATAAGGATGGAGAATATAGCTTCTTATCTGGTTCCCCCAAGATATATCTTTTTTCTCAACAAGGCTTTCTATCTGTTCCTCCTTCTTTTTCTTTTCAAGTTCATATAAGCGAGCTTGCAAAATTCTCAGTGCGATCTGCTTGTTTCTGTACTGAGACCTCTCCGACTGGCATGTGACAACAATACCTGTTGGAATATGCCTTATCCTAACAGCGGAATCGGTCTTATTCACGTGCTGTCCTCCAGGACCCGAAGCTCTGAATGTCTCTATGACAAGGTCTTTGGGGTCTATATTGATTTTCACTTCTTCACTGAATTCAGGATAAACCGTGACAGCAGCAAATGATGTATGTCTTCTTCTATTCGCATCAAAAGGAGAGATTCTGACAAGGCGGTGTATGCCCGATTCGCCTTTGAGATAACCGTATGCGTATTTTCCTTCAATCAGAATCGTAGCGCTCTTTATTCCTGCCTGCTCACCCGGCATCTTATCTATTATCTTCACATCAAATCCAGAACTTTCTGCCCATCTGATATACATTCTCATAAGCATCTCAGCCCAGTCCATACTTTCTGTCCCACCCGCACCGGGAGTTATCTCCAAAATAGCATTCTCTTTATCGTATTCATCTGAAAGAAATGTCTCAACTTTGAGTTTTCTCAATTTCTTCCTCACAACTAAAATAGTTTTTTCAAGCTCGGAGTAAGCTTCCTCATCACCCTGCTCTCTCCATATATCAAAAAGAGCTTTCAGGTCATCTATATCTCTCTGGATTTCCAAAAAGGAGTTTATCTTTTTTTCAATCTCTGATTTTCTTTTGAGAAGCGAAGATATGACTTCGTAGCTTGGATTTTTCTGGAGCTCGTTTTCTATATTCTCTTTTTCAAGAATAAGAGAATCAAAATCTGAAATTGACTTTATATCTTTGAACTCTTTTTCTATCTCTTCTATGTCGCTCTGGACTATTTCGTATGTTTTCAACATATTAAAAATTTAGGAAATACAAGGGTTCAAAAAGACATTTTAAAGAATGCTTTCGCACAAATTATGCGGGAGCAAAAAACTGATTTTTGCAAAACTATAACTCAATTTCAAAACTATAAAATTATCATCACAAATTCAAAACTCGGTATAAGAACATGAAAAGAAAAAAGACAAGCGGAGAGAGAAAAAGAGAAAAAAAGATAGAGATTGAAAGCGAAAGCCCCGTGACAGCGGTATCTTATGATAAAGATCAGGCAAAAATAACAATAGTCGGAGTCCCAGATAGACCGGGAATAGCCAGCGCAATTTTCACACCGCTTGGAGAAGCCGGGATAAGTGTAGATATGATAGTTCAAAATGTCTCACTTGATGGACTCACCGACATAACATTCACCGTAAAGAGAAAAGAAGTTAAAAAAGCCTTTGAAATAGTGAAAAGAATCGCCCAAGAGATGAATTTCAGAGATGTGAAATATGCAGATGATATAGCGAAGGTTTCAATAGTCGGAACTGGAATGAGAGACAGACCTGGAATAGCAGCGAAAATGTTCTCCACACTCGCAAAAGCAAGTATAAACATTGAAATGATATCCACATCGGAAATAAAAATTTCCTGTGTCATAAAAGAAAAGTATGTTGAACTTGCGGTAAGGGAACTATGTGAAACCTTCGGATTAACACGGAAGTAAAAACAACTGAAAAAATAAAAATCTGAAAAGATAAAATAAATCTTGTCTATGATTTCTATCAATAATTTTTTTGTGATAGAGTTTAATTAAAAGGAGGTGAAAGAACATGGATGAAATAGAGGCAAAAGTCAAAGGTGTGATAGCAGAAAAAATAGGAAAAAGCCCAAACGAGATAAGAGATGATGCGACATTTATTGAGGACCTCGGACTTGACTCCCTTGACCTCGTTGATATGATAATGAAACTTGAAGAGGAGTTCGGAATTTCTATACCAGACGAAGACCTTGACAAAATAAGAACTGTCAAAGA
>BEHV01000001.1 GCA_002898315.1 bacterium HR19 | reverse complement strand
CAAATTCCAGCAAATTTATTCTTCACCAATTTATTGTGGTTTTTGATTTTTTCTTTTTTTGAAGAGGTCAAAAACTTCATCTGGTGATAACTCATAAACTCTTTTTCCATCCTGAGCTTTTTTTCTCCTTTTGAAAAGAGAGTATGTGAAATCTATGAATTCTGCTATCATCTCTTTTGATTTTCTCGCATCTCCGAGATCAAAAAGATTTTTAGATTCTTCTTTGGGATAGAGCGATATGAAAGCTGAATGAACTTCTGGTCTCGGTATAAAGAAAAAGTTAGGTATGATGAACTCTATTTTTGGTTCGTAAAAAAATCTCGTTATGCATGAGATTGCCGAGTATATAGATTCTCCTTCTTTTGCAGATATTTTTTCTGCAAACTCTTTTTGAACAAGTATATGGACACTTTTTATGTAAAAGATGTCTAAAACTATTCTGTGTATAAGTGGTGAAGAAATATAAAAAGGTATGTTTGATATTATTTTGAAAGTTTTTTGGTTTTTCAGTATTTGCTCTATCTTCGCTTCATCACCTTTTATGATGACTTCATCTGGATTATTTTTTTTTATCTCTTGGGGATTTTTGAGTTGTTCAAATTCAAATTCAAAAAAGTCCTTTTTTATGAAGATTCCGAAATCAACTCTTTTGATGAGGTTTTCAAATAATCTTTCATCTGGTTCAAATGATATGGTAAGTAGCGAGTTTTCTTCAAGGAGTTCGGTTAGATTTCCTTCTCCACCTCCGACTTCTATTACAACATCTTTTTCCGTAGCGAAGGAGGATATTTTTTCAAGGAATTCTGGTTTTGCGAGTTTGTTCTGTCCCATGCTTTTTCTGGGAATGATTCTTCGTTTGGGAATTATATATAGTTCTATTATTTTTTTGAGAAATTTTTTCTGGGGAGAACTCATCAGATTTTGATTTTTATTTTTTCTCCCATTTTCTTGATGGTGGTTCTTTCAAGAGTGCTTTGAGTTCATCGGGGGGTTCTGGGGTTGGTTCTCTTCTTATTTTCATTTCTCCATCTTCAAGCCATACGAAATGGTTGTATTTTTCTTCTGGTGGATTGGGGTAATCAAGGCGTGCGTGAGCTCCTATGCTGTTTTTCCTTTCAATTGCGCAAAGAGTTATTGCTTCTGCACAAAGGAGCATAAATTTTAGGTCAAGTGCAAGATGCCATGCGGGATTAAACATTATATTACCCGTGACTTTGACTCTTTTTGCTTTCTCTTTGAGCTCGTTTATTTTTTCAATTGCCTTTTTGAGTTCTTTTTCCTCTCTGAATATACCTACAAAGTTCTGCATCGTTTCTTTTAGTTCCTCGTGTATTTCGTATGGCGAGACACCGTCTTTTTCTTCAAACGGCTTGAGCGCTTCTTTTATAACTTTTTCTACTTCACCTTTGTCAATTACTGGCGAAGTTTTGATAGATTTTGCGTACTCCGCTGCCGATTTTCCTCCGAGCTTCCCGAAAACGAGAAGATCAGAAAGAGAGTTCCCTCCGAGCCGGTTCGCTCCGTGAAGTCCTGATGCAACCTCTCCAACTGCAAAAAGCCCCGGAACTTTACTCATCTGAGTATCAGGTTCTACTCTTACTCCACCCATCGTGTAGTGCATTGTTGGAGCAACTTCCATAGGTTGTCTTGTTATATCTACTCCTGCAAATTCAAGGAACTGCTTATACATTCCGGGAAGCTTTTTTTTCACCACTTCGGGGGGTAGATGGGAAACATCAAGATATACTCCACCGTGTTCTGTTCCTCTTCCTTCTTTTATTTCTGTATATATAGCTCTTGCTACGAGGTCTCGGGTTGAAAGTTCAAGGCGTTCGGGGTCGTATCTTTGCATAAACCTTTTGCCTTTTGCGTTGTATAGTCTTCCTCCTTCTCCTCTTACCGCTTCTGTGACAAGTATTCCTTGAATTCCCGGGGGCCAGACCATTCCTGTTGGATGGAATTGAATGAATTCCATATCTCTGAGTTCTGCGCCTGCGAGCAGAGCAAGAGCATATCCCGAACCAGTATACTCCCACGAGTTTGATGTTATCTTGTATATTTTTCCAAGTCCTCCTGTTGCGAGGACTACCGCTTTTGCCTTAAAGAGAACAAATCTCCCCGTCTCTCTCCAATACCCTAAAGCTCCTGCGATTTTTTCTCCATCTTTGAAAAGATGTATTATAGAGCACTCTTGGAACACATCAACATTATCAAACGAAAGGAGTTTGTCTTGAAGAGTTCTTATCATTTCAAGTCCTGTTCTATCTCCTACATGTGCCAATCTTCTCCATGAATGTCCTCCGAAAGCTCTTTGAAGAATTTTCCCATCCGGTGTTCTGTCAAATAGCGCTCCCCATTCTTCAAGTTCTTTGACACATTCGGGAGCAAGTTGAGCGTGTTTGAGCGCAAATCTCCAATCATTCAAAAATTTTCCACCGTACATTGTATCTCTGAAATGCTCTTTCCAGTTGTCTTGTGGGTCTGTATTTCCAAGTGCTGCTGCTATACCACCTTCTGCCATTACTGTGTGTGCTTTGCCAAGAAGTGATTTGCAGACAATTCCAACTTTTACTCCTTCTTTTGCTGATTCTATTCCTGCCCTTAGCCCTGCCCCTCCCGCTCCTACTATCAAAACATCTACTTCGTATGTCTCAATTGTTTCCATCACAATTATTTTTATTTTATTTGTTTCTTCTTTTGTGATTTTTTGGTTTTTTGCTCTTGAAATAAATTTGTATAAACCGAATACCGCTTTGCAGAAAGTAATTTATTTTAGGGTATATGGAGATTGAGGGAAGTTATAAGCACAGGGAAATAGAAAAGTATTGGAGCCGTGTCTTTGCTGAGGCATTTATTGCTAATCCAGATTCGCCCAAAAAAAAGTTCTGTGTGGTTATCCCCCCGCCAAATATAACCGGCTCATTGCATATAGGTCACGCTCTCAATATGACTATTCAAGACATAATAGTAAGATATAAGAGAATGAGCGGTTATGAGGTTCTGTGGGTTCCCGGAACAGACCATGCTGGAATTGCGACTCAACATGTCGTCTCCCGTGAGCTTGAAAAAAGAGGTCTCAAAAGAGAAAACATGTCAAAAGAAGAGTTCTTGAAATTTGTTGATGAGTGGAGAGAGCAGAGCCAGAAGAAAATAAAGGAACAGATGCAAAGGTTATGCCTATCTGTTGACTGGACTGCAAATAGGTTCACATTAGACGAAGATTATAGGAGGGCGGTTATAAAAGCTTTCGCCGAACTTTTCAAGAACGGTTTGATATACGAAGGTGATTACATAATAAACTGGTGTCCTTCTTGCAAGACCGCTCTGAGCGACCTTGAAGTTGAGTTCTCAGAAGAAAAAGGAAAACTCTACTATATAATCTATCCTTTTGAAAAAGAGGGAAAAGACGGAATATGTGTTGCTACAACGAGACCTGAAACTCTTCTTGGAGATACCGCTGTTGCTGTCCATCCAGAAGACGAAAGATATAAAGATGTTCAATATGTTTTTGTCCCTTTGGTATGGAGGAAAGTTCCAGTGATAAGAGATGAAGTCGTTGATATGACATTTGGAACAGGAGCTGTGAAGGTCACTCCATTTCATGATTTTGCGGACTTTGAAATAGCAAGAAGACATAACCTTGACGGAATAAAAATAATGAACGAAGATGCTGTCATAACATTCGGTGATTATGCTGGGTTGAAAAGAGAAGAAGCAAGAAAAAAAATAGTTTCAGACCTCCAATCCTATGGACTTCTCCTCAAAGTTGAAGATTATACAATTCGTTTAGGAAGATGTTATAGGTGTAGAACTGTTGTTGAGCCAATTATATCAAGGCAGTGGTTCGTTGATATGAAAAAACTCGCTCCTCCGGCTATTGAAGCGGTGAAAGGAAGTGATTCAAGCGAGTCCAACTCTATGTATGAAAACGGCGGTGATAAAAAAAATAGCAGAGTTCAATTCCTTGCAGAGAGATGGAAAAACCTTTACATCTCATGGATGGAAAATGTAAAAGATTGGTGTATATCTCGTCAGATATGGTGGGGACACAAAATACCTATATCTTTTTGCAACTCGTGCGGGGAGAAATTTCTGAATAATGACGGAGAGAAGGAGCAGAGAACATGTCCGCGTTGTGGTTCAGAAAATATCAAAGAATCCGAAGATGTTCTTGATACTTGGTTTTCTTCTGCTCTCTGGCCTTTTGCTGTTCTTGGGTGGCCCGAAAAAACAAAAAAGCTTAAAGTTTTCTATCCTACTGATGTTCTTGTCACCGGCTTTGATATAATTTTCTTCTGGGTTGCCAGAATGATAGTTATGGGACTTTACTTTACAAAGCAGGTTCCTTTCAGAAAGGTTTTTGTCCATGGGCTTATAAGAGATGAAAAAGGGCAAAAGATGTCAAAGACGAAGGGTAATGTTCTTGACCCTCTTGAACTTATAGAAAAGTATGGAGCAGATTCTCTTCGTTTCACTCTTGCTATGCTTTCATCTCAGATAAAAGATATGAGATTATCTGAAAAATCAGTGGAGTCATATTATCACTTTATGAATAAGGTCTGGAATGCTTCAAAGTTCGTTATACAAAATGTCGAGCAGGCGAAAAGGAATTTCTCTCCAAAATCTCTACCACAAAGATGGATAATATCTAAACTTTCAAGATGTATAAGGAATGTGAAGAGATTTCTTGAAGAGTACAAGATAAATCAGGCTCTTTCTGAAATATATGAATTTTTCTGGAATGATTTCTGCGACTGGTACATAGAGATATCAAAGATTGAAATGAGGAATGAGAAACTTTCAAGTTGTGCAAAGAACACTTTGGTTTTTGTCCTTGAAAGCTCTTTGAGGTTGCTTCATCCTTTTATTCCCGCTCTTACCGCTCATATATGGAGCTTGATGAGGAAGAAATATGGCTGGGAAGACGAACCTGAAATAATATCTTTTGCTGGTTTTCCTGATTTTGAATTTGAAGAAGAGGAGTCGCTTGAGATTGGACAAAAGCTAATCACAATAGTCAAAGAGATAAGGGCTTTGAAAGATGAGCTTGGCTTTAAAGTTTCAGATGAGGTTCCGGCAGTCGTTTTGACCTTCGGAGAAACTCACCTCGAGCATGCCGTAAAAGATAATATAGAGTGGATAGAAAAACTCTCTCGTTCTAAGGTTTCAGTCCTGAGCGGTGATAAGTTTCCTGAGTCATTTATACCTTCGTCAGAAAAAGGCGTTGCGGTTGCTATATCTTCAAAGGGTGCGAAACTCGCAGAAAGCATAGAAAAAATAAAAAAAGAAATTTCAAAACTTGAGAAGGATTTTGAAAGAGTGAAAAAACGACTTTCAAATCAAGATTTCCTCTCACGAGCAGATGAAGAGGTTATAGAAGAACACAAAAAAGAGTTTGAGGAGTTATCTTTGAAGATAAATGTTCTCAAAACAAGATTAGAAATACTCTCGAGGTTTTCAGATGAGAGTGGTTCAGTTTAAGTGAATTTATGCGGGAAGTTCTGCCTTGCCTTTTATGTTTTCAAATCCGACGTCTGCAAGATAAGAGCTCCTTGCTCTTGGTCCAACTATGAAACTTTTGAATTCCATATTTCGGCAGAAAACTTCCAGCTCTTCCCATATGCTTTCGTCTAATTGATATGCTTTTTGATTCTTTGAGAGAGATGGCTGAAAGTATTGACCCACAACCAAAATATCACACATAGCATACTTTCTCACCTTCTCTATTGTCTCAAATAGCTCGCTTTTTTTCTCTCCAAGACCTACTATTATTGATGTTTTTGTTATGAAACCTTTTTCTTTTGCATATCTGAGGAGGAAGAGAGATTTTTCAAAGTTCCCTTTTGGTCTGACTTTCGGGTATAGTGATGGTACGGTTTCTATATCGTGTGCAAAAACATCTGGTTTTGCTGAAAGTACTATGTCTAAATTTTCAGTTTTGTATTTGAGGTCGGGAGAAAGTATTTCAACTATCGCTCCGAGTTTTTTGACTTCTGATATGCATTTTGCAAGGTGTTCCGCTCCACCATCTTCTAAATCGTCTCTGTTTACAGATGTTAAGACGACATATTTTAATTTCATCTCTTGAACTGCCTTTTTGAGATTTGTTATCTCATCTGGGTCAGGTGGGGGAGGTTTTTTCATTTTTCCTATGGCGCAGAATGAGCAATATCTCGTGCAGTATTTTCCGAGAAGTAAAAATGTTGCTGTTTTTCTTTCGCCGAAGCACTCCGAAATGTTCGGACATAATGATTCCTCACATACAGTAAATAGTTTGTAATTTCTCAAAATTTTTTTTATCTCGTGTGTTGCAGATAAATTTACTTTCGGCTTCATATTGATCAAATCTGAAAAATTTTTATTGTTTTGCATTCAAATAATCATAAATCCTTTTTTTGCTTTTTCCGAGCTTACCGAAAAAAGATGATAACTTACAAAAAAATTGCTAAAATTCGTAAAAAATGATAACTGAAAAAATTATGGGAAAAAATTATAGAAAAATCATAATTATAGCTCTGGCTACTTCGCTTTTTTCCCTTCACAGTTGCGGTAAAAGAGAATATAAAAATCAGAGATTATCAAGGGTTTCTGTATGCTGTGTTGGACAAGATGGGAGACCTTACTGCCCTCCGCCAGAAAATTACAAAGAATTTTGCGTTGATTGGCTTCCGTATATAAAAGACCAAAAGGGAAGGTATGTTTTTTTACACGGAGTAAATGTATCAGGTAGCAATAAATTCCCTGTGAATGAGGACCCTTGCACTTTCAAGGTTAATGGAGTTCCAACCTATGTCGGCAAGCCGTTCCCTCTTGACAAAGCAGATGATTACTTCAGACAAATAAAAAACCTCGGGTTCAACTCAATAAGGCTTATCATCTCATTTGAGGGAGTGATGCCAGAAAGTCCAGATAAAATAGATACACAATACCTTGACTACATAGCCAAAATTGTTGAGAAAGCATGGGAATACGATATTTATGTTCTTCTTGACTCTCACACAGATGCGGTTTTTTCAAGATTTTTTATCTCTCGTTTCAACGATACTGAATCTCCAATCGTAAAACAAATAAGAGGTTTTCTGAGCGTAGGTTCAGGTGGAATGGGAGGACTTGGAGGGGTGTTGCCAATAGCGGAACTTATCGGGGCTCTTGTGCCAAATCCCGGAAAAAATAAGTGCATGGGAAAAGATATAGATTCACCTTACAATAATGCTGTTAGAGGTAATATGTTCCCTAAATGGGCTGTTCAAGCTATATTCCCTGAAAGAAACCTTGATTCCCCTCTCTGGGGTTATCCAAGAATAGTTTTCTTCCTCTACAACTTCATAAGAGATAATCAGAACTGGGAAAAAATAGTCAGAGTTGCAAAAAAGTTTGACAAAAATATAGGAGAACTACTGGGTGGAAAAGATGATAAAGGAAATTATACTGTTCGTGATTTTATTCTGAACTTTTTGGGAGAAGGTCTCAAGAACTTCCCTGTTCCTATAACTGGTCTTTCTGACGAAGAGATAATAAAAAATACAACAGATATGCTTCCTTTCACAAACTGGGGTGTAGATGTTATAACCTCATTAGATGTTCAGAGAGCGTGGGCTGCGTTTTTTGCAGGAAAAGATGCTTATCCGGGACTCAAGGTGGGTAATAAAAACATTCAAGAATATCTTCAATCTGCATACGAGAGAATGTGGAGAGAGATAGCAAAAAGAGTTAAAGATTATCCGAATGTTTTAGGATACGACCTTATGAATGAACCATCGGGGTTTTTCCTTATCTTAACCCTTGCAGCGGCATACTTGCAATTGGGTTCAAAAGAAGGAGTTGTGAATATACTCAACACAATTTTCGCTGATAAGCAGTTTTCAGAAGACCTTGTTGATATTCTTACAGGCGTTGGAATTTTACCACCCGTTGAAGAAAAAAACAGAGAAGATATAAAAAGAATTTGGGGATTTGACAAGGCGAACCTTTTAGCTATACTCGGATTGAACTATGCTTTCAACAGAAATTATCTACTGCCTTTCCACGAAAGGATGGGCAAAGCAATTCAAGAAGAAGATAAAGACGCTATAATTTTTGTTGAACCTACAATATCTTCTATTGAAGCGCTTTTGAACTTCGTTACAGGAGGCAGTCAGAGCGAAACTTACTTTGACCTCCCATATTTTAGACCTGATTTGGTTCAGGTTGTTTATGCTCCTCATTGGTATGCAGATATATATCCGTTCCCCGGCTTTAACTCTCCTTATAGGGTTTTCAAGGTTTCCGAGAAAAGAAGAAAAGCAAGCGAATATAAAAATTCAATATATGGCATGATTTCTTCGGCGAGAAAGTATATGGGAAGTATTCCCGCTGTGCTTGGTGAATTCGGGACTTACTTTTCTCTCTCAACAACAGATGTGTATTTCTCTGGCGGAAAATATAGAATCAGAGCAGGGGAGAGTGAGGTTGAAGTTGATAACATCTGGCAAGGTGCGGTTATGAACGCAAGGAATGAGAACTTTATAATACCTAAATTCATTCTTAACGATTACTACGAGGCGTTAGATGAACTCTTTCAATCAAGGATTCTCTGGTGCTGGTCGTGGGAGAATAATGATTGGAGAGGAGAAGGATGGAATGCAGAGAACTTCTCTATTGTTGAGCCAGTTCCTGCTGAAAACTGCAAAGGTATAAAATCCCCAACCTGCGAGGGAGACCCGTACATAGCCAAGATAGATGAAAAAACATATCTTGTGCCAAGAGGATACGAGATTTATTCACGTCCATACCCGAGATTTTTAGCAGGCAAACCGAAATCTATGAGGTTTTTCACAAAATATCACTACTTTGACCCAGATAAGGGAATTTTGAATCCTGTCGGAGAGTTCCTTCTTGAATACGAGAGCAAAGAAACCGATGAGCCAACAGAGATTTTCATACCATACTACATATACTATCCTGATGGATTTTTCGTTTGGGTATCTGATGGTTATATTATGTATGATCACAAGAATTTCAGATTATACTGGTATAATACCGCAGACCAGCCGGGATTTACACACAAAATAATTATAAGGGGTCCGATAATATCTGGTGGAAAAGGAGAACCGTTTGATGATTGGGACTACTTTGTAAAGGAAGATGTTATAATATCAAGAAAGAAAAAATAAAGATTTTTTAACTTTTTAGTTAAGTGGGGGTGATTATGATGGACGGAGAAAAAAAACACATAGCAAAATTGAACGAGAAAACAAGAAGTAAACCGTTTTGGATAGAGATTTTACTTCTCTCTTTTGTTCTGACTTTCTATTCTTCTGATGGTTTGACTGATGAGAAGAAATTTGATTTTTCGGGTTATTTTCAGAACTTCCTGATTTTCAAAACAGATAGAGATTTTGAGAGAACTCCGTCATTTTATGAGCCGTGGGGACAGACCGCTGGCGTTCTCGGAACATACGCAGAACCAAAATTCTCCTTCATCTCAGGAGAGAATAAACTCTTTGCACTTGAATTCCTTTTGGGATTTAATATATGGAGCAGGAACTTCAATATCGGCAGACCGGATGCCCAAGCTGGAAGACAGATTTTCATTTTCGCCAGACAGCTGTACTCCGACCTCATTTTATCTGGATTTAATGTGAAAGCCGGATACCAATATTTCTCTGACCCTATAGCAATTTTCGTGAGACACTGGATTGGAGGAGTTAGGTTTGAAAAAGAGAATTTACAGTTGTTCTTTGGTCAGATTCCAGATCAGACATACGAAGGCATTGAGCTTTTTGCAAATAACTTTATAAACGATACTTACATCTTCTCCCTAGCTTATGCGGAAGGAGGATTTTCAAGAAGAGATACAATTCCTTTTGCTGGCAAAGGTTTCTTCGGAGGAATATACAACCTTTTTGATAATTCGGTTGTGAGAAAACCTTCTTTCGTTTCAACTCTTGTAGTTGGCTATCTTTTTGATTCAGATAATTTTTATTTTGTAGGGGGAGTGGCGGGGCAGGGTGGAGTTCTGACAAAAAGCTCTTTCGGTCTTGAAAACGAACTTCATCTTGCCGGTGCTTTTCAGCTATCATTAGCAAAAAAAGGTAAAAGCAAATTCGGAGCAGACCTGATGCTCCTCAGCCCAGATAACCCCTCATACAGAGACGGAGTTAATTTCGGTTTCCTGTACTCAGGAAAATCAATGAGCAGAACTCTGCTTCTCACAGAAGACGAAATCATCTTCAAGTCAGATAATCTTGACCTTAATATGGCTGAAGTTTTCTCTCAGTTCAGATTGATGAGAGCTGGATTTTTCGTTCCTGATGTGTGGTTTGAATTACCTTTTGGAGAGAATTTCAAAATCACCCCGGTTTTAGGTGTGGGACTGACTCTATCTGGTGAGAACTCTCTGAAATCAAACTTTATAGGTTTAGAGGGAGATTTGATTTTCAGTTATATGCTCGGGCAAGACATGAGATTTGATTTCGGGAATATATTTTTTGTTCCGGGAAGAGCTTCGGTGAGTTTTACGAGTAGAATCAATCCAGCAGGCGCCCTTCGTCTTCTCGTATACTCCGCTGAATTTTCTCTCAAATTTTTCTTCTGATTAATTTTTTCTTATGCTTCTCCGTCATGAACCTAAAATATTTTTCACACTTTTGTTTGTGTTCGTTTTTCAGGGATGCGATATATTCAGAGAAGTAAAAGAAAGTGTTGATTTTCTCAAAAGATTTGAAGTTTCTGAGAAACCTTACCCATCAGAAAAAAAATCAGCAAATTTTTCCCTTGAAGTTTCTAAACAAAAAGAAAGTGAAAATTTGAAGATATGGAAAGTTTCGGGTGATTTGAAGTCAGATTTCCCTACCTCTATCTCAATTGCTTTCAACACCGGTTATTCCGAGCATATAACATTTTTTGTCCCCGGCATCTGGATAAAAGGAAACAACTTCTCTCAAGATAAAGTTTATTCTATTTTGAGGTCAAAGATGTGGCTTTTCAGAGAAGATAGAATGCCAGTTCCTCTTGTCTTTGCTTTTGATGAGAATAGAAAAGAAGGTGTGGCTATCTTGAAAATTCCTGCAAAATATGATTTCACCAGAGCTGAACACATTGATTCTTCTGACGAAAATATAATAGTTGATACAGATGTATCTTCTCTCGGTTTTGATTATGATAAAAAGCAGATACTTATTGTTTTTCCGTTTGAAGAATATCCTATTTTTTACAGGAGAAAATTTTTGACCAATTTTGTTCAGCTCAACCATAAAAAAGCGTTCTACAAAGGCGAAAAAAAGATTACTTTTTATGTTATAGAAATTAGCGGATACAATTTCTCTGATGCGATTTGTTACCTTTGGGAACTGGTCTATGACATATATAAAGAGAACTCTGTTTTTTCTCCCCCTTTATCTCCTGTGATTGAGAATAAATCAAAACTTATAAACCTTCTTGGGAATCTGAAGCATTTTTTCCAGAGATACTACTATGAAGGAGATAAGATAGCTGGTTTTTACTCCTTTATTGTTCTTGAGACAGGAGATGTTTTTGTACCTTTTATTGAATCAAGCTTTACAGGAATGGCACTTATGAACGGAGCGAACGCTATACTTCTTGGAAAAAAATTCGGTGATGATATATTGATTGAAAAAGGTAGGAAGGTTTTGATTTCATGGTCTAAAAATGGTAAAATAAATAAGTTCTTCATAGATTGCTTTGACCCTTCTTCTCAATCTCCTTGCAATCTTCCACCTGTATTTTTGAAAGATGTTTTTTATACTCGCAGAGAGTTTGAGTCGCTTCTTGCCTTTTATCTTGCTCATAAATACGACGAAAGCTACACAGATTTATTCAAAGATGAATTTTTATCTGGTGCGAGAGCCATGCTTGAACTACAACAAGAAGATGGTTCTTTTGCAAGAGCATATAGTTTCTCCGGTAGGGTATATGATTCTTCTCCTGCTGGGACATTATTTGCTGTCCCGGTTTTTCTCAAAGCTTATGAGATAACAGGGGAAGAGAGATTTTTAAAATCTGCTATGAGAGCTGGAGATTTTATATCTCGTCTTGTAGAGAATTTTTCATATTTCGGCTCAACAATAGACGCAAACAGTGAAGATAAAGAAGCATCAATATGGGCTTTTATATCATGCTTTATGCTTTTGAGAGAGCTGGGGTATGAGAAGTATTTTTCATGTGCAAAACGCTCTTTATACTCATCTTTGTGGTGGTTTTATCTCTGGTCTGTTCCGTTTGAGCCATCTCAAACATTTTCCAAAATCAATCTAAATACTCTTGGACTTTCAAGCGTCAGCGTTGAAAACATCCATGTAGATGTATATCTCTTTTTCTTCCCGAAAATGGTCCTGAACTTCTCAAAATACCTACAAGAACCGGAGAAAAAAAGATTGCAAGAAATGGTTTCCATGATGATAAACGCTGTATCTTTTTTAATTCCTTCTTCCGAGGGGAGCATAAAAGGAGTTCCTTACGGTGTGGTTCCAGAGGTGATTCAGCAGACATGGTGGGATTATGGTTATGGTGGGAAAGGGGAGTTCAATATAACATCTGCTACGGGATGGACAGTTGCCAGCTCAATTTTAGCTCTATATCAATTTGCTTACGATATTGATTTCTGATGTTTCTTTTCAAAGCTCTCTCAAAAAAAGCAAATATGTGAAAGAAATTTTTAAACTTATATTGCTATGCAAAACTATATAGAGGTGGAGTTTTTTCATGATGTTCTTTGTGCTTGGTGTTATGCTATTTCTCCAAGAGTGAGGAGGTTGGCAAGTGAGTTTCCTATAAAGGTTGTTCATAGGGCGTTTGCTCTTGCTCCTACTCCTGAATCAATAGAGCAGATATTTGGCTCAAAAGAAAATGGTAAGAAAGAGATTCTATCTCACTGGCGTGCTGCAAACCAGAACGATGACGAACACAGAATAAACGCTGACCTTATGGAAAAAAGAGAGTTTGACTACCCTTATTCTCTCCCTGGTCTTATAGCTTGTAAAGCTGCTGAGGTTATCGGAGGTCAAGATGCACACTGGGATATTTTTGATAGAATCCAGAAAGCTCATCTTACAGAGTGTCTGAATATAGCCGATTTTGAGGTCCTTCTTCTTTGTGCAAAAGATGTAGGGCTTGACCTGAAAAAATGGATAGATGCCTTTACAGATAGATCAACTCTTGAACTTTTAATTCAGGACCTTCAAAAAGCCGAAGATTACGCAATAACAGGAGTCCCAACTCTTGTTGCTTCTGGAAAACATAGATTGGTAGGTGCTCAAAAATATGATGTTTTGAAAAAGTGGATACAAGATGTCATAAAACAAGAAGGAATAAGAATTTGAATTTCAATACCTTTTCATCTCAATTTTAAATTGTGCTTTCCGGCTCTACATCAACCGATATTTTCACCCCATAGTAAAAAAACTGACTTATTCTGAAAATCTCCTTCAATTTCTTCATCTCTTGTTCTGAAAATATATATGCTATTGTTTTCACGTTGAACTTGCCAGATACAAGATACCTCAGGGACTTTGAAGGACCATCACATCTTATGTCGTTTTCTCTTATTTTCTCTGTGAATTTTTCCGCAACTTCCCAGCATTTATTCTCATCTTTCCCGGAAAATCTGATGCATACCAATCTTGAAAACGGGGGAAGTAAAAATTCTTTCCTTTTCTCTATTTCTTCTTCAAAGAATTTTTTGTAGTCGTTTTGAACAGCAAATTGAAGTATTGGGTGTTCTGGTGAAAAAGTTTGAATTACGCTCAGGTGTTCTGATATTTCATTTCCCGTAGATATTCTTCTTCCTGCTCTTCCCGAAACTTGCATTATCATCTGAAATGTTCTTTCGTCTGCCCTGAAATCAGGAAGCATAAACTCTGTATCGCACAATATAACTCCCACGAGAGATACCGAAGGAAAATCAAATCCTTTTGTGACCATCTGAGTTCCGACAAGTATTGCAGGATTTGTTTTCTGAAACTTTTCAAGTATCTCCTTCGCTTTTCTTTCGTTTTTTATGTTATCCGAATCCATTCTGAAAACCGGGACTTTGAACAGGTTTTTGAGTTCTTCTTCAATTCTCTCTGTGCCGAATCCTATAAGTTCAAGGTTTTCTGAATTACAGTTTGGACAAGTTGAAGGTATAGGATAGGTTTTACCACACCAGTGGCAGACCAATCCTTCCTTTTTATGATATACAAGATACCTTGAGCATTGCCGACACTGGAATTTTTTTCCACACTCAATACACATAACATATATAGCCCATCCCCTTCTTGTGAAAAGAAGTATCACATTTTCTCTTCTTTCAATTCTCTTTTCTATTTCATTTTTGAGTTCGTATGAAAGTGGGAACGATATGAACTCGTCAAAATTGTTTTTATTGAGGTCTATGATTTTGTTTTTAGGAAAAGACATTCCGGGGACTCTGTTTTTCATCTCTATAAGTTCTATCTCTTCGTTCTTTGCTCTGAAATATCTTTCTACTGATGGTGTTGCTGAACCGAATATAAGCTTTGCTCCTTCTATTTTAGCTCTGATTTCTGCTACTTCTCTTGCATCATAAAAAACGCAAGAATTCGTTCCTTCGGGAGATTGTTTATACGAGTGGTCGTGTTCTTCATCAACTACGATGATTTTTACTTTTTCAAACGGGGCAAATATCGCAGACCTTGCTCCAACTATAATATCACAGTATCCATATCTTGCCGACCACCAGTTTATCTCTCTTTCTTTCTCTTTCAATCCTGAGTGTAGAACGAGAGCGTTTGGGAAGTGTTTTTTTATTCTAGATATGAGAAAGGTTGTTATTGATATTTCTGGGAGTAAATAAATTGCTCCTTCTCCTTCGGTTTTATTTTTAAGGGTTTCTTTTATTGCTCTGATATATACTTCTGTTTTTCCGCTTCCTGTTGCTCCGTGTATGAGAAAAACTCCGTTTTTTTCTGCAATTTTTTGGAGTGCTACATTCTGCTCATCAGATAATATAATTTCCGGAATCTCTTCTTCATTTGTTTGTTTTTTTATCTCTTTTATTATCTCTTCTTTTTCCCTTATTCTCTTTTCGGGTTTTATCTCTATTATTCCGCTTTTTTCAAGCTCTATTATTTTTTCTATTTTGGTTATTTCTTTTGCCTGGTGTAATGTTATTTTCTTTTTGTTTTTCAGAATTTCTATTAACCTTTCAGCGCTTTTTCCTATTTTTCTCTCGCTGTTCTTTTCTATCTCTTCTAAATTTTCATTTTTTTCTTTTTTGTTTTTTTCGCTTTTGCTCTTTTTGAGTTTTACTTGAAGTGAAAAGTATTTTCTTGGACATGCAAGAGGTATGACATCGCTTATATGTGCGAAATATCTTCCAGATACTTCAAGACAGAGTTTTATCAAATTATGGGGTATCAGTGGGATTTCATCTACTATCTCAAAGTTTTTGGCTTTCTTGAACTTTTCGCCAGAACTGATTTCCTTTATCACTATACCTATATCTTTTTTCTTTTCAAGCTCTACTATCACTCTGTATCCTATAAGATTTTTGTTTTCTGATTCTATTGTGCATAGTTCTCTTTTCGGAAGTGCAACCAGAAATATTTTCTTCTCTTTACTTGTTTGATTCGTTTTCTCTTCAAATTTTTCCTGACCGAACACTATATAAAATAAAATTTTAGATTTTAGAGGAAATTTCTGCGAAGTCATAAAATCTATCTTATGTTTTTTAGCTTTAAGGGACCGCTTGTGGGATTGCCTGCTTTCTTCTACAACAGGTTCGGAGTAAAAATAAACATCCTTTTTTTCAAGTTTCTTGAAATTTTACTTTATGACTACTTGAAAGAAGCTGAAAGAGTTCTTGATGTGGGAACAGGTCCCGGACACTTCCCTATAATCATCGGGAGAATATATAATAACCTTGAGATCTACGGTATAGACCCAGCTGACAATATGATTTCTGAGGCGATGAGAAACCTGAAAAAATCTGGTCTCAAAAACATACATTTTTTGAAAGGCGATTCAGCAAGAATTGATTTCCCATCAGAATACTTTGATGTCGTGACTTCTAACTTTTCTATAAAACACTGGGAAAATCAAAAGGAAGGTCTGAAAGAGATTTTTCGTGTTCTGAAAAAAGGTGGTATTGTGTGGATAGTAGATGTAAGCAAAAATTTTGACCCAAAAATGCTTTACGATTTTATTCCTTTGGTAAGTTTTGAATATAAAATTCTGTTTTTCCCCGTTCTCAAATTTTTTATGCCGAAGATAGGTATATCTGCTGATGAAATAAATAATCTCATCTCTGGTATAGGTTTTCGCGGAAGTTTCAGAGATTCACCTTATCTTCCTTTCACCTATGCTTTGCTTAAAAAACCGTGAATTTCTCATTTTGGTTCAAGAGACCTTTCATATATGAAAAGTTTTGTGCCTGTGTATAAAGCAAAGTGTAGTTTTATAGATTTTATTTTTATTTTAGGTGCGCTTCCTGTTATTTCGTAGAACCTCTGAGGAGATAAAAGGTTGGGAATTTGTGCTTCGCTCCTCTGGTAAAGGTTGAAAACTCTCCATACAATCTGAGTTCCGTTTTCTCCTTCTGCCAATATGTGTATCTGTGGAGTAAAGCATTCTTTCTTTATGAATGTTTGATTACCTTGCTCAGTTATGCAGTTTGCAAAAGATAAACTTGAAACTTCAAGCTGAGATAAACCAAGCTCAGCTACATCTAATTTTTCAGGAACCCGCCAGAAAAGTGAAATCTTGTCTTCTCCTATCTCTTTGATCCCGAATACGAAGTTTTCGTATTTGAAGTTTTTGAGAGAATACCTTACAAATGGTGATTCGCTGACCTCGTACTTTATCAACCTTTCTCTCTTTACGAATTTATCATCTTCTTCTTTCCTTTCTGTTTGAATCTTTACTATGTATTGCGATGAGTATAAAATATCTTTCGGTGCGTATAGTTTTATGTGAGGATTTAGATAGTCTACTTTTGACTTTTGAATGAGGTTGAAAAGGGAACCAGAAAGTTCAGAAAAGATTTCAACATCAAAAATGTCTTTTGTGTTTTCTTCTTGAAGATCAAAGTTTATGGTTGTGTTCAGATCTCCTTCTTTTGGTGGAAGTGGCACCATTTCAACTGTGTTTTGATTAGATGGGTTTATCTCCCCCTTGAAAAAGTATCCGCTCTCTTTTGATACAGAGAAAAGAAATGTTTTTTCTGATGCTTGCGATAGAAAAATAGGTATGCTTATTGGACTTTCTGTCAGATTTTTTTCGTAATAGTATCTATCCTGAGATAGGTAAGAAATTTCTGAAAGGTTGTACTCCGAAGCGACGGGAAAAAGTATGGGTTGAAATAAAGTTATTTCAGGTTGAGATGATACTGAAATTATTGAGTCGCCAGATAATCCAGAAGGAAAAACAAGTTTTATATCTCTTACCTTGAAATTTTTCTGGAACAAAAAAAGTGTTTCTTCAAATATAGGAAATATAAAATAGGAAAGGTTGTTAGTATCAAGATAAGTTGAGATTATGACCACATCTTTTGATTGAAGTGATGATTCTGGAACTCCAATTTGTGATGAAAAGATTTCGGAAAAAAGCTTCATGATGTTTGAATCGTTTTTTATGAATGTTGAAATAGATATATCTGCTTTCTGGAAATTCTGGTTTTTGAAAATAAAAAGGTCGTTTCCCTGTGATGAGTAAGTTGATAATACAACTCCTTCTTTTGAGAGAAAGATTTTTGATGATATTAGAACAACTTTTTTATTTATATTGAGAGAATTATTTTCTATTGGGATTATTGAGATTTCTCCGTCGGAAAAGAAGGCTATAACTGCATTTTGAGATATCTGACCAGCTGTTGTCCCACAACTTATTATAAATTTCCGTCCTCCTTCTGATTCTACTGTTGAGATACTTATACTTGATAAACTTACACATATTCCTCCTGAGAAATTCAATTCAACTTTCTTTTCAGTTTTTTGTCCGCAATATGTGAAAAGAGCAAGAGAGAAAAGCATTATAGTGAGTTTTTTCATATAGGAAATTTTAATCTTGAAGATTTTTTATTTGAAAATTTGGGAAGGTTTAAGTTTTTTAAGGTAGTTTGATGTAGCTTGTTTTTATTTCCATTCTATTCCGTATTTTTTCATCTTTCGCCATATTGTGACTCTGCTCATATTAAGTTCTTTTGCTGCTTTTGATATTGAGCCATGTTTTATGAGCGATTCTAAAATCTTTTCTTTCTCAATTTCAGATTTTGATTTTAATTTATCTGATATACTTTCTATGTTTTTTTCTTCTTTTCCATTTGTTTCATTATTTAGGTTGTTATTTGTTATTGCTTTTGAGAGTTTTTTGTGTTCGCGTATTACGTCTTCGTTCATGTTTTTTGTTTTTGACATAAAGTAAGCTCTTTCAATGATGTTTTCAAGTTCTCTTACATTTCCGGGATAATCCCACTCCATAAGCTCTTCAATTGCTCTTCTTGTAAGAAATTTCCTGCCAAGTCCATATTTTTTGCTTATTTTTTCAAGCACAAGCTCTGCGATAGGAATTATATCTTCTTTTCTCTCGCGCAGTGGCGGAATATGGATTCTGAACACAGATATTCTGAAATATAGGTCTGGTCTGAATTTACCTTCTGACACTTCTTTTTCTATATCTTTGTTTGTAGCTGATATTATTCTCACATTCACTTTTGTTGGTTTTGTTTCTCCTAATTTTTCTATTTCACCTCTTTCAACTGCGCGCAGTATTTTGGGTTGGAGTGATAGCGGTAGGTCTCCGATTTCATCAAGGAATAAAGTTCCACTATTAGCTATCTCAAATTTTCCGGGTTTATCTTTATCTGCTCCTGTGAATGCGCCTTTTTTGTATCCGAAAAGCTCACTTTCAAGGAGGTTTTCAGGGAGGGCGGAGCAATTTATCTTCACAAGCAGATTTTCTTTCCGGGAGGATAATTTGTGAATTGCTTCTGCGACGAGTTCTTTGCCAGTTCCTGTCTCTCCTGTTATAAGCGTAGGAGCGTCTGACCTAGCAGCTATTTTTATAAGTTCAAAAACCTCTTTCATCTTTTTGCTCACTCCCACAATACCTTCAAGAATATCTTGATTTTCTATCACTGGACCGGGCGATATTATGAGTATGTTGAAGTTATCTGGCGTTACTATTTTCGTGACTTTTACTTTTCTTTTGCTTCCATCTGTTTTTATTTCAAGTATTGAATGAGGTTGAATTTCATCTGAGAAGTCCTCTCCGAAAATATCTTTGCAGTTTTTGAGCATAAGAGTTTCTCTTTCAATTCCGAGAATTTCCGCAGCTGGTCCGGATGCGTAGAGTATAGTCAAATCCTTATCGTATATGAGTATGGCATCTGATAGAGCATCTAAGAATCTGCAATCTATTTGCAGGGCATTTATAGCCATAATTTATTACAATTTAATTTTCTTTGAGCTTTGAAACATTAAGGACAGAAAGTTTTTCGGGTGTTGATTTTATATGTGTGATCACTTTGAAATGAATTAGATTTTCATCAAGCCTAATGGCGGAAGCACCTTCTGCTTGTTATAAACATCTTAACTCCTAATTTTCTTGCCGTCTCTATAACTTCTTTATCTCTTATAGAGCCACCTGGATGAGCTATGAAAATTTCCCTCGCTCCGATGGTTTTGAGTTCATTTGCTATAATCTCAACAGAATCAGGAAAAGGAAAGAAACCATCTGATGAAACATAGAATTTTTCAAAAACTTTCTTTTTATTTTTCTTCTCTTGGGATTTGAGGAAATCTTTGGTTTTTTTTATTGCGAATTCCGCCGCATCAACTCGTGATGTGAAACCACCTCCTATCCCAAGTGTTTGGAAATTAGAAGAAATTACAACTGCGTTTGATTTTGTAAATCTTGCTACCTCGTATGAAAAAATCATTTCTTTGAGATCGTGTTCTGAAAAATCAAACTCATACGCAGGTTTGAAATCCTCTTTCTTTATATCTTCGCTTTTGTCAGAGTATTCTTCTACGAGAGCTCCTCCCATAGCGTTTTTTATTTCTATTATTCTTTCTGTGAATTCTTCTCCTGCTCTTATTATTCGTGCTTTTTTCATCATCAATTTTTTTACGGCTTCGTCTTCAAATGCGGGTGCGCATATCACTTCAAGAAATTTATCTTTTAGAACCTCCACCGCATACTCGGGAAGTATTGAGGAGACCGCTAGAACTCCGCCGTATGCTGATTTTGAGTCGCTCTCCCATGCTTTCTCTATCGCTTCTCGGGGTTCTTCTCCAAGAGCTACTCCTGATGGACTTCCATGCTTTACCACGCACGCACACACCTTATCTTTAAAATGCCTGCTCAGAGAAAACGCACATCTTACAGCAGAATCACAATCGTATAAGTTGTTCAGAGAAACCTCTCCTTTTATTATCTCAAAATCAGGTCTTATACCGTCTATTGAATAAAGATTCCCCTTTCTGCCGGGATTTGTTCCATATCTCAAATCTAAGAATTTTTCAAAGACATAAGGAAATATGTCCCATCCGAAGTATTTCCTATAATTTTCTATCTGATATTTCAGAACGTATATCGCCGCTTTTTTGTTAAGCTCCTTTAATATATCATCAGGAATCCCCCTTTGGTTTTTCAAAATAAGTCCTACGAGATTATAATCCTGATTATCTACTAAAACAAGAGTTCTATCTCCTGCCTTTATTCCTGCTCTTATCAAAGATACACCACCTATATCTGGTTCTAACTCGGGTGGGTAAAGATTTACTACAATCAGCTGAAATCTCTCTATTCTGATTTCTTTTGCTTCTTCTTCTGTTGCGAGTATTCTTGCAAATATATCAGGGTGGAGAGTTTTTACTTTCCCACCGAGTATTTCGGGGAAGCCGGTGAGTTCAGCAATCCATCCTGCTTTTATTCCGGCTTTTTTGAGCTTTTCAGCTGTTCCTCCTGTCGCAAATATTGAAATACCCAAATCTGATAGAACCTTTGCCAATTCAACTATTCCGTTTTTGTCATATACTGATATGAGCGCTCTTTTTATCTCAAGCATTTTTTATTTTTTCTTTATTCAAATATCTCAAATAAGCAAATCCTATTGTTTCCTTTTCACTATTAACAAATTTGCAATTATTTTTAACAAATTGAAACATTTGGGTTCAATCAAATGGTATCAACAAGTAAGTTAATTAATTTTGTTTCATCTGGCATTTCTTTACTTACAATACCACACCTAAGTCAGTAATATTATCAACTTTTTTCTATATTGAAGCAGAAAAAAATTAGACTTTTCATATACGATGGAATAGTTTTTGCTATATAATTTGTAAGGAGAGAATGCTATATTTTGAACTCTTCCTGTATGGGAGTGATTAAAGATGATTTGGATAGACATAAACTTTGCTTTCGTAACTTTTGCTCTTGCCTTAGCATCTTTGATTGGTGGAGAGAACGGTTCTACTACTATGGCTCCTTCTCACTCCGCAGGAATCCTCACTCCCCGTAAGCTCACAATTATTTCGGGTTTAGCTATATTCTTGGGAGCTTTGCTACTCGGGAAAGAAGTTGCCACAACAATTGGGAAAAAACTTACTCCACCTCAAATTCTCGCACAAGATAAATACACACTCGTATATTACATAAATGCAACATTTTATCTTCTTCTCGCTGTTCTTTTCAGAGTACCCATTGCTACAACACACATGGCAACACTAAGCGTAGTATCAATTGGATTATACACCGGCACTTTGAACACTCAGAAATTCTTTCATATATTGAGGTGGTGGCTTTTTACTCCTACTGCTGCGTTTCTCTGCGGATTTCTGTTTGAAAAGTTCCTGTATTTTAGGGTTGTGAATTTTGCCTCAAGGTTTGATGCAGAGATAATAAGAAAATTTTTGAAGATAGGAGTGGTTGCTACTGGAACCTACTTTGCATTTTCTGCTGGTTCAAATAACCTTGCTAACTCTGTGGGAGTTGTGGTGGTCAGGACGCCTGATTTTGAAAGCAAGGTTTTAACTCTTGGGGCTTCTTTCTTCGGTATCGGAGCGCTTATGCTTTCTCCGCGTATCCTCAAGGCAGTCGGAAAAAAGATAGTTGAACTTGGATTGCTTCGTGCTTCATTTCTACAGCTTATGGAAGGAACAATAATTCTTTCCGCATCAATTCTTGGTATCCCTGTCTCAATAAATGAGACAATAGTAGGTGGAATGATAGGTATTGCATGCGCAAGAGATGGATTCAAGAAAACTTTTTCAAAATCATATCTTTTGCAAATTGTGTTTTTCTGGTTTGTTATCCCCTGGATAGCTTTATCAACAGGTCTTGCTTTATGCTGGATTTTTAATTCATTCTCAAAGTAATAAGTAATAACGATATTTTTAAGTTTTCAGATATATCTCAGATAAAATGGACTTCTTTTCCTTCCAGAGTTCAAAGTTTTCAATTTTTTAATATTTTGTTTTGATAGTTCTTAAAGTATATTCCTTTTTGTAAGTTGATTTTAGTTTAATAGATTTAAGATGTTTGCAGTAGAAAATGATGCTGATTTTATGGAAGGGAAAAAGGAGGTTGTCTCTGCTCTTTTATCTGCCGAGAGTATAGTTATAGCGTCTCATGAAGGACCCGAGCCAGATGCCATCGGCTCTTCGCTAGCTCTTGGACTTGCGCTTGAATCAATAGGCAAAAAAGTATATATATACAACAAAGACGGGCTTGAATCAGCAAAATATCTTCCGGGATACTCAAAACTGAAAACCTCTCTCCCAGATTTTCTTCCAGATATATTCTGTGTTGTTGATTGCGCTACTTTGGATAGAATAGGCGACGAAGGGAGAAAATTTGCTGTTAGAACAACAATAGTCAATATTGACCACCACGATAAATCAGAGAGATTTGGCACTTTTAATTTTATAGACCATACCGCTCCCGCGTGTGGAGTCCTTATATACGAAATACTTAAAGATATGAATATTGAAATAACACCTGATATTGCTACCAACATTTACGCAGCGATAGCAAAAGATACGATGGGATTTTTGCTTCCCACCGTAGATGCAAGAACTTTGAGAATCGCTTCCGAACTTATTGAGAAGAAAGCAGACCTTCTGGCTGTTATGAAAACTTTAAGATTTGCAACGCTGAGGAAGTATAAACTCCTTTCAGAGTTTTTATCAAGAGTAATTGTTGAAGATGGTGTATCTTTTTCTTTCCTCTTCAAATCAGATTATGAAAAGTTTGGAGCCAAAGACGAAGATTCAGATGAGTTCATAGACCTCATAAGGTCAATAGATGGTGTCAAAGCATCTATATTCATAAGGGAAAAAGATAATGAATTTTTCAAGGTCAGTTTGAGGTCTGACCCGCACATAGATGTAGGCAAGATAGCGAGAAAATACGGTGGAGGAGGACATAAAAACGCTGCCGGCTTTAACATAAAAATCAGAAAAGATGAAATTCTCAACTTCATAAAAAAAATAAAAGATGAGATTTTAGAGCAAGAGAGATTTTTACACGAACAAAATAACTACAAGAGGTGAAATTACCCGAGTATCATGAAAATACTTGTCACCGGCGGAGCAGGATATATAGGAAGCCATGTTGTGAAACTTCTTTACCGTGAGTTTAAAGAAAAAGCAGAGATACTTGTTTTAGATAATCTTTCTTATGGACATAAAGAGGCGGCTCTTTACGGAAAACTTGTTGTAGGAGATATAAGAGACAGGAATATTTTGAGGAAAATCTATGAAGAGTTCTCTCCCGATGTTATAATGCATTTTGCCGCTTTTATATCTGTCCCGGAAAGTGTTGAAAAACCTTTGATGTACTGGGAAAATAATGTCGGTGGGCTCATATCACTACTTTGTGAGCTTGAACCTTATCTCAAAAGTAAAAAAGTTCGTTTTGTTTTTTCTTCAACCGCTGCGGTTTATGGGGAGCCAGAAAGTGTTCCCATTTCTGAGGAATCAAAAACAGAACCTATCAACCCTTACGGACAATCAAAGCTCTCCTGTGAAAAAATGTTAAGGGATTTTTCTTCTGCTCAAAAGAATTTTTCTTATGTTTCTTTGAGATACTTTAATGTTGCAGGAGCTGACCCGGAAGGTGAGCTCGGACAATCTTACAAAAACCCCATTCATCTTATCTCCCGCCTTTTGAAAGTCGCAAAAAGAGAGTTTGAGTTCCTCGGAATATACGGAACAGATTACCCGACAAAGGATGGAACCTGCATAAGAGATTATATACATGTTTTTGACCTTGCCTCTGCTCATATTCTTGCGATGAATTATCTCCTTGATGGTGGAAAAAATGATGTTTTCAATGTCGGCTATTGTAGAGGTTTTTCTGTCCTTGAGGTTGTTAGAACTGCTGAAAAAGTTATCGGAAGGGAGCTGCCAAAGAGGTTTGCTCCGAGGAGACCGGGAGACCCAGCAGTCCTCATCGCAGACAACAAGAAAATAAAAAGTGTCCTTAATTTCTCAGAAAAATATGACGACCTTGAATTTATAATAAAGACAGCATGGAACTGGGAGCTCAAAAGAAGATACTGAATATATTCTTCGGCGAGATTTTTCTGTAAAATAAAATTTTATCTGCTATGGCAAAGAAGTTTTTGGGCATAGATATAGGTGGCTCTTACATAAAGTTTGTAGATAGCGAGGGTAAAAAGTTCAAAGAGAAAAACCCTTATGATTATGAGAAGATAGTTGAACTGATCGATAGATTTTCACAAGATTACGACTCTGTTGGCATAGCGGTTGCCGGATTTGTGAATTTTGATGGTTTTATTTACGAATCGCCAAATATAAAGTCCCTTAACGAAAAAAAAATAGAGGTAAGAGGGAAACCATATTTCGTTGCCAACGATGCGACCTTGGCGTGTGTTGGTGAGGTTTTCTTCGGCGCAGGTAGAAAATGGAAAAAGAAAGGAATCGTTTTATGCTTGACATTAGGAACTGGACTCGGTGGCGGAGCTGTAATAGATGGGAAGCCACTTTTCGGAACTCTTGGAATAGCTATGGAGGTTGGACATATTCAGATTTCAGATGATACTAAAAGGGTGTGCGTTTGTGGTAGAGTTGGTTGCTCTGAGGAATTTGTATCATCAAGAGCCATAGAGAGATTTTTCTTTGAAATAACTTCGGAGAAAACAACATCAGACAAGATTATAGAATTTGCAAATAAAGGGAATGCGAATGCTCTTGAAGCGTTAAAAAAATTTTCCTTTTATGTCGCAAGAGTTATTCAGAATTTAGCTCATATTTTCAATCCAGACGCGGTTATTATCTCCGGCGGAATAATTAGTCATTTTGAGGGGGTTATAGATATGATAAAAGATGAAGCGAGAAAGATTGTTATAAAACCGATTTTTGATAGTATGGAGCTTTTACCAGCTGAACTCGGAGAGTTTTCCGGAGCTTTCGGAGGTCTAAAAATGGCTCAAATTATATACAGAAAAACTTCTCAAAAAAATTATATTGTTAGGTAGATTATCATGATTCGGGAGTTTTTTACCCTTGCAAAACCTGTTTTATCTTTTGTTGCCTTTTTCTCTTCGTTTCTGCTCTCGGTATGGGGGAAAAATCTTTACAATATCTCCACACAAGATTATGAAAAACTTGTACTCGGCTTCCTGAACTCATCTGGTATGTATCTTTCTTTCATAAATCTTCTCTTTTCTCTGACCGAAAGAAAAGAGAGATTCAAATTTCCATTTTTTGCTCTGATTTTCTTCGCTTTTTTGATTCTGCTTTTTCAGAAAGAAGATTTTCTCTACTTTATTCTTCCTTACTTGAAGAGATTCAGGGTTGTTCTTACTCTCTGCCTTCTTTTTATTTCCTTTCTTTATTTTACTTCCCCTTATATTGAAAAGTACTTTTTACCTGTCTCTTTTGCTTTCTTGATAGGTATGAATGAGATAAATTTTCCGTGGTTTTCAGATGAACTAAAAATTCTCATGTTTTTTCCGTTTTTAGTATTGATTTTTTTCGGCAATACAAAAGAGGAGGAGCTATCAATTTTATTTTTCCTCGCATTTCTTTTTATGATCGGAAGAGATGTTATAACTTTTGCTGGGATTATCTCCATTTTCTTGCGTTCCCTCATTTTTTTCAACGGAAAAATAAAATACCTCATACCTCTGTTTATCTCCCCGATCTTTCTTGTTGTAGGATATTTTTCTTTTCTCAATTTTCAGAGAGGGATACCGTTCTTTGAACCGTTTAACTTCCTTGCAAAAATAAAATTACTTCTTCTTTCTCTTCTTGCATTATATATTTTCGTTCTGATTTATGATTTCATTTTGTTTTTCTTCAGACGAAGCATTATACCACAGAAACTTAAAATTTCAAAAACCGAGATATTGAATTAAAATTAAAAGATATGAAAGTCAAGTTCAGAGCTGAGGATTTTTTCGTTGAGGAGATACTAAAAGATGGTGTAGTAGACACAAAAAAGACCTCTCTTGAAAGGAAACCAAATATGTTCGCTGTCTATAAGGTTAAAAAGAAAAATGTTGATACTCTGACTGTAATATACGAGATGTCAAAGATACTGAAAATTCCACGAGATATGTTTTCTTCTTGTGGTCTGAAAGATAAGTATTCGGAATCAGTTCAGTTCATAGCTGTAAGTGAAAAGGGTTTCAAAAATAAAATAGTTGAGAGGGTGAGGACAGAGAATTTTGAAGCTGATTTTTTTGGTGAAAGTAGAGAACAACTGAGTTCAAAACACATAATGAGAAACTTTTTCAGAATAGTTCTCAGAGATATTGATGAAGGTGAGCTCAGAGAATACGAGGGGGGAATAAAGCAGGTTGCGAGTTTGGGCTTTCCGAATTACTTTGATGAACAAAGGTTTGGTTCCGCAAGGCACTTTGCAGATGAGAAGAACGAAGAATTTTTAGATTTCATCGGCAAGAGGGTGTTAAAAGGTGATTTTGAAGGTGCCTTGAAAATACATTTTCAAGCTGTGTCAGAGCACGATAGAAGCAGAGTCAAAAAGTTCAAGAAAGTTATGAGAGAAAAATGGGGAAATTGGGCTGAATGTCTTCTGGAAGCACAAGATAAAAATGATATAAAAATTTTGAGGTATCTTTTGAGAAGACCGAACGATTTCAAGGGTGCCTTTGCGATGATTGACCCGAGGTTGGGACGGCTCTACCTTGAGGTCTATCAGAATTATATATTCAACAGAGTCCTTGCAGAATTTATAAAGAAAAGATTTTCAAGATATTATCTCTTTCCCTATGTAGCTGGATTTTTTGCTTTTCCTTATAAACCGTCTTACTCCGAGGTTTCTGTTATAAGGGATTTAAAAATTCCACTTCCGCATCCAGATGCTGAAATTCCACCAGAGATAGAAGAGATATACTATGATGTTTTAAAAGATGAGGGTGTCTCGCTTTCTGATTTCAGGTCTTCAATAAACTCAATTGATTTTGTGAATTCTGTGAGAAGTATGTGGGAGATACCTGAAAAACTTGAGTGGAAGTCCTCCGATGATGAATTTCACGAGAGGAGAAAAAAGATTGAATTGTCTTTTTATCTCAAAAAAGGGGTTTTTGCTACGATGATTATCAAAAGCGTTACTCCTTTGCTTCCTGTTTCAGATACCGAGAAAAAACCTATACCTGTGATATACACCAAAGATGGAAAGGAGATCAAGGTTGAGAGGAAGCAAGATCAATTTGAGAGGAAAAAGGTTGTCATACTTTCTCGTTCAAGCTCGTAGATTTTGCCATTTTCTAAAAGTAGAAATCTTTTTGCCCATTTTGCTGTGCTGATTTTGTGCGAAATTATAACGACGGTTTTGCCTTGCATGAGGTTTTCAAAAGCTCGCAGAAGTTCCTGCTCTAATTTTGGGTCAAGAGAAGAGGTGGGTTCATCCATTATGATTATGGGAGAATTTTTGAGTATGGCTCTTGCGATAGAAATTCTGTGCTTCTGTCCTACCGAGAGATTTTTTCCGTTCTCCCCGCATATATGATTTGGACCGCTGGGAAATGATGAGAGGTCAAGTTCCGCTAGTTCAATAGCTCTTAAAACCTCTTCTCTTGTTGAATTCGGTTTTGCAAATGCAACATTGTTATAAATCGTATCGTCAAAAATAAATGGCTCCTGTTCAACGAAACTTATCAGAGACCTCAAAGAAGTCAAATCTATATCTTTTATGTTTATTCCATCTATTATTATTTCGCCTTCCGTGGGGTCAAAAAATCTTGGAATCAAAGAAACAAGAGATGTTTTCCCTGCTCCTGAACTTCCCAATATACAAACTCTGTCTCCTTTTTCTATTCTGAGGTCAATCCCATCTAATACTAATTTCTCATCAAAATACAGAGATACTTTTCTGAATTCAATATATTTTTCAAAAGTTGTTTTCTTTATTTCTCCACTTTTCATTGTTGGAAGCTTTTCAAGTTCTCCGATTCGGTATATAGATGGTAGGATTCTGAAAAGCTCAGGAAATGTTGTTGTCAGTTTTTTTATCGGTTCCCATAGACCTATCACTGCTCCGAAGAAAGCCAGAAATGTTCCAGAAGTTATTTTTCCTGAAATCATGTCATAAGATGAGAATATGAGAACAAAAGCTACAATGATTGCTCCTGCAAGTTCAGATATTGAAGATGATGTTTCCGGAAGAACTTCGCTCTTTATCTCCTGTTTTCTGAAAATTTCAAGGTATCTTTTAACTCCTTCAACGAAAGATTCTATTGAGTATATTCTTACGACTTTTGCTCCTTGTATTGCTTCCATTATGTGCCGTGAGATTTTGTCGGCAGATTCCCTTGTTTTTGCCGAAGCTTTTTTTACCTTCTTGCTTATATACCTTGTGGGAAAAATCACAACCGAAAAAGACAGAAGAGAAAACAGAGCGAGCTTCCAGTTGAGGTATATCAAGGTCGCAGAAAGAAAAAGCAGATTCAGAGGTTCTTTGAGTATTGTGAGAATCACTTTCGGAAGCGCAGATAAAACCTCAATGTCTGATGATATGCGTGAGATTACATCTGCTGAGTGTTTCTGCTTGTTCAGAGGTGTCTGATGAATTCTATTTATTATTTTTTCTCTCAGATTTTTTATCGCTTTCTGAACTGCGCTTTGAATTAAAAATGTGGAAATCACTCTTGATATTCCAACCGCAATAAATATGAGAACTATAACGACCGCTGTTTGGAAAACTAATTTCTGGTTTTTCTCTATAATGCCTTTGTCTATTGTTCTTTGAGCAAGCAGAGCAAGAGAAGCCCTTGAAGATGATACGACTATTGAAAAAGGTATAGAAAGCAATATATAGTGTATCTGATTCTTGAAAATATTTATTGTTTTGAAAATATCATCGGTGAATTCTCTCAAACTTTTCATCTCAAATTGATTTTAAATTTCAGATTCGCTTTCATCTAAAATTTTCCACAAGTATTTTCCGTAGTCGGTTTTTTCAAGCTTTTTTGCTATCTCTTCAAGCTTTTTCCTATCAATCCACTTATTTTTGAAAGATATCTCTTCAATACATCCTATCATCAGACCTGTTTTTTTCTCTATTGTTGCGACGAATTCACCTGCTTCAAGGAAGCTATCGTATGTTCCGGCATCAAACCACGCAAATCCTCTACCCAAAAGCTTCACTTTGAGCTTACCTTCCGCAAGGTATTGGTTATTGACAGATGTTATCTCCATCTCTCCCCTCCAAGATGGTTCAACTCTTTTTGCCTTTTCAAATACTGTGCTATCGTATATGTATAGCCCGACCACCACAAAATTTGATTTTGGATTTTTGGGTTTTTCTTCTATTGATATCACTCTTCCGGAAGAGTCAAATTCTATTACTCCATATCTTTCAGGGTCATTTACATAGTATCCGAAGACAAAAGCACCACCGTTTTTTTCAACTTCTTCTTTTGCAGAAGTGAGAACTTCGGGAAGCCCGTGTCCGAAAAATATATTGTCTCCGAGAATAAGGCATATGCTGTCTCCTTTTGCGAATTCCTCTGCACATAAAAGAGCGTGAGCAAGTCCAAGAGGTTCTTCCTGAACAGTATAACTTATCTTCATACCAAGATTTGAGCCATCTCCAAAAAACTTTTTGAAAAGAGGAATATCTTCTCTGTTTGCAACGAATATCACTTCATTTATTTTCATAAGCATAAGAACAGAAAGCGGATAGTATATCATGGGTTTATTGTATATCGGCAAAAAATGCTTGTTTATACTATATGTTATCGGGTATAATCTTGTTCCTGAACCACCTGCTAATATCACTCCCTTCATGATTTTAAATTTTAAAATTCTTGGAAGGATATTACTTTTGATGGTATAATTTTTGCCCTTATCAATATCTTTTTAACTGTGAAGTCGTCTGACATTTTTCAGGAAAATAAAAAAATCTTTTTTAAACTAAATTTATGAGTATGTTGAAAATTTTTTTTCTTTTGCTTGGAATAATCTCTCTTGAACAAGAAGAGAAACTTATAATAGATGTTACTTCTCCAAAGTATAAGCCAGTCAAGGTCTCACTTGAAAGCTCAAAAGATACTTCTTCTATTTCAGATCTCATAAAGAGAAACTTGAAGGTTATAGGTTATGTTGAGCTTGTTGAAAGTTCGCCAGATGTTCTACTTTCTTTGAGCAGAGAAGATGATTCTATTGTTCTCAAAGGTTTCTTCGGAAAAGGTAAAGACCCTATTTTTGTGTTGAGAGCAAAATCAGAAAGTCAAACCGCTATTGCTTCCGCTCTTTCTAACCAGATAATATCAAAAATAACAGGTCTGAAAGTAGATATATTTGGACGCAAGCTCTTTTTCCTTTCAAACAAAGAAGGGAAAAAAGAAATATACTCTATGGATTTTCTATATGGAAAGGCAGAAAAATTTATTCAAGCAAAGTCATTTATTCCTTTTTTCTCTGTATCACCTGATGCATCAAAAATTGCATTAGTGCATTTTAATGGCAAAGAATACTCATTATACATAGCTGATTCATCTACGAAAAAACTCTATACAACATCTATAAAGTTCGGAATGTTTCTCAGTCCTTATTTTTCTGACAACGATAATCTCATAATACCTTGGAATGACGGAAGGGGAGCTAACATATATGTTCTTAACCTGAAAGAAAAGAGCTTCAAAAAAATCACATCTGGAAATTCCGATGTTATGGGAAAGATCACCCCTGACGGGAAGAGTTTGATTTTTGTCTCTGGTCGTCTTGGTTTGCCACAGATATTCATAAAGGATTTAAAAAATGGGAGAGAATCGGTTCTGCCACTTTCTGGAAACTATAACACATCTCCTGATATATCTCCTGATGGTAAAAAAATCGTTTTCTCAAAGCTTGAAGGCAATAGGTTCAACATATACATCTATGACTTTGATCGTTCTGATGAAAGGTCTGTTATCACAAACTTCGGCTCTGCTGAAAATCCTACATGGACACCTGACGGCAACTTCATAATTTTCTCCTCAAATGTAGATGGAGATTATGACCTGTATATTACTGATCAGTATGGGAATTTCAAAAACAAAATTTTTGATACTCAGAAAGATGAGACAATGGGTGTTTTGAAATAATTTTCAGTGTTTTGTCCCTCGTTTTCCTTCTGAAATTTTTTGTTGTTTTGCATCAGATGTGTAGATTTTTTATAATTGATAGTTATAATGAAAGATATTTCTCTTTCAGATGTAGCGTTTGCAAAAAGATCATGGTTTTTGTTTTTTGTTTTTCTGTTCATTTTCTCGTTTTCTTTATCTAATTGTGCGAAAAAGATTCCACAAGCAGAACTTGATGCGGCAAAGCAAGCGCTTGAAAGAGCAAAAAGCATCGGCGCAGATAAACTTGAAGAATACAAGACGGCAGAAAAATACTACAACGATGCTCAATCTCTGGTGAAAGAGAAAAAATATGATGAAGCTAAAACGAAAGCAATTGTTTCAAAAGAGTTTGCTGAACTTGCAATAAAAAGATGGCAAGAAGAATTAGAAAGACGCAAGAAAGAAGAAGCCCAAGCTCCAAAAGAAAAAGTTGAAATTCAAGAAGAAGAGCTTACCTATGGTAAACCAGAATTGCCCGTCCTCAAAGGAATAAATCCAGATGATATAGAAGGAACTTCAACATTAGGAAGAGGTTATATACTCAAACAGCTCAGGAAAATATACTTTGATTTTGATTCTTACTCGCTCACAGATAAGGCGAAAGCAGATATTGAGTATAATGTCAGCGTTCTGAAAAAAATCCTTGAGGAAAACCCCAATGTATCTGTTCTTATAGAAGGTCATTGTGATGAAAGAGGAAGCAATGAATATAACTTGGAACTTGGATGGAAAAGAGCTCAAGCAATAAAAAGATATGTTGAACTTATGGGTATTCCCGAAGATAGAATTCAAACTGTTTCGTTTGGAGAAGAATTCCCCGAAGCCCCATGCCCTCCTCCTCAGTGCAACGATGAATCAAAATGGAGTAAGAACAGAAGAGGTGTCTTCGTCATAACAGTGAAGTGATTTTTATTCTTCCCATTACTTTTTGATTATCAGAGAGAGAATAAAGAGCATAGTAAGTATGCAAACGCATGATATTGAGAATAAATCTCCGTACCTGACATAAAACGACTGAATTTGAAGAGGTTTTATTTTTGTGAGGAAAGATTTTTCTTCAAGGAGTTTTGTCTGATATATGATTTTGCCAGTTGGCGAGAAGACACCAGATATTCCCGTGTTCGCACTTCTCACCAAAAACCTCCTTGTCTCTACGGCTCTGAATACCGAGACAGAAAAATGCTGAAACGGACCTGAGGAGTATCCAAACCACCCATCGTTTGTTATCACAGCTATGAAATCTGCTCCATCTTTCACCATCTTCCTTGTAATTTGCGGAAAAATTGATTCAAAACATATCGGGACTCCAACTTTTATTTCTTTCCCGAGTGGCTTTACTTCTTTTCCCGGAGTGAAATCTCCTGCTACTTTCTCCACATCTTCTATCATCTTTCTTACAAAAGGTATTTTTTCTATAACTGACCTTAATGGTATATACTCTCCGAATATTACGAGGTGAGTTTTATCATAGTGATAGATTTCTTTTTGTGGAGTGATAAAGTACGCTCTGTTATAAAATATCTCTTTTACTTTCTCGTCTTTTATTTCTCTTGAATATCCTATTCCTCCTGCTATTATGTAAAAACCTTTTGAGGCAAAATCAAGAAGTTCATTTTTAAGTTCTGTTTCTAAATCCAAGATGAATGTCAAAGCGGTTTCCGGCCATACTGCAAACAAAGATTTATGAGGATAATCTATTGCAGATATTGTGAGTTCTATATTTTTTCGGAGATAATTTGATTTTAGTTCGGGAGTCCATTTTATATCTTGTGGTATGTTTGGCTGAACTACTACAACAGGTATCTCATCTTTCACGCTTGCTACATTTATTTCAATTTCTGTTTTTCTTATGAAGGAATAAGTCAGGTAAAGAGAAGAGAGTAAAAATGTTATTATGAATGAGATAAAGAGTGTTGTGGAATTTATTCTATTGATTATTCTGTCATAGGTATCGCATAGAAATCCCTGTATCAGTATTATGAAGAATGAAACGATATAAACTCCACCTATATCAGCGGTCTGAATGAGAGAAGTTTTTTGCCAGAGGGAGTATCCCACAAGCGCCCACGGAAAGCCGGTGAATAAAAATGTCTTTATGTATTCTGTGGATACCCATATTATAGGGTCAGCCAGAGAGAACGGAATTTTGAGCTTTATGTTGATCTGACTCCTTATGTATCCGAAGAGAAGAAAAAAAGCTGAAAGCGCGAGCGAGAGAAGTGAGAGCGGGAGCAGAGAGAAAACATAACTGAAACCACCATAATGAGTTATAGCATGGGTTATCCAGTGAATAACCACAAAGTAAGCTATAAAACCCGCAAAAAGAAACTGTTTTATTTGACCATATCCTCTCCAAAGAATATGCAAGGGCAGGTAAAATATAAACGAAAGATAATACATGTTAAATTTTGGTTGGGAGAGGATGTATGATAAAGATGAGATGGAGATGGCTAAAACGAAGAAGAAAAAATTTACAACTTTACTCCCTTCTCTTATTCCTTGATGTTCTTTCTCTATTTCAATCCTGATTGATGGCTTTTCAAAGATTCTTTTTTTTTCTCTTTTCATCTCCAGTTCATTTTCAAATAAATTAAATTATAAAAATTTAATTGGTTAAAATTTATTATGTTTGGATTCGTACTCAGACGCTTTTTTTCGGGAGCTACGGTAATACTTCTTGTGATAACTGCAACATTTTTTCTTTTGAGAATAGTTCCGGGTGGTCCGTTTGATAAAGAAAAAAAGCTCCCCGAGGAGATAAAAAGAAATATAGAGAGAAAATTTCATTTAGATAAACCTCTTTATGAGCAATTTATGATTTATTTGAGTGGAGTTCTGAGAGGAGATTTGGGACCGTCATACAAATTCGTTCACAGGACTGCAAACGATATAATAAAAGACACATTTCCGGTTTCTTTTAAGTTAGGTGCGATCTCCTTTCTGGTTTCTATATTTTTTGGGATTGCTATCGGAGTTTTTTCTGCTTTTCGTTTCGGCAGAACTTTTGAATCACTTTTTTCTTTCGGGATATCAATCCCTTCGTTTGTTTTTGCTTCTTTTTTGATTCTGGTTTTTTCTGTTTGGTTGAAGATATTACCGCCGGCTCTGTGGGAAGGTTGGAAGCACTATATTCTACCAGTGGCGACTTTATCTTTCGGACCTGCGCTTTACATAGCTAAACTTACACGCACTTCTACTCTTATGACGCTCCAAGAGGACTTCGTGAAATTTGCAAAGGCAAAAGGAATAGGGAGATTCAGATTCCTTCTACATGTTGTTTCCGCTTCCTTATCTTCTGTTTTCAGCGTTGGTGGGATGCTTTTTGCTTTTTTAATAACCGGCAGTTTTATAGTTGAAACGGTCTTCGCAATACCAGGAATGGGAAGATACTTTGTTTTGTCTGTTGTAGATAGAGATTATCCTGTTGTTATGGCTTTAACGCTTGTTTTCACAACTATTTTGGTTTCAATGAATATTCTTTCAGAAATAGCTTATGCTTTCTTTGACCCAAGAGCAAGAGAAAAGAGATAACCTCTCGCTTTTCATTTCTAACCTTTAAATTGGTTTTGCTGATATACTTAGTTTCAAAGGATTAGCAGAAAGCATAAGTTTTACGGTCTGAAGTTCGTCAAAATCCTTTTCTGAATTTCCCTTTACAAAAGATGCTATCTCATCTATCCAAAAAACATATTGTTTTTCCTTTCCTGTATCTTTTCTTTCCACTACGAGCCCTTCAATGACTTTCCCTTTTAATTTTTTGATTATGTAAACGCAGAGTAGAAATCTATATCTCATATCTTCTGCTGTTTCTATTTTCCCTATTGTGGTTTCTATTTCATCTTTTATTACATCAAGATGTTCTTTTCTCATAAGTTCTTTTTTATCAAGAAATCTTCCTATCTGGATTATGTTTATGAAATCCCAGCTTCTTCGCAGAGGAGATGTTCCCCAAGCGTAAAGTGGGTATCCTATTGATTCCGCTCCGCTCGGGGTTGTTGTTGTTTCTATCACTCTTCCTGCCCTTATGTTCTTCCATAGCACGTAAGGTCTTGGAAAGTTCATGTTTTTTGATTGTTCTCTGAAATTTTTGATTTTTGATTTTATCTCATCTGGGAGTATTGACCTGCGATAGAAAACAGGAATATTGTTTTCTTTGCAAAAGAGAGCTATTGCATGTGAGCATAGCATAGATATTTCAGCTACCGCTATTCTTGAATCGTTTACTCTCCATCTTTGCACTTCTATGTTTTTATCTTTTAAAAATATCGCGAAGTCATCTGATATAAGGTCTAAACCGCCGAGTTTTTCTGTCCTTATCTCATATAGTTTTTTCCCAAACTCAATGATTTCTGATACTCGCTCATCACAGTTTGAAAATTCAAAATTCTCTTCTATTTCTACTTCTGATTTGAAAATCTCAACATTTTTAACTTCAAATTTATCTCCAAGTGCTGAAAATTTTATTTTGATGGTTAATGCGGGTTTTAATTTTTTTGAATCCAGAGAAAGCTCTTTTACCACCTTTTGGGGTAGCATATCAACCTTTCCTTCTGGGAAAAAAATTGTTTTTCCTCTCTTTATCACTTCTTTTATAAATTTTTCGTTGTCAAGAAGTGTTGCATCTGCTATATGCACCATTATTTCATTTTCTGTGATTTTTGAGAAAGCGTCATCTCTTATTTCTGTCCCTTCAAGGTCTATTGAATATGATGGATTTTTTATTTTCTCTCTTTCTCCTTTTTCCTTTTGCTTTTTGAACTCTTCAAGTGGGTGAATCTCAAATTCAAGGGGTCTGTAATTTATCTTGAACCTCTCAATAAAAAAATTATCATACGGGTCTATGATTCCGAAAAAACACAGAATCTTGAAAATATCTTCTTCTCTGCTATACGGAAGTATTTCTGTTCTTTTGATTTCGTTATTTATGAAACCGTTTTTTATCTCGTTCAGCTTTTCTTTTACTACATCAGGAATTTTCTCTTCGTATTTTGGAAAATCTGAATTGAAAAAAGAGATGAGTGAAGTTTGTAATACCTTTTCTATTTCAGGTTGTAGTTTGCTTAACCAAGATTTCGCTTCTTCTGTTTTTCTTTTTTCTTCTTCTTCTATTTTTCTCTGAGACATGATTTTTTCTACATCTTTCTCTTCTCTGACTTCCCATTTTTCTCCTTTCTTTTTGAAGTAAATATTTTCTTCTGAATATAGTTTTAGGAGTATTGCTGATACTGACTCTGCATCTGCTTTTTGAAATATTATATTTGCCATCTCTTTTGTGTCTATTTCTCTGACATCAGGAGAAGATAGTGCTATTTCCCAGATGAGTTTGAGGTCTATCTCTTCTTTCAGTTTTTTGATTTTCTCAAAGAGGTTTTCTTCTCTGGTTTTTGATTTGATAAGTATCTGCGATTCGCTTATGAACTTTTCTTTTCCTTCCTCTGTTATGATAAGTATTTTGCCATAACTTTCGTTTTTTACTATCCCGGGGAGAAGTTTTCCTTTATCAAAGTACAGAACAAAGAAGTTCCACTCGTTAAATTTTTCTGGTCCTCTCATCTTCTGAATTGTTCAGAACATAAATTTTATTTTCTCATAGATTTTGAGCAGAGTATCTGATTTCTTTTATCTCTTCAAACATTCTTTCTCTTCCATGCCATATAAAAGCTCCTATGAAGATATTATTTTTGCTTTCTGGTATATCTGCTATGACAAAACTTCTTTTATCTACGATTCCTATGTATGGTGCGTCAAACGATACGAATGGGACCCAAGTTCCGGAATTTGCATATACTTTATCTATATATCTTTCAAGGAGTGCCTTGTGAGTGTGTCCCATTACAACTGCTTTTATATCTGGTCTTTTGAGCAGAATTTTTGCAGACCTATCTACAATTTTGTGTCCCATAGCATCGGTGATACTGCTTAAAGGTATGAAAATATATCTTCTTCTTATTGGGTCGTAGATTTTTCTATTTTTTATCACGAATTTTATCATTCTTATTATAGCGAGAAGAGTTATCTTTGTGTCAAATATCAGTCCCCACTTCATCGCTTTTCCAAGAGGTCTCCATCTATCAAGATATGGTTTTTCAAAAGCAAATGAAGCTACAACTTCCACCACAAATCTTGTCCCCCACGGCATGTTAAGGATTTCTTCCCCACTTTCATCTTTCAGCCAGATATTGACAAGGTCTGTTCTGTTTATAACCTCGTATTTATTTCCATGCTCTATCCACAGACCATCTTCAAAAAATTCTCTTTTGATAAACTTTGTTTTCAATCCTGCTTTTTCTAATATGAATGTCTGAATTTCAGGAGAGGCGACAGGATGGTCATGATTCCCTACTATGTATATGATTTTCCCACCTTCTGATTCAAAATCCTTCAAAGCGTTGAAAAATATTCTGTGATTGTTTATAGAAGTATCAAGGAACTGAAAAACATCTTTTTTGTAAACTTTACCTTTTTTGTGTATAGATTTTATTATGTCAAATATATCTCCGTTCAGCACAAGTGTAAAATCATATCCCGAAGATTGAGAATCTTTTACCCACCACCTTAAAAATTCATAGAAATCTTCATCATATACAAAATCTTCTTTGTAGTTTATCTGACCGTTGACAATCCTTCCTTCTCCAAGATGAAGATCACTCAGAATTATAAACCTTTTTTTCATATCTTTACGATAGCGTTGAAAAGATATTTCTGCAAATCAAGAAAATTAATTTTAAGTTGTTCTCTCGGTCTTGATTGAAAATCTGAAACCGTTTTTGTATTGAGAGTTTGAGATGTGAGAAAATGTGGCGATTTTTACGAAAAGTTTTATTTTCTGCTTAATTTAAAATGCTTTATGAGAAGGTGCCTTGTTTTCATTTCCGATAGTTCTGACCCGAAACGTGTTTTTGAAACAATCAGGATGGCTCTCGGAATAACTCTGAGAGGAAATAAAGTAAAGCTCGTTTTGTCTCCTGATGTCTCTCTTGATTTTTCAGATGATAAGATGAAGGGCGAAGTCGAGGAGTTTCTATCTGCACTCAAATATATGGGAGGAGAATTTGAGATAAAAAACTTTGAAGATATAGAAGATGATTTTCTTCAATATGACTCTTTCATTTTGGCTATATAATCTTCTACTTTTTTGATTTTGCGCAAATCGGCAGAATATTCAAATTTTTAAAATCAAATTTATGATAAGATTTTTTGTCTATCTTGTTTTCTTTGGAATTTTTTCCCTCATAATTTCAAGATTTTTAGATGTGAGCTTTGGGAAATGGAAAATATGCATAAAGGTGAAAGATGAAGTCCTGAGCGGTATTCAAAACGAAAAAGAAAAAACTAAGGAAAAAGAGATGAAGAAGGAAACGAAAATTCAAAATTACATTACTCCCCGATATTATGATGAGCAGTTGGAGAGTTCAAGAAGTGCAGATTCTGTTGAAAGAAAGGAGGGTTTTGTTGAAAACGGAGGTGAAGTGAAGGTAAGACAAAAGCCCGTCGCAGATTTCAAAGAGTATCAAAAAACAAAAAACGCTCCTGACGAGGAAAAGAAAGATTACGACCCCATAAAAGAAATAATAGAGAAGAAAACATCAAGATAACTCTGCTTATTTCAGAGCAGAGAAGATTAAAAAAATAAGATTCAAGCAATTCATTAGAAGTTGAAATCTGATCTGAATTTAAAAATAAAATTTTTCCCTATGAGTAAAGGAATTATTCCAAGAATGTTCTGGAATTTTTCTTTTTTACTTTTTAAGTTTATGTTTTTTGTGGCTTTTATTGCTCTACCTTTCGGAAAAGCTTTACCAGATGAGAAATTCAAAGTTCTTTTCCTGACAATAGATAGTCTGAGGGCGGAAAACCTTTCATGCTACGGAAATAAGAGAAAGACGACTCCCAATATAGATGAACTTGCAGAAGAAGGAATCGTTTTCAGGAAATTCTATGCGGTTTCCGGATGGACTTCTCCTTCACTTGTTTCAATATTCTCTTCTCTATTTCCTACTACGCACGGGGTTCTCGTCAGAGGACTTGTCCTCAACCAGAATATAAAAACTCCTGTTGAGGCATTGAGAGAAAATGGCTGGAGAACATACGCAGAACACTGGACCGGCGATACAATCGGAAATTTAGGATTTGAATTCTCTGGGAATAATATATTTGATTTTCTCAAAAAGCATAAAGATGAAACTTTTTTTGTCTGGTTCCATCTCAGAGGTCCTCACCTACCTTATGACCCTCCCGAGGAGTATATCAACCTTTTTCTTTCGGAATCAAAAATAAATCTCAAAAATGTAAATTATGAGAAATTAAAACCTATCTTGGAAAAGAAAACAGTTTACAAAGAATCTGAAAAGATTGAGCTCAGTGAAGATGAGATAGAATATGTGAAGCTTTTATATGACGCTGATTTGAGGAGACAAGATGACGAAGTTGGGAAAATAATAAATCTTCTGAAAGAGCTTGGAATATATGATAAAACTGTTGTTGTTATAACAGCTGATCATGGCGAGGAACTTTTTGAGCATGGTTGGGTTGGACACGCATCAACTTCCCGGAACTCTTCATTATACGAAGAAATCTTAAAAATCCCGCTTATAATAAGAGTTCCCGGAATAGAAAGATTAGATGTTGATGTTTTAGCATCGCAGGTGGATATAATGCCAACACTGCTTGAGATACTTGGGGTCAAAAAAAGCGATTTTGATACAGATGGTGTTTCCCTGGTTTCTTTTGACAGAAAGAAAAACAGAGTAAAGGTGAAAGATGTCGGTAAAAGAGTGGTTTTTGCAGAGTCATCTCCTTGCGGTTGGCAGTGCAAAGAAAATGAAAAATGGAAAAGAGTATTTGCTCTTATAGAAGATAATTACAAAATCATCTATTCTAACTTCTCGGGAGATTTCCCTTACGATGTATTTGAGCTATACAGATTGCCAGATGAGAAAAATAATCTCCGAGAAAAAGAGAGCGAAAAACTTTCATATATGATTCGGAAACTTTTTGAAAAGATTTCTGAGTCAAGAGTCAAAGCGGTGAAAATAGGGCTTCCAGAGAGAGTGATTTCAAATTAAACTTTCTCTCATCTATTATTTCGGTAGGATTTCAAGAAGTTTTCCTATAAGTGATTCTTTTGCTGGGCTGTAAATATGAACACCTCTGAAAACTTTGATTTGTTTTATTTTCTCTATAAGTTTTGAGCAGAATTCAACAGCGACCTTTTCTTTATCTTCTTTGCTTTCGTATTTTTTCAGGTTTTCCTCAAGTTCTTCTGGTATAACCATTCCCTTTGCGAACTTTTTTATGTTTTCAAGTGTTTTTTCAGAAGGAGTTATTATCACTCCCAGAAGAACTTTGATTTTGTTTTCATAAACGAAATCTGCAAATTGAGTTATGCTTTTTATGTCAAATATTGGTTGTGTCTGGAAAAATCTGGCTCCTGCTGAAATTTTCTTTTCAGCATTTTCTTTTAGTTTTTCTGCTTCGTCAAATGGATTCAAAGCTGCGCCTACGAAAAAATCACACTTACCGTTTATCTCATTACCTCTGAAATCTAAACCTTTTCCTAAACCTGTTATAAGTTTTATGAGTTCTGTGGTATCTACCTCAAACACCCCTTTTGGTTTTCCATCTTTTGGCATATCTCCCCACAGAGCGAGAACATTTCTCACTCCTATTGCCCACGCGCCTATGAGGTCAGATGTTATTCCGAGTATGTTCCTATCTCTGCACGTTATCTGCATTATGGGTTCTACGCCATTTTTTATAGCAAAAAGTGATGCAACGACAGGTGTCATTCTTACAGAAAGCATAGGATTATCTGTGAGATTTACTGCATCAACTTTACCTCTGACTTCTTTTAACCTTTCCTCAAATGATTCTGTGTTTGGACCTCGGGGCGGAGATATTTCACAGGTTATCAGAAACCTATCTCCTTTTTCTATCTTCTCACGAAAGCTGACCATAAACTCTCTATATTTTTGTGTCTCACGAGAAATTTTTACAACTTTTGTTTAAATTTTTCTTCTGTGATTTTTGCTAAAAATTTTTTCTATGAACCAGAACAAAAAATCTGAAATAGATAGAGAAAAGAGGGAGTTTATTCTTTTTCTTGCTAAAACAACAGGCGCGGTTTGGCTTCTGAGGTTCTTTCCGGTATCTTCTTTCCTTTCAGGATTGGGTTGCGGTACATCTTCGAATGGTGGGATGAAAATCTCCTACGAGCTTTTCCCCCAATCTGTCGCCTCGGGTGATATTACTCAAAGCTCTGTTGTTCTCTGGACGAGAACTGCTGGCGATACTTCACCGATTGTTGTTCAAGTTTCCGAAAGCAAAGTTTTCAGCAATATCATCTTTCAAGATGTCCTTACTCCAAAAGCTGACGATGACTTTACATTGAAAAAAAAGATAGAAAACTTACCTCCGGGAAAAAGATACTATTACAGATTTTTGAAAGATAACTTGTCTTCTCCTGTTGGAACTTTCAAAACAATTGAGAAAAATCCAGATAGAATTCGCTTTGCCTTTATTTCATGCCAGGATTACTCTAACGGATTTTACTCGGCTTTCTATCATCTATCAAAAGAAAATATAGATTTCGTCGTCCATCTTGGCGATTACATATACGAGACCATTTCAGCTCCAACGTTTCAATATGCTCAGCTGAGGCAGTTTGAGCTTCCGTCTGGGAGAAAAACCGCTTATGAACTGAGCGATTACAGAGCGCTTTACAAAGTTTATAGGTCTGATAGGTATCTACAAGCGGTCCACGAGAGTTTTCCGTTCTACATAATTTGGGATGACCACGAGTTTGCAAACGATTCGGCAAAATCTCTCTCCCCTGATAGCGGTAAGGATTTTTTTGGTTCTGATGAGCAGATAAAAAGAAGGTTAGACGCATCTCGTGCGTGGTATGAATACATGCCGGCTGATGTTTATTTTAACCCAACCGAGCAAGACCCACTCAAACAGATAAAAATTTTCAGAAAGTTTGAATTTGGAACTCTTATGAGATTGATAATGACCGATGAGCGACTTTACAGGTCTCCTCACCCATGTGGAGAAGGAACAGTTGGACAAAGATACCTTGCTGCTTTTTGTGGAAAGATGGAAGAAACCACTGTGCTTGGTCCGGAGCAGCTTGATTGGTTTTTAAAAGAACTTGAAAGCTCACATAAAGACGGGGTTATCTGGAAGATTCACGGAAATGAGGTCTGTATAAGTCAGATGATTTTCGGAACCTCCAGTACGGGTCAGATTTCATATCTGAATCTTGACCAGTGGGATGGATATGATGGTGAGAGGAAAAAAATATTTAACTTCATAAAAGAGAAACAGATAAAAAATTATGTTGCTGTAACGGGCGACCTTCACACTTTTGTTGCGGGTGAGCTTTATGATGACTTTTTTAACCCAAAAGAAAAAGTCGGAGTTGAATTTACCGCAACTTCAATAACATCTGCTAATCTCGGTTCGTTGCTAAGATTGGACGAAAAAACCCTTGAGAGCATAGAAAATAAATTGCTGGAATTTAATAGAAATCTCAAATTTTTCAACTCTCATTATCATGGTTATGCGATATGTGATGTTACTCCTGATGAAATAGTTGTTGAGTTCTGGCGTGTATCTTCAATAGAGGAGCCAGAAGTTGAAAAAACAGAAAAAATACTTCTCAAAAAGTTCAGAGTCAGGAAAGATACAAACACTATTGAAGAGATAGGGTAACTTTGCCAAGGAGTTTTTAAGATATATTTGATGTGGTGGTTTGATGAAATTGTAGAGACATCTAACCTCAGAGGGAAAAAAGTTCTTCTTGGTATAGGTGGGGGAGTAGCAGCTTATAAATCTATTGAACTTCTTCGTATTTTTCAGAGGGCAGGGGCGAGTGTTAGGGTGGTGATGACACACACAGCTTCAAGATTTATAGGAAAAGAACTTTTAGAAGCTCTAACGGGAGAAAAAGTTTTTATTGACATTGAAGGTATGGAGCATATTACAGTTCCGCATTCGGTTGATTTATTTGTTGTTGCGCCTGCGACTGCAAACCTCATAGGAAAGTTTGCAAATGGAATATGCGACACCATGATCACCACCATGTTTATTGCATCAACTTCTCCATGTGTTATCGTTCCGTCTATGAACTGGGCTATGCTTAAAAATCCAGCTACACAGGAGAACATAAAAAAGCTCAGGGAAAGAGGTTATATTGTTGTTGAGCCGGAGGAAGGAGATCTGGCATGTGGAGAGAAAGGTGAGGGAAGATATCCGAGCTTTTCAAGGATTTTTTTCTGGTGCGAATATGCTCTGAATCAGAAGAATTTTGCTGGCAGAAAAGTCATCGTGACCGCAGGTCCTACGAAAGAGTTTATAGACGATATAAGATTTATTTCAAACTCTTCATCTGGTTTTATGGGTTATTTAGTTGCGAGGGAGTTCAGTTTGGCGGGAGCTGAAGTAAAGCTGATAACCGGGGGAGATATTTTTGATTCTTTGGATTTCTGTTCTGTTTCAAGAGTTATTTCAGCAGACGATATGTATAATGAGGTAATGCGCTCTTTGCCTGCCGATGTTTTCGTTGGAACTTCTGCTGTTTCTGATTTCACACCCGCACGCAAAGTGAAAGGAAAAATAAAAAAAGAAAGTATAGAAGGAGGAAAACTTATAGTTGAACTTACAAAAACAAAAGATATAATATCTTATGTTGATTGTCCTATAAAGATCGGGTTCTCGCTTGAAGTAGAAAACATAAAAGAGAACTCTGTAAGAAAACTTCGGGAGAAAAAACTTGATTTTATTGTTGCTAACTCAACCGATTCTTTCGGAAGCGAAAGAGGTGATTTCACAATTTTCTACTTTGAAAGCGGAGAGTTGAAAGAAAATAAACTTGGATTGGTTCACAAAAGAGAAGTTGCGAGAAAACTCGTTGATCTATCTTTCAGAAAAATCTCAAACAGGGTCTGAGGAAAATTAATTTTGGTGGAGTGGGAAGGATTTTTGTAAGCGGGGTCGGGACTGAGGTTGGCAAAACTTTTTTCTGCGCAGTCCTTCTCAGAAAATTCAAAGGGATGGGAACTTTTTACTTCAAGCCGGTTGAAACAGGTGGGAGAAAACCGCAGGATTATTCTTTATGCTCAAAGATAGCTGACTTTTCAGAGCCACCTGTATATCACTTTTACGCTCCCGCATCACCTCATCTTTCTGCGAAACTCTCAAAGAAAAAAATTCAAATATCTAAGATAAAGAGAAAATTAGAGGATATAGGTGGTAAGTATGGGGTTGTAATAGAGGGTGCCGGTGGTTTGCTCGTCCCACTTACAGATAATCCACTTTACACTTGGGCAGACCTAATAGCAGAGTTCAAAATACCCTTGATCATTGTCGCATCATCTTACCTTGGAGTGATAAATCATACTCTTATGACGGTTGAGGTTGCTGAAAAGAGAAAAATAAATGTTGTCGGGGTTGTTCTGAACTATCAGAGGAAACCAAAGACCATTGCTGAAAAAACGAACGAGCAGGTTCTCAAAAAGATTCTCGGTGAAAAATTTTTGGGTTCGATACCTTTTTCTCCATCCCAAAATTTTGATCTTGCTCAGCGTTTAAGCAGAATAAACTGGAAAAAAATAAAAAACATCCTTTTTTCTTAACTGCAATAAAAGATAAAGAAAAAGAGAATGGTTTAATTTATGAATGAGCAAGGAAATAAATCAGGTTTCTTAACTCCTCTTTTTTCTAATTTGAAACCAATAGGCGTTGTTTTTGGAGATATAGGTACGAGTCCAATTTATACTCTCTCAATAGTTTTTAGCATGGTCAAGCCAACTTTTCAGAATGTTTTAGGTGTTATTTCGCTGATATTCTGGACTCTTGTTATAATTTCATCTATTCAATATGCTTATTTAGCGATGAAGTTCAGCATAAGGGGTGAAGGAGGGGTTATTATACTTTATAGGTTTCTCGTCTCTCGTTTCAGAGGGAAAAAGTTTTTTGACAGATACTTTATTTTTATTCTTATTCTTGTCATCTCATTTTTCATCGGTGATTCTGTTATAACTCCTGCGATAAGTATTATTTCAGCTAATGAGGGTCTGAAATTAGCTTATGAAATAGATCAGGGAACTGTTGTTTTGTTGTCTGTTGTGATCTGCTTTTTACTTTTTCTTATTCAGCGCGGAGGAGCAGGGAAAATATCTTTTTTGTTCTCTCCTGTGATGTTTGTTTGGTTTTTGGCTCTGGGCATTTTTGGTATCATATTCATCTTGAAAGAACCGAAGGTGCTTTTAGCTTTGAATCCTTATTTTGCGATAAAGTTCCTTCTTGATAACAAATTTGAGGGCATTTTAGCTTTATCTGGAACTATTCTTTCTGTGACAGGAGCAGAAGCTCTCTACGCAGATATAGGTCATTTAGGAGTAAGCCCTATAAGAAAATCTTGGTTTTTCTTTGTTTTCCCTTCGCTGATTTTGAATTACCTGGGGCAAGGAGCTTTTGTTCTCTCTCATTCTAAAACAGAACTCGTATTTTTCGGCTTAGCAAAAGAAATATCAGATACTCTTTATGTTCCCTTTGTTTTTTTGTCATCTCTTGCTACTGTCATAGCTTCACAGTCGGTCATAACTGCTTTCTTTTCAATAATATATCAGAGTATAGTTATTCATATTTTCCCTCGTGTTCGTGTTGAGCATAAATCTCCTCATTTGTACGGACAGATATATATTCCGCAGATGAACTGGATTTTATTTTCGGTTATTCTTCTTGTAATGTTTATTTTTAGGACTTCTGAAAATCTTGGGCATGCGTATGGATTTTCTGTAAATGTGGTTATAGCTTTTACTGCTATCAGTTTATCTCTTATTTTTTGGCGCGAGAAAGAAATTTTGTTTTTTCTCCTTTCTCTGCTCTGTGTTTTTTCATCTCTTTTATATCTTGTTGCTACATCAACGAAAATTCCTCATGGTGGATATGTATCGGTTGCTGTTGCTTCTGTACCTTTTGCTGTTATGATGGTTTTCAAGCTTGGGGGAGAAAAAATCGCAAAAGCACTTTCTCCGATGGATTACTATGCTTTTCTTGAACTTTACCAGAAGATTTATTCCGAACTCATAAAAAATAAGATAAAGGGAACTGCGATATTTCTTGTGAGAGATACGAACAGAATCCCTCCTTATGTTATGAACATAATAGGTCAAGGTATAATCTACGAAGAAAACATTCTGATGTCTGTAAGAGAGTCAGGAAAACCATATGGTGTTGAAGTTTATCTCACAGATGTAGGAAACGGACTCAAAATTTTCATCATAGAACACGGATATATGGAGTTTGTTGATGTTGCAAAGATATTTCAGGAATATGATATAAAACCTGTGGTCATATTCTATGGAATAGAGGATATAATAACGAAAAATCCTTTGGTGAAGTTCTACTCAATCATCAAGAAATTAGCTCCATCTTTTGAGACATTTTATAATTTTCCTCCTGTGAAACTTCATGGAGTTGTCACAAAGCTTGTTGTGTGATTTTTTCAAGAATTGTTCCAGAACTTTGCTTTGTAATTAAATTCTTTTTTGAACAAAAATTTTACTAAATTTAATTTATTCGTATGGAAATCGGAGACCTGAAAGATAAAGTCGCAACCAAAGATGAGATAAAAATGCTTATTGAATTCATAAACGCAAGGTTTGAAGATGTAAATAGGAGATTTGAAGATAACAACAGAAGATTTGAAAATATTAATAGAAGGTTTGAAGATATGAACAAAAGAATTGAGTTTATTGAAAAGATTTTAATTCTTCTCCTTGGTATAAACATAATAAACACAGGGACAGTCATTCTGATACTTTTGAGAGTTATGAAAGTTTTCTGATAGATTTATTTTTCGCCTTTCAGCTCTTTCAAAAACGATGTGATTTTCTTTTCAGCTTCCTCAAAGCTTCTTGATTCTATAACTTTTCTTATAAGCGCGCTTCCCACAATCACCCCATCTGCAACTTCTTCAAGTTCTTTTACATGTTCCCTCTTTGAAATCCCAAAACCAACAAAAATTTCTTTTTGAGCTTTATTTTTCACATCTTTAAGCTTACTTTTTATTCCCTCAGGTAATTTCTCCCTTTCTCCTGTTACTCCTGTCGTAGATATATAGTAGATAAATCCTGTTGTCATACTTGATATTTTTTTTATTCTTTTTTCTGGTGTTAAAGGTGAGACGAAAAAAACCGTTTTCAGTTCGTTCTTTTTCATGATTTCACAAAAATCAAAAGATTCTTCAGGGATGATGTCAGGGACAATTATCCCCCATATTCCCACATCTTTGCTTTTTCTTATGAATTCTTCAAGACCTTTTCTCACTATTATGTTGTAGTATGTCATAAAAAGGATTTTTTTCTGAGGAAATTCTGATTTTAGCTTTTCGGCTACTTGGAACGCTTGAGAAACCTTAAAGCCCATCTCAAGTGCCTTTGCTGATGCAAACTGAATAGTTTCTCCATCTGCTATCGGGTCAGAAAAGGGTATTCCTATCTCAAGCATATCTGCGACTTTGAGTATTTCTCTCATAATTTTGAAAGACGATTCAAGGTCTGGAAATCCACAGGTAAAATACGCGCAGATTTTCATAAAAATGTTTTTAGTGATATGATTCTGTTTTTACCACTTTGCAAACTGATTTTCCGACTTTGTTCTCAATTTTCCGTAATACAAAACAAAATGATAAAAATCTTTCTTTATGATGAAGTTAGAAAAGTCGTTGAGGGAAATATCAGATTTTATAGGCGGTAAAATCTTTGGAAATCCAGATGAACTTGTTTTTTCTCCGCAAAGTATAGAGAAAGCGAAGGAAGGAGATATATCTTTTCTTGTAAATCCAAAGTATGAAAAGTTTATTTACGAGACCCGTGCGAGTTGTCTTGTTGTTGAATCAGGTTTTGTAGAAAGAAAAAAAGAAGAAATAAGTTCAAGAAAGATAAAGGTCAAAAACTTCATAGAGGTTGAAAATCCTTATATCGCTATGGTTAAAGTTCTCTCTCTTTGGGAGTATAAATCGTATTTTCCTAAAACATCTCTCAACCTGTCTTTTGTATCTCCTTCTGCCAAGATTGGAAAAAACACAATAATATTCCCTTTCTGCTATGTCGGTAAGCAGGTAGAGATAGGGGAAAACTGTGTCCTATTTCCGGGTGTATTCGTGGGCGATTTTTCTAAAATAGGAAACGGAGTTGTGATATTTCCCAACGCTGTCCTGTATCCGTTTTCAGAGATAGGAGATGACTCAATAATTCACGCAGGAGCTGTTATAGGTGCTGATGGTTTTGGATATTTCTCTTTCTTCGGTGAGATAATCAAAATACCACAGGTCGGAAATGTGAAGATAGGTAAAAGAGCGGAATTAGGCGCCAATACCTGCGTTGACAGAGCTACAATGGGTTCAACAGAAATAGGAGATGATGTGAAGATAGATAATCTTGTTCAGGTGGCTCACAATGTCAAAATAGGAAGTGGAACGAGAATAGCTGCCCTTACGGGGATAGCCGGAAGCTCTGAAATAGGATCAGGTTGCGTTTTTGGCGGACAGGTTGGAGTTGTAGACCATGTCAAAGTCGGTGATTTTTCGGTTGTTGCTGCAAGGTCTGCTATAATCTCAGATGTCCAAGGAGGAAAAGTTATTATGGGAGAACCTGCTATGGAAAGAACAAAATTTCTCAAAATCCACTCCCTATACCTTAAACTTCCTGAAATTTTTGAGAGGTTGAAAAATTTGGAAAAAGAATTTCAGAACCTGAAAGATAAAATCAATAAAACATAGAAAATTTTTTCGGAAAATTATAAATTATATATTTGGTTATGAATAGCAAATACACACACACACACAAAGCAAAATGAAGGGTATTTCAGAGCAAGAAGCAGAATCTGGCAAATTGCTGTATTCAGATGAAAATCACAAGTTTATCTGGTTGGGCTGGTCGTATAAAGGAGCGGGAGAAGTTCAAGCGAATCAGTACCTTATAATTTCTGGAAGAGAAGCTGTTCTTCTTGATCCAGGTGGAGTTCACGTTTTTCCCTTTATAATTACAAACATTTCAAGATATATTTCTCTTGAACAGATAAGATATATTTTTTATTCTCATCAGGACCCTGATGTTAGCTCCGGGATAGGTATCTTTATGAATGTCTGTCCGAACGCAAAGATTTTAATCTCGCGTCTTTGGATCAGATTCCTACCACATTTTGGAGCGGCGGATACATCAGGGGTTGAAGCGATTCAAGATTCAGGCAAAACAATAGACCTTCCTTTTTCCCGTCTTCATATAATTCCCGCCCACTTTCTTCATTCAGAAGGTAATTTTTCTTTATATGATTCAAGGTCAAAGATTCTTTTTTCGGGAGATATAGGGGCTTCTGTCATACCAGAAAACGATACTTATTTTGAGGTTGAAGATTTTGAAAAGCATGTGAAGTATATGGAATGGTTTCACAAAAGGTATATGAAAAGCAATAAAGTTTTGAGAAAATGGGTTTCAATGGTTAGGAAATATGAAGTTGATATAATAGCTCCACAACACGGAGCGATATTCAGGGGTGAGAATGTCAAAAGGTTTCTCTCATGGCTTGAAAATCTAAAATGTGGAGATGACATTTTAGATGAAATCTACGGTTATTAGTGAGGGGATTAGAATATGTGGTTTTTGAGAAAGAAGCAAAAAAATTCAGATAACACTGATTCAGGGGTTCTGGCGCAGAATTTGAGAAAGGTAGCTCCCTATGTTTATAAATTTAACTTATTTCTTTCTCTATTTCGGGAATCTGTGGAGATAATTTTCAAGATTGCAAGAAATTTTAATATTTACAGTTCAACTTTTAGCACTTCTTATGAGGAGTTTTCTGCTACTATTTCTGAGATATCAAGGAGAACATCTGAGATAAATCAGAGGATGGCTCGGCTCAGAGATGAGATAAGCCACTACGATAAACTTCTGAAATCAAAGATAGATTTTATCATAAGAAGTTTAGAGAGGATAAGGTTTCTTTCAGATAGCATAAATGAGCTACTTGATATATATAAGGGCATATCTGGTTCATTTTCTGAGATAGAAGATATAGCGGAACAGATAAATCTTTTAGCTTTGAACGCTACAATTGAGGCGGCAAGAGCAGGGGAACACGGAAAGGGCTTTGCTGTTGTCGCAGAAGAAGTGAGAAAACTTGCAGGAAGAACATCACATATATCAAAAGAAAGCAAATCAAAACTTCAACGGTTAACTGAATTTGTAAATAAAATGAGGGAAGAGATAAACTTAATATCAAGTTTTGCGAACGAACTCCTTCAGGAGCTGAGAAATATAGATAACTATTTTTCAATTATAAAGGAATCATCTGAGAAAGCTACAGAGGATTTGAGTTCTATTTCATCTGCTGTTGAGGAGCAAAATATTTCTGCAAAGGAGATAGAGAAAAGGGCTTTTGAAATTGCAAGAATTTCTTCTGAACTTCTGAATATCATCCAATCATTAGAAAGTGTATCTATAAAATTAAAAACCATCAGGATTGATTAATTTTTCAACTTTTCCTAAAACTACACTAAAACTACATTAGATACATAAAAACATTTATTTATGTCTGATGCGAAGATTGAAAAATATCTTGATATTTTTGAACTATGTCAGGACCCTTTTGAGGTTTTTTCGGTCTGGTATGAGATAGCAAAGAAGGAGGAGAAAAATCCTGATGCTATGGTTCTTTCAACTGTTGGATTAGATGGGAAACCAAATAGCAGGTTTGTTCTTCTGAAAAGGTTCGGAAAGGAAGATGGATTTATCTTTTTCACGAGTTTGCTATCGCGGAAAAGTCAAGAGATCGAGAAGAACTGCTTTGTGAGTTTGCTTTTTTGGTGGGAGAATACCGGGGGTCAGGTCAAAGTAAGAGGGAAGGCAGACAGGGTTTCAGAAAAGGAAGCAGATGAGTATTTCAACACAAGACCGCGTACTGCTAAAATATCTGCTTGGGCATCTCAACAGAGCCAGCCACTCAAATCCTATGAAGAACTCCTTGAAAGGTTTGAACGTTTAAAAAAGGAGTTTGAAGGGAAAGATGTTCCGCGCCCGCCTTACTGGCTCGGTTTCAGAGTTATACCATTTGAATACGAGTTCTTGATCTACACACAAGAAAGATTGCACAAAAGAATCCTCTATTACCTTCAAGACGGGGTTTGGAAGAAAACATATCTTAATCCCTAAATTAAACTTTCCTGATAATTTTTTCATGTACATTTTGGTAATCTATGTTTAAAGTTTGAGTATTTGGAAGGTGATAGAGAGGTCTATGACTTATGCCAGATTTGATCATAGAAGCAGAAAAGGTGTCAAAGAGTTTTTCTCATGGTTCTAAGAACAGCAGAATTGAAGTTATATCTGAGCTAAGCCTGAAAATTTTTGAGGGGGACTTTGTAATTATTCTTGGACCTTCCGGGGCGGGGAAATCAACGCTTCTTAGAATTTTGAGCGGAATAGAGAAACCGTCATCTGGCAGAGTTCTTTTCAAAGGCAAAGATATTTTTGAAGTCAAACCAAAGATTGGTTTTATCTTTCAGAATTTTGCTCTTTTCCCGTGGCTTACTGTGCTTGAAAATGTTCTTTTGGCGATAGATAAAAATGTTGATGAGAATGAAAAAATTAAAAAAGCCCTTGAGGTTTTAGATATGGTGGGACTTGATGGATTTGAGAACGCTCTTCCGAAAGAGCTTTCTGGGGGTATGAAACAGAGAGTTGGCATAGCGAGAGCGTTAGCTTCTGACCCAGAAGTTCTTTTTATGGATGAACCTTTCTCTAACTTAGATGTTCTGACATCGGAAGCTTTGAAACGTGATTTTATTGATATGCTTATGTCTCAGAATTTGAGATGTAAGTGCTTTGTTATGGTCACTCATAGCATAGAGGAAGCCATACAGCTTGGAACAAGGATTATCGTCCTCGCTAAAAATCCGGCAAGGATTATGAGTGAATTGAAGTTGGAACTTCCTTATCCAAGAAATGTCAGAGCCATGCAAGAACTTGTGGATAAAATTCATACCATAATATCAGAGAACATAAGAGAGGTACCCCTTGTGAAGAAAGTCAAGTACATCAGATTACCAGATGTTGGACCAATAAGCATCATAGGTCTTCTTGATATACTTTTAGATTTATCAGATGGGAAGGAGCAGATAAATATTTTTGAGATATCGCAGAATTTTATGTTAGATATAGATGACCTCTACCCTATACTTGAAGCGTGTCAGATTTTGGGTTTTATTGAAATAAAAGAAGGAGATATAATGATAACTCCGCTGGGTGTAGATTTTTCACGGTCTGACCCTGTAAAGCAGAAGGAGATTTTTGCAAAAGCTCTTTTAGAAAATGTTTATCTTGCAAGAGAAATTTTGTCATTGCTCCAGATAAGGAAAGAAAAAAGAAGAGTAAAAGCGGAGTTTTTCTATGATATTTTGAAAGAGCATTTTTCAAAGGAAGAGGCGAGAAGACAACTTGACATAGTTATAAACTGGGGCAGATATGCTGAAATATTTGAATACGACGAGGTCAAAGGTGAAATATATCTACCATAATAAGACAAAAATTTGAAGAAATTTTACTGTATTGGTGGAATAGGAGGTGTTAAAGGAATTGGAGCGGTTACTTCCCTTCCTGTTTCTTCCCCTTTGGTTTCTTGTATTTTTCCTTTTTCTTCCTCTTTTGCTTTTTTCAGTTTTAGCTTTGCCATTTCTATTTCTTTTTTTATCTCTTCAAGTTTGCTTTTCGCCTTTGACTTGAACCTTCTTGCGTTGTTTATTTTCGCTTCTTGCATAAGTTTCATAATTTTCTCCCATTCTTCTGGATAGTAATTTTTCAAATCTTCTATCTCTTTAATCTCTTTTTCTGTTTTTATTATTCTCTCTTCAAGTCCTTCTCGTGATCCGCAAGATGTAAAGATAATCACTAAACTGAAAATAACCATTAAATTTTCTCTCAACTTTTCTACTTTCATAGCTCTATTTTATTAATTTTAATCTTCTCTGTTTTTTTATTTTGACAGGAAAGCTATGACAGAGATGATGAGGGTGGTTTGAGCTATCATAAGTCCAATCATCCACTTTATAAGCGATGACTTTGTTTTTTCAATATCTCTTTGAGTTTCTAATCTGTACTGCTCAATTTTAGAATCAAGTTCTTTTATTTTGAGCTCAAAGCTCATTCTCAGCTCTTCAATTTTTCTATCTGTACTTATTCTCAACTCTTCAATTTTTTTGTCTGTTTCTATTCTCAACTCTTCTATTTTTCTATCTATGCTTATTCTTGACTCTTCAATTTTTCTATCTGTACTTATTCTCAACTCTTCAATTTTTCTGTCTGTTTCTATTCTCAACTCTTCAATTTTTTTATCTGTGTTTATTTTCAGTTCTTCAATTTTAGCTAATATTTCGGTTTTATCTTTTTCAGTTTTTGAGATGATTTCAGATTTTGTGAGGTCAAGCAATTTTATGAGGACATCTGTTGTGACGACCTGACTTTTTATGTTTTCAATGTAGTCAATGAGTTTTCTTGCGGTTTCTTCTCCGAGCTTTTCTTTGAGTAGCTCAAAAAGTTCAAAGCTTCCCACAAAACTAATTTTAAGATTTTACTTTATAAATATGAAGAAAAAAGAGAGATTTTTGATTGTCATTTCTATATAGCGTCTTCTCCTTTCTCACCTGTTCTTATTCTTATGGCTTCTTCTATGGGGTAGATAAATATTTTTCCATCGCCTACCTTTCCTGTTTTTGCAGATTCAATTATGGTTTTTACTACTTTATCAACCATATCATCTGGTACAATAATCTCTATTTTTATTTTGGGAAGGAAATCAACGACATATTCTGCGCCTCTGTAAAGCTCTGTGTGCCCTTTTTGTCTTCCAAAACCCCTTACCTCTGTTATAGTCATACCGCTGATTCCTATTGATGTTAGTGCATCTTTTACATCGTCAAGCTTAAAAGGTTTTATAATTGCCTCTATCTTTTTCATGTCTTCAATACCTCCTTAATTTTATTTTAGCCATTAATTAAAATTTTGACGAAAATCTTTTGCTTTTTTCACTTATTCACTTTCGCTCAGGTGATAAGCCGATTCCCCATGAATAACCTTATCTACTTCTACTTCTTCATCTTCCTTTACTCTCAATCCGATAAGAACATCTATTATTTTGAATATTATAAAGCTCATTATGAACGAGTATACCGCTGACACTGCGGTGGCTATAATTTGTATCACGACCTGTTTTGGGTTCCCGTAAATCAAACCTGTTCCTGCTGAGTTTATCTGAGGGTTAGCAAGAACCCCTGTCATGATAGCTCCAATAGCTCCTGATACTCCGTGTATTCCGAAGACATCCAAAGCGTCGTCATATTTAAGGGCGGGTTTTAGATAAGCTACTGCAAAAAATGGTATCACTCCTGCGAGAACACCTATAAGTATTGCTCCTGATACATCAACATAACCAGAGGCAGGAGTTATAGCTACGAGTCCTGAAACTGCTCCTGATGATAGACCTACAAGTGTCGGCTTTTTCCTCAAAATCCATTCTGTCAGCATCCATGAGATAGCAGCAACTGCGGTAGCTGTATTAGTAGATAAAAATGCAGATGAGGCGAGCCCGCTTGCAGCTACTGCGCTTCCAGCGTTAAATCCAAACCATCCAAACCATAATAATCCTGCTCCCGTGATAACAGCTGGAACATTATTTGGTAATATTTCTTGTTTTTTTCTTCTTCCAAGTGCAAGCGCTCCCGCAAGTCCAGCCATACCTGCATTAACATGTACGACTGTCCCTCCTGCGAAGTCAAGTGCTCCGAGTTTTGCTAAAAAACCTCCACCCCATACCCAGTGCGCAATGGGAGCGTAAACTAATATCCCCCACATAATTACAAAAACACACCATGAACTGAATTTTATTCTGTCTATCAGCGAACCAGATACCAGTGCAACTGTTATTGCTGCGAATGTCAGCTGAAACACACAATATAAAAACACAGGAATTTTCGTCCCACTCGCTATTTCATCAGGTTTTACTCCGGAAAGCAGAAAGAACTTCATATTCCCTATGATTCCATAAATATCATCACCGAAGGCTAGTGAGAAAGATATTACTACCCATACAACACTTGTTATAGCATAGGCTGAAAACGACATCCCCATGGTATTGAGTATCCCTTTTACTCTTGCAAGACCGCCGTAAAAAAGAGCTAATGCCGGTAAGGTCATCAGCATAACAAATGCAGATGAAGTGAGAAGCCATGCGGTATCTCCTGAGTCTAGCTCGGAGATAAGAATCAAGTTTAAAATGAAGCTTTTTTCCATCTTTGTTCACCTCCTATTTTTTGAAGTTTTAAAATCTCTTTTACAAACCTTTCTGCGCCCGCCCAGATGATTCTTATTTCTTCTGAAAGAAAAAACTTCATCTCTATTGTCTGCACAACAAATAAGCCGAGAAGTTTCCCTTCCTGTGTAACCGGTATTGCGAGAAAAGATTGATACTTTTCCTCTCCGGAACCTTCTACATAGTAAAAATCGGGATGTTTTGATGGTTCTTTCACCGAAATCGGACGCATCTCCCTTGCGCATTTGCCAACTAAACCACGATTTATAGGAATTCTTGTTCCCCATGAATCTCTTTCAAGACCGTAGCTACACCACAAAATAAGCTCTCTTCTCTTCTCATCGTATATGTATATTGTTGCAACATCTACGTGTAAAATATCTGCTATTTCTTTAAGTTTCCCATAAACTTTTTGTTTTTCTAACTCTATGTTTATGCTTTCTTTTATTACCGTGTTCATTTTTCTTCTACCTCCTTTTTATTTTTTCTTCAGATCTATATCTACATCAAGTTGGAGTGTCCAGATTAGCTGGCTTATTGCCCCTGCTGATTGTGCTGATTTTTTACTCAAAAAGTAAACAGGACCTGTCAGTAGGTCTATTGATGGTGTGATGAAAAAGTATATTCCGCCTCCCGTTGCTCCGAACCCGTGATTTTTCCCGGTCATTATATCCCAAGCGAGGACTATCTTATCTATTATCGGGATGTCAATCGGATATGAAAACCAGCCAGCCATTATACCAAATTGTTCGTTGTTGAGGAGTTCTTTATTTAAGCCGTAGTACGCTCCGAACTCTAATGTACCGAGATATTTTATTGCTCCCCAATCTTCAAGCATGGTCTTACCCAGCATAAAGTAGAGTATGTTAAAATCATTCACTCCTTTTTTGAAGCCGAGGTTGAATATTCCAAACGACCACCCGGGTTGACCTTTGAAGAGTGTATCTTCGGGAGTTCCTATTTTCGTGTTGAGTATCAGAGATGATGTAATGTCTTTCTGTGGTATAAGAAAGTCAAAACCGACCTCAAGATTTATTTCTTTCGTTGGTAATATTCCAGAAGTGAGACCTATATACATAGGTAGCATATTGCTTATGGTAAAGTAAGAGTCATAGGTAATATGTAGGACACCGAAAGGTTGTAGGTAGGGAGTTGATGGAGCCCAGAATGTTGTTGATGGGGTTGCAGCAACTACTTTCACTATTGCTATATTTATGACTACTGATAGCAGAAGATAAAGTTTTGCCTTTGACCCTTTTTTATTTGAAAGAATAAAGTACTCCCGTTTTATCTTTTTCATAGCTACACCACCTCCGTTCCTGTTTTTTTAAATTTTTTGAGTTTATCTGATTACTTTCTATTCTACATTTTTATGCATCAAAGTATGATATTATTTCCCATGGAGTAGGTCTTGCATAAAGCTCTTTAACTTCGTTCTCATACTTCCATTCAATATATTCTTCTATAAATTTTTTTGAGAATACTCCACCTTTGAGGAGGAAATCGTGGTCTTTTTTGAGTTCTTCAAGAGCTTCTTCAAGAGAGGAAGGTGTTTTAGGAACTTTTGCGAGAACTTCTGGTGGGAGTTTGTATATGTTGGTGTCAAATGGTTCTCCGGGATTGATTTTCTTTTCTATTCCATCAAGTCCCGCAAGTAGCATTGCTGAGAATGCTAGGTATGGGTTGCAAGATGGGTCTGGGAATCTGACCTCAATTCTTTTTGCCTTTGGTGAGGGGGAGTACATAGGAATTCTTATCGCTGCGGACCTATTTCTTTGCGAGTATGCGAGGTTTATAGGAGCTTCATATCCTGGGACCAATCTTTTGTAGGAGTTTGTTGTTGGGTTTGTAATGGCACAGAGGGCTCTTCCGTGTTTTATTATTCCACCTATATACCACATAGCGAGTTCTGAAAGACCCGCATATTTTTCTCCTGCGAACAGCGGTTTTCCGTTTTTCCACAAGCTCTGGTGTGTGTGCATTCCGTTTCCGTTATCTCCGAAAATGGGCTTTGGCATAAAGGTTGCGGTTTTACCGTATTTTTTTGCGACGTTTTTCAAAACATATTTTAGCATTATGGCGTTATCTGCCATTTCAACCAAAGGTCTTGCTCTTATATCTATCTCTCCTTGACCAGCAGTTGCGACTTCGTGGTGATGGACCTCTACATCAATGCCCATCTCCTCAAGAATGAGAGATATTTCGTTTCTTATATCTGTTAGGGTGTCAAAAGGTGATGCTGGGAAATAACCTTCCTTATATCTTATTTTATATCCTTTTGAATTTTCATCTCCACTTCTCCACGCTCCTTCTTCGGAATCAATTTTGTAAAAAGAGTAGTTAGGAGCTTCTGCTGCTGATACGGAGTCAAAGATGAAAAATTCAAGTTCTGGACCGAAGAGAGTGGAATCGGCAATTCCGGTTTCTTTAAGGTATTTTTCTGCGTTCTGAGCGATCTGCCTTGTGTCTTTATAGTATGGTTCGTGTGTTATGGGGTCTTTTACATTCGCGATAAGAGATATTGTTTTTTCTTTGAAGAAAGGGTCAACAACTGCGGTTTTAGGGTCAGGAAAAAGGAGCATGTCTGACTCGTGTATTGATTGCCACATTCTTATTGAGGAACCGTCAAAACCTGTTCCTTCTTCCTCTATCACTTTTTCTGTGAGTTGTGAAGTTGGTACTGTGAGGTGTTGTAATCTTCCGAGTGGGTCTACAAACTTTATATCGGCAAATACTGCTTTTTCTGCCTTTATCATTTCCATGAGATCCTTTGCGTCTCGTGGTCTTTGCTTTGCCATTTTTTTTACCTCCTTTTCTCTTTGAATTTTCTTTTTTCTTTTCTTTTTTGCTTTTTTCTTGTTTCTTTTCTGCTTTTTTATTAAATATTGCAAAAGGTGTGCCAGGGGTATTGAGTTCAAATTCTTTACATTCTTGTTAAAAAATGAGCAGTTTTTTACAATATTGTTATCATTTTTGTTAAAATCATTTCTGAAAAGAGCTTTTCCTCCCATAATTAAGAAACTCAATTTTGTATTTCCTTAACCTCCATTCAAGTTGTCTCCTTGATATTCCGAGCTTCCTTGCAGCATCTGATATATTCTTTGATTCAGCGAGGACATTTTCAATTATTTTCTTTTCAATATCTTCTATCAAAGAGAGCAAACCACGAGAATCTGAAATTTCCAGTTTCTCAAAAATCTCTTGCAGAGCAGTTTTTTTCTTATTTTCTTCTGCCTTCTTTTCTCGTTTTGATGGCAAAACTTCTTCTGGCTCTTCTTTCTTTCTTTTTTCCTCCTCGTGTATTTTTTCTTTTATGTAATCTGGAATATCGTCAGGAGTTATGACAAGGTCAGATGAGGTCAGGACAAGTCGTTCTATAAGGTTTTCAAGTTCTCTGATATTTCCATACCACTGGTATTTTTCAAGAATCGTGAGCGCTCCCTTTGATATTGATATGTTTTTCTTATACTTTTTGTTGAATTTTTCTATGAAGAACTCAACGAGAGGCAAAATATCCTCTTTTCTCTCTCTCAGGGGTGGGATATAGATGGGAATAACATTTAATCTGTAATATAGATCTTCTCTGAATTTTCCTTCTTTCACAAGTTCTTCAAGGTTTCTGTTCGTAGCTGAAATTATTCTGACATCTACCTTTTTCGGTTGTCCTCCTATTGGTTCTATTTCTTTGTTCTGGATAAGTCGGAGTATTTTTGCTTGAAGGGGAAGGGGGAGGTCTCCTATTTCGTCTAAAAAAACTGTTCCTCCATCTGCCATCTCTATTTTTCCTTTTTTGTCTGTTATTGCTCCTGTGAATGCGCCTTTTTTGTATCCGAAAAGCTCACTTTCAAGGAGATTTTCGGGTATTGCTGCGCAGTTTATTTTGACGAGCATTTTTGATTTTCTCGGGGAGTTATTGTGTATGAGTTCTGCGAGGAGCTCCTTCCCTACTCCGCTTTCTCCTCTTATAAGAACTGTGGCATCTGATTTTGCAACTTCAAGAGCTAATTTTATCACCTCGTCCATTTGTTTTGACCTGAAAATTATGTTCCCTACATTTTTTACCTCTGTTTTTTCCTTTGCGAGGACAAAAAATGAAAATCCGATCAAACTTCCGACAAATGAGAGAAATGAGAGAACCTCTTCTCTTACATCTTTTTCTTCTGCTATGGCGCTTATGAAACCTATATCTCTTCCCTCTATTCTTATCGGAGATATTAAGAAGGTAGAGCCGTTGAAGGGGACTTTATCTTTCAAAGGTGGTTTATACTTCTTTTCTAATTCTTCTCTTTTTTTATCTTTCGGTCTGAGCGATGAGGAGAAGTTGAGTATAGTTATTGCTGGGTCTTTTAGTCCTGCTTCTGTTTCTATCACATGTAGAACCTGTTTCAGTATGCTGTCAAAACTTCCGTAAGATGAGAGCAATTTTGCTATTCTTTCAAGGGTTTGAAGTAAGTTTTTTTCTGTTTCTTGCACTCATTTATTTTATTCATATCACATCTGGTAAGACCTTCTCTACAAATAGTTTCATAGATTTCATAACTTTTTCGTGTTCAAGTCCGCCGAGCCTTGTCCAGCAGAGGAGGTCTGTGAGCTTGTAATCCTGAATAAGTTTTTTGAGTTTTTCTGCGACATACGAAGGAGTTCCAACTAAAAATCCGTGCTGAAATAATCCTTCTGTTGCCATAAATTCAAAAGTTATTTTTCCTCTATCATATTGCTCAATCATCTGCATCATCAGGAAATGCAGGTTTTTGTAGAAATCTTCTCCTTCTGGGTATTTTTGAGCTGGTATAAGTTTAGAAAAAGTTCTGAAGTACCACATGCAGGGTTCTTCAAAGTCCCTGAAAGCTTTTTTCATATCATCTGCGACATATACGAAGGCAAGTCCGCCTATTCTGTAGTTTTCTGGGTTTTCACCTTCATCTTGAAGAGTTTTTATGTATTCATCTATTTTGTCTGGGGTTGCGAGTAAAGGTGAGAATATGAGGTTCATTTTCTTTTTAGCTTGGAATTTTATTGTTTCTGCGTTGAATGAGGCGCCGAAGAGCGGGGGATGTGGTTTTTGGAGTGGTCGTGGTCTTGGTCTTGCCCCTTTTATGATAAAGTGCTTGCCTTCAAAGTTCACCTCTTCTTCGGTCCATGCCATCTTTATTATCTGCAATGATTCTTCAAATCGGTTTCTGCTTTCCGATATGGGTATTCCGTATCCTTCAAACTCGTGGGGTTGGTATCCTCTTCCAACACCGAAGTCAAGCCGTCCATCAGATAAGACATCTATGAAAGCGAACTCTTCTGCTACTCTTATTGGGTGATGAAACGGCAGGACGACGACTCCTGTTCCTATTCTTATTCTTTTTGTTATTCCTGCGATGTATGAAGCGAAGACCTGAGTTGAAGGCATAACTCCGTATTCAGAGAAGTGATGTTCTGCTATCCATGCGGTTTGTAATCCTATTTCATCTGCGTATTTTATGAGTTCTATGTTTTCTTCGTAGAACTGCTTTTCTGTTTTGCCTTTTGCTGACTCAAAAAGGTGCAGAAGTCCGCATCTTAATTTTCTGTTGTTTTTGTCTTTCATGCTTTACACCTCCCTTATATGAAATATAATCTTTGTTTTTCTCTTTTGTGTAAAAAGTGTAAAGTATAGATTGATACTTTTTTTAAATTTTTTCTTTCAGAGAATCTCTGCGGAACCCTTTTTCACAAGTATATCATCCTCTACTCTGATTCCTATTCCCTGAAAAATTTCAGGAACCTTTACAACTTCAATTACACTTCCGTCTCTTTCATCTTTTATCTCAACTTCGTCTTTGCAAGGGAAGTAAATTCCGGGTTCTATGGTTATTATTGCGTTTTCTGCAAGAGGTATGGGGTTTCCATCTTCGTCATAATACAAGCATTCGTCATGGACATCAAGTCCAAGATGGTGACCTATTGAATGAGGGAAGAAAGGTTTGTATTTCTTTCCTTCCATTATCTCATCTATGTTTCCTCTGAGAATTCCTATGTTCAGAAGGAGTTCGGAAATAAGTTTTCGTGTTAAGTTGTTGAGGATTTCAAAATTTGTTCCTTCTTTTACCTCACTTATGATCTTTTTTTGAATGTTTTCTATCTCTTTTTTTAGTTCTTCTGCCAATTTCATTTTTTCTTTTTCTTTCTGGTTTTTGGCGAATCCATCTTTTATGAATGTTCTTGTTATATCTGCGGAGTAGAAGTTGAATTCCGCTCCTGTGTCAACGATGCATGGCGATCCCACAGGTTCTGAATTTTTTGAGTAGTGGAGGATTACCGAGTTTTTACCTGATGCGACTATTGTCGGGAATGCTTCCCAACCGCCGAAATTTCTGTAAAATTTTAAAAGTTCCGCATCTATTTCATACTCCATCACCCCGGGAGCTATCATTTTTTCAATTTCTTTCACTGCTTTTTTTGTTATTGAGACCGCTTGTCGTATAATCTTTATTTCATACTCATCTTTTTTCGCTCTCATTCTGCCGAGAACGAAGCTTATATCTGTAAATCTTGAAGGGATTATAATTTTGCTCCTCGCTCTTTTTTTGAGAGAAATGAAAACTTCAAATATTTCTTCTTTTTCATCTTCAAAAGGAAGGAAAACATTTTTGGCAGATGCGAGAATTTTCCCAACACTTTCTCCAAAGTTTTTTATATCTTTTATCTCAACATCATCCCATATTTTTTTTATCTCATCGTCAGGGGTTTCTTCGCCTATCCATACCTTTTCTTCTTCTGTGAGCTTCTTTCTGAAAACTGTTATTTTTCTTTCTGACGTTTCTCCTTTTCCTTTTTTTGTGAATACAACTTTTAGTGATGGGTCTTTGATACCTGTGAGGTAAAGAATCTTGCTTGAGGGTCTGTATCTGAATTCAACATCGTTGCTTCTTATTTTAGGTGTTGGGGAAGATAAAATTGCTATTGAGTTTTCTGGGAGCATTTCAAAGAACTCTTTTATTCTCTTTTTCAGTATTTCGTTCGGGAAAGCTGTTGAGTTGCTCATAAAGTAAAGTTTAGCTCTTTGATTATGGAGTAGAAATTTTTCTCTTTCTGTATTTTACTCTCCTAATCTCCCGGAACATGTTCTTCTTTTCTTGCGAGGCACTCTTGAATTTTGAGGTTAGGTTTCAATCTGACGAAAGCTTTTTCGCTATCTTTTATGAAGTTTTTGGCATAAATGATGTATTTTTTTATTTCGTCTTCATTCAGTTCAGAAAAGTTCTTTGATTTTATCTCGTTGTATTTTTCTCTTATGTTTGACCAATCTGAACAGAACCACTTTTTGGGAAGAATTCTTTCTGCGAACACGGATAATATTTTTTCTTCTTCCTGTGGTTCTTCTCCTTCAAGATATACATACATTTTTGCGCATTTTAGTATAGAGTCAAGGATTTTCTCTTTTATAGATTCACTTCTGATATTGATTTTGATTTCATTTTCAATTTCATATATGTTTCGGAATGAGTCAAAGAGGTTTATTGCCATAAGGTCAAGCAAGCTTCCCGCACATTCTCCTCTTGCTTCGGCTTCCATCTTGAACTCTTCTGCCAATCCCGGTTCTCTGAAAACATCTTCATCGTTCGGGTCCACTTTTGAGTATTTCGCTAATATTTCTCTGAATCTGTCAAGACCTATTCTATCGCAGAACTCGTAGAATTTCTCTCCGCTTTTTCTTTCTTTTTTCCATAGTTCAACGACTTCTTTCACAAACAGTGGGGCATTTTTGGCAGGGATCTTTCCTATAACTTCTCCGAACCTTGCTTTTTGTTCAAACAAGTATCCTCCTATCATAACTATGTAGTGTGGGGCGAGTTTTCCGTTTATCTTTGCGCTACCTCCGTAAAATCCTATATCTCCTATGTGATGCTGACCGCACGAGTTCGGACATCCTGAAATATGTACTCTTAAACCCCCAAGATCTCCTACCACCTCTCCTATGTACTCCGCGAGGTTATATGGATGTGTTACCGCGAGTTTGCACGAGAAAGCGCCGGGACATGAGACGATTTCTCTTTGTGCCTCTGTCACCGCTCCATTTATGAACCCCTTATTTCTTATTTCATAGTATATGTCGTAGAGGAATTCTTCTTCAACCCAAGGTATCAGGATTTTCTGCTGAGGAGTTATTCTTACATAACCTGCTCCATATAGTTCTGCAATATCTGCTACGAATCTGAATTCATCTGGTTTCAGATTTCCCAAAATTGGCTTTATATATACTCCGAAGTATCCGGGTTGTTTTTGTTTGAATGTGTACTTTTCTAAAAACAGTTTGAATGTTTTATCTGATGGATCTGGTTTGAATTTAGGTTTTTTGAGTTTCTTTTCGTTTTTGGGTCCATCTGCTCTTCCGGTTTTTGTCGGAGCTGGAAGAGGGAAGTTTTCAACATATCTTTCAAGTTCTTCTCTGACATTTTTAACTCTTTTGAGTTTTTCAAACTCTTCAAATACGAGTTCTTTGAATTTTTCAAAACCTATTCTTGCAATAAGGAATTTTAACCTCGCTTTGTTTCTGAATTTTCTCTCTTCTGTTCCGTATTTATGAAAGACATATATTATTGCTTCTGCGAGTGGGTAGAACTCATAAACAGATACAAAATCTACAAGGAGTTTTGCATCCATAGGAACAGGTCCGAGCCCCCCGCCTACATAAACTCTGAACCCTTTTTCTTCTTTTCCGTTTTTTCTTATCTGAGCGACTGCTCCTATATCGTGCATTCTTACCATGGCATGGTCGTTTTCACATTCAGAGAATGCTATCTTAAATTTTCTTGGCAGAGTTGATGTGAGAGGGTGTCTTAAAAAGTATCTTGTTGTAAATATGGCATAGGGGAGAGTATCAAAAATCTCGTCTGGACATATTCCTGAAAGGTAAGAAGAAGTTATGTTTCTTACGGTGTTTCCGCATGCTTCACGGGTTGTTATTCCTACTTTTGCAAGTTCTCTTAAAACAGATGGGATATTTTCAAGTTTTACATAGTGGAGTTGGATATCTTGGCGAGTTGTGAGATGCCCATGCCCTGACCCAGCGTATTTTTCCACTACATCAGCAATAACTCTTATCTGTTCTGAAAATATAAATCCAGATGGTATCTTTATTCTTTGCATGTGGGTTCCGTCTGGATGATGTCTTACTCCATAGGTTCCGAAGTTCAACCGGTAGCTTTTGAATCTTTCTGGATGTATTTCTTCTCTGAAAAATTTTTGTATCACTTCCTCGTATTCGTCTATTTCTTTCCAAACATCAAAACCTTCGCTTTGCTTGTTTATATCTATCTGCTCCCACGGGGTGATGTTTTTGTTTGCTGTGTCAACCATATTGACTCCCTCCTATTTGTGATATAGCAAAATTTATTCCATACATTTTTCGGTGTTTTGGAAATCTTTTGTGAAACATTCTGAAACTTATCTGAAAGGGTTTGAAAAGCTCTAAACATTAAAGCGTTTATCTTTTGGGGGGTGAATTTTTTTGATTTTTTGGAATTTTTGTTTTGGGAAAGCATTTTACCTTTTATATGAACGGGACTTCTGCTTCAAAGATATGCAGAGTATGCACTGGTGAGTATCCGCCGATTACATATAAGAACTATGAATTTCTCTCTCAATTTTTGACCGAAAGAGGTATGATAAAATCGCGAAAACTTACGGGTTTGTGTTCAAAACATTACAGACAGCTTGCGAAAAATATAAAAAGAGCAAGACACCTTGGACTTCTTCCATTTACAACTATCTCCGCAAAGATAAGACCTCAGGAACTCAAGGCTCTTTTTGAGTCGTCTTCTGCAACAAAAAGAAAGCAGGAACAATCAGCTGATGAGCATTTAGGTTCTGCCGAGACGGAAAGCGAACAATAACCTTAAAATTTTATATTTAAACGAAAGCTTTGGGGTGTTGAGGGGGGATTTTTTCCTCTGCTGTGTTGCCTTTTCTGATACTTATTTTTTCCGCATATCCTCTTTTTATTATTTCATTCTATTTTTTTTCGGGTTGTTCTCCATACAATATTGACTTGAAAAACATTTTTCTCCCACCTTTCGTTGATTTTGATTTTCCTTTTGGAACTAATGAATTTGGTCAGAATTTAGCTTGTATGATAGGTAAGGGAATGCTGAACTCTCTGAAAGTATCATCTTTTGCCTCTTTCGTTTCTTTTGCTCTCGGCACAGCTCTCGGATTGATTTCTGGTTATTTCGGTGGGATAAGAGATTTGCTCATAAGCCGGCTGATTGATTTTTTTCAGGGATTCCCATCTTTGGTCTTTGTGATATTCATTGTTGCTATTTTCGGGGGTGGAGATGACAAGATAATTTTATCTTTGACTATTTTTGGTTGGACATCTTTTGCTCGGATTGTAAGGGTTGAAGCGATGAGGTTGAAAGAATCTGATTTTGTTTTATCTGCCAGAGTGATTGGGCTGAGTTCTACTATGATAATTTTGAAGTATGTTTTGCCTTTTGTCGTTCCTGCGGTTTTCACTCAGCTTTTTTTCTCTTTTTCTGCTTTCATACTTGCCGAGGGAGGATTAGGATTTCTGGGTCTGCGTCCAGCGAAATCTCTTTCTCTCGGAGCGATAATATCAGATGAGATGGACTACATAATGACTTATCCTCGTCTTGTTATCTTTCCGGGTCTCGCTCTTACTTCTCTTGTTGTGATTTTTAACCTTTTGGGTCAATATATAATGAAAAACAAAAGAAGGAATCGCAGTTTATAATATGAATTGATTCCTATATGCCAAGGATTTCAAGGATTTTTTTGGGTTTTTCTCTGATATATCTCGTAGTGGGAGCTTTTTTCGGACTCCTCGTGGGGATGGGTAAGGTTTTTCCGGAGCTTTCTGAAAGATTCCTCAGTTTGATTCATGTTCACATCAACTTTATGATTTTTGGGTTTTTTCTCAATTTCATTTTAGCTGTCAGCTACTGGATTTTTCCTCGTCTGAAAGAGGGAACATCTCGTGGGAACACCTTTTTGTATGCCTTCTCTTTTTTCCTCTTGAATTTCGCACTGATTTTTGATGCTGTAAATTTTCTCTTTTTGAAGCAGAGCAGATTTTTTGTTTTTTCTTCGCTTGTATTTTTTTCTCTTTTGATTTTTATCTTCGGGTCGTTCAGAAGAATAAAGCCACCTCCTTTTGGTGAAAAGTGAGATAAAAAGGTTATTCCGCTGTTTCTCTGATAATTCTTTTGTATTCATTTGCTCTTTTTTCATATGTGTGTTCTTTTAGAGTTCTCATCTGCCCACTTCTTGCAATCTCTTTTCTCTTCTCTTCTTTTTCAAGGTAGAACTTTATTTTTTCTATGCATTCTTGTGTATCAGAGAAGGTCTCTATTTCTTTTTCTGGCAAGAAAAGCTCTGATATGTCTGGTAAGTTATCTGTTATAAGGAAAGAGCCGATTCCGGTTGTTTCAAATAATCTCAGGTTATGAGCCCACGGCAAGATGTCTCCGTGATGATTTATAACTATCTTTGATTTTGATATTATCAGGTAGTATTCAAGTCCAAAAGCTTTCCCTCTGTAAAATTTTCTGAGATTTTCTGACATAGCGTAATATGATTGACTGAATATGTGGAGCTTGTTGTCAAAATATCTATCTTTTGAAATCTCTTCAATGAGTTTTTTTCGTGAGCTGTGGACCGTGTGGAAACTTCCTATAAATACCACATCAAACACTTTCTCATCTTCTTGATTTTGTTTTTCTTTTTTTAATTCATTTTTTTCTTTGAGTTTTTCAAGTATTGCTGGTTCAAATGCAAGGGGGATATACTCTGCTCTTATACCACTTGCTCTTGCTTTCAGAACCGTAGGCAGAAACGGAGAAAAAAAAGCGTCATACACAGAAAAATCTATTTTTCTCGGGGTTGCTCCGTGATACCCTATAATTTTTACCTTCATTTTTTCCTTTATCACTTTGATAAGTTCAGATGAGATAAAATCCGGCGGTAAGACAATAATTACTTCTGGTGAATAAAACGCGACTTGTTTGAGGAGAATTCTGTAAAAATCTTCTGACGAATAGAAATCTAAATTAACTGCTGGCTTTATTCTTCTCAGTGCTTTTGAGATAAAAGGTGGTGTAGAGGGGAAGAAATCCTTTTCCCATTTTCTCTGGATTTTTTCGCAGTTTGAGAAGATGTCAATTACCTCAAATTCATCTGCAAGATATGTAGAAAGAGCTCTTTGAAGGTCAAATATAAGTTCGTTTGCAATCTGCTTTATTTTTTCTGGTGCAAATATCTTCTCTTTCTCAACAGCGGTTTCAAGTTTATTTTTCTGCTCCGGGTAAAAAGATCTTATCAGGAGAACTCTCATCACTTGTATCCCCACAAAGTTATAAGGTCTTTTCTCAATATTTCTGAAATCCTTTCCACTTCTTTCCTGAATATATGTTTTAGAAATTCAATACACCAGTGGTTCTGAACTTTTTTTCCAACCATGAGGTTGATTTCTCTGAGAATTTTGATAGGTAGTATTTCTTGTTGATTAAGCTTTGCTTTTTTCATCTCTTCTTCTATCGCTCGCAGAATGTACTGCGCTTTTGAATTGAATGGGATTACATTATACTCGGGTTTTATATCTTTGATTTTCAGTTTGATTTTTCTTTTCAGATTTTTTATCTCGCGATCTTTTCCATCAGGGGTGAGAAACTCTATTATTTTTTCTTTGATTTCTTCGTCTTTGCTCATTTCTTCGGCAACTACGATTTTTGTTTTTTCAGGGTCGGAAAAGTTTTTCTTTCCGAACACATCAATTATTTTTTTTATGTTCTCAAAATGCATACTGCTTTTTATGTAAAGGTAGTCGTATATCGGGCGATATAGTTTTTTCTGTTCTGCGGAGAAGAACCTTCTCGGTTCTGCTGATAGGGCGAGTTCAAAATCGTCTATCCATTCAAAACCTTCACGGAGCATGATTTTCCACAGGTTGAAAGACCTTGCCGAAGGTTCTCTCAAAATTATGAAAATCTTGTTGTAGTTTTTCCATTCTTGCAGTTCAAAAATATGAAGAATTTGAATGTGAAAACTACCTTGATAATTCGCCGATTTTAAAATTTTTTTTATTTTTTCGCTTCCTTCTGCTATTGAACAACATAATGCCAGATTCCCATTATATTCTTTTGTAATGTCTGCCATTTTACTTTTACAGTAAAATATTTAAATTTTTCTCTATATTTGTTTTCGTTTTGGAGAGTTTTTTATTTTGACAGGAAAGCTATGACAGAGATGATGAGGGTGGTTTGAGCTATCATAAGTCCAATCATCCACTTTATAAGCGATGACTTTGTTTTTTCAATATCTCTTTGAGTTTCTAATCTGTACTGCTCAATTTTAGAATCAAGTTCTTTTATTTTGAGCTCAAAGCTCATTCTCAGCTCTTCAATTTTTCTATCTGTACTTATTTTCAGTTCTTCAATTTTAGCTAATATTTCGGTTTTATCTTTTTCAGTTTTTGAGATGATTTCAGATTTTGTGAGGTCAAGCAATTTTATGAGGACATCTGTTGTGACGACCTGACTTTTTATGTTTTCAATGTAGTCAATGAGTTTTCTTGCGGTTTCTTCTCCGAGCTTTTCTTTGAGTAGCTCAAAAAGTTCAAAGCTTCCCACAAAACTAATTTTAAGATTTTACTTTGCGTTTTATCTTGTAGAAAACAAATTTTATCAGACTGTCCCTGGCTCGTCAATTTTCTTGGAAAAATTATAACGAATGATTAATATAATTTCAAAAACTTTATGTAAGGTCTTTTAGCGGGGTAGCAAGAATGCGGAGACCATTACAGAATATAAAGATAGTATATAAATTCATTTTGCCTTTTATTTTTGTTTTTATTCTTTTTTCATCTGTTGCAAGTTTTGCGGTCTTTCTGCTCATAAAAATGAGGAAAGGACTTGAGACGATGTATCAGGAAAACTATACTGTTTCTGTTGAGGCAAGCCAGCTCAAATCAAATTTGAACTCACTTATGAACACCCTTTTGAGAATAAGCATGGAGTCGGGAAGTATAAGCGGAGAAGATATTTTAGGTATATATGAGGGAACAATAGAGCAGACCACAAAGTTTATTGAAGACAGCATAGAAGTAATTAAGGGTAAAATTGCGGGGGGGGGTAATCAATATCAATCGGGTGAAGCGAAAAATATAATAGAAGACATAAATTCAAAATACCTTGAATTCAAGACGAAAGTTCAAGAACTATTAGATTACATAAGGCAAAACAGGTTTGATGAGTACAAGGAGAAAATTATGGAGTATCAGCCCATTTATGATGAGCTTATTATGTCAGCCGATCAGCTTATTTATTTTTCCACAGATGAAGTCAGGAAATGGGTTGAAGGAGAAATGCGGAGCAACAAGAAAAATATATTCTTTTTTATCTCACTCACTTTTGCGATTTTGCCTGTTATCGTTCTTCTTGTTGCTATTGGATACTTTATTGTTGCAAAACCGCTTGTAAATCTCTCTAACTTTCCGAAAAGCATATTCAAAAGTTCGGGAGAAGTGGACCTTTCAGCATCTACTGGTTTTTCTGGGAAAGATGAGATAGCTATGGTTGCAGAAAGCTTAGATAGATTTATTTCAAGGATAAAAGATGTTGTAGAGAGATTGATAGGTTTTACGAGTTTCATAGTTGATTTTGCTTCTCGTTTATCAGATTTGAAAGGTGAGTTGAGCAAGGTTTCAAATGAGCAATTATCTTTGCAGGCACTCCTCTCTTCTTCTTCGGAAGAACTCTCTTCTATATCAAAGGATGTAGAAAAAGGAATAAGCTCGGTTTCAGATGAGGCGAAACGGAAAAAGGCAGGAGTAGAGCATTCCATAGGTGTTATAAGAAAATCAATAGAATCGGTCAGCGGGGTATCAGATACTCTAAAAGATATAAAACAAACATTTTCTGAGCTTATTTCTGCCTCACAAAAGATAGTCAAAATAGTCGGAATAATAGAAGATATTTCTGATCAGGTGAATTTGCTTTCTTTGAACGCTTCTATTGAGGCGTCTCGTGCGGGTGATGCAGGAAAAGGTTTTGCAGTTGTTGCAGAAGAGATAAGAAAGCTCGCAGAAAGAATAAGAAACACCCTGAAAGATATAAAAAGCACCATAAATAGAAACATGGAAGTTATGGATATGACATATAATAAGATAGAGAAGGGATACAGATTTGTTGAGGAGTCAATAAAGAACATTGAGCTATCTTCTCAACAGCTTGATGCGATAAGGTCTTTTATTGATTTTCTCGTCTCTAACCTTGATAACTTCAAAAGTGCTATGGTTCAGCAGAGGGAATCTGCTTCTCATGTTGCAAGCATTGCTGTGAATTTAGCTCAGGTTTCAGAGGTCCTGAGGTCAAACATAAACCGTATATCAGAAGATACAGATAACCTGATGAGCAAGGTAGAAGAAATAAAAGCATATACTGAAAAATTTATAATAAGCAAAAGGAGGTGATAGAGCGATGGAAAAAAGTAGGAAAAATATAGTGAAGGAGGCAGGAGTAAAAGCAGGCAGGTTTGTTGTTTTCGCTTTTTTCTTGCTCTTATATGGTCACGCATACTCAAAGACGCTTCGGGTGATATATTTTTCTGCTGAACCACCAGCAATAGTCCCTTATAGAGCGTTTGACCCAGATTCGTATGCTGTGATAAACTATATTTTTGACAAACTCGTTGGCTTTGATTATAATGGAAATCCTGTGCCCTGGCTTGCTGTATCGTGGAAAAGATTAGACCCCCTCACAACAGAGTTCAAGCTTAGGAAAGGAGTTAAATTCCATAACGGAGAAGAACTCACCGCAGAAGATGTTAAATTCACAATAGAACTGCATCTTGACCCTAATACAAAGTCACCAACTCGTGGGATCCTCTCATCAATAAAAGAGGTTCAGGTGGTAGATAGATATACTTTCAGGATAATAACTCATTTTCCGGACGGAATGCTCATTTACAGGTTGCACATGTTCTCTGATGTTCTGCCTGCGAGCTATGTTAAGAAAGTGGGATTAGATGAATTCGCGAAAGCTCCGATAGGAACTGGACCTTTCAAGTTCAAAGCGATAGAGAAAGGAAAGAGGATAATTTTAGAGAAAAATCCTGATTACTGGCAAGCAGGTTGGCCAAAGTATGATGAGCTTATTTTTGAGCTTATACCAGAAAAAGAATGGGCTGATGCACTTTTGCAAGGAAAAGTAGATGTTGTTTTCAATCTGCTCGGGAAAGATGCTATAAGGTTGCAGAAATTCCCAGAAATAAAACTTATGAAAAAGCTCGTTCATATAGCTTATCAGGTTACACTTTCAAATAAAGGTCCTCTTGCAGATAAAGACATAAGGAAGGCGTTGAATTATGCGGTAAACAGGGCACGTCTTTTGAGGGTAGGCGATGCTGGGTTCGGAAAAATTATCCCTTCTCTTGGAAAGTTTGGAGAACTCGGCTCCGCTGCTGAGGAGCTCCAACCTTACCCTTATGACCCCAAAAAAGCGTCTGAAATCTTATCATCAAAGGGATATTCAAAAGATAAACCCTTACGGCTTACCGCTCTCGTCTCTGACCTTGCTGAAACCGTTTTCAATTCAATAAAACAGGATTTAGCTGCTGTTGGTGTTATAGTAGATGCAAAAGTTGTCCCCCGTTCTGAATGGGCTATGCGAATCCCAATAGCAAAAATGACAAAAGGAAAACCAGATTGGGATGGAGATATTGCTGCCTCTATGGTAGATAACCCTATAAAAGATGCTGCCTTTCACTATTTCATATTCCTGCATTCTATGGGACCTTTTTCTATAATGAGCGACCCAGAATACGATAAAAAACTTGAATGGGCTGTCGGTGTTGTAGATGAAAAAGAACACGAAAAAAGATTGAAAGAAGTTGACAAAATGATATACGAAAATGCATACTTGATCTTCACTTATCAGAGAGAGCTTATCTTGGGCATGAGAAAAAATATATCAGTCAAAGGCATAGTTATAAATGGACATATGGATAATGTCTTGTGGAACGCTGAGATAATGTAAAAAAAGCCGTTTAGTTCAATTTTCCAGAGGATTACTCAAAAAGTGTCAAAGGAAATTTAAAAAGAGATGGCGAAATATTATTCTTGCTTTACTCAAACCAAAGTCGTTTCATTTTAACATTTTTCAGTGTCAAAATTCTCACAGAATTTTCTGAAATTCATAGATAGGAATATAGGGAAGTTTCTCGTAAAGCTTTGCAGAAGAATCAAAAAAGTTCCGAAAGAAATTCCACAGAGACCCAAAGAAAGATACTCCATTCTTATCATAAGACCGGGAGGACTCGGTGATGCAATACTCCTTACCCCTATGGTCAAAATGATAAAAGAAAAACTCGGAGATAAAATTGAAATTCATTACCTTGGTGAAAAGAGAAATGTAGAAGGAGCCAAATTCTGCTACGGTGATATAATACGGAAATTTTTTGTTTATGATTCTTTACCTTTCCTGATTTTTCTTTTTCGCAGTATCAGAAGATACGATTTTGTTTTAGATACCGAGCAATCTTTTCTTCTCCCCGCTTTTTTCGCAAATATTTTGGGAAAGAAAGTAATTGGCTTTGCTACAACAGAAAAAAAAGATATATTTGACATAAGTGTGGAATACTTTTTTTCCCATTTTGAAGCGGTGAATTTTTTCAGGTTAGGACTTGCTCTTATTTCATTAATTGAACAGAAAGATTTTGGCGGAAAAGGATTTGAAGAAATATCAGATGAATATGTGATGGGCTATTTCAAATTATCACAAAATTATGAGAGTAATGTTCGTCGGAAAAAGAAAATAGATGTTCTTTTTGCCCCTTATACGACAAGAAAAGAGAAGATGTCCCCTATGCTTTTTGAGCTTATTAAAGAGATGAGAGATGAAGGTTATAAGATAGAGGTCATCGGCAATAAAAAATTGATGTTTCAAGATATTTTGAGAATGATGGAAGAATCTCGTGTGTTTGTGAGTGTTGATAATGGAATTTTACATTTTGCAAATTTTGTTGATGATATAAGAGTTGTTGCTCTGTTTGGTCCCACAAATCACCTGAAATGGGCTCCACCAACCGCTTTTGTTTTGAGAAAGTATCTATGGTGCTCTCCGTGTTCAAAATATGCTGAAATTCCCCCGTGCCCAAGAAATATTGACTGTATGAAGATAGAAAAAAACGAACTCAAAAAAGTTATATTGAGATTCCTGCGAGAGGTAAGTTGAATTTTTCTCACTCTTTTGAACCTTTGGCGAAGAAAATTGCTTCTATGTATTTTATAAGCTCCTCTGCTGTAAAAGGTCTTTTTATGACTTTTACCTTTCTTTTCCTGAATCCGAATTTTTCTGCTTTTTCGCGGAGCTTTTCTAACTTTTCTCCGGCTTTCTCCCAGAACGGAAGTATGAAAAGTATTCTTTCAGAAGAGGAAAATATAATTTTCAGTTCATTTTCATCGCTTATGATTTTTGATTCAACTATTACAACATCTGGAATGAACGAAAGTGAAAGCAGTTCTTCAGCATTTTGAAGGATAGCTATTTTGTGTCCGAACTCCTCTCCTATTCCTTTTATCAATCTTGCTTCCTCTAATTTCTCCACTACGAAAGCTAATTTCATTGCTCAATTGCTCTTTTGATGATTTTTCTGTTTTACAATTAACTTTAATTTATCTTACATTTTGATTTTTATGAAAGCTGTTGTTTTTGGTTCAAGGGGTCAGCTTGGTTTTGACCTTATAAGATGGCTTTCAAAGAGCTCTGAGGTGTTCTCATTTTCAAGGGAAGAGGTGGATATAACCGACCTTGAGAAAGTCAAGAAGATAATTTTTGAAATAAGACCAGATTTTGTCTTCAACGCTACTGGGTGGAATAATGTTGATGGTGCGGAGAAGGTTGAGAATGCCGAAAGAGTGTTTTCGGTGAATTCTTTTGCTCCTTATTTTCTCCTTCTTTTATGCAAAGAGATTTCAGCAACTTTTATAAATGTATCAACAGATTATGTTTTTGATGGGAAGAAGAGGTTGCCTTATGAGGAGCAAGACGAACCGAATCCGCTTTCTGTCTACGCTTTATCAAAACTCCTTGGAGAACTTCTCATTAAAAAATCTGGATACAGCAAGTTCATTATAGTGAGGTCTGGCGGGCTTTATGGAGTTAATGGTTCTTATATTGCCGGAAGGACTTACCGAAACTTTGTTGAAAGAGTGATTGAGAACATAAGCTCGCAGAAGAAAATGAGAATAGTTTATGATGTTTTTTCTGCTCCGACTTATACTTTTGACCTTGCGAGAAAAATAGTTGAACTTGCAAAAGAAGGTTTTACTGGTATAGTTCATATAATGCAGATTGGTGAGATTTCTTGGTATGATTTTTCTCGTCTTATCGCAGATCTTTTACATCTTGATGACAGGTTTATAGAACCTATTACTCTTGCGGAACTTCGGGCGCCCGCTCAAAGACCAAATTACTCTGTTCTAAAAAACTCAGTTCTTGAGAAGCTTGGCAAAAACGATATGATGAGCGTTGAAGATGCTTTGAAGTCCTACCTCAAAGAAAGAGGTTTGATTCTATAATTTTTTGGTTTTTGCTAATTTTCTCGCAGAAATTGAGAAGTATTTCAAACTCTTATAATCTTCAAATTATTATGTCTGTTGAAGTAAATGGGAAGGCGATTGCTCAAAGAATTTTTGATGAGGTGAGAAATAAAGTTTTAGCTCTGAAAAGAGATTCGTATAATGTTAGGCTCTCAATAATAGCAATAGGAAATGATAGCGAGATGGAGCTTTACATAAGGAATAAAAGAAAATATGCTGATTACTGTGGCATAGAGATTGAGGTTTTTTATTTTCCTGCTGATGTGAGCGAAGGCGACCTGGTGCAGAAGATATATGAGTTGAATTCGTCTGACTGCTCAGGTTTTATCGTTCAACTTCCGTTGCCATCACATATCAGAAAAGATGTTTTAGATATAATTTACCCGTTGAAAGATGTTGATTGTCTGACATCGGAGAATTTGGGCAAGGTTCTGAAAGATTACAGGAGTGCAAGGTTTTTACCATGCGCTTCACAAGCGATGATTGATATATTTGAAGAATATAAGGTTGCCGTTGAAGGTAAAAAAGCGGTTGTTGTTGGTGCTTCTGACCTTGTGGGGAAACCGTGCGCCTCGGTCCTCGTGAATATGGGAGCAACGGTTACGATATGCCACAGAGCAACCAAAGATTTATCTGAATACATCAAAGATGCAGATATAGTTATCTCCGCAGTTGGAATTCCGGGACTTATAAAGGGAGAATGGATAAAGCGCGGGGCAGTTGTTATTGATATAGGAACGCGGGTTGTTGATGGGAAGGTTTTCGGAGATGTTGAATACGATGAAGCAAAAAAAAGAGCAAGCATTATAACACCTGTCCCCGGCGGAGTAGGTATAATTACAGTCGCCGAACTTATGAGGAATACTCTGAAAGCCTTTTTCTACTCCAGCTCAGCTATTGGCTCCCCTTCTACCACAGAACCCCCTTCTTGGATGTAAAGCTTTGAAATTTTCCCTGAGTATGGTGATTCAACGGGTATTTCCATTTTCATTGATTCAAGGATTGCGATTGTATCTCCTTGTGATACCTCTGATCCTTCCTTTACAAGCACCTTCCACACATTTGCTGTTATTGGTGCTGTTATTATCTTCTTTTCGTTCCCCATATTTTATACCTCCGCTTTCGGGAGATTTGGTATAAAAACAAAAATGGTGTAAGTTCTTATAAAAGATTAACTGTGAGGAATTTTTGAACGAAAATTCAAAAAGTTTTCGTCAGAAACTTTTTCATATTTCTATTATGTTTTTTCTTTTGAGTGCTGATAGTATTTTTGATACGCTTTCTTCTATGGTTTCAATATGGGTATCGCACTGTACATCAGGATTTTCAGGAGGTTCGTAAGGGTCATCAATTCCTGTGAAATTTTTGATGAGACCTTGTTCTGCTTTTTTATACATTCCTTTCACGTCTCTTTTTCTGCACACTTCAAGAGGGGCGTTTACAAAAACCTCAAGAAAATTTTCTTCTCCTATCATTTTTTTTGCCATCTCTCTCATTTCTCTGTAAGGAGATATTACCGCGACTATTGTTATTACATCGTTTCTTGTGAGAAGTTTTGCAACAAAACTCACTCTCTTTATGTTTTCAAATCTGTCTTCTCTTGAAAATCCGAGCCCTTTTGATATATACTCTCTTATGACATCACCATCAAGCACCTCTACCTTATATCCTTTTTCTCTGAGGATTTTTGAGAGTTCATTTGCAATTGTGGTTTTTCCAGCGCATGGAAGTCCCGTGAGCCATATTGTTATTCCCCTATGTTTTACCATATCAACGAATTTAATATTCTTGATTTGCTGAAAAAAGTAAAAGATTTTTTGAAAAGTTGAAATTTTGTAAGATATTCTAAAAATTAAGTAGAAGGAGGGAATGAGAAGATGGCTTATATTATAGCAGAACCTTGTATAGGAGTTAAAGATACAGCTTGCACTGAGGTCTGTCCTGTTGACTGCATACACCCTAAGAAAGATGAAGCGGATTTTGAAGTTGAAGAGCAACTTTATATAGACCCTGCGGAATGTATTGACTGCGGTGCGTGTGAGCCGGTTTGCCCTGTCAACGCAATATTCCCAGAATCTTCACTGCCAGAAAAATGGAAAAGCTTCATAGAGAAAAACGCACAGTATTACAAGAAGAAAAAAGAAGCCACGGGTTAGTTCAAATACTCAAAAGCAGAAACTTAATCCCTCACACAGTTTCCAGATGTTGAAAGAATAGAGTAAATTTTCTGAACGGTTTTTGACCCTATACCACTTATCTTTTCAAGCTCTTTTAAATCTTTTACTTGATTTTCAGTAGCATAATTATAAATTTCTTTTGCCTGTTCTTTTTTCACATATGAGGAGAGGAACAAGATAAAATCTTTTCCTTCTTCTTGTTTTATGCAGTTGATGTTTATTCTTTCTCTGCATGCTGGTTTCAAAATTTCAGAATTTATCATAAAAGGGCATTTTATCTTCTGGAAAGGGAAAAATTCTGCTATCGGAAGAAGTGCGAGGAGAAAAATTACAAAAAACTTTGGCAACGCTCCCTTCATATTTTATCCATTTGTATAAATCATAAAGCAATTAGAAATAAAAAATTCATTTTTGTATTCCGAAGATTAATTTATTTAGTGTAGAGTAATTTATGCCAAGGAAAAGGAGGTTTTATGAAGCATGAGAAGCGGTCCCGATATGACAAGCTTGATAGGTATTATAGCAACGGTAGGGGCGGTTTTTTTGGGAATTTCAATAGAGGCACACAGTATCTCTGACCTTCTTGTTTTCTTCTGGGGTAAGGGTGTTTGGGCAGCTTGGTTTGTCGTTATAGGTGGAACAATTATGGCTACATTTACAGCATTCACCTGGGGGCAAATTTCGGCAGTCCTGAAAATAATGAGAAGCTTCTTTACAACGAAAAAATATAACAATGTTGAAATCATAGAGAAATTTGTTGAGTACGGAAGGAGATTGAGGAGAGAGGGAGTCAAAGCGATAGAACAGGTTTTAGATGAGGTTGAACATCCATATATGAGGAGGGGGTTGAGAGCAATTGCAGATGGGCTTGATACTGAGGCGGTAGAAAGAATACTAGATGCAGAGCTAGATGTCTTACAGGAAAGACATACAATTGGACAAAAAATATTTGATTTTGCCGCTATGTGTGCTCCTTCATTCGGGCTTATAGGAGCTGTCTCAGGGCTTATAAGAACTCTGATAAACCTTGAAGACCCTTCCAAAGTCGGTCCCGGTGTAGCTCTTGCATTTGTTTCTACTTTTTATGGAATACTCCTTGCGTATGGTATTTTTACTCCTATCAAAGGTAAGCTTGAGATGAAGCACTCAGAAGAGATGATAACACTTATGCTGATAAGGGAAGGAGTTTTGGCTCTTTCAAAGGGCGACCCTCATATAGTCATAGAGGAGAAGTTGAAGGGTTATGTTACAGGAAAAGAGAGAGAAGTAGTTGAACAAAGAGGAGCAGCTTGAAAGCTATGGCTTTCAAAAAACCTGAGGGTGGTGGTGGAGGTGGAGAGCACGCACCAAGATGGGCTATAATATGGCTTGATATGATGAACTCGCTCCTTGCGCTTTTTATAGCCCTCTTTGCTTATAGCGAACCTAAAAGAATGAAAATAATCTCTGTTGTTATGTCATTGCGAGAGACACTTGGTATTCTTTCCGGCGAACCATATCCAGAAAAAAAAATAGAATCAATGCTTTCCACACCGGGTATTGGACCGATTCCCGGAAAACCAACGGGTTTTCTTATGAGTGCTATTGAGGAGATAAAGAAGGAAGTTGAAACCGGAGCGGAGCAGAGAGGATTGCTTTTCAGGGTATATGGAACTGAGGAAGGTCCTGTTGTCTCTCTGCCAACTGATTTTCTGTTTGAGCCAGGAAGTGCGGAAGTATCTCAAAAGGGAGAGAAGATAATATCAATTCTCGCAAAGTATATTTCTGCTGTTCAGGCAAACATAGTTGTTGAAGGACATACTGATGATATACCAATAACTTCTCCGGCGTTTCCATCTAACTGGGAGCTTTCTGCTGCAAGAGCTGCTGCTGTTGCGCGACTTCTTGAAAAATATGGCGTCCCGCACGAGAGAATTTCTGTTGTCGGTTATGCTGATACAAAACCGGTTGTTCCGAATATCTCGCCAGAAAACAGAATGAGAAACAGAAGAGTTGAGATAAAACTCAAAGAAATTCCAAGGTGAATTTCTCTTTGTAGGAATAAAGTTTCTCTTTTTTGCTCTTGAAGATTAAAACTTTTGAAACTTTTATTACTCCTTTTTAAATCATAAAAATCAGAAGTTATGATGGAGAGTATTGACAGGGCTTTATCTATAAAAGATTTTAGCTGGCGTGTTGTTTCTGAATCTACCAAGGTAGGACTTGATATAGGATATAATTCAATCATCGTCGCGGTTATATGTCCAGATAGCCAATCTACAACAGTGGTTCTCAAAATAAGTGAAGAGGTTGGAAAAAAGGAGAAGGTCAAACTCATTCCCAAAAAAGTAAGATATGACCTTATTTATGAAAGAAGAGTTTTCGGGGGCATTTTTCTACCCGATTTCTCATACGAGGGCTTGGAACCGGCGGTCTCGCAGATACCAGATACCAAAGGTGATAGAAAAGGACTTGTAGTTATAAATCTCTCACATATAGGATATGACAAAGAAAAGGGTTTTGGCTATTTTATAAGGTACGGTAAAACATCTCCTACTCCCGCGTGTGGTGCCATAGTTTCTCTTTCTGTGGGATATGAGCCAGCTGATAATGACCTCAAACTTCTCAAAAAATTCCTTGAAGGCGAAAAAGAAAAAGATATCTTTCAGCTGACTTTAAAACTTTTTCAGAAATCCTCTGAACACCTCGTTTCAGAACTTAAAAAGCTCGTTGAAAAACACAAAATATCGGTTGTGTACTTTGGAGGTATAGAAATAGACATAAGTAAACCGAGAAGAACAGTCACGCACAACGATAGAATCCTTCTCCTGAAAACTGAGGTTATAGCTCTGTGAGAAGGAGAGAGCAAAGTATTACTTTTTGTTGACATTACTTTTTGAGCAAAGTTTATATTATTCCGAGTTCTTTGCCGACGCTATATATTTTTTCAAGGGCAAATTCTATGTGTTCGTCGGTATGAGTGAGCATAATTGATGTTCTGAGTAGTGACTCTCCTTGTGGTACAGCTGGGGGTATAACGCAATTTGTATAGACACCCTCTTCAAACAACCTTTTCCAGAACAAAATAGTTATCACCTCATCTCCTATTATTATGGGGACTATTGGGGTCTGAGATTTTCCTGTGTTGAATCCTGCTCTTTTGAGTTCTTCTCTGTATTTTTCTCCTTTTTTTCTCAGTTCTTCTACCATTTGGGGACTTTCTTTCATTATTTTCAAAGATGCTTTTACTGCTGCAACACATGGGGGAGGTAAAGCGGCGGAAAAGATCATAGACCTACCAAAATGCTGAATGAAATCTATAACATACTTTTCACCCGCGACGAATCCGCCTATTGAAGCGAAGGACTTTGAGAAGGTCCCCATTATTATATCTACTTTTTGGTCTAATTCGAAGTGATTAGCTGTTCCTCTTCCTCCGTATCCAAGGACTCCGAGTCCGTGAGCGTCATCTACAAAAACTCTTGCGTTAAATTTTTCAGACAGTTCAACTATTTTATCAAGTTCTGCAATATCACCATCCATAGAATACACTCCGTCAACCACTATCAATTTTCCAGAATTTTCGGGCAATGAAGAAAGAACTTCTTTGAGAGAGTTTATATCGTTGTGTTTGAAGTTTATTTTTTTCCCTGCTCCAAGTTGTGTTCCGTCTAATATTGACGCATGGCATTTTGAGTCGCATATTATAAAGTCGTTGGGACCTGACAGTGCTGAAAGTATTCCAAGATTTGTCTGATAGCCCGTTGAGAAAACAAGGGCTTTTTCTTTCCCGACGAAATCTGCAAGTTCTTCTTCAAGCTCTCTATGCATTTTCAGAGTTCCGTTGAGAAATCTTGAGCCGGTAGCGCTTGTTCCATATTCTCTTACGACTTTTATCACTTCTTCTTTTACTTTCGGGTGATGTGTGAGTCCAAGGTAGTTATTTGAACCAAGCATTATCTTCTTTTCTCCGTTCACATATGCTACTGGACCTTCGTTTTTTTCAAACTCAAGGAAGTATGGATAGAACCCGAGTTTTTTCGCTTCTTCTGCTATTTTGAATCTCCTGCACTTTTCAAATATATCTTTTGATTTTATCCTGAATACCCCAAATCTTCCTTTTATCTCATTTGAAAGATATGAGAGAATGTCTTGTTTTATTTCCTGAGAATTTTCCCCTCCGTTCATAATTTCCTTTTTAGTTCTTTTTTTGTTTTTTTCGTTTTTTTGAAAAGAAAAGTTTTTGAAAATTTCATCACAAGAAATTTTGTTTTTAAACTGGAAAATTGCAACTACGATATAACATATTCTTTCAGAGAGAAAGAGTCAGAGAGGTTAATCAAAATTTTGGCGAGTTTCATCTCGGAAGATTTTGTAAAAAACTGTTTCTAAAAGCCGTAGCATATTTTATGCGAAATTTGGGAAATAAAAGTGAAATTTATGGAATGAAAGAAATAAGAGTGTTTATTTAAGGGGTTATAGTTTATAAGAGCCCTCTGGGCAAGGGGGTGAACCCAGAAGGCATTTTAATTCACGGAGGGAATAAAGATGATGGGAGGTAATATTGCCTTATTCCCAGTATATTATATTAACAACTCTCAAGGAAAAAATTCAATTTTTTCAATCAATTTCTTTTTTCTCTCTCCCGAGGAAATTTCAAAATGTCAAAAAAACAAAAAAAGGAGGTATAGCCTATGGTTGGATTAGCATTATTAGTTATAGGTCTTAGTATATATAGCGGGGAAACCGCATCAGCAGACCTTGAACTCAGAGGTCAAATCCTTGGCTCCTACATCACAAAAGATAGTAATAACTCCTTCGGCTTCTCTATGCGAAGAGCGAGAATAATATTAGACGGCTTCCTCTTCTCAAAAAAGATAAAATACTACGAGCAAATTACAGTTGAAGGCGGCTCTCTGAGCTTACGAGACCTCTATCTCACTCTCAAGCCTGCTGAAATCTTCGGAATAACATTAGGACAGTTCAAAGTCCCATTCAACAGAGAAGAACTCACATCTTCATCAAAACTTGAACTCGTAGATAGGAGTGTAGCTAATGAATACTTCTTTTTAGGAAGAGATATAGGTGTTGATGTTTCTTTTGGACCAGAAAAATATAAACTTCGTCTTGGTGCTTTTACAGGTGCCGGAAGAAATATAACAAGAGTAGACCCTACTACAAAACCATCTAAAAACCTTCTTTATACCGCAAGGTTAGAACTATCTCCTCTTGGAAAGTTCGTCTATGATCAGCCGAACCTCAAAGGTGAGAAAGCTGTAAATATCGGAGGTTCTCTTGCTCTCTTTCCTATATCTACCGCTGAAGCTCCAAAGATGACAAGCAGAGCCGACCTATCTGAGTTTATAAAAATGCATATTATTCAAGAGAAAAATGTGAGAAGTAATGGAACTCTTCTTCAAGGAGAATCAGACCTGAAAATATGGTGGGATTTTATTGGACTTGAGTTAGAGGGTCTTTATGCTAAGTTTAAAGATTACGGAGAAGCTTTTGGGCTAAGGGCTCAGCCATCTGTTGTTTTTCAAAACTTCGGTTTTGCTGTGAGATACTCGCTCATATCTCCGAAAGGTGAAAAAAATATCTGGGAAATAACCGCTGGTCCTTCATATTACTTTCATGGTCATAACTTGAAAGTTCAAGCTGATTACTCTTATATTTCTGAACAGGATTTTAAGCGGAATCTTATCAGAGTTCAGCTCCAATTTATAGTAAAGTAAAATATAAAAGCAGATGTCTCTGAAAAATATTGAGAAAGGAGGTAAAGGAAGCTATGGAAGTAGAAAGTAGAAACAGGGAACAAAAAAATAGAAAGATGGGGAGCGTACTGCTCTCCATTTCGGCACCTCTTATATTAACAGTTATAACCGCAGTAGCTGTTTTAACTCTTACTCATCACTTACTATATGCTCAGGAGAAAGTAATAAAAATAGATGGTTCAAGCACGGTCTATCTTATAACCGAAGCTGTTGCTGAAGAGTTCCAGAAGAAGTTCAGAGATATAAAGGTTACAGTTGGTATATCTGGAACAGGTGGAGGGTTCAAAAAATTCTGCCGTGGTGAAATAGATATATCAGATGCGTCCCGTCCAATAAAAAAATCTGAAATTGAACTCTGCGAGCAAAATAAAATAGAGTATATTGAGCTACCTGTTGCTTATGATGCTATGGCTGTTGTTGTCAATCCACAGAACAACTGGGTTGATTATCTTACTGTTGAAGAGCTGAAGAAGATGTGGGAACCATCTGCTCAGGGTAAAGTGATGAAATGGTCTGATATACGACCTAACTGGCCAGATGCTCCACTGCGACTTTTCGGACCGGGAACAGATTCAGGAACCTATGACTACTTCACAGAGGCGATAGTGGGAAAATCTGGTGCAAGTAGAGGGGACTATGTTGCAAGTGAAGATGATAATGTTCTTGTTCAGGGTGTTGCGAAGGAAAAATACGCATTAGGATACTTCGGTGTCGCATACTACTTTGAAAATAAAGATATTCTGAAAGCTGTCCCAATAGTTAATCCAATTACTAAAAAGCCAGTCGTTCCTTCTGAGGAAACTGTTTATAAGGGTGAATATGTTCCGCTATCAAGACCTCTTTTTATATATGTGAATGTGAAGAGTTTAGATAAAAAGTTTGTTGTTGATTTTGTTGAGTTCTATATCAAGAATGCTGCGAAGCTCTCAAAAGAAGTTGGCTATATACCTCTACCTCAGAAAGTATACGATGTTGCTTATGAAAGGTTCAAGAGAAGAATTAAGGGAACTCTTTTTGGTGGTGAGAGCAGATATATAAAGATTGAAGACCTTATGAAGCTTGAGGAAAAGGGTTCAAGGTAAAGGAGGGTAGTATTGCGGGGTGGGGGTTAAAAATTTCCGTTTGATTTCCCTCGCCCCGTATTTTTATCTGATAGATCAATGAATATCGGAAAATTTTCAAAGAAACCGGAAAATTAAAAGAAATTTTTTTTAAACTTTTTTTTATGCTACTTTTATCATCTCTTTTTGTTTTGGGTTTTGAACTTGAACTGAAGGGTTATTTCAGAACTCGTCCAAAGCTTTTCAGCAACTTAACGGTTGTTGAGATGCAGGGTGTTGATACCCTTATAGGATATATTGACTCACGGTCTATGACTAATTTTTCTCTTGGTACAGATAACCTGAAACTGAAAGGAAGGATAGATCTTTTAGATAATGTGGTTTGGGGGTTTAATGCCAAGGGAGCAGCTGATTCTGCTCTTGCTGAAACTGTATCTGTGAACGATATTGTCGGGAAAGATATTCCACCCTTGAAGGTAAAAAGACTTTATTTAGAAGCGAGAACTCCAATTGGTCTTTTTATGCTCGGTTTTGTTCCTTCTCATTGGGGGCTTGGTATGTCTGTTAATTCTGGAGACGGAGTGTACGATGATTTCGGAGATACATTTGCCAGATTTCTCTTTGCTACAAAACCTTTTGGGGAGGACTCAAAAATTATAACTGCTCTGTTTTTTGATAAGGCGGTTGAGGGAACAGTTCTTCAGCAGGGTGCAGGAGACCTTCTTGATGCTGATACAGACGACATAGGATTTGCTGTTCTTTACGATGATGAAGCATATAAGGGTGGTGCTTATTCAACTATGCGAAGTCAATGGGCTACAAACTCTCGCGCGTTTTTCATTTCTCTTTACTCTGAACTCACTCCACGGAAATTTTATTTCGGGACAGAAATCGCCGGGCTTTTCGGCTCTTTTACCCCATACAAAGACCAAACAATAAGTATAAATTCTCTCGGAGCTGTCGGGAGGGTAGGATACAATTTCTCAAGGTTTTTCCCGATTTTAGAATTGGGATACGCTTCGCCACCGTCAGCCGATAACGAGTTTGACCTTGATACAAATAGAAGAGGAACAAAGATAAATGCTTTCACTTTTGACCCTAATTATAGACCAGCTCTTTTGCTCTTTCAGTTTGTTGGAGGAAAAAAATTCCCCCAACCATCTCAGAAGGGTTATACTGATGTTCTTGAATCACGCAGGGTCTGGAACGCTTTCTACTCAAAACTATCTTTTACCGTGAAAACAGAAAGAGTTTTCGTCATTCCTTCTTTGCTCCTCGCTTTGGATAGTCAGAAGTGGAAATTTTTAGGATTTGAACCTGACTTTGAAATAAGAAATTACCTGCTGAAAGAGAGGGGTAAGGATGCCCAGCATAATTTGTTTCTATCTTTGCGTTTAGGTTACCTTTTTGTGGGAGAGAGGTTAAAAGAACTTGAAAGACCGGGAGAACAGTTTACAAAAAAATCAAATGTTTTTGGTGTAGTTGGCCTTGTAGCGTATGAGTTCTGATTTTTCAGATAGAACCTCTTTTATGAACTGGTTTTGTTTTTTATCTCATCTCTTCTGTTTTAGCAAAATTTATTTTCTATGGTCGCTTTTCTGACAGGTCCTACCGGTTTTTTAGGCAAGAACCTTCTCCTATCCATTCTGAAAAAAGGTTATTCTGTGAGATGTCTTGTAAGAGATAAGAAAAAAGCAAGTTCTTTACCAGAAGATGTAGAAGTGTTTTACGGAGATATTACAGACCCTAAAAGTTTAAATCCCGATATGTTCAAGGGAGTTGATGTAGTTTTTCATGTAGCTGGACTTATCTCATCTCATGACATTTCTCGTTACTATAAGGTAAATTTTGAGGGGACGAAAAATCTTGTCAGAGCTATTTTAGAATCTGGTAGGAAGTTGAAATTTATTTACACATCTACTCTTGCCTCGGTTGGTCCGGGAACGGATTCAGAGCCAATAAAAGAAGATGATATTCCTCATCCTGTTGATGATTATGGCAGGAGTAAGAGGAAAGCTGAGGATTTACTTTTTACATACAGGAACATTTTGAATGTGGTTATATTGCGACCGACAGCTATTTATGGACCTCTTGATTTAGGTTTTATGCCTCTTTTTCAGCTCGCTTTCAGGGTTGCTTTTCCCCTTATTCCGAAAGTTGTTTTTTCTCTTGTTCATGTTTCAGATGTTGTAAAGGCACATATTCTCTCGGCAGAGAAAGATGTTAAGTCAGGTCAAGCATATCATCTTTCCGATGGAAGAAGGTATAATTTTGAGGAGATTTTTGAACTTTTGAACTCCATATCTTTTCAGATGTTCTCAAAAAAGATAAGGAAGATTATAATACCGCGTGAATTTATGATTGCGGTTGCAAATTTCTTAAAGATGATTCCTTCTTCTTTTAAAGAGTCATTGCCTTTTGAGATTATATCTTATGATACTCTTTTGAGGTTAGCACAGAAAAATTGGTATTGCACATACGAAAAAGCAGAAAGAGAGCTCGGGTTCCAGCCCGACTTCACCGCATACGAAGGATTGAGAAGTTCTATTATGTGGTATCGTGAAAAAAGGTTTTTAACTTGATTCTATAACCTGTGGAACTACCGCAAATCTATCTCTTTTTTTCGGAAAACCTTCTATTATTTCTTTTGCATTCCCAAAACTCTCTGGAATATCTTCTCTTAACCTCTGGCTTTCTTCAAATTTCCACTGTGTTGGCTCAACTTCTTCAAGTTTTAGTTCGTTGATTATGTTGAAAAAATCTATTATTTGCTCTATCTGTTCCCTGAAAAATTTTTTCTTCTCCTTTGGGATATCTATCATGCTGAGTTTTAGTATGTTTTCAAAATCAAATTCAACCATAAAAGAAATTTTTAAAATTTTTGTGTTTTTTTTGTGATTTTTTCGGCTGTTTTTAACTTTTTGAATTCAAGTATAGGTAAGGGAGATTTTTTATTATGGAAGAACAGGAAAAGAAAGGCAGGAAGAAAAGAACAGTCAAGGAGAAAAAAACCGTTACCAAAGAAGAAAAAGAAATTGGTAAAGAGTTAAAGGTTGAAGAACCAAAAGACGAACCTGTCAGACAAGAATCTGTGAAATCAGAAGAGTTAAGGCAAGAGAAAGAGAAAAAAGAGCCATCTATATTTGAACTTCCTTCAAGCAAAGAAGAAGAGCGCAGAAAAGTTGAGAAGAAGCAGAAATTGGTGGTTATAACGGGTGCATGTGGTTTTATAGGTTCATGGGCTGTTGAGATAGCAAAGAGCATGGGTTTTAGGGTAAGAGCGTGCGACCTGCCATCTGCTTTCAAAGGTAAAGATGAGTTCGGTAAATCAAGGTTCCCCGAAATTGTAAAAAAGACAGCTGACGAAATTGCTGAATGCGATTTGACTCAACCTGAAACTTTGCGCGGGGTATTTTCTGATGCTGATTACATACTACATATAGCTGCTATATTAAAGTATGATATCCCTTGGGAAACCCTCTACAAAGTGAATGTTGAAGGAACAAAAAATATATTTGAAGAGATTTTGAGAAGCGAAAACTCTTCTTTGAAAAGAGTTGTTGTCTGGAGCACAAACGGAATTTACGCTCTGCCAGAGGACGATGGAGTGATAAGCGAAGAATCGCTCGTTGCTCCCCCTACAAAATACGCCCTGAGCAAGTTCCTTGAAGAAAAAACAGCTATGCAATACTACAAAAAATTTAAAATCCCTGTCACTATAATAAGACCGACTGCTGTTTATGGTCCAAGAGAGAGCTATATGTTCCTAAGTTCTTTGAGAAATTTCAAGAGATTGAAATTTCTGGCGATTCCTTCTAACTTCAATTTTTCATTTCCTACAGTTCATGCAGTAGATGTCTGTCGCGCTGCTTTACACCTCGCTCAGCTCCCGCAAGCAGAAGGAGAGGACTACATAATAAACGATGACAGCAATATGACTGCAATAGATGTTATGAGATTTGCAGCCGAGTTATTTGATAAACCATTTTATCTTCTTCCACCGATGCCTGTTGAGCTTGTAAGAGGAGGAATAATAGGTTTATCTTTTCTGCTTGAAAAAATTCTGAAAGTCAGAAGCGGATTAGAATTTGAGTTCTCGTTTATGTTCGGATATGATATGAAGTATTCAACTCGGAAGCTCAAATCAACAGGTTTTGAGTTCAGGTATCCGAAGTTTGATGAAGAAATGAGAGAGACGGTAAAATGGTATGAGCAAATGGGACTTCTTTGAAGATTAAATTTTAAAGGAGGGATAAAAGATGCCTGCTGAAATGAACTTTTATAGTTTCCTGAAGGTTCCTCCGTTTGTTCTTGAAGCGATAATGCTTGTTGGTAAAAGACCAGACCCTGCAAATCTTATAGGTTGGGAATTCAGGGGGCATAACATAGGGCTTTTGCCAAAGCTCGGCAGAATTCTCAAATTTAAAAAGGGCTTTGTGAAATTCGGAGATGAGATAATAGGTTATAATGTTCTTGTTGCTCAGAACTCTCAAACTGAACCATGGATTGCTCTGCCTGATGATACTTCTCCGAAAAGGTATGGTTTTTTCAAGGTTTATCCGGCGGAGTTTTCTCCGCACCACCGCCTTTACCCTCATGCGCTTTTGCTTGACTATGGAAAAGGCGGTAATCCTATTTATGACCCATCAAAAGTTCTCAGAGATTATCTCGTCCAACCCTTTGAAGATAATAACGACCTCTATCTTGGAAAAGCTTATGCATACATCTTGGGGAGAGAAATATTTGTTGGATACTTCGTTATTGAGAGATACAATAAATCAAATTTTTCTCTCTGACTAGACCTTTGTTGAATTGGTTTGGAAAAATTATGGCTATTGCGATTTTAGCTACTGAATCTGATGCCGGGAAGACACATCTTGTTTCTGCTTTGTGCAAGATTTTTCAATCCACTTTTCCGTTCAAGGGACAAAACATGTCTCTTAATGCATTCTTGACAGGGGATTCTGGTGAAATAGCTTTCGCTCAGGCATATCAATCTTTGGTATCTGGTAGAAATCCCGCTCGTGAGATGAATCCTGTTCTTTTAAAGCCAGTTGATAAAAACAGAGTAGATGTTATATTTAACGGAAGGTCGCTCGGGGTTAAGCCATCTTCCGAATACTTCTGCACCATAAAAAAATCAATTCAATATAGTGTTTTTGACATTTTTCAGGATATTGTAAAGAAGGAGAAGAGAATTATAGTTGAAGGCGCGGGGAGCTGTTCTGAAATAAATATGAAGAAATTTGATTTTTCTAACCTGAATTTGTGCAAAAGGTTTGATATTCCTTTTTTTGTGGTTTCAGATATAGAGCGCGGAGGAGTATTTGCAAAAATTGTGGGAACATATGAGCTTCTTGAAAAAAAAGAAAGAGAGCTTCTCGTTGGCTTCATCATAAACAAAATGTACGGAGATAAATCGCTTCTGAAAGAAGGAATAGATTTTATAGAGAAAAAAACAGGCAGAAAAGTTATCGGGGTAATTCCTTATTTTGAGGACCTCAAGCTCCCCGAAGAGGACTCAATGGGTTTTTCAAGACCGAAATTTTCACATCTCAATTCTCATGAAGTGAAAGGAGAAAAAAAGTTGAAAATAAGGGTGGTGAAAACTCCATACATTTCTAATTTTTTTGATTTCTATCCTTTTGCTTTATCTTGTTCTGTTGATTTTTCTTGGGCTTTTTCTCCTTATGATTTGGATAATGCAGATGTTGTTATTCTTCCCGGTTCAAGGAATGTATTTTACGACCTTGAATTTTTGAGGAAATCAGGTTTCGCAGAAAAGATCTGCAAACTTGCAGAAGAGATAAAATCCGGGAGGAGAAAATCAATTCTCATAGGAATATGTGGGGGATACGAGATGATGTTTGATGAGATAGAAGATAACTTTTCAATTGAGGGTAATGGTGAAGTGAAGGGATTGGGGATAATAAAAGGCAAGGTTTGTTTTTCTCCCGAAAAAACTCTTGGGTGGGAGACAATTAACTTTCAGACAGTGTGGTTTTCCGGACCCGTTCGCGGATTCAATATGAGACACGGAGTTTTACCTTTTCAATTCTTTTCAGAAGGACTTATTTTGGGAACATCACTTCATGGTATATTCTGGCAAGATGATTTTAGAAACTCTATATTTAGGTTTTTCGGTATAAGCACAGAAGAAAAATTCTCGGAGCTTTTTGAAAGAGAGATTTCAAGATGGACGGAGTGGGTGAAAAATAATGTTGATGTTTCGGAGATACAGACGTTTTTTGATTGAAGCTATTTGTTTTTTGTTCTTTTGCTTTCACTTTTTTTTCAGTTCTTCTATGAGTTTTTCTATTTCTATTGCTGGCATGGTAAGGGTTTGAATTGTTCCACGCGAGCCGAGGTCAATAGCCATTTTTACGACCGCCTCGTTGCTCGGCGCCTCAACTATATTGACAAAGTCGTAAGGTCCCATAACTATAAACTGATGAATCACTCTCACTCCGTATTTTTTAGCTATCTCTTCATTCACCTCTTTTATTCTGCTTGGATTTTCTTTTAATGTCTCAAGTCCCTCAGATGTTATTTTTGTCAGTATAACATACTTTGCCATGTCGTTTATACCTCCAATTTAAATTTTAAAATATGAAATACTTTTTTTGTTTTTTATGATCAAGAATTCTGAATTTCTCTGTTTCAGATTTTGCTAATTTTCACATTATGTTTCTGAAAAAGCCCACAGAAAAGTGAATTAAGAAAGTTCTCCTTTCTATCCCATAGCCGAGTTCTAACCTGAAAGTTCCAAACAGAGTTTCTGCTAATATTCCGGGTCCGATTCCCTTGTACAGCTTTACTTTTGAAAAATCATGGAATACATCTCCCATATCAAAGAAAAAGTATGGTCTTGCTATGAGAATTTGAGGAAGATATAGCTCTGTCATTATGATGAATTTTTTCTCAGATTTTCTGGAATCTTCAATCCCTTCAATTGTGTAAATATACTTTGGATATATTGAGATTTCCTGATAACCTCTTGGACCTGCTATACCTCCTAAAAAGAATCTTTTTTCTATTGGAACAGTGAATATGCTGCTATAAAGCAGAAGACCTGCTGATGAGATGAGTCCTATTCCCCAGAACTTTTTTATATTGTAGTACTCAAATATTCCTTCAATTCTTTCAGATAAGCTTTCGGAAACAGGTTTTATAGTATCTGTCTTTATACTGAAAAGTGTTCTGTGATTTGGGCTGAAAGATTTTACGAAATGAAAAGACGGAGATAACAAGAAGATATTGTTCAAGTTCAGGGTTTCTGGTTTTAAGTCAAAAACCCACGATTTTAAACTCCTCAGCTCAAAAGAGAAAGGTGAGTATATTTTTATGTTTCCTTCTGAGTATGAAAATATAACAGATGTGCTCAGAGGTTTTTGCACTGTGTAAAGAAAAGTGCTTATGTAGTATGGAGATATAAGGAATGAAAAATCGGTGTTGTAAATCAATTTTCTCCTTGTTACCTCTGACCTTGCTCCCAAGAATGTTAATCCGTATTCTCTTCCTACTGGAAAAATCCAGTATGCAACTTTGGCTCCTGCTCTCAAGTCTACTCCGCCTGAGAACATATTTTTTCTTACGAATTGAAGTTCTGACCTTACTCCTTCTGTTGAAGATATTCCACCTGAGATGTTAAGTTCGTTTAGCTCTCCTTCTTTCAAGTAAAGGACGCCTATGTATTTATTATTTGCGGAATGGCTGAATTTTTCCGAGAAATTCTTTTCATCTTTGCTTTCGTTTTTAATAGAACTGTTTTCGTTTTCCTCTCCGAATTTTGAAAAAACTATATTTGCTTTTGAGAAGTATTGGGTTTTGTTTATTTCATCTTCTGCGTCCTTTATTTTTTTTGATGATAAGATTTCTCCTTCTTTTATAGCTGAAATTTTTCTAATGTATTCATCAGATGTTTTTGACTCTATGAATATTTTTGATAGTTTGCTTTTTGTTTCATCTCCAACATATGTGAAAACAATTTTTTTCAACCTCGGATTCTCTCTTATTTCAGATACCGCTATTGTGAATTTCATATATCCTTTTTCTGATATGTAATTTTCTAATTTTTCTTTTACTTCCCTTATGAGATTGTAGTCGTAGAAGATAGGTGTTTTTGGAATGAGATGACTTACATTTTCTGGAAAGTTTATAGTTTCAAAAGAAGTTATAACTGTTCTTTCTCCCTCATCAACAAATACCTTGACATACATTTTGTCTTTTTCTATCCTGTTTTCTATTTTCTCTATTTTGAAGTTTTCAAAACCTTTTGACCTGGCGTATTCAATTATTGACTTTATGAAACTTTCTATTTTATCTTCTGAGTAGAGAGCATATCTTGGATAGAAAAGGTTTATTATTCCTGTTGTATCAACTCCTATTTTTCTTTTTATCTCGTTTTCGTTCAGTTTTTTAAGTCCGACTATGCTGAATTCAGAAAGATAGTAAAGTTTTTCTAACTCAACGTTTATGCTTACTATAGCAAGGTCTTCAAGTTCGGTTTCTTCATATTTTATTTTTTTTACTGGGATACCTTCTTTTTTGAGTTCATCGTATATCAGATTTTTTACGCTTACTTCTGATATGTTTGGGATTTGAAGGATTTTCTTTTTTATCTCTCCTGTATCAATTCCGATTTTCTCTGCTTTTTCTATCCAGAGGAATATGACATGAATTTTTCCGGGAGAGATTGATATTTCTAATTTTTGTTCTTTATTATATGTGAGTTTTATTTGAGCTTTGAAGAATCCGAGCCGGTTGAGTTTTAGCTTTAATTTTTTTTCTGTTTCGTTTATCTTGTATTCAGAAGCGACTTCTCCTACGATGTCCTCTGCCAACTTTTCTATTTCTTCTTTTATTTTTTCATCTTGTATATTCAGTATTACATCTTTTATTTTTTCAATTTCGCCTTTGATTTTGAGATAGAGTATTTCTTTTTTTATTTTTGTCTCACATGTTGGATTTTTTATTCCGTATTTTCTCAAGATATTTTCGCAAATTTGCGGTAAGTTTTCCTGAAAAAATCTGTTTTCAAAATTTCGTTTGAGTTCCGTATTTATCTCCTCTGCTAATTTCTTATCTTGTATTTCGTTTTTGATTGCTACTTTTTTTATGAATTCTCTTTTTTCTAATTTTATTTGAATATTGTTCTCGTCAGGGGATATTTTGAAGTCGTAGATAACTCCTGATTTCAAGAGCGCTTTGAATATGTTCTGAGTTTCGTATATAGATGGACAATCTTCAAGTAATGAGCAGATTTTTCTTGCGAAATTTAAGTTTTCTATATAATCATCTTTTTTTTCATTTTTTTGATCTTTTGAATTTTGAGGACATTCAAACGAGTATTTTTCATTTATAATTAATCTGATTGAGCAGTTTTCAGTTCCGTAAGTTCTTATAGGATTGACGATTAAAAAAGATATAAATGCTATAAAAATGATTGTTTTTGTTGGAGGATTTTTGGGTTCTGTTTTTTTCCTTCGCATACCATAAAAAATGCTTTCTTTTTATTATTCTTATTTTATTTATTCTTTGAGATAAATTCTCTGCTTCTTAGAAGGTGTGGTTAATTTGTGCTTAATGTGACTTCTTACCATCAATGAATAGAGGGGCTTCCCGCTTCAGGATGGAACTTTCTCTCCCTCTGATGGGCATAAGTTCAGGGCAGTTTAACACTACCACCATTTTAAGGCGGGTGAGACCTTCTTTCAAAAGGTTTAAAACTGCATTTACATCTCTATATTCCTGATATGTTTAGGTACATAGGTATGGTTAATGGTGCTTATGCACCATGCGTCTGTATCTCTCCTTTGAAAATGAGAGGATTAGACGCAAAATTTATCCTAAAAGAATCATCATGTTATCTCTGTGTATGATTTCGTCTTCTCTTTTGTATCCGAGAATTTTTTCTATATCAGATGTTTTTTTACCTTTTATAAGGTTTATTTCTGCTGATGAGTAATTTGAAATTCCTTTTGCGAATGTTTTTCTGTTGAACTCAAGCTCTATCATATCTCCGCGCGAGAAGTTGCCTGAGACTTTTATTATTCCCGATGGGAGCAAACTCTTTCCACTAACTATGGCGTTGAAAGCTCCCTCATCTACCTCTAATTTCCCCTTACATCTCAGAACATTTCCTATCCACAAGATTTTTTTCGGATATTTTTTCCCTGGGATTATTCTCGTTCCGACTTTTTTTCCTTCAACTGCCATTTTTATGTTTTCTGGGTTTTTCCCGTTGACTATAAATGATTCTATTCCGAATTCGGAGGCGAGTTTTGTGGCAGATAGTTTTGATGTTATCCCCCCTGATGAAACCCTCTTTTTTCTTTTTATTGTTTTGATTTTCTGCCAGATTTCTTTATCTTCAAAGTTTATTTCCTCAATTACTTTCCCAGATTCGTCAATGACTCCATCTATATCAGAAGCTATGATTAATTTTTCTGCGCTAATGAGTGCGGAAAGATAGACTGAAAGGAAATCGTTATCTCCGAGCTTTATTTCTTCTGTTGATACGGGGTCGTTTTCATTCACTATTGGTATAAAATTCATTTTTATTATTTCTTCTATTGTGTTTTTAACATTTTGGCTTCTTTCTTTTGATGCGAAGTCATCGTGAACGAGAAGGATTTGAGCGGGTTTTAGACCATATTTTGAGAGAGATTTTTCCCACATGTTCATCAGTTTTGGTTGTCCTATTGCACAAAGAGCTTGCTTCCTTATCAGGTTCCCGGCTTTTTTCAAACCTGCCTCCATTATCCCAAAAAGCATAGCTCCCGATGATACGATTACAAACTTCGCTTTACCTCCTTCTAGACATTCGCTTATGACATTTGATATTCCATCAAAGATTTTCTCATCTGGTTCTCCATCTTTTTCAAGAACAGATGAACCTATTTTCAGGACAACAAGCATTTTTCTGTGTAGCTTATTTTTCTTAATTTAATTGGGTAGGTGAGCGGTTTTGCTGGTTTTCAGATTTTTTGTTCTCTGTGTTTTTATTTACCTATTTTTCTTATGATTCTGTTATTATTATCTACTACAATTATTTTGGGTTTATGTGTTTTTGCTTCTTCTTCGGAGTAGATTCCATATGCTACTATTATGATTCTGTCTGACGGGAAACAGAGTTTAGCTGCTGCTCCGTTTATTGCTATTGTGGTGTCATCTTGACCTTCAATAGCGTATGTTATCAATCTGTTGCCATTTGTGATGTTATATATATGGACTTGCTCTCCTTCTATTATATCTGCTTCTTCCATGAGCTTTTTCGGTATTGTTATAGAACCTTCGTATTCGGGGTTAGCGTCTTTGACAATTGCGTTATGTATTTTTGACTTCAGAAGAATCCTCATCGCCATAATTTTATCCCTCCTTTTTCTGTTTTTTCGGAAAGTTAAAAATCTTTCCGTTTTTTACAAAAAAGTTATCTATGAGCCGAGTTTTCCCTACGAACACCGCAAGAGCTATAAGATAGTTTTTCTTATCTATCTTTGTGGTTTGGCTTTGAAGGTTATCGGGGTCTGCTATTTCAAAATACTGAACTTTTATTCCTTTCTCTTCAAGGAATTTTGTGCATTCTGATTTTATCTTTTGTGGGTTTTGCTCACCATTATCTATCATTTCTTTTGCCATTATAAGAGCTTGGGGTATAAAAGAAGCCAATTTTCTTTCTTCTTCTGATAGGTATTCGTTGCGTGAAGATAGGGCAAGACCATCTGAATCTCTCACCGTTTCAATCGGTTCTATTTTTACATCAAACGAAAGGTCTCTTACAAGTTTTTTTATTATGAGTGCTTGCTGATAATCTTTGAGTCCAAAAAATGCAAGGTGAGGTTTTACTATATTGAAGAGTTTTGATACAACAGTTGCGACTCCTCTAAAATGTCCGGGACGGAACATTCCGCAGAGCGGTTTTTGAAGTTCCTCTACTTGTACAAATGTCTCGTATCCATCAGGATACATCTCTTTGACTTCCGGTAAAAACACATAATCTACTTTTTCATTTCTGCATATTTTGAGGTCTCTTTTCTCATCTCTCGGATAAATCTCGTAATCCTCTCCACGAGAGAACTGGGTTGGGTTTACAAATATGCTTACAACAACGATGTCTGATTTCTTTCTTGCTTCTCTTATAAGTTTTATATGTCCTTGATGAAGGTATCCCATGGTTGGTACAAACCCTATTTTTTTTCCTTTTTTTCTCATTTTCTCCATCTCTCTCTGCATCATTTTTATTTTTCTTATCACCTTCATTTTTGTCTTATTCTTGGTTTTCTGCGTACTTTACGACTGCATTATATATTTTTTCGGCGAGATTATCGTATGGTTTTACATGTTTTGGAGGTGGTTGGGTGAGTCCGACTATATCTTCAAGGACTGCTATTTTACCATCGCAGTATGGTCCGGAAGCTATTCCTATTGTTGGTATTTTCAGGGATTGTGTTATTTTTTTTGCGAGTTCTGTTTCAACTGATTCAAGGACTACCGAGAACGCACCGCTTTCTTCTACTGACAGAGCATCTTCAAAAATTCTTTTTGCGCTTTCTTCTTCTTTTCCCTGTTTTTTATACCCTGTTATTCTCGCTCGTTGAGGAAGAAGTCCGATATGCCCCATAACTGGTACACCGATTTTAACTATTTCTCTTATTATTTCTGATACATCTTTTCCACCTTCAATTTTCACTGCGTCCGGGTCTGCCTCTTTTACTATTTTCACAACATTTTTGAGAGCGACTTCTTTTGACCAGAACGTACCAAATGGCATGTCAAATACGACCATGGCGTTTTTTACCGCCTTTCTTACACTTCTTGCGCACCATATCATAACATCAAGAGGAATTGTTGTCGTGTTCCTTTCCCCGAACCAAACCTCGTTCATTGAATCCCCAACAAGTATTACATCAACAAGTCCTGTTTCATCTACAATCTTTGCGAAAAGATAGGAATATGAGGTAAGGCATATTATTTTCTTTTTGCCTTTGAGATTTACTATTTCCTGAGCAGTTCTCATAAATTGTTAGTCTGAGCCCTTCTGAAGGGTCTCAGCTTAATTTAATTTTACTGCTTCGGTTTATTGATGTTATTTTATACGGGAATTTTTGCCTTGACCGTTGATTCACGCTCATCATTAAAGTGGTAGTAGTTAAGTTGGAGTTGATTTTTAATTTGAAAAAGGTTTTCTCTTGATTTCCAGGAGTAAAATTATGTTTTAAAAGGGTGCTATATTGTATGATTGATCTTGAGAAGAATTTGTTTTTTGGAGTTCAACATACGTTAGCGCAGGAGTTCGAACTTTTTGGTCCCGGCCTTATGACGGGCGAGATATGTTCTGTAAGAGTAAAACCGCTTCCGGAAGATTCAGGAATAATATTTGTTGTTGATGGTGAAGAAGTCAAGCTCTCGCAGAGCACAACTTATCCCGGATTTCATAATTTGACATTAAGAGGTCCAACCTATGATGTTATATACATAGAGCATCTTCTCTCTGTTTTTTTTGCATTTGGGGTAGATAATGCTCTGGTTGAGATTGAAGGTAGGGAGATTCCTTTTTTTGACGGTTCTTCTCTGATTTTTTCCGAGAGGATGCTACAAGTTGGTCTCAGACCGCAGAATTCTCTTCGCAAATATGCTATTGTAGTTGAACCGCTTGAAATGTCAGATGGGAGCGGATACATAAAAGTAGAACCATATCATGAGTTTTTCGTTCATGCGGTATACCAGAGGAAAGCCACGCGAGAGGAATTTGTTTTCACAGAAAAGACATTTTATCCTGATGAGATAGCTCCTGCAAGAACCTTCATATACGAAAGCGATCTTAAAAATGCGATCTCTGTTGGGCTTTTCAGGGGAGGGGATGTTGATTCTGCCATAGTATTTTCAGATGAGAGCGATACTCCCTTGAATACAGAACTTAGATTTCAGAACGAGCGAGTAAGACACAAAATTCTTGATTTTTTAGGGGATATATACTCTTTCGGGATAAGGATTTTAGGTAAGTTCTACATAGTTAATCAGTCGCATAAGCTTGTCAGAGAATTCCTCAAAAGCTTAAAATATGAGGTTTTATGAGAATCCATATATTTCTCCGAAGGAAGAAGAGCAGATAAAGAAGGGGGCGGAGATAATACGTAACGGCGGTGTTGTTGCTTTTCCAACAGAAACCGTATATGGACTTGGCGCCAACGCTTTTGATGAGAATGCGGTGAAAAAAATTTTTGAGCTGAAAGGACGTCCGCAAGATAACCCCCTTATAATACACATAGCAAAGAAAGAAGATGTTTTTCTCGTCGCAAGAGAAGTCCCAAAAAACGCAGAAATTCTGATAGAAAAGTTCTGGCCGGGACCTCTTACACTTGTACTGCCTAAAAATCCTTCTGTACCTGATATTGTCACAGCTAACCTTGATACCGTTGCGGTAAGGATGCCGAACCACAAAATTGCGCTGAAACTCATAGAATTATCTGGTGTCCCCATTTCTGCTCCAAGTGCCAATATATCTGGAAAACCATCGGCAACAAAACCAGAGCATGTGAAAAAATACTTCGGAGATAAGGTTTTCATAATAGAAGGAGAAGTCAAAATAGGGATTGAATCAACAGTGATTGATTTGACCGTTTCTCCGCCGATTATATTGCGTCCCGGAGGTATATCAAAGGAGATGATAGAAAAAGAGGTAGGAGGAGTTGATGTTCTTGCCCATAGTGATGTGAAGGTTGCAAAAAGTCCCGGCGTAAAATATAAACACTACGCTCCTGATTCAGATGTCTACCTTTTCATGAACAGAAAAGATATTCTGAGGTTTCTTGAATCTGAAAGAAGTAATTTTTCTGATAAAAAAGTTCTTGTTGCTCTTTTCAAATATGTGGGGGAAGAAGGGGAGAAAATAAAGCTTATGGGATTTGATATTGTAGTTTCTGGAAGAACTCTTGAAGATTTTGCGAAGAACCTTTTCAATCTTCTTATTGTTGCAGGTGAAAAATACGATGTGATTATTTTTGAAGGGGTTGAGGAAAGGGGTATAGGTTTGGGTATAATGAACCGGCTCAAAAAAGCGTCAAAGAAAGTGTTTTATTGAAATTTTGTTGAGGGCTGTTTTTTCTATGCATATTCCCGTTCTGAAAGAAGAGGTCATAAGAGTTTTATCTCCGAAGAGAGGGGACTTCGTTGTTGACCTTACGGCGGGTGGAGGGGGACATTCTGTTGAGTTTGCAAAAAGATTGGGTAAAGAAGGGATTTTGGTCCTTATTGATTGGGATGAGGAGATGATAGAAAAAGCCGAGGAAAAAATCAGCGAGATGATTGATGAAAAAGATAGACCGGAAATTTTTTTTATAACAGCAAACTTTGCAGATATAGATGAGATATTTTCTGAAATTCAGATAGACAGGAAGCCAGATATATTTTTTGCAGACCTTGGTATATCTTCTTTTCATTTAGAGGAGAGTTTGAGGGGTTTTTCTTTCAGATTAGAAGGACCTCTTGATATGCGCATTTCAAAGAGTATAAAACTTACGGCGAGGGAAGTTGTTATGAATTTTTCAGAAAGACAGCTTGCAGATATAATATATAGATACGGCGAGGAGCGCCTTGCAAAAAAAATAGCAAAGGAAATAGTGAGAAGAAGAAAAGAAAGAGATATAAATACTACAACGGAACTTGCTGAAATAGTTGAGTCGGTTTATAAAAAAACAGGAATTTACAATACGAAGATTCATCCTGCTACAAAAACATTTCAGGCACTCAGAATTTTTGTAAACAGAGAGCTTGATAACCTATCGGATTTTCTTCAAAAGGTCGCTAAATTTGTAAAGAGTGGGACAAAAATAGGCATAATATCTTTTCACTCCCTTGAAGATAGAATTGTCAAGAGAACATTTTTGAGTTGGGAGAAAGATGGGTTGGGACGGAGGGTAACGAAAAAGCCGATAGTTCCTTCTGAGGAGGAGATGGTTATAAATCCACGTTCAAGGAGCGCAAAATTTCGGGCTTTTGAATTTTTATAAAATTCAGTATCTCTTCAAGGACTTCTTCCGGGGTCTTTGATGTTGAGTCAATATAGAGAGAATCGTGTGGAATGCGGAGAGGAGATATTGCTCTTTGACTGTCTTGTGCATCTCTTTTTCTTATCGTTTCAAGGAAGAACTCAAAGGTTTTGTTCTCTCCTTTTTGAGCAGATTCAAGATATTTTCTTCTTGCTCTTTCTTCAAGCGATGCATCTATAAATATTTTGATGTTGGCAGAGGGAAAAACCTCGGTTCCCTCATCTCTTCCATCAACTACAATTCCTTTTTTCACTCTTTCTGCTATTTCTTTCTGGATTTTGTTCACCTTTTCTCTCACTTCTTTTATTTCTGACATATCTGAAGCTCTTTTTCCGACTTCTTCTTTTGATAGGTATTCGTCAAGATTTTCTCCTTCAAAAAATATTTTGTTTTTTCTTATTTTTAGTTTTTCTGCGAGTTCCAGTGCTTTTTCAAGTCCGTAATTCATTTCAAGGTATGCGATAGCTCTGTAAATTTTCCCCGAGCTGAGGTGGTATAGCTTTAATTTTTCTGAAAGCATTTTTGCTATTGTGGTTTTCCCTGATCCTGCAGGACCATCAACGGTTATAATGATTTTTTTCTCTTTTTCCTGTTTTCTTTTTCGCTCTGATTTTTTCATAGTTTCATATATTAATAGAAGAGGGGAGCTGTCATTTATTTTTTGTAAAGTTATCCTCCTGCAGATCCTATTATATCTGCGTTAGGTTTTATCATTTTGTATGGGTCAAGAATTTTTTCTATTTCGTCGTCGTTGAGGATCTTTTCTTCTTTTAGAATTTCCTTTATTGTTTTGCCTTTTGCTACTGCTTTTTTTGCTATTTCAGCAGCTTTGTCGTATCCGATTTTTAGTGCAAGCGGGGTCACGAGGGCTAACGACCTTTCTACGAGCTCTCTCATTCTCTCGGTATTTGGTTTTATGCTTTTTATGCATTTTTCGGCGAGGTTTATAGCAGAAGATGAAAGCAAATTTATTGAAGTGACAACATGGTATCCTATAAGTGGCAAAAATGTGTTGAGTTCAAAGTTTCCGCTCATTCCACCTATCGTTATTGACACATCAGAACCTATCACATGTGCGCAAACCATCATTACAGATTCTGGAATTACGGGATTGACTTTTCCGGGCATTATAGATGAGCCGGGTTGCAGAGATGGAAGGTTTATCTCTCCTATTCCACATCTTGGTCCGCTCCCGAGCCACCTTATATCGTTTGCGATCTTGAAAAGAGCGACAGCGCAAAGTTTTAAGATTCCGGAAAGTGCAACCATGGTATCCTGAGTTGCCTGTGAAAAAAAGTGGTTTCTCGTCTCCTTAAATTCGTGTTTGAGAAACTTTGATATATACGATATTGCTTTTTTGGGAAATTCGGGATGCGCATTTATTCCTGTACCTACCGCTGTTCCGCCAAGGGCTAACTCAGATGTCCTCGGAATATACATCTGCAGAAGCTCTATGCAGTGAGAAATCTGCTCTTTGTATCCTGAGAACTCCTGACCAAGAGTTATGGGGGTTGCATCCATAAGATGAGTCCTTCCTATTTTTATTATTTCTCTGAACTCTTCTGATTTTTCTTCAAGGGTTTTTTCAAGTGTTTTCAGAGATGGTATGAGTTTTTCCTTTACTCCGAGCGTGGCAGATATGCTTATTGCAGATGGTATCACATCGTTTGATGATTGGCATTTATTCACATGGTCGTTTGGATGGACTGGAAATTTGCTACCTTTTTCGTATCCTAAAATTTCGTTTGCTCTGTTTGCTATAACTTCGTTTATATTCATATTTGTTGATGTTCCTGATCCCGTCTGGAAGACATCAACAGGGAAGTTATCATTTAGTTTTCCCTCGTAGATTTCTTCTGCTGCTTTGCATATTGCATCTTTTATTTCTTTTGTTATCAGACCGAGTTCAAAGTTCGCATTTGCAGAAGCCCATTTTATGACTGCGAGAGATTTTATTATTTCATCTGGCATTTTCCATCCGCTTATGGGGAAATTTTCAACAGCTCTTTGTGTTTGTGCACCGTAATACTTATCTGCTGGAACCTTTACCTCTCCCATAGTGTCTTTTTCAATCCGCCAGTTCATACTTTTTACCCTCCTTACATTATAAATTTTTGAGATGTTTATACTTGAATAAAATTATCAGTTTTTTACAGTGTTTTGAGTGGGGTTCTTGCGAGTGAGAAGCAGAAAACCTCATCGGCTCCTTTTTCAAGAAGTATTCTTGTGCATTCGCATAGTGTTGCAGTTGTTGTCGCTACATCATCAACGAGAAGAATTCTTCTGTAATTTATCTTGCTTCCTATAACTTCAAAGGCGTCTTTAGGATTTTTCAATCTCTCTTCTGAACTCAGCTCAAGCTGAGATGGAATCTCCTTTGATTTTCTTATAAGAGGAACGATTGGCTTTCTGAGATTTTCAGAAATCACCTTCGCTATCTTCACAGATGGAATATATCCTTTTTTTATCCACTTTCTTGTATAAGATGGTATCGGAACTACTATGTCAAAATCTATTTCTTCAAGTTTTGACTTTATCATGTCTGAAAATTCCTCCACTACCTTCAACTTGTTTTCAAATTTTATTTTTCTTATCAGTTTTTCTCCGTATTCCTCATATACGAAGATAGAAACAAGCTTTGAGAATTTAGGAGATAATCTCTCACAATTTGGGCATTTTTCAGGAACACTATCGTAGAACACAAGAGAACATCTCGGACATTTCTGGAATTCATCTACAAACTTTATTTTCCTGAAACATGCTTCACAGAGCATTTTGCCTTCTTTTGATTCGCATATAACACAAATTGGAGGAAGAAAAATTTCAAGAAATGTTTCTTTGAAAATGTAAAATATATTTTTCATCATTCAAAAATATAAAAGATAGCATTCTGATTTTTCTCCTCTGCAAGGAGATGAGAGTTTTTTGTTTTGTGTATATAATTCTTTTGAAGAAAAATAGATTTTTTCTCCGTTTATTTCTGCTGAGCCAGATGGACATCCTTGCTCGTCAAAATACACAAAATTTTCTGTTTTCACATCAAGGTTGGAATTTTTACATCCTTTTATGCTTACTGAACCATCTATCATAACGCCTATTCTTTCTACACCTTCATCAAGTAGAAAAATTTTCTCCGCTGATATTTCGGTTTTTTCTATTTTTATTTTTCCGCTGATTTTAAAAATCCGCGTGCTTTCTCCTTGAATACTCACAAGTGAGGACCTCGTTTCTGTTATTTCTGCTGTGAAGTTTGAGTATAAACTCTTTATAACAGATACTGTCACATTATCAATATAGACCTCTGATTGTTCTTTCAGTGTTGTATTTCCCGTTATTTCGCCGTAGAAGTTGGTTCCGTTCATCTGAAGCTTGCAGTTTGAGAAGGTTATTGAGTTCTGGAAAGACGAGAAATCGCAAGTTCCTCTTGTTTTTATCTTTTCTGCTGATAAAATTCTCACATCAAATTCGCAATCTACTACTATTTTGTTTTCTCCATCTCTATATATACAGCTTCCCAAAAAACCTTTTATTTTCAGGAAAATGTATGATACGAACATAGCTGTGTATGATAGTGAGAAAGCTGACCTGAGAGAGTTCTCAACTGCGGAGAAGTCAACATTTGATTTTTTATCGCTACACATCACAAGCTGTGAGAAAAGAAGAAAAGCTATCGCACCAATTTTGAAAATTTTTGTTCCGTTTCCCTTCATTTTTTCTCTGAACGATTTTATGTAGGGTTTGAGGAGATTAAAGTAAATTGATGTTGCTGAAAAGAGTATTATAGATAGAACAAGCCATACACTTATTCCGTAATCGCCTGCTTTTATTATTTTTTCTTTTATATCTCTTCTTATGAATTCGGCTATTATTCTTTCAAGAGTGAGGAGAAGTAGGAAAAGCTGGATATTATTTTCTGCTTTATCTTTTCTCTTGAAATACGATATTGTTCCGCAGATGAAAAACAGTATTGCTTCTATTATTTGTGAGGGAAAGAGTTTTGCCGCCGCAACTCCGAGGTCGCGGGAAGCATAAGATTCTTGAGAGAATGTTATTCCGAATCTTGAAGGGAATCCATAACAGCAACCTGTCGGAAGACAGACAAAAATTCTGTAAAGCGAAAGCGAAAAAAATGTTGGGTATGTCAGGACTGATAAAAGCTCATAAAAATCTACTCTTTTTATTTTTGAGTATATGAAGATTATTGTTGTTCCTATAATCAGAGCTGAAAAGAGGGAGTGCCCCGTTTCCCAGAACTTCAAAATAGAACTTATTTTCCATCCATATATTACTCCAAGAGGGATTTTTGAGAATGTTATTGTTGAAAAAGCGATAAGAAGTGATATTTCTATTCCTGTGTTTTCTCCTAAACCTTTTTCTTCTGCTGACTTTATGCATAGAAACAGAAAGACCAAAAATACAATTGATAGTCCAAACGAAAATACTGGAATTTTCAGGTCCCCTATTATTATATAGGGTAGCATTTAAATCTGATATATAAGTTCTATGTTTTTTATTTCTTTTGGTGAAAGTTCCTGAACCTTTCCTTTTTTTATAAGGATTATTCTCTGGGTTGTTTTTATTGTTTCTGGTCTATGTGCTATTTTTATAATTGTTTTTCCTTGGAATAACTCATCTATAAGCTTGTTGATTTTCTTTTCTGTGTTTGGGTCTACGAATGCGGTTGCTTCATCAAATATTATTATTTTCGGGTCAAAGTATAGTGCTCTCAAAGTTGCTATTATTTGCTTTTCGCCTGATGATAATCCCGCTCCATCTTCTCCAATCTCTTTTTCAATGTCAAGTTCTATTCCTATCTGTTCAAGTATTTTCATTATCTTTTTCATTTTTTCGTCATCGTCTTCTCCGAGTGTTATGTTTTCTTTTACTTTTCGTGAGAATATGAAGACATCTTGATGTATAAGAGATATGCTTTTTCTCAGTTCTGAAAGTTCGTACTCATCAATATCTTTTCCGTCTATCAGTATTTTTCCTTTTTGGGGTTTATAAACTCTTGTGAGAAGGTTTGCTATTGTTGTTTTTCCTGCTCCTGTTAGTCCGACGATTGCGACCTTTTCACCAGAATTTATCTTGAACGATACATTAGATATTACCGTTTTTTTGCCGTCATACGAAAACCACACATCTTTGAACTCTATTTCTCCTTTTTCTATTTTGGGTTTTGGTTTTTGAGTTTTTCGGTCTTCGTATTCTTTTGGAGTGCTGAATATCTCTCTTATTCTTTTTGCAGCGGCTATCGCTGATTGAACTATGTTGTATTTCTCGCTGAAATCCCATATAGGGTCAAAGAGTTTATTTACCGCATACCAGAAAGCAAGAAATGTTCCAAAACCTATTTCTCTTTCTAAAATTTTTAATCCCCCGAACCACATTACAGAACCAAGAGATATAGAGGAGATAAATATTATAGATGAGAAGAAAAGTGCAAAGAGTATTATTGATTTTTCAACTTCTTCTGAGTACTTTCTGTTGAGTGTCTCAAAATTTCTTATAGCAAAAGAGTATGCTGGAAGTATCTTTATTGTTTTTATTCCGAGTATGCTCTCACTTATGAACGAGTTCAGCTCAGAAATTCTCCTTCTTATTTCAAGATAAATTCGTGAAGCTTTTTTTCTGAAAAGGATTACAACAATTATCATTATGGGGAAGACAGCTATTGATACAAGTGCTAACTTTAAGTTCAGTATAAAAAGTACTGTGATTATTCCTGCTATTATGAGTATATCTGCTGTGAAGGTTATGAGACCCGAGACAAATAGCTCGCTCAGATTTTCAACATCGTTTGTCAATCTTATAACTAATTTTCCGCTCTGTGTCTTGTCAAAAAAACTCATTGGCAACCTTATTATGTGAGAAAAAAGCTGTTTTCTTATGTCGTAGATTATGTTCTGTCCAACTTTATTTGTGAAATATATGAGGAAATAGTGATTTATGCTTGAGATGATTATTGCAAGTAAAACGGCTCCGGAGTAAATTAAAAGAAGTTCAAATCTTTTTGTGTCAATCACTTTGTCTGCTCCCTTCCTTATGAGGAGCGGAATTGATATTTCTGATAATATTCCCCCTACAAGAAATATTACCGAGAGTATAACAAGGTTCTTTTGAGTTAGGAGATAAGAGAAAAAATACCTCAGAAACTTTAACTCTTCTTTTATGTTTTTTGCTTCCATTATGTTTTGCGCCTGAATTTTATTTTAATTATGTTTTTTTGATGTTTCCCCTTTTTCATTTTTGATATGGACTTGATGCGTCAATTCAAAAAAAGCAGAAAAAAAGTAAAAATTTTTGTTGGTCAGAAAAGTTTAAACTATTATGGATTTTTTCCTATCTCTGTTCCCGCTGATAGTTATTTTTATTTTGTTTTACTTTATCGTTATAAGACCTCAAACTCGCGTGGAAGCTAAAAGGAAAGAATTTATAAAAAATCTCAAAAAGGGTGATATAGTTTTTCTATCAAGCGGAATAGTTGGGAAAGTTTCAGAAATATATCAAAAGACAGTATCTCTTGAGGTTTCAAAAGATGTCAAAATAAGAGTTCTGAAAGATTTTATTCAAGGACCGTTTTCAGAGAAAGACGAACCTCAGGAAAAGCAAGCAGAAAAGAAAGAATAACTCCAAATATGGCAAGAGGGATAAACTACAACTACAAAATAAGGAGATTTCTTGAGATTTTGAGGGAGAAGGAATATGAGACAGGTGAGAACATAGCGAGGAATCTTGCGATAAGCAGGGCGGCGGTTTCAAAGTTCGCAAAATATCTCAAAAACCTCGGATACTCATTTGAAATAAAAAAAAGATATAAACTCATCAAATCTCCCGATATTCCCTTCCCGTGGGAGCTTGGGGATATGGGGAAGAAAGTTATCTTCTTTCATGAAGTAGATTCTACTCAAAATATTGCAAGAGAGCTTTTTATAAAGAGAAAGCTTCAAGAGAATTTCTGGGTTATAGCTTTGAAGCAAACCAGCGGGAAGGGGAGATTAGGAAGAAGATGGGAATCTCCCGAAGGAAATTTTTACGGCTCGTGCGTTATAAGACCTGATATACCTATAAAAGAGGTCATAAAAATATCGCTTCTCGGAGGTCTTGCGGTTTTCAAGGCAATACAATCTTTCTCTCCTATTTATGATGTAAAAATAAAGTGGCCAAATGATGTCTTCATCATAGGAAGGGAACCTAAAAAGATTTCCGGAACGATAGCTGAAGCTTTCGGAGAAGCTGAAAAAATTGACTTCGTTGTCGTAGGAATAGGTGTCAATGTCAAAATAGCTCCACTAAATATATCAATATCTCTCAAAGATATTGTAAATAATCCTTCTTATGTTTCACTCGTTGAATTCACAAAAAAACTTATCAGATATTTTATGGAGGTTTTTGGTAGTTTCTGTGATGGAAAATGGCTTGAACTCAAAACTGATATAGAAAATAACCTGTGGAGAGGAAGAGTGAAGGTAGATACTGGAAGAAAAAGTTTCTCTGGTATCTGCTACGGTATTGCAGAAGATGGCTCAATGATAGTCCAGAAAGAAGACGGAAGTTTTGAGTCAGTATACTATGGAGATACCTTCATATACTTTTGATTTTTTGATTCTTTTGAGTTTTCTCAATTTTTCTTGTGAGAAATCTTGCAAAATTTTTGAAATTATGTAAATTTTTGAGTTTGCAAAAAACTTCATAGTTATGAAGCTGTCAAAAGATGAGCTTGAAAAGATTTACTCAAACATAACAGGAAAATCTAATTTCTTTGAGGATTTTGAGGTTGGAGACGTTATAGAGCACTCACGAGGAAGAACTGTGACAGAGATGGATAATGTTATGTTTACTCTTCTTACTATGAACACCGCGTCAATCCATTTTAACGAAGATATGATGAAAAAAGGGAAGGGTTTATTTCCGGAAAGGGTGGTGTATGGGGGGCTTGTCACTTCAATAGTTGTTGGGCTAACATCAGAAGACATAAGTGAAAATGCTATATGTGATATTGGTTATTATAACGCAAGGCATATCAATCCGGTCTTTCACGGTGATACGCTTTACGCAAGGTCAGAAGTCATAGAGAAAAGAGATTCAGATAGACCAGATGCCGGGATAGTCAAGTTCAAAATAATTGGAATAAATCAAAAAGGTGAGACAGTTGTTGAGATTGAAAGAGAGGTTCTTTTGAGGAGAAGAAATCCCAAATAATAAAACAAAAAATGTTGAGAGAAAAATGGTTTTATAAAACAGCATATCGCTTTACATCTGTTCTCTTTCTTTTTCTACCATCTTTCATCTTTTTCTTGTTCAGGTCAGCTTATTCTGAAAGTTTATGGGCAGAAACAGATGATGGGAGAAGAATTCACATATTTTTCGTCAGAGCAGAATCGGGAGAAAAGAGGAACTTTCCAGTAATACTTTGCCACGGTCTGGGAACTCAGGGAAAGTACTGGTATTTTGAAGAAAAGATAAATTGGGCTCGTAAGTTTGCCGAAGAGGGATTTGACGTTTATGTTCCAGACCTTCGGGGTGTCGGAAAATCAAAGGGTTCTTTTGATTTCGGTTTTGAGGATTACCTTTACGATGTTCTGGCAATAATAAAAAAAGTCAAGACGCTTGAAGGTTCTGAAAAAGTTCACTGGATTGGTCATTCTATGGGTGGTATGGTTATCTACCTTGCGGTCTCTCGTAAGCCAGAAATATCCCAAAGTTTGGCAAGCTTTACGGCTATATCTTCTCCATATACTATATGGACTCCTTTTGAAATTTTCAAACTGACCAGAGCGAATTTTGACGAATTATCTTACTTTCTCAAAAGAGTAGATAGGGTTCATTTTTCTTTTTTCTCATCTCTTATATCATTTTTCCTTCCTGTTTTTGATTTTTCAAAGTTGTTTTTACCTTTTGCCGACCTTGAGTATCTTGTATGGAACATAGATAATGTTGATAGAGATTATAGAAAGGAGGCGATGAAAGCTACTGCCGACGTTTCAACTCGTGTCCTTGAAAAATTTTTGAAGGTGGGGGTAGGATATGAGGACTTCGGTTTTAACCTTGATGATTTTGATGTTCCTTCTCTTTTTATTGTGGGAGTAAAAGATTACCTTGCTACTCCGCCAACAGTGAAATTAGCTTTCTTAAAAACTGGCTCAAAGAATAAAAGTTTTGTTTTGGCTGGTATTGGTGAGGGTTTTAGGGCAGATTATGGCCATGTTGATATTACCGCAAGCGATTTTGCAGTTGAAGAGATCTTTCCCCTTGTATTGAACCACCTGGAAAAGTGGGACGGTTCAGGAGAAAAATCAAAGGTTTATTACAAACCATCACAGGAAAGTGAGGGAGATAAAATAGCAGAAAACTTGCAGGAAGAAAACGCATTTTCAAGAATAATCAGAACCGCACAAAAGACGAGAGCTCAAATATCTCAATCAAACCAAAATGGATTCCCGGAAATTTCAGCCAAAATATTTCGTAAATCAAAGGTTTCTTTTCTTTTGGTTCAAGATTTGGGTTTTCGTGGAGATGTCTGGAAATCATTTACACAAAGGTTTGACTCAAAAGAGATAACTTATGTTTTTCCAAAAACTTTGAGTTCTGTTATTTCTGTACATAAGCTTATAGAACACTTCTGTAATTCTTTTACATCTGACCTGAATGTTGGAGTATTTCACGGAGTTTCGGGTACAGGATTTTTCTCATCTGAGAAAAAATGTTTTGATGCTGTCTTCCTTATTGCTGTCCCTTTTTCTGAGATCTCAACTTTCTATTCGTTCTATCTCCAAAATAGAGGAAAAATATCTTCGGAGATGAAAGAGAAGGTTCTGGGTATCGCAGATACCGATTATTTTGAATTTGATTTTTCAGAAACATATTATGGTTTTGATGTTTCAAGTTTGAAGAAGATTTTTTATGTGGTAAGCACAGGTGATAGAGCTGTTTGGTGGTGGAATGTAAGGGATTTTCTGAATATGGTTAGTGATTTGGGATTGGACTACCACTACATTATTTTGTCTCGTGCTAACTTTTCAGATGAGCTATCTCATACAGAGCTGATATATGGAAAGAAAGCGGAAAAATATGTTATACCTTATATTGTTCGTCAAATTGAGAGTTTGAAAAAATAATACCTCATCTGATCTGCGGGAGCTTCTTTGCCTAATTCTCTCCCGTAAGTTCCTACTAATATGCTTATGATTTTCAGATTGAGTTCTATTCCGAGCGAAGAGTAGAGCTGACCTAATCCGAACATAACAGAGAAGAATCTCTTTATAGATGGTATATCTACTGATACTTCTCCGCCCATGAAAACTCTTTTGAAAAAGCTTTTGTCTTCTGATAGGGCAAAAAACATATCTTGAAAGTCAATGCCTAATGTATAATTGAAAAATCTCAATTTATCTGAATAAGATATTCCTATATCTCCCGTGAATTTTTCAGATGGATCAAGCATGTTTCTCACATCAAGTCCGATATTTATTCCTTTTTTTAGCGGTTTCCAGATTACTCCTAGGTTTATTCCACCGAAACCTATGGCACATTTTAGTGGGTATTGACAGTTTCCAGATAATATATCACTGAGGATTTCGGGAGGTTTTTTATTTATTACTGGGAATACATCGGTTATTCTCTCTCCGACTTCGTTTTCTCTTATCTCCACTTCGGCTTTTTGTGATATTTTGAATGCAGATACAGATATTCCTGTTATGAGGGAGTTATCAAGGAATGCAACCGCTCCGCCGAGAAGGACTTGTCCTTGTGTTGAGAAGAAGGTGTTCCTCACAGTTATATTTGATGGCACAGAAATTGAAAGTCCGGTTTCAGCTCCCCCAAGCACTCCTAATCCAAAAGATACATTCTGAACTGTGAGGGTGAAGTTTGGAAAAGTGAATACGCCTGCTGAGTAATTTTTACCATAAATTTTTTTTGCCTGTGAAATGGTTTTTTCTTGGTTTTTCAGGTCAGAAAGAGAGTCAGCAAAGCCCTTTATAGATGAGATGGTATCGTAAGAGATAAAGATTTCTGTTGTTATGATGTCAAGGCTTTTTGTCCCGAACATACCGGCTGGATTGAAGAAGAAAGATGTTTGAGCGTCTTGCAGAGATACCGCCAATCCTCCCATAGAGTAAGACCTCGGGCTTTTGTATTCCCAGAGGAGTTCAACCATTAAATATAAGATTGTGCTTTCTAAAATCATCTTTTTTTCACCCTTTGTTTATTTTTTCTCTGCTGAGCATTCCTCTGGTTCGTCTCTCAAATTAAAAATAGAACTTATAGCGGAGTTATAGTTTTCTATTGCTTTTTTAAATATACTGTTTTGATTTTCTTTTTCTATTTCAGATATTGTTTTGGTCAGCGGTTTTGCGAACTCTATTTTCTGGCATAGTTCTGAAAGCACAGCATTTATATCCGCATCTTGGTCTAATATGTATTTTAAAGTGAGAGTTTTCAGGTCTGTTTCTCCTATTTCTTGACCATCACAGTTTTTATATTTTGTTTCGTTCTGGCGCCTCACAGCTACGTCAATATGAAGGAGTGGTCTCACTCTACCTTTAAGCTCTTTTTGTATTTGTGGTATAAAATTTGTTGTTCTGCATGAGAATTCGTCTAAAAATTCATCAACAAAATTTTCTTCTCTCGGGCATAGCCATATTCCATTTTGATTGATTTCCATAACGAAATTTGTTTTTTGTTTTTCTGGAATATCTACTTGATTTGTGAGGAAGTCAGCGAATTTTTTGGAAGCTCTTTGGCATTCGCTCATAACTCTTTTTACAAACTTATCTTTTAAGTCGCTCACAAGTTCGGAGTAGTTTGATGATGCCTTCTGGAATGTCTCTTCTTTTACTCCACCATACAGTATCAGGTCTATTCCGTAGATGACATTTACCATCATATTTTCTAATGAGTGTTGGGTTGTTCTGTATGGATACTCGTTTTTCAGGATACAGCACATTGAAGGTAGTTTATCTTTTTTTTCTCCGAGATAATAATCTGGGTGGTTGAGGATTACCGACTCAACTACGAATTTCCGGGTTAAGATTTTGCCACCGAGGAACTCTATTGAGTTGATTAATCTGTTTATCTCTTTGAGTTTTTGGTCGTTTTGTGGGTCAAGTTCTCCCAAATTTTCAAGTTTGAGGTTTGGGTTCGGGTTATCTAAATTTCTTGTGTTCCCGTAGAATACCTCTTCGTATAACCGTTGAGCTTTGAAGCATAAGAAAAGAAACTCTTTCAGTTTTTCCTTATCGTGATTTTTGAGCATATCTTTTGCTATCTGGCTCATTTCCTTATTTGCTTCTTTTTCATCTTTATTCGAGACATCAACATCTTTCAGTTTGATGATTTGCTCTATAAGTTCTCTTTCGTCAAATCCCGCCTTGCCAAGATAAGAAGCAAGCAGATAATAAAGCCCATAAAGAAAGTCAATCATTTCATCTTTTTCTTTTTCTGTAAGCTCGTAGAACTCGGGAACTTTGTAGGTTGCAGATAAAGGTATTTTTGATTTTATTGGTTCTTTCTGAATTTTATCTTTCACATATTTTTCAAGGAGTGAGATTGCGTCATCCCACTTACCTTGGCTTGCAAACCTTATTCCCCTGTCTCTTTCTCCCAAAGATGAGCATCTTGAAATTAAGAAAGGTAAAATCAGAGCTATGGAGCAGGAAAATAAATTATACAAGCATTTTTTCATTTTTGTAAGTATAAAGTTTTTGAAGTTCGTATTTAATAATCAAAAATTCTGTTTTATTTTTCGTTGTTGAGCGATTTTTTCCTGTTTTTTCTTCCTTATTTGAAAATGTATCTTGCCCCTATGTATCCGAAAATAGAAAAAGAGGTTTCAGGAAGAATTTTTGTTCCCGGATCAATTTCAAAAAATATGTTAATAGGTGCTTTATTGAAGTTGAAGTCCAAGCCAAGAGGTATATATACGCCAAAAGAAGAAGGAATACCCACAAAAACTCCAACTCCGGGATAGAAGAAAAGTTTTCCTTCTTTTATTTCTGTTTTTATTTCTATTTCTCTGTTGTATGAACCGAGGAGTGTGAGCCGTTCTCTTATTACAGACCACGATGCACCTAAACTTACCGCATCCTTTTCTTTTATCCATAACTTTCCACTTATACCTGTTGGATCTCCGAGCATTATTCCTAACCCTATATCAGATTTTACTTTCTGCGAAGGAATGATAGAGCTGAAAAGAATGCCAAAGAGTAGAGAGAGTTTTTTTAAGCTTTCCATATTGTCAAAAACAGATAAAACCTGACCTTGATTTTTTATTTTTTTCAGTTTTTTAGCCGATATTTCTTGAATCATGAGGGGAGAAAAAAAGCGAAATTTGCGAAAAAGCGATGAAACTATGAAAATAAATAATCTATGTTCAACATTCTTCTGCTTCCCGGAGATGGGATAGGTCCAGAGGTCGTAAAAGAAGCTGTAAAAATTCTTGAATTTGTTTTTGATAGAAAAGGTGTAATTGTTGATTTTCACGAAGAGCTTATAGGCGGATGTTCAATTGATAAGTATGGTGTTCCTTTGAGAGATGAGGTGGTTGAGAAAGCGAAGGGTTCGTCTGCTGTGTTTCTTGGTGCAGTAGGCGGACCGAAATGGGATAACCTTCCCGTAGATAAAAGACCTGAAGCCGGTTTGCTGAAAATAAGAAGAGAGCTCAAACTCTGGGCAAATATAAGACCCATAAAGGTTTTCAAATCCCTTCACCATATCTCCCCCTTGAAAAAAGATGTTATAGATGGAGTTGATATGGTTATTTTGAGAGAGCTTACATCAGATGTTTATTTCGGTGAGCCGAGAGGAGAATTCGGAGACCATGCCAAAAATACAATGATATATTATAAGGAAGAAGTTGAGAGAATCGCTCATCTTGGTTTTAAAATCGCTCTTTCTCGCAAGAAAAAGCTTGTTTCAGTAGACAAGTCAAATGTACTTGAAGTGTCGGCTTTTTGGAGAAAGGTTGTTTCTGAGGTTTCAAGGAATTATCCAGAAGTTGAACTCACACACATTTATGTAGATGCGATGAGCTACTATCTTATTTTGAATCCGAAAAGGTTTGATGTTGTTCTGTGTCCTAACCTTTTTGGGGATATACTTTCTGATGAAGCCGGAGGGATAATCGGCTCTTTGGGGTTGTGTCCTTCTGCAAGCTTGGGAGATGAATTAGATAAGGGCAAGATATTCGGTCTTTATGAGCCGGTTCATGGTTCAGCTCCCGATATAGCAGGCAAAGGTATTGCGAATCCGATAGCTACAATTCTTTCTGCTTCTCTTATGCTTAACTACTCATTCGGCATGGCTGAGGAGGCAAAACTTATAGAAAAGGCGGTTGAGAAAGTGCTTGAAGATGGTATAAGAACCCCAGACATAGCCGAGAAAAAACCGAAAAAGAAAATAAGGGTTGTAGGAACTGAGGAGTTTGGAAATTGTGTTTTGAAAAAACTACAAAGATTGATGAACAAGTAAATTCAAACATTTTCTTGGAATCTATTTTACTATTGATGGGATAGCGTTGATGATTTCTCTTAGGAAATCTGTGAATTCTGATGTTATAAAAGCTCCAAAGGCAAAAGCTATAATAAATACCGCAATTATTTTAGGGACAAAGGTTATTGTGGTTTCCTGAATATTTGTGAGGGTTTGGAGAAAAGATATAATAAGTCCGATTATCAAGCTTGATGCTAAAAAAGGTAAAGATATTATAATAGTGATTTCAAAAGCTCTTTTGACTATGTCAGACAATGAGATGAACTCCATATATCAGTAATTTTAAAATTTACCACGGGATATTTTTTATGAAAAAATGAGAGTTGTTTCTTATGGTTTAAAATAAAAGGCATGAGAATATATCTTACTTATGACGAGATGCCAAAAAAATGGTTCAACATTTTACCGTATCTTCCGAGACCTCTTGACCCACCGTTAGACCCGGGAACAGGTCAGCCCGTTTCACCGGAAAAACTCCTCGCCATATTTCCGGAACCACTCATAGAACAGGAAGTTTCAGACAAAGAATGGATAGATATTCCGGAGGAGGTTTTGAGAATCTATTCAATATGGCGTCCAACTCCGTTGCAGAGAGCAGAAAGGTTAGAAAAGTTTCTCGATACTCCTGCCAAGATATTTTTCAAGAACGAGAGCGTTTCACCGCCAGGAAGCCATAAGCCCAATACCGCTGTTGCACAAGCTTACTACAATAAGATTTCAGGAACACGGGTTCTTACTACTGAAACCGGAGCAGGACAGTGGGGAAGCGCCCTCGCATTTGCTACTATGTTCTTCGGTATAAAATGCAGGGTATATATGGTCAGAGTAAGCTACAACCAAAAGCCATCAAGAAGAATACTTATGCAGACATGGGGAGCAGAGGTAATACCCTCTCCGAGCGATAGAACAAGTTCCGGAAAAAAATTCCTTTCGCAAAATCCTGATCATCCCGGGAGTTTGGGAATAGCTATTTCCGAAGCAATAGAAAACGCTCTTTCATCTGATGAGATAAAATACTCCTTGGGTAGTGTTCTGAACCATGTTCTTCTGCACCAGACCATAATTGGACTTGAAGCCAAAAAGCAGTTTGAGAAGCTTGGAATTTATCCTGATGTTGTTGTAGGTTCTATCGGAGGTGGGAGCAATTTTGCTGGAATATCTTTTCCTTTTATAAGAGATAAGATAGTGGGGGAGAGAAAGGATTTAGAGGTTTGGGCTGTTGAGCCATCTGCTTGTCCTACCCTGACAAAAGGAGAGTATAAATATGACTACGGAGATACCGCTGGGCTTACTCCTCTTTTGAAAATGTACACTTTGGGTCACGATTTTGTTCCCCCACCGATTCATGCCGGAGGTTTGAGGTATCACGGAGATGCTCCTTCTGTTTGCCTTCTTTATGATGAAGGTTTTATAAAAGCGTGTGCATACAAACAAACAGAGGTTTTTTCTGCTGCTGTGCTTTTTGCCAGAGTTGAGGGGCTTTTGCCCGCTCCCGAAACCGCTCACGCAATAAAAAAAGTTATTGACATAGCCCTTGAATGCAAAAACAATAAAGAACAAAAAGTTATCCTTTTCAACTTCTCGGGACACGGATACTTTGACCTTTCTGCTTATGATGAGTTTCTTTCAGGAAGAATGAAAGATGTTTGATATCGCGGTAGATTGCAGGGAGTTGGAAAAAAACAAAAAGACAGGTCTTGGAAGAATTCTTCTCAGTTTCCTCAAAGCTCTTTCAAAAAGGAATATCAGTGTTCTGGCTATCTGTGATACAATGACAGATAAAGATGTTTTACGCGAGATTTTGGGAAATAAAGTTGATTTTGCTACCATCAAGAGAAAAAGCAATGCCTATCTTGATCAGGTGATAATACCTTTCTATGTTTTTGGAAAATCAAGGAGGTTTTTTTCTATATACCCCAAGTTCCCTGCTATTTTTCCTTTTTTGGGTGTTGATGTTTTTCTTTATGTCGCTGATGTGATAAACTTTTCTTTCTCTCATAAACTCTTTTTAAAACTCTTTGGGAGGTTGCCTAAAAAAGTAATGACTCTTTCAAAAGCATCAAAAAAGAAGATAGAGCAAATCATGAAAAGAAAAGATATTGAGGTGACATATTCTGATATATCTTATGTTAAGGAGTGGGAAAAGGAAATTGATGACAGGTTTGCAAAAAATTTCGGAAACTTTATTCTTTATGTTGGAAATTTCAATCCACATAAGAATGTCAGAACTCTTATCAAAGCGTTTGAACTCATAAAAGATAGCGTTGATTTGAATCTGGTTCTATGCGGTGGCGGAGGGAAAAAAGCCCAGAATTTTCAAGAGACAGATAGGGTGAAGATACTGAAAGGTTTAGATGATGGGCAACTTGCTTCACTTTACAAAAACTGCTTGTTTTTTGTTTTTCCTTCCTTTGATGAAGGCATAGGACTTCCGGGAATTGAAGCGTGTTATTTTGGGAAAGCGGTCTTGGTATCTGATATTGAGGTTTTTAGAGAGATATTCGGGAACTCGGCGATATTTTTTGACCCGAAAAGTCCAAAAGACCTCGCAGAAAAAATTCTCACCTTATATAATAGCAAAGAGTTGAGAGAAATTTATGGAAAAATGGCTAAGAAGGTGGGAGATTTCTTTGCATCACTTGACATAGGAGAAAAGCTATACAGCGTTGTTTTCTGAAATTATCTCTTTTTCAAAGATAACTGTTGCGAGAGGTGGGAGGGTTATTTCAAGTGAAAAAGGTCTGTTGTGGAATGGTATGGCTTGTGCATAAACTCCGCCGAAGTTTCCAAGTCCGCTTCCGCAGTAAAATTCGGAATCGCTGTTCAGTATTTCTTTCCAGAACCCTCCTTCCGGAACTCCAACTCTGTATCTGAACCTCGGAATCGGTGTGAAATTGCAGACAACAAGGAAAAATTTCTTCTTCCCTTTTCTCAAAAAACATATTACGCTCTGATTTACATCTGAAAAATCAATCCACTCAAATCCCGATGGGTCAAAGTCGTATTCGTATAGGTCAGGTTCGTTTCTGTATACTCTGTTTAGGTCTTTTATCCATTTTTGTACTCCCTTATGAAACTTTGCGAGCTGATTTTTATCTTCTTCAAGGAGATGCCAGTCAAGCGACTCTTCGTGATTCCATTCTCTCCACTGAGCGAATTCTCCGCCCATAAAAATCAGTTTCTTTCCGGGGTGAAACCACATGTATCCGAAAAGCAGTCTGAGGTTTGCGAACTTCTGCCATGTATCACCCGGCATTTTAGATATTAAAGAACCTTTGAGATGAACCACTTCATCGTGAGAGAGTGGCAGAACGAAATTTTCAGAAAAAGCATACCATATGCTGAAAGTTAGTTTATCGTGATGGTATTTTCTATATATTGGGTCTTTTGAGAAGTAAAAGAGCGTATCGTTCATCCATCCCATATTCCACTTCATTCCGAACCCTAACCCTCCTATGTAGGTTGGGCGGGAGACCATAGGCCACGCTGTTGATTCCTCTGCTATGGTTTGAACATCCGGAAAATCTCTGTAAATTGACTCGTTGAGTTTTTTTATAAAATCTATTGCTTCAAGGTTTTCTTTTCCGCCGTATATATTTGGTTTCCATTCTTTTCGTGAGTAATCAAGGTAGAGCATAGATGCGACTGCATCAACTCTCAGACCATCTGCATGGTATTTTTCTATCCAAAAATGCGCGGAGCTGAGAAGGAAAGAACGGACCTCTCCTTTTGAGTAATCAAATACGAAAGTTCCCCAGTCGGGATGGTATCGTTTTCTCCAATCTTCATATTCGTAAAGATGAGTTCCGTCAAAGAAAGCAAGTCCGTGTCCATCTTGCGGAAAGTGAGATGGAACCCAGTCCAGAATAACTCCTATGTTGTTCTGGTGTAGTATGTCTATAAGGTGCATTAAGTCCTGCGGTGTGCCATACCTTGATGTTGGAGCGAAGTATCCGGTTATCTGGTATCCCCATGAGCCGTAAAATGGGTGTTCCATTACCGGGAGAAACTCAACGTGTGTGAAGCCCATTTCTTTTATATATTCTGCAAGAAGTTCTGCAAGTTCTCTATAAGAGAGGAATCTGAAATTTTCTTCGGGAACTCTTCTCCATGAACCGATGTGGACTTCGTATATTGATATTGGGGATTTGAGGGAGTTAAATTTTTTCCTGTTTTCTTTTATCCATTTTTCATCTTTCCATTGATAGCTTATGTCCCATACTACTGATGCGGTTCCTGGTGGTTTTTCTGAAAAAAATGCGAACGGGTCTGCTTTATCTATTGAGAAGTTCCCTCTTACTATGTGGTATTTGTAAAGATTACCTTTTTCAACTCCCGGAACGAATCCGTACCATATACCTGCATCGTCTATTTTTTTTAGGAGATGGGAGTGTTTGTTCCAGTTATTGAAGTCGCCGATAACAGATACATAGTCAGCATTTGGAGCCCACACAGCAAAGTGGACTCCTTTTATTCCGTCAAATTCTGTTATGTGAGAGCCAAGTTTTTCATAAAGTTTTGTATGAGTTCCTTCCTTGAAAAGATAAATATCGTATTCCGTTATCAGACAAAAATCATAGATTATTTTATTTTTATTCCCCATAGGAGTCGGACGAGATGGACCTATACCTTCATCAGCTGACACATTTAATTTTTTATAAACCTTATACCTCTCTTAATTTTTCTACAAGTATTTCTAACTCTTTATTTTTTTGCGTTTTGCTTCTCAATTCTACAAATTGTAAAAAAGAAATTGCTTTGTCCAAAAAATTTCAAAGGATATTGCCCGAACATCTCCTATCACCCCCTGACCATACCAAATTTATAATTTCAGAAAACCACTTTTGCACTTTGCATTATCTTCCGCAGCGGGTCCGCTTTCAAACCTCGCACTGAGCGTTATCTTCGCAATTATATTCAAACTTGTGAGTTCAGTGGTTCCCCCAACAGACATTCTCTACAAATTTTTCTTCCTCACATCATTCATAAATGCAGCTTTGTTTTTCTTCAACCTGATCCCCATACCCCCCTTGACTGCTCAAGGATTCTTTTCGCATTCATACCCAATATGACACTTGAAAAATCTGTGAAATACGAGATGTATGGATTTTTCGGTATATTCATATTGCTCCTTATGAGCTGGTCAGGAATAACCGTCTTCAAATACATAGTTATAAAGCCATCTTTAGCATTCCTATCTTTGATTTACTGATTTATGTCGTTTGATTTATGTTGTTTTTTTCCGACAAAGCACAGGAAAGATATGGAGTCCGCGTTGGGTGGTTTTTATCTTTTCCCTTCTCCAATATGCGCCCCATATTTTGCTGAAATAAAGTTGCTCTGAGGAAAAGCCGCACAGAATTTCTTACTGCCTGATTTTTATCGCCTTGTAAGATAAAATGAGATGCCAGGCTCACTGCAATCAATGCAGTTCACGTAAGTAATCCTCTGGGAAGTAAGGAGATGGAAGATGTAATTTCCTCCAAAGCAGTTTATTGTAGAACTCTCACCGGGTTTTAATTTTATCTCCTGACCACCGCACGAAAAGCGAAGATAGAAAACTTTACGAGTTCCCTGAGAACTTCTGGATTCACAAATTTCCCTTTCTATCTGCTCTATCTTTATGTCAAATTTTTCAAAAAATTCATCTTCAAGGTCGTATTCCAGTAGTAAGTTAGTTCCCCTGAAAAAGTGGGAGGTTTTTCCCCAGAAAATAAGCTTATCTCCTTCAAATATTTTCAGGTCAGAGGGTTCGGGACGCAGCATAACGGGTCCAAGAGAATAAATATATTCAAAGGTGTATGTTTTGCCAATCTCTACGGGAAGTGAAACAGGGTCGGGGTCCGCAACCGTATCCGCAAGAATATAAAATTTTGCTCCTTCTTCTATGGAAATAGATGTACCCGCAAGAGAAAATGCTATCCCTTCCTCCGCTTTGACCTCAACTATAAATGCGTTCATGCTGAAGTATTTTTCCCCCTCCAGCACGCGATATTCTTTCTTCCTATCTATCGAAACTACCTTCCCCTTTATTTTGATTTTGAATTGTGGTCCCCTTAAATTTATTCCAATCGGCGCATTAGAAATTTCCCTGCTTACTACATACCAAATGGGTCTTTCCTGCGAGCAATTTCCATTCTCCCTGCCTTCCCTCATGCCATTGCTTTCGGTTATATTTACCCCGCTACAGGAAATTAAAAAAAGTGCAAGAAGAATGAGCAGTTTCACGCAATTTCTCTCCTTTTTATCTCTGGAAAGCATATTTTTTAATTTTTCTGTTTTTCTTTAATCTTAAATAATAATAGAAATAATAAAGGAAAACCAAGGGTAAAAGTTGCAAATCTGAATGAGTTGAGGATGAACAACCCCCTCCACCTCCTCCGGGAGGCAATCCGCCTCCTCCACCAGGAGGATTTGATGGTTGACATATCAAATGGTCCCCTGTAAATATGCTATTGAATCTTGAGGTTTTTCTTTCCTTATTCCTATCTTCACATGAGAGAAAAAGACTTGAAACAAATCCAGAATAATTTTGAGGTCTTGACGGTAGTATACCTAGTAAAGATACCCACGAAAAATTGGCTGCATCACAGGCATTTCTTCCATTAGATTCGTGGAAAAAACAATCTCTATCTTCTGGAGAATATATACCATCTACCAAATCCCATATAGCAGAAGTTACATATCCTTCGTTCTGCTGACCGGGAAAGCAAAACCGGCTACCACTTCCGCAATCTCCACAGAAGTGATGGTCCCACCTATTTGTAGGATTGTCATCTTCACGCCTTACGGTTGATGGCTCAAGATTAATACAGATATGCGGAAGAGAGGTGTTCCAAGGTAAGCCGGGGTCACAATAAAGACTTGTTGAAAATGTTATCAATGCCACAGCATTTGCGAAACCTTCGGCAAGAGCTAAACCTTCTCTTTCCCTTTGTTTTCCCTCTTCCAAATCATTATAGCAAAAACTATGATTGACACCACCGGGCGAGGGAAAACTCTTGAATCCATATAATCTATCCATCAAAGCACGTCCAAATTCATGCGCAACAACAGATGGACTTGCTGCATCCTCAGAGCCAATATATATATTAGGTCTAGAATATTTTGATGTTTCATTTATTGGATATACTATTGTATAATTTCCTATATCCCCTACAGAGTTCACCATAAATGCTACATTTGTAAATCTAAACACCCAAAATGCTCTCAGTAAAAAGCTCAGAGGATCCACTCCTCCAACCCTAACAATACCAAGGTCGTATGACGCACCTATCAAACTTTCGTATCTAGCTATAACCTGAGAATAAGTTATTGATGATGTACTTACAACAGATACTTTCCCATTGCTTGCGTAAACTATGATGTATGGATCTGGCCGACCGCTATAAAATGGATCTTCAGCACACCCACTACATATGAACCGACCGGCTCTATCTGTTCTAGCCGCACAAATAAAATCATCTGCACTTGTTCCCCCATCATCATCATACGCTATTACAGAGGCACCAGCCAGTGGTTCATCATTTGAACTATTTGTGTAAGCTGCCTCAGGGGATCTTATTATAATCCTACCAACAAAATTGTAACATGCTTTAACATAAAATCCCTCAGCTTTTAATCTCGGGCTTTGCTGGCTCTGCGGCTGGTTCTGTGTTTCCCAAGGTTCAATTTCAGTAGAAGTTTCCTCAAATTCAATATCAACATTTGAAGGTAAGTATGGGTAGAAATTAAAAACTTCTTTTGGTTCCGCAGGTAAAAACGGGTCAACTTCTGAAACAAGATTTAACTCTCCAAGAGGAGTTGGTTCATAGGCATATGCTATCGGAGGATAAAATTCCGCACCTTCCCTCTTTTTGAACTTTTTGAGCCGCTCCTCTTCAAGAAATTGAACATATTCTTGAGGCTTCATCGCTTTTATACTGCGCCTGTGTTCTCTTATAATAAACAGCAAAGCGCGACCCAATTTGCGATGAAGTCCCCTCCCATCGCTGTATTCAAAATGTGCGACTACCGGAAAAGTTCCAAAGTTTCCGCACAATTTTATCGGGACATAAAAACTCCTAACTTCCATAGCCGGGATTTCCCCTATTTGAAAACTGGTACCACCAAACACTCTTAACCCTTCTGGAACTTTAAGATTTATTGAAGCTTCTGTCGCACTGGTGAGAAAAACTGCTACATGAAATATGAGAAATCCATCGGGTGCTTTGGGTTCATTTTTGAACATCTCATCCCAAATTGGTTTGAACTCAAAAACAAAAGCATCTCCCCTTTCTGAAGCCACTTCCCTCATATCTTCTATTGACGGCTTTTCATATGGCCATTCTTTCCATCTTTTCCAGTCCTGAGACCGCTCAGCCCCTCCCGCCCCAGAAGAACACAAATCATCTTCAAACTCTGAATTTTCCGATACATTATCTTCTACCTCCTCACTCCATGCTGAATTTTGCGAACTACCCGATGATTTGATTTTTACCTTGATGCTCAGAGGTTCTGCTAATGTTCTCTTCCCATCTCTTACATGTAATGTTCCTTCAAATAGCCCAGGGCTTCCACCAGAGATATTGAGTATAATTTCATATTTCTTATCAGCTTCTATTTCCAATTCGGAAGGTTCCACTCTAACTATATCTTTTAATGAAGGGGTTATCCAGAGCTCAGCGGAAGAAATATCACTATCGCTTTTGAACTTCACCGAAAACCTGATACTTTCCCCCTCGTTTAATTCTATCTCTACCTTATCAGGGTCCCACGTAATTTTAGCAGGCTTTACTCCCCAAAGATAAGCTACCGCAAAAATAAAAAAGCAAGTAAATAAAAAAAAGTAATCTTCCAACCCGACCCATCTTTTCCCTATAAAAATAATATAATCACTTTTTTCAAAAGTCAAGTTTCCGGAGCACCTTTTTCTTTCCCTGTATGACACAGGAAAGAGAACATCAAAAAGATTGGCTAAGTTCCTAAATTACCTGAACCCTTACACAAAAATCCAAAAAAGTTTTCGAGTGAATCCCAAATTCCGCACGAAAATAAAAATGCTCAGCCCGAATTGAACATTTTTAACGGGAAAATCCAAATACGAAAACAGAAAAAGCGAAAAACTTTACGCGATATGAACAATAAAATTTTTGATGCACGGGGAGATAAAAGGAGAAAAGAAAGAAGAAGAAAAAGAAAAGAATAAAGAAAATGAGGTGAGAGTTCTGTCGGGAATGCGTCCGACCGGCTCTTTGCATATAGGACACCTCAGAAGCGTCCTTGAAATATGGAAAAATTTACAAGACGAAGGGAAAAGGTGTTTTTACCTTGTTGCAGACCTTCACGCACTTACAACAGAGTGGGATAACTCAAAAAAATAAGGGAGCATCCGGTTGAGATGGTAGCTGATTGGATTGCAGCGTGAATTTCCCCCGAAAAATCAACAGTATTCCTTCAGTCAGAAGTACCGGAACACACAGAACTTTTCACAATACTCGGTATGATAACACCGCTCGGACTTCTTGAGAGAAACCTCACATACAAAGAGATGCTTCAAGAGATGGGAAAAGACGAAAAGGTGATGAACCTTGGTTTTTTCAGCTACCCTGTACTCCAGAGCGCAGATATACTCATTTACAAAGCCCATAAAGTCCCCGTCGGAAAAGACCAAGTATCCCATATAGAAATAACAAGAGACCTTGCAGAAAAATTCAACAGGGTTTTTGGAGAAGTATTCCCTTTGCCCGAACCGCTTCTTTCAGAAGCTCCAAAAATTCTTGTTTCAGATGGGCGAAAAATGTCAAAATCATACAACAACGCAATCTTTCTAAATGAGGACATAAAAGAGATTGAAAGGAAGGTAAAGGTTTATATGACAGACACAGCAAGGAAAACCTGCAAAGACCCGGGAGAGCCGGAAAGATGTCCCCTTTACACACTCCACAAAGTTTTCACAGGAGAAGAAGAAGGTTCGGAGCCAGAAGAAAGCTCACAATATCTAATGCATTCCCAATATACCAGGATAGGAATTTAAAAGAGAGCAATATGATTAAAAATTTATTTGGGAGCACAGAACGCATGGCTGACCCAAGAAAAATATTGAAGGCGAATGCGAAAGGAGAGTTTTTCGTTGATTCAACTTGCATAGATTGTGATGTTTGCAGAGAGATCGCACCAGAAGTTTTTGGTGATTCGGGCGGATATTCTTATGTCCGCTCACAACCGAATAATGAAAATGAAAGAAGAAAAGCAGTTCGGGCGCTGATTTCTTGTCCAGTCGGAGCAATCGGTTTTGTAGGCGATAATTCAAAATCTTTGATTTTAAGTGTCATAAATGATTTCCCGATTTTGATTGATGATGATGTTTTCTACTGTGGTTTTAACTCTGAAAAATCTTACGGAGCAAATAGCTATTTTATAAAAAATCCAAAAGGCAACTTACTCGTTGATTCTCCGAGATTCACCTCACACCTTGTCAAGAAATTTGAGTCAATGGGTGGGATAAAATATATTTTCCTTACTCATCGTGATGATGTCGCCGATGCTGAAAGGTTTGCAAAATACTTCAATTCAACTACTGTAATTCATAAGTATGATCTCATCGGCTTCAAAAATGCTGACTTTATAATTGAAGGAGAAGAACCGGTACAAATAGAACGGGAATTTTTGGTTATCCCGGCACCGGGACATACAAAAGGGCACTGTGTTCTGCTCTACAAAGATAAATTTCTTTTCACAGGAGATCATCTCTGGTGGAGTGAAGATGAAAATTGCCTTTCCGCAGGAAAAAGCGTTTGCTGGTATTCTTGGGAGGAGCAAATAAAATCGGTAGAAAAACTTGTTGAATTTGATTTTGAGTGGATTTTGCCGGGCCACGGGCGGAGAGTCAAACTCCCAAAAGACAAAGTCAAAGAAGAACTCAGAAAACTTGTTGAGAGAATGAAAAAATCTTGTTGAAATGTGTTAATGTTAGGGTGCAAAGTGCATTTTTGATTTAAAATATTCGCATGAGAGAAATTTTCAGCTGTGTGAGAAAGATTTTCAGCTCTGCATTGTTTTCATTCATTTTCTCTCGAGTTTTATTTTCTCACTGTTGCGGACCTAGTATTTCTGTCCTTCTTAATCCTCCTCCTTTAGCGGTATATCATAAAGATAAAGTGATTGTATCGGGTAGCATTGGAGTTCCTTTTGCCGGTGCAGAAGCAGATTTTTTCCTTGATAAAAATAAAAAGTATGATTTAGGCGCAATAGCAGGTGTATGGGAAAGTTCATATAATTTATCTCTTTTTGGTAGAAGATGGTTTTTCACAGAAGGAAGAATTCCTTCAAACATTTCGGATTTGGATTAGAGGGTTCTTTGGGCTTGGGAGTAGGCGATCTGAAAGATATAGCTGTTTTTGCTCTTCCACCCTCCATCAGAGCTTTTTTATCTGTGAGGTTCTGAAATTTTTTTGCCTCATTTTTTCAAAAATCAAAGTGCTTACTTTTTAATACTTTGTTCTGGAAAACTTAAATTTATTTTTCTGTTTTTACTGCGATGACAGGAAAAGATTTTCTTGAGAATTTGGGTTTGAGCGAGGAAGGGATTATAGGAGTTAAGATCGGAGGGAGGGTTTTTGACCTTCACACTCCTATTCCTGCCGAGTTTTTAAATGACATATCTTCTGGTAATGTAAAACCTATAACTTTGGATAGTCCGGAAGGTATTGATATAATGAGACATTCATGCGCTCACGCTCTCGCACAAGCGGTCAAGAGATTGTTCCCTGAAACTAAACTCTCGGTCGGACCCACGACTGAAAACGGATTTTTCTACGACTTTTACAGACCAAACGGCTTCACAGAAGAAGACCTCAAAAAAATAGAAGAAGAGATGAAAAAAATAAAACAAGAAAACCTGAAAATAAGAAGGTTTGAGATGAAAAAAGAAGATGCTATAAAAATGTATGAAGAAAAAGGAGAGATTTTCAAAGTTGAGATTCTGAAAGGTATTCCAGAAGATACAGTATCTTTTTACGAGCAGGGAGAGTTCTCCGACCTTTGCAGAGGACCTCATGTCCCATCAACAGATATGATAGGTGCCTTCAAACTCGTTTCAATATCTGCTGTTCATTTCAAAGGTGATGAAAGTTATCCTATGCTTACAAGAATATACGGAGTTGCCTTTCCGAAAGAAGAAGACCTGAAAAGATATTTTGAGCATTTAGAGGAGATAAAAAGAAGAGACCACAGAAAACTTGGCAGAGAGCTTGAACTTTTCCTTATAGATGAAGACGAAATAGGTCCAGGACTTGTCATCTGGCTTCCAAAAGGAGCAAAAATAAGAAGATTGATAGAAGATGAGTGGCTCAAAATTCACGAGAAGAAAGGTTATAAGTTGGTCTATACCCCTCACATAGCCAAAGTGAATTTATGGAAAACTTCGGGACACCTTGATTACTACCGAAAATTTATGTTCCCTCAGATGGAATGGAAAGGCGAGGACAAAGATAAAAAGAAAGATGGTCAAGATTTTGAAAGGGAGATAGGTTATTACGAGAAGGTTCCTTATCAGTTGAAACCTATGAACTGTCCGTTTCACATTCAGATTTTCAAGTCAAAGACGAGGTCTTACAGAGATTTACCTTTGAGGTTGTGTGAGTTCGGGACGGTTTATAGATATGAAAGAAGCGGAGTTCTTCACGGGCTTTTGAGAGTAAGAGGTTTTACTCAAGATGATGCTCATATATTTTTGAAGCTTGATCAGATAGAAGACGAAGTCGCTGAAATACTTGATATAATGAAATATTTTCTTTCTCTCTTTGGATTCAAAGATTATATGGTTTTTCTATCAACGAGACCTGAGGAGAGAGCGGGAACAGATGATGAGTGGGATTTTGCCGAATCTGCTCTGAAAAAAGCGATAGAGAGAAGCAAAATGAAATACGAAATAGACCCGGGAGAGGGTGTTTTTTATGGTCCGAAGATAGATGTCAAGATAAAGGATGTGCTGGGCAGGGTGTGGCAGTGTTCAACAATACAGCTTGATTTCAACCTGCCTAAAAAATTTTCTGTTTTCTACATTGATTCTAACAATCAGAAGCAGAATGTCTATATAATTCACAGAGCGATTTTGGGTTCAATTGAGAGATTTTTCGGGATACTCATAGAGCATACTGCGGGGAACTTTCCTCCATGGCTTGCGCCAACTCAATGTGCTATAATAAGTGTGAAAGACACTTCAAACTCGTATGCCGAATTTGTGAAAAAGCTTCTTGAAGAATACAGTTTAAGGTGTGAGCTTGATTTATCAACAGGAGAGCGACTCTCAAAAAGAGTTAGAGATTGGGAAATACTCAAAGTCCCATTTATGATAATTTTAGGAGAAAAAGAAAGAGACGAGAAAAAAATTACAATTAGAGAAAAAGGCGGATTGATAAAAACATTTTCAATAGAGGAGGGAATAAATTACATTCTGGAAAGATGCAAAGTAAATTCTGGCGAGTAGGAAGAAGAATAAAAGCAGAAAAGGTAAGAGTTATCGGAGAGGACGGGAAGCAAATAGGCGTTTTGCCTATTGAAGAAGCATTACGCCTTGCCGAAGAAAAGGGGCTTGACCTCGTTGAAATAGTCCCAGATGCTGACCCGCCTGTCTGCAAAATAGTTGACTTCGGAAGATTCCTCTACGAACAAAAGAAAAAAGAAAAAGAGATAAAAAAGGGACAAAAATCAGTGGAGATAAAAGAAATGAGGTTCAGTCCGAAAATTCAAGAGCATGACATAGAAATAAAAGTGAAGAAAATTAAAGAGTGGCTGCTTGAAGAAGATGCGAAAGTAAAAATAGTCGTCAAAGCCAAAGGAAGAGAAGCGCTATACGAAGATGTGATGAAGCAGGTTATAGATAAAGTTATGAATCATCTCGGAGATGTTGCTGAGTTTGAAAAACCACCATATAAAGAAGGCAGAAACCTTTCAGCCATAATAACAAAAAAAAGAAAGTAAAAAAATCCGAGAGGACTTTCTGAAAATCTTTTCAAAGTCAAATCAAACCTGTTTTTTTATTTTTTTAATTTTTTATTAAAATATATGAATTTATGAGGAAAATAGGAATAGCGGGACCCGGGACGATGGGTTCATCAATAGCTTATCTTTCTGCTTCATCTGGATTTGAAGTTGTTCTCTGGGGAAGAGGAGATGACTCAATTGAGAAGGGTAAGGAGAGAGTTGAAAAAATAATATCTGCTGGATTGAAAAGAGGAAGGCTCCGAGATGAGACCGCTCAGAAGATAAGAGAAAAAATAGAGTATACAACAGACCTTACGCTTATGGCAGATTGCGATATTGTTATAGAATCTATTGCAGAAGACCTTAAACTCAAAAAAGAGTTCTTTGAGAAATTAGACAGAATTTGCAGACCTTCAATAATTCTTGCTACAAATACCTCTACAAAGTCCATAAGTGAAGTATCTTCCGCTTGCAGGTATCCAGATAGAGTAATAGGCATGCACTTTTTCAATCCGGCTCATATAATGAAACTCGTTGAGGTAATAGAGGGTGTAAGGACTTCAAAAGATACTACTGAAAAGGTTGTAGAACTTTCGCAGAAGCTCGGGAAAGTTCCGATAGTCCTGAAAGATTATCCGGGCTTTATCGTAAATCACCTGCTTGTTCCTTTTTTGAACCATGCGATAGAGATGCTGGAAAGCGGAGTAGATGCAGAGACACTGAAAAAAGTGGCAATGCTGGGTTTGGGGCATCCGATGGGACCGATAGAGCTTGCCGATTTCATAGGGCTTGATGTCGTTTCAGCTATGGGAGAAACACTTTATGAGGCGTTCAAAGACAAAAAGTTCAACCCTCCTGTTTCTCTGAGGAACCTTGTGAAGGTTGGGTTTTTGGGTATGAAGACAAAGAGAGGTTTCCTTGACTATAATGGTGAGAAAAAATAGCTAATGATACCGCGATAGCGACCGAAGATGCGACATTGAGTGATTCTGTTTTCCCGAACTTTGGAATTCTCACAACTTCGTCTGAAAATTCAAGGGTTTCAGAAGATACACCTTCGTCCTCAGAGCCGAAGCACAAAGTAGCAGGAAATTCAAATTTTGTGTTGAAAATGTCTTTATTGCCCCTGACATCAAAGCAGTATATTTTTGTCATCTCTTTGAGCTCTCCGAGGACTGCTTTTCTCTTCTCTTTTATGATGTCTATGTGGAAGAACGACCCTGATGATGATTTTATCATCGCTGGGGTTATATCGGGGCTTTTTTCAGATGACATTATGACCGCATCTCCCCCAAAAAACTCAGAAATTCTTATTATGTTTCCGATGTTTCCTACATCTTGAACTCCGTCTAAAAAGACAACAAAGTTTTTTACTTTTTTTGTTGATAAGAAATCTTTGAGCGTCTTTTGTTTTATATCTACGAGTATTGCTATTCCCTGATGTTCTTCGGAGTTGGATATTTTTGATATTATGTTGGGGTGGACGATTCTGATTTCGGAGTTCGGAAAGAGTTTTTTGGCGAATTCATAAAGGTTTTTTTTCACCCATATTCTTTTTGGTTTTATTCTGGCTTTTGCGATTTCTTTTGCTACCTGTTTACCGTAGACGACCATTTTTTTAATTTATCTCAAAGTTTTTCAATTTGCTTGACTTTTTTGAAAAAAATGATTAAAATCAATACTGGAACTTTGACGCAATTTTTTGAAAAGATTGCTCTGGAGCCCTTGATTTTATTAGGAAGTTTTTGCGGTTGCAATGCACCAAAGAGGAATTTAAGCGATGAAGTGGAAGTTGGAAGGAGGAAGAACAATAAAAGTTGCAATGCACCAAAGAGGAATTTAAGCTTATCAATCCCTTCAGTTTGAAATCATCATCTACGAGTTGCAATGCACCAAAGAGGAATTTAAGCTTTTGATTTCTTTTTGCGGAAGTTTGAGTTTTTCTATTGTTGCAATGCACCAAAGAGGAATTTAAGCAGGACCTTGAAATTAAACTTAACCAAGTTGCAATATACCAAAGTGGAAAACTTTTGGAATTTAAACCACTTTACATATTTTCCCGGGAAGGTATGGCTTTTTTGCTCCTGTTATTTTTCTCATATCAACTTTTTTGCCTTTTATTCTCATGTATGCGAGGAAGGCAAAAAGAATTGGCTCAACGAGCTCGGCTTTCACTCCAAATTCATCTGATATGAAAACATTCCTGTTATCTTCTCTTATTCTTTTGACCATAAATTTGTTTCTCACTCCACCACCGCAGAGTATAACCAAATCTGGTTTGAATCCCTTCAAACTTCTTGTGAGAAGAGCTACAGAAATTTCTATCGCTGTGCGGAGGCAATCTTCTACTTTCTCTCTCTTTGTCATTTCATAAAAATTTTTCTTCGCTATTTCAACTTCATACCCAAGCGATGCGCTCTTGATTGATGAAAAAAAATTCACAACATTTCCGAAAGCGTATTCTATCACTTTACCTTTTTCTGCGATTTTGCCGTCTTTATCGTATTCTAATCCTAATCTTTTTTGAGTTATGAAGTCAGATAAGGCGTTTGCCGGTCCAACATCTCTTGCGCTTATAACTTCTCCATCTTTTATAAGTGTTATATTGGTTATTCCGCCGAGATTTACGACCGCAATTTTTTTTGCCGCCTTACCAAAAAGAATTCTGTGTATTATGGGTGAAAGTGGAGCCCCTCTTCCGCCCATCGCTATATCACACTTTCTGAAATCGTAAATGACGGGAAGTCCGCTTACCTTTGATAAAAAAACCGGTTCCCCAATTTGCCATGTTATGATGGTTTTACCTTTCTCTTTGTGAAATATAGTCTGACCGTGAAAACCTATAACATCTAATTTACCCTCTCCTTTTATGAATTTTTTCAGAGATTCTGCAAACGATACGCCTAAATTGTAATGCATTTCCGCTATCTTCTCAAGCGCCCCTATCCCATTTATTGATATATTTTTGAGCTCAGATTTCAGTTCATTTTCAAACTGGTAAGATTTATATTTTAAGACCTCTATTTTTTCTTCTCCTTTTATCTCGCACAGTATGAATTCCTTTGCGTTCATAGATGTTCCAGAAAGAACCCCTATGCATCTCATACTTTCAAATATTGGTTTCGTAAGAGAAAAATTGAAAATGTTCAGGTTATCAAATTTTCTGATTCTGATGTTTTACAAAATAAGTTGGGAATGCAAATGGTTTTGTGAGCTTGCAGTAAAATATATTATATATGAATTTTATCATTGCCTTTTTGGGCGGTGTCCTTTCATTTTTCTCTCCTTGTGTTTTCCCACTAATTCCAACGTATATCCTTTTTTTCTCGGGAATGTCGTTGGAAGAGCTGAAATCTTCTGAATCAAAGAGAGTAAAGATGAAAATTTTTTTCAACTCATTTTTATTCGTTTTAGGTTTTTCTCTATCTTTTTCACTTCTTGGACTTTCCGCGTCTGCTGTTGGAAATTTTCTCAAGGTTTTCAAAAAAGAACTTTCTTTTATCTTCGGTGTCCTGCTTATTGTTTTCGGTCTTTCTCTCATCGGGATTTTAAAACTGCGGTTTTTGAAGTATGAAAAAAAGATAGTCCCCTCGGTAAGTAAAATGCCTTTATCTTTGCTATCTTTTCTTCTTGGGTTCTTTTTCTCTTTCGGTTGGACTCCGTGTATAGGTCCGATTTTAGCGGGAATTTTGGCAATTGCTTCTACATCTGAAAAAGTTCATCAAGGATTTTTCCTTCTTTTCATATTCTCTGCGGGAATTGCTCTTCCCTTTCTTATCTCTTCTTTATTCATTTCATATCTTCTTCCTGTTTTTAAAAAGTTTGGAAGGATAACCCATTTTGTTGAGAAGTTTGTTGGAGTTCTGCTTATATTTTTGGGATTGGCTTTCATTTCTGGTAAAGTGAATTCTCTTTCGTTTGTTGAACTCCCTGATTTTGAAAAGATAATATACGATAAACTCAAAATAAACTTGAATCTAAATTCAGAGAATTTTAAAAAGGAAAATAAGGATATAGAAAAGGTGTTTGAAAAAATTTTCTCATCTGGTATAGCTCCTTTGAACGGAGCGAAGTTGGAAAAGAAAGATTTTGTGATAGTGAATTTCTGGGCATCGTGGTGTCCGCCTTGCAAAAAAGAAATTCCTGACTTCAACTTAGCCGTGAAAAAATATAAAGACCTCCTCATCATAGGAATATCCCTTGATAAAACAAAAGATGAAGTTGAAAATTTCATGTATGAAGTAGGAGGTATTGACTTTCCTATATTTTTGAAAAATGAGATGGATTTTATAAAGATTGAACCGGAGGGTCTGCCAGAATCGTATTTTTTCTACAAGGGAAAGTTCATCGGTAAACAGATAGGTATCGTTGATATAGAAGATATAGAAAAATTTATCGGCAAGAATTTCTCTGCGATAAAATTTGACAATCAGTAAAGGAACAAGAAATTTTAGTATTATGGATTTTAATTTGAAAAGATGTTAGATGTAGATGGTGTTTTGCTTCTTGCAGCAGGGAAAGGAGAAAGGTTAAAACCAATAACAGATAAAATCCCGAAACCACTCATAAAGATAAAAGGTATCCCTTCTATCGCATTTCCGCTATTTCTTATTTATGAATCCGGTTTCAATGAAGTTATAGTCAATCTCCATCATCTACCTCACCTTATAGAAAAAGAACTTTCTGATTTCGGAAAGAGAAAAAAAATAAGTTTCACTTTCATAAGAGAAGATGTCCTTCTCGGCACAGGAGGAACAATAAAAAAGGTATTTGAAGAATTTGGTTTCAGAAGAATTCTTGTGATGAATTCAGATATAATATGTTATCCAGATATAGGAAAATTTCTTGAAGAAGGAAAAAGAGATTTTCTCGCTCATCTTCTCATAACACGAGGAAATTTAGGAGGCATAGATATAGACGAGAATCCGGGAACAATAGCAAAAATATATGGTGAAGGTAAAGGAGGAAAATTCACATTCACAGGAATCCACATAGTAAAATCAGATATTCTTGGAATACTTGACAATAAGATTCCGCTCTGTATAGTGAAAGATGGATACATCAAAGCCATAGAAAAATTCGGGAAAAAAATTTCTTTTTCACTTTACGATGATTTTTTCTTTGATATAGGAACTTTTGAGAGGTTGACTGATGTGGAATCCGCAGTAGATAAGTCAGAGAAGATACAGCAGTTTTTTGAGAAGGTCAGAGATTTTTATTTTACATAGTTAGCATAGCAAATCAAATTCCACAGAATGAAAAAAGAAAAAAATCTCTGTTTTGAAACTAATATTATTATTGTGAGGGAATTATTTTCAGGTGGCATTGATAGATTAAAGGGTTTTGCTGTTTTTTTCTTCGCCTTTTTTCTTTTGATTTTATCTTGCTCCAAGAAGGAGAAGCAGATTGACTTTTCTGCTGATATTGAAAGGTCTTTTCGTCTGATAGAAAAAGAGCAATTTGGGGAAGCCGAGAAAATTCTCAAAAATATAAAGAGTAAGGACCCGAATAACTGTCCTGCATCGTGGGGAATAACACTTTTATCTTTGAGAAGAACTGTTGAGTCAATAAACTCTATTTTATCTATATTTTTTGGTTTTCAGCTGGCTCCTCATAATTCAAGATTAGTTGAAAAAGGACTATCGGAAACGATTCAAATTATCATTCGTCCTATTTTTGAACCAATAAACGAGATATTTCGGAACATTCCTGTGATACTGGCTAAAAAGTGCTCAGTTGAGGTAGCTCTACCCATAGAAATAGGACCATCTTTCAATCCTGTGGCTAAGTTTTATATAGGTGGGATAGGGGGAAAAGCAAAAAAGTGGGGACCAGCTGAAGCGGCATTAGGCGGATTTATATCTGGAATTATAACCTCACTTTTAAAGTTCGTTTTAGCGATAAACTTTGACATAAATATTGAAAAGCTTTTTGATGTTGTTATAAAATTTGATCTACAAAATATTTTAGGTTCTGGGGGTCTTAACATTTCTCAGGCGCAGAGCGAACTTCAGAACATATCTTTATTTCAAGCGCAAATTATTTCAAGATTCATCTCTCTTGACCCTTATGATACAGTTGCTCTCTTTGGGTCTCTGGCTTACATAATTGACCAGTCCCCTGACTTTCTCAAAATAAAAAGTGGAGCAGAACCTACACTTGATGAGATAGCTCAAAACATATCTGACTCTTTTTCTTTCTTTGTCAAATTCTTTGAGTATTTCAGCAAATATTCAGATGAAAATTCAATAATAGCTTATAGGGATGTGAGTGGTGATGGGCTTTCACCAGACGACATTATTGAACTCAATATATACGATTACAGCACACTCCAAAAAGGTCTTTACATAAAGGTTGGAAATGTGAGAGCAAAAATAGATAAGCTCATCACAAACATTCTCATAAGACCTTTTTTGTATAAGGAAACAAGAGAAAGATATGTTGGTGTGTTTTCGCAAATCTCAAAAGCGTTTGACTTCAAAAATCCAGATATAAAAGAAAACGAAAGGTGGATACGCCTCAAATACCTCTTATCTTTGTTACCTCTTGTGTCCGTTCCAGATACCCTGAGGATTAATCTGAAGAATTTTTTTGACGGACTGAAAAAATCCCCTTCTGGCTTTAGGGCAATACTCCCTATGTGGGCAGACCTGAATGGAGATGGAATACCCGAGTTCTTAATAGAAGCGGAGACAAGGGAAACATCTCAACCTTTCTGCTTCGCACCAGAAGATAGGTTTGAAAAGAGCTTCCTTATCAACCCATATTTGCAGGTGAGAGGAGAAGAAAAGGAGCGAAGAAAGTATGTATCTATACTTTATTCAAGGGGCAAGATGACATCTGACTTTACATGCGATTTTATACCCCGCCTCAGAACAACTCAAAACTATGATGTCTCTATCTCAGCAAATATAAATCTGAGAAAAATTGAACTTCAATTTGAGAAAAAAGAGCTGATTCTTACAGCTTTTGGATGCGGTGATTATCCTCAGAATTCCACTATGCTATGCTATGAGCAAGACGGAAATACTTTGAAACCATATTTTTATTTCATTTCTGGCAAAGCTTATGAAGCGTGCTTGAATCTTGGAAAGGGGCTTTTCAAGTGCGACCTTCAAAAAGTTTTTTCAAACGAAGAGCTATACAATATATTTGAAAGAGAAATTATAAAAAGCTATATAACTCCGCAGAAAATAAATGCGAACTTGCAAACTCTTAAAAAAGAACAAGATACTTCGCTCTTGCAGAATTTCCGGCAAAAATATCAGAACATACCAGAGGATGAGGAGGGCGACTCAATATATGTAGCTTGGTCAGATAATCAAGATATAAAGGACTACACCGTTGAAATTCTTCTACCTCAAACCGGTGAGGTAGATTCTTTTCTGTTTTCAGACAACAGCACCTATGTTTCTGGGGGCGTGGTGGGAGTTTGGGGCTGTCCCGGAGGTCTTGGTAGTTGTTCCCCCGGAAGCTGTGAAAATTCAACTTGTCTTGTCAGATTGGGGAAATTTTCGGAAGCCCTGCCCCAGGGTTATTCTGAACTCTGCGTAAGAGTAAAGGGCTTTACAAAAGAAGGTTCTGTGTCATCAAGTTATAAATGTGTTGAGTTCTCAAAAGATACGAGAGAACCAAAAGGGTTTTTTGAACTCTACTACAGAGATTTTCAGATGAGAAACGGCTCCGAAGAAAAACACGAGCTCAGAATAAAAAATATCGGCGCTACCGAGAAATTTGCTTTAGATAACCCAATAAATATATCAAAGGAAACAAATTTTTCAACCGATACTTGTCTTTTTAGCCCAAGAATAGTATTTGCAACTTTGCCTTTCCAATTTTCTTCTGATGGAAAAATAATACCTTTTGGAAATCCAGAAGTTTATTTGAAATCATCGGCTTTTTCAGATAAATTCTTTGAAGAGATAGCCGGTTTGGTTTTCGGTCAATCATCTCAAAGATATATGATAGAAAATATCTCTTTTGTGAGAACTTCGGGAAAATATAAACTTTTCTCTGCTTTATACACCGAAAAGACCGATGAGAAGGATAAAGATATTCCGAGATTTTTGTCTCTTTCTGAATTTCCTATGTGGTCAAAGCTCGTTTTAGGATGCTCTTCCATAATACCAAGATGCTTTTTCAACCACGATTCCCCTCACTTCCCAGAATACATAATATCAGAAGGTATAAGGTATAGCACAAGAATAAAGATGGATTGTCAGTTCCCGAAAGGTGATTGGTCATACTACTATGTTTTGTTCAGAGACCCTACTTTTTTCGGCGCAGTAGAGGTAAATCTTGACCCACTTCCAAAGTGCGAGGGAGACCCTTCCGGATGGATAACACCAGATAACTATACACTAAATAAGGTGACAGCTGACCTGTTTTCAAGGATTGTTTCTCCGGTTGTTTCTGTTCTGGCAAACCTTGTCGGTCTCGTGACCGGGCAGTATCAGTATATAAATACCGGCGACATCTGTCAGTAAGATTCTTTCCAAAAAAATAAAGAAAGTAAAGAGAAGAAGAAATTTAATTTTATGGTGGTAAAGCACTCCGAGCCGTTTTTGAGCAAAGATGAAATAAACATACTTTCAAAACTCATAAAACAAAAGACATTATCAACTGGCAAAATAGTGAGGAAATTTGAGTTTAGCCTTGCGAAGTTTCTCGGAGTCAAAGACGCAGTATGCACCTCCTCGGGTTCATCAGCTCTATATCTTATTCTGAAGTTTCTGCCGGAAATTTTTCCGGAACTGAAAGGTAGGAATAAAGTGCTGATTCCTTCCTTCACGTGTCCAGCAATATCAAATGCTGTTTTTATGGCTGGATACGAGCCCGTTTTTGCAGATATAAACCTTGATACATTCTCTCTTGGTCTGCAAGATGTGAGGAGAAAAATATCTCCTGATACTCTGTGTGTTGTCTTCATTCACTCTTTCGGAATATGCTCAGATATTTCTGACTTTTTAGCTATGGGAGTTCCTGTGATAGAGGGTATAGCTCAGGCTTTTGGGGGTAAGGTTTCTTCTCAAAAGATGGTTGGCTCTCAGGGTTTGGTGTCTTTCACATCTTTTTATGCAACGAAGGTTATAACAACAGCAGAAGGAGGAGCGGTCTTCTCAAACGAAAAATCGCTGATAGAAAAAATCAGGGACTTTATTGACTACGATAAAAAAGATTATAACCCGGGCGAGTTCAGGTTCAACTTTAAAATGTCAGATATACAAGCAGGACTTGGTTGGGTTCAGCTGAAGAAAATCAAAACCATTCTTAAAAGAAGGAAAGAAATCGCATTGCTTTACTTTGAGCTTCTTGAAGATGATGAAAGAAGAGGGAAGATAAAGCTTCCTCCGAGAGAAAACAACATATTTTTCAGGTTCCCTGTGATTTTGAACGATTTGCAATCAGATAGTGTGATTTTGAATTTGAGGAGAAAAAGAGTGTATGCTGATAAGCTTATTTTCAAGCCACTTCATTTTTTTTATGCAAAGGAACAAAATTTACAGAATACGGAGACCGCATACGAAAAGGGCATCTCTCTACCAATTCACCCAAACCTCTCACACAAAATCATAAAGTTTATCTCAAAAGAGTTCAGAAAGCAAATAAATTCAAGGTATTGAAGAATTTTCTGTGTCGGTTCAGAATGGGACTTGAGTTCCTCCGAAGGTCTGAGCTCTCTGAACAAGAGTGCCCAGTGTTACGCTGAGAAATTGACTTATTCCTCTTATCTGGAACATAAGAGCGTTAGCTCTGCTCCATCTTTCATAAAGGAAAGCTCTGTATCGCTCAATCTCATCTGAAATATTGCTCAGCTCTTTATCTATTCCAGAAAGTTCGGTGTCAAATCTATCTTCTGTTGCCCCGATGCTACCTTTTGATGAAAGAAGGTCAGCAATTCCTGCTCTTAATCTCTCTGCAAATCCAGTGTAGAAATTCTTCTCATTTTCATCTTTTTTGAGTATTCCAAGAAACTGAAGGAGGTTTTGGTTTCCTCCCCATTTTGCCGGGTCAGTATCAACTCCCGAAAGCTGAATGTAGTATTTTGTTTGACCGTTGACTACTGTTTCTTTTACCTGCGCTATTGTGGAACCAGCGGCAGTGTTTATTGCACTTGCTAAACTATCTAACGTATCTACTGATATATCTACGGGTACCGTTACTGTCCCTCCGCCTGCAAGTGGTATAACCAGAGGACCTGAAATATTATTTGTGGTGTCAGAAGTTGAGGAGTTTGAGTCAAGGGAGTTTCTGAGGGGTTGGTTTCTGAAAAAGAATGAATCAGTGTCCAAGGTGGTTATATTGACTTTGTTTTTTATCAGGAAAGATGATGAAGCGAGTCCGAGGTCTGAAAGAATTGTCCCTGACACCTCAGCAAGCGAGGGCAGACCGCCGGCCAAATTCTCTATAACTAACTTGTATTGCCCGGATTCTGTTTTGATATACGCTCTTGCTGTGTCTGATGAGCTGTTTATTTTCAGAGCAATATCTCGCAGTGTATCTGATGGATTTACCACAACGCTTTTTCCGTTCACAAGTATCTCTCCTGAGAAACCCAGGGGGGTTGTATCTGAGCTGAATCCACTGCTTACCACCTTTTGAGATACAATAGATGTCAGCGCTCTTACTGTGTTATCAAAGTCGGTTTGCAGAAGTTCCGAGAGTTTTGATGTGTCAAGAGAGAGTTTCCCTTCTCTATCTATTGAGAAACCTAATTTATCTATTGTGAAGGTTTTTACCGAGCCATCTGGTTGTCCCACTTCAACTATTCCTGAGAAAGCTCTTTTCATAGTTGATTCTACTGATAGCAAGACGAATTCTCCTGAAAGCGGACCAGCTTTGCCAGTTTTCTCATCAAACTTTATTTGCTCATTTATGAAGTCCATAACTTTGTTCCACGCATCTACGAGGTTTTTGAAGTAATTTACTATTTTGTTTATATCTCGCGAAACGGTCACGCGAATAGTATCTGTTGATGATTTGAGTGCGGTGAAAGTTATTCCAGATATTCCTGTCTCCTCTGGTGTGAATGTGTTATCTGGGGATTGAAAAATAGTTCCATCAATTGAAATTTGGGCGTTTTGACCTGTTGAAATTGTGTTTTGAAAACCCTGCGCTAAAACTCCAAGCGATTCAAGAACATGAGCTGAATCTGATATTGATGAGACACCTTCTATTTTAAGACGATATACTCCACCTTCTTGGACTACTGATGCTGTTGCTCCTGAACCAGATGAATTTATCGCATTTGCTATATCTTCAAGGGTCATTGTGTTGAGATTTATGGAGATTGGAGTGCCGTTTATTGATATTGTGCCTGATGGAGCTTCTCCTGGGTTAAGTCCGATTAGTGAGCCGACCGCAACATCTTTTTTTGTGAAAACATCTGAAAGATAAGTTGTGCCAGTTTGGTGTTTCCCTGAAAGTGTCCCATTTGTGAACCCGAGAATTTGCAGGGCATTTGAATTTACATCAGCAAGCGTGATGAATTCTTTATCTGCTCCTGTTTTTGTTGCTGAAATAACTAATCTTACTCCTCCTGGTTCATTCACAAGGTATGCGGTGACACCTGCGTTTAGTTCATTTATTTTGTCTCTGAGCTGTTTTATCGTCCAGTTTGGGTCAAGGCGTAGAACCTTCGCATTTGCTGTATTTGAACCCTTTATTTCTATTATGTTTCCCGAAGAAATTCCTAAGCTACCTAATGTTATATCTGCTGAGGTGAAGACGCTTGAGCCGACCTTCCAACTTTGTGCTGTTTGAATAACCTGAACATCAAAATTTGATGGAACTGCTTCCGGTCCAGTGCTTACAGATAGAATATTTGATGGATTTTCTGTTCCTGTCATGTTAGATAAAGAAGCAGAGAAAACTTTATAAGATACGGGAGAAGATGCTACTTGAACCGATGAGAGAAGGTCAAGGACATTTGTTTTTAGTGTTTGCAATGCGTCTCTTTTTTCTTGAAGCAAGCTTTTTCTCTGATTTACTGGTTCTGTGAGTATTTTTTCTCTAAGTTTTACGAGGTTTTCAACTATTGTTGAGACATCAAATTGTGAAAGTATGTTTGGCATGAAGATGTTACCGAGTTCTGCCATTTGAATTTTTACCTCCTTCCTTGGAAGAAATTTAATATTTAAATCGGAATTTTCAATAAGAAGTTTAGCTTTTTGAAATTTTGGAAAATTACGGTATTATGACTTTTATTTCAAGTGGTATTCCTACTATATCAAATTCTGGCGCGTTTGAGCTTACTCCCACTGATTTTATCTTGATTGATGTTGTCTTTCCCGAAATCTGACCACGCTCTTGCGAGCTAACTTCTGTGGACTGCTTTTGTTCTGGCTTGGTTTGGACTATACCTTTGCCCGCTTTATTTGCACAGGTTATATTGAGAGCAAAAATCAAGGTCGCAAGAGCGAAAACACAAATCTGCCTTTTCACCTTCATAAAAATCAACCCAAAAATAACCGGAACAGAAAACCATAAATAAAATAGCAGAGATAGGCGGGTGTTGTTTGGAGCCGAAAGTTTAGGTGCGACCACTGCGGTTGTAGGAGCTAAATAACCAACAATCAAAATCTTCTTCTCATCTCTGTTTGATAAACTCAAAGAAAGATTGGCTGATAAATTCCCTGACCCAAGCTTTGCGAGAAGCTCATCTCCGGGGTCGTATCTCCCGTTCCCGTTTAAATCAGAAAATATCTGTATTGACTCAAAAATAATAGGATTATATTCAAGAGAGATTGAATTTAAAGTGAAGTTAGCTCCGTTTGCTCTTATTGATATGGGAATCTCAACTTTTCCCTGAAATGCCGTGTATGAGACCTGAGATGCAAAGAATAATATTGCTGGTCTTTTCACGCCGAATCTGAAAGATTGCGGAAGGGAAACTCCTGAAAGCTTCGGCTCAACAGACATAACACTGCTTCTTGAATCAACCGATTCAAAATACAAAGTGTAATCTGCTGGAATACTGAAAGGATAAGCGGTTGCGGATAATATTATGTTTATTGACTCTCCCCCCGGTACTATTGTGTCAAGCGGAACAAAAAACGCATCTGATGTTGATTTCAAAGAGTAAGAAAAAACCTTTACATCTCCAATCTTATCGTTGTTGTAATCTATGAAAAAGTCAACAGATGCGTCTGGTATTCCCGAAAACCGCATTTTCAAAGACCTCAACATTATTGACTCTCCCGAAACATTTGACACTCTTATAATGCCTATATCTTTTCTTGTACCAAAAGGTATATTCTGAGTTATGCTTATTGTATAGATGAAAAGTTCAGGTTCAGACGAAAGAGCTGTAACAGTTGCTGAAAAAGAGTTTGAATCCCCTCCGTTATCATAAACCGTTAAAGTTACGATGTACTCGCCAGGTGTTTCAAATCTGTGAGTAATTCGTGTGTTGGTTGTTGTAATTTCCGTCCCATCTCCGAAGTTCCATCTGTAAGAGATTACTGAGCCATCTGGGTCAAAGGAAGAGCTTGCGTCAAATTCAACATCAAGTGGTGCAAGACCTTTTTTCGGGTTGTAATCAAACGATGGCTGTGGAGGGTCATTCTTTGTGTTCCTCACATTTATCTTTATCTCGTCAGAAGATACTGCCCCTTTACTGTCTCTCACAGAAAGATTGATGATTATTGTTTCTCTTGCCAGCCCTACAACATCGGGAGCCACAAAATATGCGGTTATTCCAGATGGGTTGAAGATTTCTACTTTCGGACCTCCCACTTGCGACCAGAAGAAAACCAAGCTATCACCGTTCGGGTCATAACTTAAAGAGCCGTCTAACACAACAATATCTCCTTCATTTACCTCTATTGGTTCGTCAAAAAGATTTCCTGAAATATTTACTCTTGCAATAGCAACTGGTGGCTCATTTATAGAATCAATTACGGTAACAGATACCTCTGCTGTTGCTCTTCCTCCGAATGAATCAGCAACAGTTACCTCAAAGGTCAGGGTTTCGTTTTTGGTGACAGATGATGGTGCGGAAAAGCTTGCGGTGGGTCCAGAGCTCGAAAGAGATATGGGTATTCCTCCTACTTGTCTCCACGAGAAAGTGAGCGGGTCTCCATCTGGGTCATAAGATGAAGATGCGTTCAATATCACTGTCACTCCCGAACCTTCAAGAACAGCTGAGTTGCTCGCTGATACTACCGCAACAGGAATGTTATTTGATACCGAAACGCTTACACTTGAAAGCGTTGGTCCTACCACTCTTACCCCTTTTGATGTTCCTGGCAGGACCGCGAGGACATCGGAAGGAGATATTTCAATGCGAAAATCACTTCCGCGTGGTATCGGCTTTGCAAGGTCAACAGAAAAAATAATATACTCGGGATTAGGAGTTATGACAGGAATATTTATACCAAGTGTTGTGCTACCGTTGTTCGCAGAAAATTTTGATTTGCTCAAAAGTATATCTGGTGATGATATAACTCCGTTCCCATCTTTATCCCACCACGCATATATATTTGAGATGTGATTTGAGTCATCCATAGAACCGAATGCTTTTACTGTTATGCTTTTTACCTCTGCTTCACTCAGGTCATCGCTTGCTGTAACTTTCATCTGAAAAATAACAACCTGAGTTACACCTGAAACCGTGTTTATTGAAGACGAAGGAGAAAATTCACCTCTTGAAATAGAGAGATTTCCTTCTTGCTCTACATAGTATATGTCAAAACCGAGTGTCTCACTCTTTTTTTCGGAGAAAAATATTTTAGGTCCCCCGAAAAAAACAACCGAAGGGTTTAGCTGGTCTCCCGGTAGATTGAGTTGCTGTGGCGTTCCCCACGATGCTCCATCATCTTTTGATACAGAGAAGAAAATATCTATATCAGATTTTGATATGGGTTTATCTTGCCATACAAGAAGAATGTTTCCTGATGGAGAGATTGTTATATCTGGCGATGATAGGTCTTGAATTCTCTGAGATGCGTTGAATACATTTTGAGTTCTCAGAGAAAAAGTGTTTCCGCCGTCTTGTGATGATGCAAATCTTATGTTTCCATTTATATCTGAAAAAGCGATAAACACCTTGTTGCCTTTTACTGCTATTGATGGATAATAACCTTCAAAGAGTTTTTTATTAGGTGTCCAGCTCGCTCCGAGGTCTGGCGACTTGACATAGCATATAAAAGACCTCCCGTTGCTTTCTATACTTTGCCAAACGATATGTATTTCTGATCCAGAAATATATATATCTGGCTTTATTTGGTCTCCCTGAGTTCCGCATTGGTCTGATGTTGTTTTACCGTTTATTCTTTCTGAGTTCTGCCATGAGTTTCCGACTCTCTTTCTGAGATAGATATCCCATGTTCTTGTTCGTGAGTTTGGGTCTATTTGGCTTGCATCAGCCCATACCACATATATATTTCCGTTATTATCAACAGCTACTGATGGGTAAGCTGTGGATACGAAAGAGTCATCTGCTAACTCTTCTCCGTTATAAAAAAGACATATATGCTTTTCTGGTTTTGAGCAATTTGTATCTTCTGCAACTGCTACGATCTGCCCTGAGGGTGTGACAGCTACCGATACTTTTGATTGCTCTTCCGCCTTTGATACTAAAACTTTCTCTTCCGAAAACAGAGAGATTATCAGTGTTGCGATCAAAAGCATTTTTTGTTTTTTATTTTATTCGGCACAAAAAACTTTTTCGTTCAGTCCTTATACTTTATATTAATTATCTTTTCGTAATGAAGTGGTTTATTTTTGACTGTGAAAGGGCGGAAGAAATTTATCAGATTATAGATTTGTGGTTATATAAACTCATGGCTTTTTCTGTTCCTTCACTTATCATCGTCATAACAGCTGAAAAAGCAAAATCTAAAATTTTGTCAAGTTTTTCCAGCTCTTCGGGAGAGAATTCTTCAAGGACAAAATCCGCGAGGTTTTGTTCTTTTCTTTTTTTACCTATTCCTAACTTTACTCTTATGTTATCTTTTCCAAGGTGCTCTATGACAGATTGGACTCCTTTGTGTCCTCCAGCTCCTCCGTTTTGAGCTATCTTTATTTTCCCAAATGGTATAGTTATATCGTCGTGTGCTATGATCAGATTTGCGTTTTTCAGGTTGAAGTAATCTATGAATCTTCTTATCGGCTCACCTGACAGATTCATGAATGTCTTGCCCTTGAAAACATAAAGTTCTCGTCCAGATATTTTTGCCTTAAAGAAAACACCAAAATCAATATCTTTGAATTTTTCCGATAGCTTTTTCGCCATGAATTCACCAAGAATGAACCCGAAGTTGTGCCTTGTTTTCTCGTATTTTTTTCCCCAGTTCCCAAGACACGCGAGAACAAAATCCTTTCCCATTATTTTTCAAATGTGAGGACGCTTATTCTCACCCACCCGATGTTTTTTCCATCTGTTATTTTCACCCATTCGTTTTGCTTTTCAAGGACCAGAACCCTTGACCCACCGGCTATTTTTCCAGCTTGTCCGGCTTGTTCAGAAGGTCTATCTCTCAAAATTATACTTGTGTATTTTGATGTGACAACAGCATACTCTTCAAGAGGGGCGGGAGGAGTTTCTGGTGGAATGCTCGTTATCTCGGCAGGTTTTTTCTCCTCCTTCTTTATAATTCCTTCCTTTTCTTTTTCTTTCTCTTGAAGACCTCTTAATTTTTCTATATCTCCTATGAAGGTTATACCATTGACTATTGATTTGAGGTTTGGGTATTTTTTGCCAAGGTGTGACGGTATTTTCAAGACGAAGATTTCTGCTGACATAAATCCTATCTCTGCGCTTCTTTCTATGTTGTGAGGAGCAAGAAGGAGAGGAAGGTTCATTCTCTTCATAACCTCTGATGAATCTCGGGCAAGCCCGTAGGTGAAGACCTCGTCTTCATTTTTTTTCACAATGAGGTCATACTTTAAGTTCATGCTGTCTGAAAGATATTTCAGGCATGGGGAGTAGATGGCAAATTTTGGGAGCATATAGCTTGATATTGTTGTTTGAAGTGCAAAAAAATACTCATCAACTTCTGCGTAAAACTCCGAAAGCCTCTTTTCGTAAAACTCTGCTGAAAAATCGGGAGATAGTTTTCTTATGAAACCTGAGAGGATAGCTGCAACTCTTTTGATGTATTCTTTGTTGAATATAAAGCAGTTTGAACCATTTTTTACATCTATGTATTTTGATATATCAATATGTCCTTCTTTTCCTTCAAGGATTTTTGGGTTTCTGGCAGACCAGAGCGCCTGCTGAAGCCATCTTCTCTCAAATGTTCCCGTATGAATAAATATATCTGCACGGTTGAGCAACCTGATGTGAAAATCCTGAATCTGAAAGTTTATACCATCTTCTTGTGATTCATCTACGAGGTAGTATATTTCAACAGAGGGGTCTGCAACACGTGAAGCTATGTAATATAGGTCGTAGTTTGAAGTCACAACTACGACCGAAATCAGAAATGTTGCTACTAAATTCATAGCTAAAATTTAATCTGTTGAAGCGAAATTTTCATAAATTTTAGCGTAGTTCAAACATTGTTTGCAAATAAAAAATGTTTTGCGGTAATGATGCCTCTGAGAAGTTTCCTGTCCACTGCAACCTTATTTTTGCGATTTCATAAGCGGAGAATGTCGCAGATATAGATAGTTCAAATATCTGCGGTAGGTTTTGAGAGCCACCTTCTTCAAATTCTCTGATGCGTGGAATACCGAATATTTCAGGTCTCAATCCAACAGAGAAGAATCTTACGGGATTTACATTGAATTCAGAGTATAACCCGGCTTCAACATCAAGTATTGTTGGGCTTTGGAATCTTCTCAGAATGTATCCTACATTCATTGAGAAGTATGGTTGGAAATTAAAAGACGCATCTCCGCCAAAGAATTCCGAGAGGTTATCTGATGCTATATGAGTGCCTTTTGCGACAAGTCGCTGAGATGCAAAATTTTTCCCAACTGCCCAGAACAAGCTGAAACCTCCTGATATATCCTCCTCACCGAAGTAGTTCCTTATTGCGAGAAGATATGTTAGGTCAAAGCTTCCTTTGCTCGCCCACGATTTTACACTCCCATCAAAAATCTGTCCTACTATTTCAAATGTCCACGGTAAAGGTGGAAAAAGAGAGATTTCAAGTCCATCGTCTAAAAATCCGTTCTGACCAAAAAAATATCTTACTGTGAAAGGTCTTTCAACAAAGTTTCTTATCCAGAATTTCTGCGAATTGGCATTTCCGACCGCCCCGTAGAACCTTCCTAATGTTATTCTGAAAAATGGAAGACCACGAGTTGAAACATAAACCTCTTTTGCTCTGAAGAACTCTCTTCCTGCTACCTGTGATGTCAAAAAATCTTGCATCTCGCTATTTTTTTTCTCAATAGCATCTGTGAAGAAGGAAAGATTGATGGGTTGAATATCAAGTTCTCCTTTTGCGAACAAAAATCCTCTTCCCCCGCTTGCTGAAAGTTCAAGATTTCTTATAGAAAACATAAACATATTGTTTTTTCCTGTGAAAGCGCTGAAAAGTGAATTACCTCGCAAACTTATCTCAATAGCGTAGATATGACTTAACTTTGAAAAGGAGAGTATGAAGATTCCACTTATGAGGAGTTTGAAAAAAAATCTCACGCTTTTTTGATACTTTTTCATGCTTGAAAGAATTTTAAAAATTTTCTAAATCGTAAAAATTGCGTTTTTTTGAATTTTTCGGTGTTTATTTCCGTATTCGTTCAGACAAGTTTTCTGTCGCAGATTTCTCTGAAATAGCACGAAAGGCAGATGTTTTTTGATGTCGGGATTTTGGGGTCTCTTTTCCCGAGCCAGAAATCAAGAGAACTTTTCAGTTCGTCTAAAATCCCGTCTCTTATATCTTTGTAGTAGAAGTTTCGGGAGAACTCTTTCAAGTTGTCTGATACAACTTTTACTCTTATTTCAAGCTGTAGGTCTTTCAGGTTTTCTCCTGTCATTTTTTCAATACAGAGCGCATATATTCCGAGTTGAAGTATATCTGATGAGAAAATGTCATAGGTTCTTCTTGTTTTCAGTTCAACGATTTTCTTTAACTTTCTCTCCGAGAAGATCATAAGGTCTGGTTCTCCCGATATCATAACTTTGAAATCTTGATTTTTTTCTTCCCATATAAATCCAACTTTTGTTGTTAGTCCGATTGTTTCTCCCCTTGATATAATTTTTTCTAATTCATCTATGCTTTCAAGTTCGTATGCGAAGTATTCTTCGTGGATTTTTGTCCCTAAGATCATCTCTTCTGTTTCTGGTTTGCCGTGCTTTATCTCAAGAATTTTTCTCCATTCGCAAAAAAGAGAGGAGGATATGTCAGAGACGAAAATTCTTGGTATTTTGTTTTTTATGGCAAAGTTTGATATTTGTGAAAATCTTTCATGTATGCGGTAAAGAATTGTCTTTTCATTTTTGGTTCTTTCTCTCATCTTGTTTTTCTGTTTTTGAGATTTTGAATAAATTTTCCAATATCGTTTATGTTTCTTCTTCTTTTGAGAAGTTCTAATAGTTCATCGGGGGTAGAGTATGGTTTGGGGATTCCTATTATATTTCCTTTGACGACCTGCCAAGAGTATTTTACAGGTTTTTCTTCGTAGCGACCGAACCTATCAATTGCTCTTATCTCAAGTGTGTTGATTCCTTGTTTAGCTTCTGATATAACAAAAAGTTCATCACAGGGGAGCCATCCCGATGAGTTGAGGTTGCACTCAAATTTTATTCCTTTTTCTTCATCTGCTGTGAAGATGAACTCTGCATAGTTTGTGTTTGTTATACTTGGAGGAGCGGAAAGAAGTATTGTGATTGGTGGTTTAGCATCTACGGTGAAAGTGAGCTGAGCGGGGGGCTTTTCCATGTTTCCTGCTAAATCTTCGGAGAACGCTTCTATTTTATGTTCTCCATCCTCTATACTTGTCAGATAGAATTTAGAGCTTGAGCACTCAAACCAGAAACCATCATCAACCTTGCACAGAGTATATTTTACCGGCTCACTTGTCAGAAGTTCAAACATTGCCTCAGGAGCTGTGGTGATTTCAGAGAAACCTACTGGAACGATAGTTGTTTTTGGTGGATATGTATCTACGATGAAGTTGTAATCTAATATTTTTCTTCTGCAACTCCCATCTTCAAAATATACTTCAAATTTTTTCTCTCCGTCTTCTTTAAACTCTATGAATATTCTTGAAGATATGGCGGGGCAAGGAATTGAGTAATCTAATATTTTACAGGAAAAAGTTATTCCGGGAGCAAAAACAAATTCTGCATAGTTTCTATTCCAGTATTTTTCTGGTTTGGTGATAAAGGTCGGTTGAAATCCGAAGTCGTAGCAAGTTGGTTTTTCAGGGTAAACCTGTTCTGTTGCTGATTTTTCAAATACCTCCTTTTGTACTTCGCCTTCGTGAAGTACTATAACTTTACTCTTCTGTTTTTCTTCTTGTTGTGATTTTAATTTTTTCTCCACAGCTTTTTCTTCTGTTTTTACCTCCTTCTTTTCTTCCCATCTTTCAGTTTTTTTTTCAGGACACTTAGTTATTGCGATGCCTATGATTATACCTATGGCTACTGATAGGGTTAATTTTATCAGTTCGTAAAGCTTTTTTCTCTCTGATTTTTTCTTTTCATTTTCTGCCTCGTTCATCAATCACCCCCGCACAACCTTCTGAAATCCACAAAAAAATTTTGCGATACTAAAAAATAAAATTAAACTTATATATAAATTTTAAACTTCTAATCCTCAAAAAATAGATTAAAAATTATGGCTTTATCAGATAAGGAATTTAATGATATAATAGAGAAGTTTTCAAAACTATGTAGAAAGAGCTTTTCAGAAACACTCAGAGACCTATGCTCGGAAGCGGGAATTGAATTCAAACTAATACTTTCAGGACCTGAGAAAAAGGAGATTTTGAAAGTTCTGCTCAAGAAAGACGAATTCTCTGACTTACTTGAAGATGATACAAAAAAGAAAATAATGGAATGGTTGGAGTCAAAAAGGGGCGGAAGAAAGAAAAGAGAGTCGGACTGATTTTTTTACCTTTTGAGCTTTCTTTCAAACCATTTTATAACGGGTTGGGGAACGAGCAAAGAAATATCTCCTCCAAGTTTTGCTATTTCTCTGACAAGAGATGATGAGAAGTAAGATACTTGTTCTTCTGCCATTATGAAAATTGTCTCTATTGAGTTATCAAGTTTTCTGTTTGTGAGAGCCATCTGAAACTCATACTCAAAGTCTGAAACGGTTCTCAATCCTCTTAATATAACCTTCGCCCCGATTCTTTTCATAAAATCAATGAGCAGTCCTTCAAATTTCATCACCTCAACCCTTGGCTCATCTGAAAAAACTTCTTTTAGCATTTCAAATCTCTCTTCAAATGAGAAGAAAGTATTCTTTTGGGTATCTTTTGCTACTGCTATTATCAATTTTTCAAAAACTATGAGTGCTCGTTTTACAACACTCACATGCCCGAGTGTGATGGGGTCAAAAGTCCCCGGATACACCGCAACTTTTTCTGGCATAACAGAAAAATTTATGATTCATAATAATAGATTTCTGAAAATCAATAACACAAATTTTCAAATCTGTAAAATGAAAATTTATGAAAGCAGAGAAAAAAGCTTCTCCCGCAGGGGCGGGGGGACCTAAGGAAGTGGTTGCTCGTTTCAGAATAAGAATACCAGCTCAGGAAGCAGCTCCCGCTCCTCCGGTCGGTCCAGCGCTCGGTCAAAGAGGAGTAAATATAGCCGAATTCTGTAAAAGATTTAATGAATCCTCAAAGGTTTTCCCAAAAGGTATGCCAATTACCGCTCATGTCACAGTATATAAAGACAGATCCTTTGATTTTATACTTAAAACCCCCGTAACATCTGCCCTGATCCTCAAATACGCAAAATTAGAAAAAGGTTCTTCTGAACCAGGAAGAAAAATTGTCGGAAAAATAACAAGAAAAGATGTTGAGGAGATAGCAAAAATAAAGCTACCGGACCTCAAAGTCAATTCGTTTGAATCTGCTTGCAGAATAATAGAAGGAGCAGCAAAAAGCATGGGAATAGAAGTTGTTGACTAACCTCTTTTTGCTCCTGTAATTGCCCCAAAACAAGATTTAAAAATCATATATGAGCTACGCGCACAAGATATATTAGAATTATTATATGGTAAGTGATACGATTGTTGCCCCAGCATCTCCTCTTATGCCATCTCCTATACATATAATAAGGTTATCAGGAAGCAAAGTTCTTGAAATACTTTCTAAACTCACCCGGAAGGACTTCTCTTCAAAAGAACCAAGAAAATTCTACCTTGCAAGAATATATGGAGAAAACGGAGAGGAGTTAGATGAGGGGCTTGTTGTTTTCTTCAAAGCTCCGCATTCATACACCGGAGAAGATATGGCAGAAATCTTTATTCACGGAAATCCTATTCTCACAGATTACATCGTGAAGCTATGTATAAGTTATGGAGCGAGGTATGCAAGGGAAGGAGAGTTTACAAAAAGAGCTTTTTTGAACGGTAAGGTAACACTTGAAAAATCAGAAGCGATAAACTCACTTATAAGAGCTTCTACTCTTGAAGGAGTGAAAAGGTCTTTTAGTGTACTGAAGGGTGAATTTGAGAAGCTGATGAATACTTTGAGGGAGGAGATTTTAGATGTTGTTTCACAGGTTGAGGCATCTATTGACTTTCCCGAAGATGTAGATTACGAGCTCACATACGAAGAAATTATGAGAAAGGTTTCAGAGCTTTACCAGAAAATCAATAGAATTCTTTCTGAATGGAAAAGTACCAAGACGCTTATTTACGGGGCAAAATGTGTTATAGTCGGGAAACCAAATGTCGGAAAATCAATGCTTTTCAACTCCATAATAGGATATTCAAGAGCGATTGTCTCTCCTATACCAGGAACAACCCGTGATTTCATAGATTCAGATGTAGATATTGGTGGAGCGATAGTGAAAATTGTAGATACAGCAGGAGTAAGAAAAACTTATGACCCGATAGAGAAGGAAGGTATTGAAAGAACTTTGAAAATTGCGGATTCTGCAGATATTCTGATATGCGTTTTTGACTCTTCTGAAAAAGAGCTCCAAGAAGACGATGAGGAAGTTTTAAAAATTATAAAGGCATCGCAAGATAAAAAAGTGATAATTGCTATCAACAAAATAGATATAGGATATTCTGATTTCTGGATTAATCTTCTGAGAAAAAAAATTGAAGAGATTTCAGAGAAAAATATTGAAGGAAAGCAGTTCGCTATTATTCCCGTTTCTGCAAAAGAGAGAATCGGTATAGATGCTATAAAAGAGGAGATTTTGAAATTTTTCTCTCAAAGTATTTCATCTTCGGAAAGTGTTTCAATAATAACATCAAGACAGAAAGCTGTTGCTGAGGAAATTCTGCAAAGTGTCTTTACTGCCAGGAACTTTATGGTGCAATCTGATTATTTGGGAACTGCTTACTCGTTGCGCAACGCTATAAAAAAGATAGATGAAATGCTCGGCAAAGAAAGCTCTCATGAAATAATTGACAAAATATTTTCTACATTCTGCATAGGAAAATAAATATATTTCCTGCGGCGTTTTTGCTGATATAGTATCATCACAAAAATCCATTTTTTTTCAAAATCTTTAACCCTATAAAGAAAGAGAGAGTATGTATAAGGAGAGAAAGTATTGCAAAACTCAAAGGATTTAATGTATCTCGGAAGAATTTTGATATAAAAAAGAATATAGGTGTGCAGATTATTCCGAACTTAAAAATCTGAAAAGAGAACGGCAAGCATGTTACCGAAGATAACGAAAAAGAAATATCAAACATCACTTCGTTCAATTCTTCTCTCCCCCCTTCTTCTATGAGTTCCGCGAGGTCTTTTATGAGTTTGCTTTTTCCCTTTTCAATAGATATCTCTGCTTCCTTGAAATTCATGAGGTTTTCTCCATCAAAAACAAAACCATCATACATTTTCAGTTTCCCTGACTGAGACATTATTCTTTCTGCCACAAATAACTTATCTCCCATCGTAAGAACATATTTTTTGATCTCTTTTGAGAATTTTATAGGAAGCGATTTTACGCTTTCTATCTTCATAAACAGAAAACTGCGCGGAGATACATAGAAGAAAAATAAAAGAGAGGCGGAGAAGATAAGAAGTGATACAGCAAAAAATAACTCAAAGATTGATTTTCCCGCTTTCCCGAAAACTTCAAGAAATACTACACGCCCCAAATTCTGTTTCAAAAAGAAAAAAAGAGATGTGGAAAAAGAAAAAATGATGACAAAAGGAAAGACAAAAAGACAGAAAGCTATTGCAAGATCTATATCTACTACTCCGTATCCTGCTGAATATCGCAGAAAAGATAAAGCAAATGTCATAACATAAAAAAAAGAAAATAGAAGCAGAAAGTCGTTCAGAAAAGATAAAAGAAAATTTCTTTTCAGAACAGCAGACATACAATTTCAGAATATGAAAAATAAAAAGTTTATAACGATTAATATTTTTTAATGAAAATAGCAGTTCTGATGAAGTTGAGAAAGATCGTTTCTCTATCTTTGGTTATCTTTTTCATCTTATCTATATTTCAGAAGATAAACATTTTCGCATACGCTCAAAGTCAAGAAGAAGAGAAACTTAAAGAAGAACTCCGAAAACTCCAGAAAGAGATAGAGATGCTCAAGCTCAAAATACTTGAAACCAAAAAATCAATAAAGGTCTTTGAAGATATGATACTTATGGGAACTCTTACAGGAACAAAGATAACCATATACTTTAAAAACGAGTTGAAAGACGCAGATATTCAGGAGATCTCTGTTGTTCTTGATGGGTTTGAAGTGTCAAGCATAAAAGACAAATCTAAAATAGATTTAGCATCAAAGCAAGACATCATTATATATGATGAATCAGAAGCTATCCCCGGAAAACATGTGGTTGATGTTGTTTTTGTTATAAAGACAAATAGAATATTCAAGAAAACCCTGATGTATGAGTTTGATGTTGAAAAAGAGATAGCAACTCAAATTTATGTTAAGACAGAAAAAGCTAAGGGCAGTGCAAAAGAAATTCTGCCACAAGACATAGATATAACAGTAAGGTCAGAAAAAGTAAAGCTTATAGCAAAGTGACCAGATTATATGAAGGGAATGAAAAAAATCTCTCCGCTCCCATTTCTTATGCTTTTATTTTTTGCGGTCAGAAATCTGTATGCGGAGGAAAAAATCTCTAAACCACTTGATAAAGGAGTTCTTCTTGAAATAAAAAATGATCCTTTCTCATCAGATGAAAAAGAAAGCAAAGAGAAGAAAGAAAAAAACAAACTGACCGAAAACAAAAATGTTTCAGAAGGAAAAAGAGAGGTAAAAGTAATCGGAAAAGTAATATATGAGGAAAACGGAGAGATAAAAAATAAGCTTGTCATCATTGAGATTGATAAAAAACCATACATACTGAAAGAAGGAGATGAAGTAGAAGGTATAAAAGTGGAAAAGATAACAGAGCAAGATTTGAAGATTGTAGATAAGATTACAAAAAAGAAGATTGAATGACGAAAGAATAAAAGAAGATGAAATGAATGATTCGGGGCAAAAAGATGTTGTCTCACATAAACACAAGAATTTTTATCACACTTTTATTTTTTATAATGTATCTTTCCAATCACCAGAATTTATACTCCGATACAATACAGAAGATATTTGTTGATGTTTATGAGATAGATATAAAAACTCTGTTTTCTGCAATATCTCAGGCGACAGGTAAAAGTTTCATTATATCTCCCGATGTTGATAAGAAGGTGACATCAAGGTTTAAGGGAAGTTTTGATGATTTTATGCATGCGCTTGAAGAACTCTATGACATAGAATTTGAAGAATCAAAGAACTTTATAGCTATTTTGCCAAAGAGGAAATCTTTGAAAATCGTCAGACCTAAATTTTACCTGAAAAATCTTGTTCAAATTTTACCACAGATAGAAGGAATAAAAGTTATAAAAGCAGAAAATTTCATCATACTTGAGGGCAAAGAGAAAATCATAAGAGAAATAGAAAAACTGGTAGAATCAATAGATGTTCTTCCAAAGCAAATAGTAATAGAAGCGAAAATATTTGAGTTGAGCAGAAAAGCTGCGAGAGAAATAGGAAACATACTCAAAGTAAGCTCAGGTGATTTCAGCGGTGGCTTTGAGTTCTCAGATAAACAGGGAGCGTTTGTATCAGTAAATACAAAATTGATAGAATACTATCTCAACCTCCTTGAGCAGAAGGGAGAAGCTAAAATTCTTTCAGCTCCTAAAATTCTCGCAATTGAGGGAGAAAAATCGCAGATTTTCCAAGGCGTTTCAATCCCATATGAGACAACAACCCAGTTTGTAGTAGAAACTAAATTTATAGATGCCCTTCTTGCACTTGAGGTGACTCCGTTTGTCTCGGAAAACGGAATTGTCCTTGAGACAAAAGTTTCAAGAAATTTCCCAACATCAGAATTCAGGTCTTTCAGAGGAGTGCCAGCCATATCAAGAAATGAAATATACTCAAAGGTTCTTGTGAAAGATGGACAAAGTGCAGTTATAGGAGGAATAATAATAGAAAATCAATCTTATACTTATGAAGGTGTTCCTGTACTCTCACGAATACCTATCATCGGTTTCCTTTTCAGAAATACCAAGACCTCAAAAGAAAGCAGGGAGATAGTGATAACTTTGAAGCCAGAAGTAAAAGAAAACTGAAAAAACATAAAACCGAAAAAATCTGTATAATAAAAAAAGCCATGAAAAAAGGTGAAAACGAAGCGGGTAATTTTGAACAATCTGAAGGTCAGGAACCAAAAGAAAGCAGAGTAGGAGAAGAAAGTAAAGAAGTAGAAAAACCCTCGTCTTTGCGTGAAATAAAAGAAGCAGAAGGAGAAAAAGAGGAGTATATATCAGAAAAAATAAAAAAAGCAATTGAAGAGGGAAAAAACTTTATTGAGGAAAAAGGAAGATTAAAAAGGTTGAAAGATTATGAATTCACCGTTGTTATATCTCCCGATTTAGGAGAAAAAAAAGAGAAAGAATTAATAGACGCAATAAGAGATTTCATTGAAAGAAAAGTAGGGAAGATAATTTACGAAAGATCTGAGGGGGAAAGAGAGCTTGCATACAAGATCAAAAAATACAATAGAGGAAAGTTTTTTTGCATTGAGTATAAATCAACAGGAAGAGGGGAGCAGGAGCTGAGGAAGTTTTTAGAAACCGAAGAACACGTTCTGAGGTATCTTATAGTTCGGAAGGAGAAGGTAGAAACAAAGGGGCATATATGGAGAGCAAAAATGAGAAAAGAGCTATCTCAGTAAAAATCCGAAAAATAATATTTGATGAATTTTTTAGGAGTGGTAAGAGATATTGTGGGAATACTTATTTTTTCTTTCCAGCTTTTGAGAGAGATTTTCAGACCTCCGTATAGAATCAGTTTGATATTGAGGGAGATAGAATTTGCGGGAGTAAAGTCGCTTCCGATAATAGCTCTTACATCTGTATTTTTGGGAATGGTTTTTACCCTTCACTCAATAAGGGCTTTATCGCTTGCGAGGATGGAGACGCTGGTTGGTCAATCTGTTATGCTATCTTTTGCGAGAGAGCTTGCGAGTGGTTTTGGGGGGCTTATAATAACAGGAAGAGTCGGCTCGGCTTACTGCTCTAAAATAGGAACAATGAAAGTCACTGAACAGATAGATGCTCTATACCTTATGGGGATTTCGCCTGTTCATTATGTTGCGGTGCCAAAAGTCATCGCTCTTATGATAAGCATGCCACTTATTTACTTTTTCTTCATAATTCTCGGTATGATAGGGGGAATAATTTCCGCTCAGGCGTACGGAATAGACCCTTCAATGTTTCTGAAAGATGTTCATTCGTGGGTTGGTATATCTGATATACTGCTTGGTATAACAAAATCTATGTCGTTTGGTTTAGCTATTGGAATCACATCGTGCTACTTTGGTTTTTCAGCAAGAGGAAGTTCAGAAGCTGTTGGAGAAAGAACCACAGAATCAATTGTTTTTGCAACAGTTATGATATTTATCTTGAACTACATAATATCAAGAATATACTATCTGATAAGGTGATATTTCCTATTTCATTTCAGGACTTTTCCTGCTTGTTTGAAAAATATAAAAAGGTCAAGAGCTGAAAGAGGTATTCCGAGTTCTGCTGATATGTTTTCTAATGTCTTTTCGCACAGAAGGTAAAGAGATGGAGAGATAGAGTTTTTTTCAGGAACTAAATTATGCCTTACAAGGAATCTATATATGTGTCTGTCTACTATTGCTATGTCATCGTAGCCAATATTTCGGAGAAAGTGGCTTGATTCTTTCATACCAAGACCTTTGAGATTTATGACAATTTCTCTCGCTCTTTTTCCGCTTTTTTCTTTGAGAACTTTTCCTATATCAAATTGGCGGGCAAGTACAATATATCTCGCTCTGATTTCAGGATATCTATGACCCATTTTTTTCAAAATGTCTGCTATCTCTTTTTCCTCAAGCTTGAAAAATCCTTCATCGCCTATCTGTTTTTGGATTCTTATTCCGAGTTCTGCTGATGAATTTGCTGTGAGAAAGCAGAAGCATAGTTCTCCGAATAAACCCGTTTCAAGTTCAATGTCTAAAAAAGGTCTGAAATCAAATTTTGTGTGCCCGCTTATACCCAACTCCTTGAACTCTAAAACCCTTTTTTCAACAATCTTATGCAGAGGAGTTCCGTCTATGCTAACATTAATTATATCTTCTATTTCCCTTATGACTTCCCTCGGTATATTTTTGGTTATTCTTACCATAGAGGGGAAACAAGGTTTGGTTTCCAAAAATGAGTGCAGATTATCCTATTCTTATTGCTACAAAGAGAGTTCTTCCTCCTCTGTTTATGAGGAAAAGAGCAGATTTCTGGTCTTTGAGGATTTGAGCTATTTCCGCAGAAGATTTGACAGATTTTCTGTTCACCTCAACTATTATGTCTCCGGGAGCTATTCCAGCCATTTGAGCAGGAGATCCAGGTTCAACAGCAACGACTCTTGGACCATCAGGAGAATCCTGAATAACTAATCCGAACTGCTTTAGCTCAACACCTTCTTGTGGTTGTTGTTCTTGTTGTGGTTGTCTTTGTGCAAGTGCTTCTTCTTCTGGCATCTTTGCCAAAGTCACATCAAACGAAAGTGTTTTACCATCTCTTACAACTTTGACATTTACTTTTTTGTTTATCGGACTTAAAGAGACCATAAGAGGGAGCTGTTTGTAGTTTTCTATTTGTTTCCCGTCAAATTCAACAATTACATCGCCTCTTTTTATTCCTGCTTTATCTGCTGGGGACCCGGGAATAACTTCTGATGCAAGCGCTCCTTTTGCTTCACTTAAACCAAGTTGTTTGGCTATCTCTGGCGTTACCTCTTGGATATAAACTCCGAGCCATGCTCTATCTATCTTGCCTTTTTCTATAAGTGTGGGGACAATATTTTTTGCCAGAGAAGAAGGTATTGCAAATCCTATTCCGGCATATACAGACATACCAGATGGATTTAAGATTGCTGTGTTTATTCCTACGACTTCACCTTTTATGTTTATGAGTGGTCCGCCGGAGTTCCCAGGGTTTATCGCAGCGTCTGTCTGAATGAAATCTTCATACCTTGTTATTCCCAAACTTCTTCCTTTTGCAGATACAACACCAACAGTTACGGTGTGACCGAGTCCAAATGGATTACCTATTGCGATAACCCAGTCGCCTACTTTTAGTTCATTTGAATCACCGAATTTCAGATAAGGAAAGTTATTGCCATCTATTTTGAGCACAGCTATATCTGTAGCATCATCTATTCCTATTATTCTTCCTTTGAAAGTTCTTCCATCCCATAGTTTTACACTTATATCTTTTGCATTTTTCACAACATGAGAGTTTGTCACTATGTATCCGTCAGGAGATATTAGAAATCCAGAGCCCAGGCTTGTCATCGGTACTTCTCTTTCAGGTTCTCCGAAGAATTTTTTGAAGAATTCTTCACCTGGGTTTCTTTCACCAAAGGGACCTGGACCGAAGAACCACCAGAATGGGTTAGCCTGTCTTTCAACTCTTGTGGTGCTTATATTTACTACACCCTTGCTCACTTTCTCAACTATATCTGCAAATGAAAAAGGAGCAACCGTCATCTTTGATACTGGATTCTGTTCTTCGTTCTTCTTCTCTTCTTCTTGGCTTTTACTTAAATTTTCTGCTCTCCCTATCTCTACTTTTTCTTTGAGGTTTTCTAATTTTTCTTTTGTTTCATTTATTATTTCTGAACCGATGCTGATTTTTCCTAATGTTCCTGACTCTATCCCTTTTACAATAAGATATATGAATCCTATCACGAGGAGAATTCCTATCAGACTTCTGAAATTCATGATAAAATCACCTCCTTTTATTTTATTTTAGTTCTTTTCGTGTTTTGGATATTGAAAAATAGGAATTTTGGCTTATATCAGATTTTGTCAAAGGGTTTGGGTAAAAACTTTTTGCTCCACATCTCAATAGCGAAGCTATCTGTCATACCCGCTATAAAATCAATAACCCTCTGTTCAAAACTTTCATCTGTTAAGAATCCTTCGCTATCTTCTTCAAAAATATGCGGATGTGAAATATAGTATTCATAAAGGTCAAGGATTACTCTTTCAACTTTTGCTGTTTCTTTCATAACATGAGGTGAGGTATAAACTCTTTCGTAGAGGAATGTTCTCAGTTCTTCCATAGCCCAGAGCATGTCAGAAGAAACCGAAATATCACCTTTTTCTTTTGATGAGTTTATAACATCTTTCACCATTCTGTCTATTCTCTCGCCGTATGATTCTCCTATTATCTTTGTTATTTCTTTTGGGATATCCTGTGGTTTTATTATTTGCGCTCTTATTGCATCATCTAAATCATGATTGAGGTAAGCTATAATATCGCTTACTCTTACAACTTTTCCTTCGGCGGTGACCGGAATGAATTCGGGATTATCGGGAAAAATTTTCCCCATACCTTTTGAGTGTTTGAGGATACCATCTATAACTTCAAAAGTCAAGTTTAAACCTTTTCCATCTTTTTCTATTTTTTCTACGACTCTTACAGATTGTTTAGCGTGGTGGAAATCTGGAATGATTTTTCTCATAGCGAATTCTCCTGCGTGTCCGAAAGGGGTATGTCCGAGGTCGTGCCCAAGAGCAATGGCTTCCGCGAGGTCTTCATTAAGCATGAGCGCTCTCGCTATCGTTCTTGAAATCTGCATAACTTCTAATGTGTGTGTCAGCCGAGTCCTGTAATGGTCTCCCTTTGGCAATATCAGAACCTGTGTCTTTCTCTTCAACCTTCTGAATGACTTTGAATGCAGTATTCTATCTCTATCAACCTGAAAGCAGGTTCTTATTTCGCATGGCTCTTCGGGAATTTTTCTGCCTCTTGATTTTGAGCTCGGTGTGGCTATTTCGGAAAGAATTTTTTCTTCCAATTCCTCTCTTATCTCTCTTGGGTTTTTTCCCATCTTAAAAAATTTATTGAAATTTTCGCATTTTTTTTCTGTTTTTTTAGATTTAGAAGATATTTTTTTCGGCTCGCTTTTTATTGTGCTACATTTTAGCTTTTTAGACTTCTGAAAAAGGAGGAAACTTGATATGACATGGGGACTACTTGCAATAGTTTTGGGAGTAAGCATAGGGGGTGTGGTTTTTTCTTTTCTTCTTGCAAGATGGGTTTTGAAACACGATGCAGGAAGTCCAGAGATGCAGGCGATTTCTCTGGCTATAAAAGAAGGTGCAGAAGCTTTCCTGCGAAGACAATACAAGACGATAATAATTATATCTTTACCTTTTGCATTGCTTCTTTTTGTCGGATACGGCATAATAAGGGGACACAAGGAGTTTGACCCTGTGGCTTCTGCTCTTGAGCTTGCCTTCTGGATTGCTCTATCTTTCATAGCTGGTGCAATTTCATCTCTGATAGCTGGATATGTTGGAATGTGGGCAAGCATAAGAAGCAATATAAGGGTCGCAGCTGCGGCAGCGAGAAGAAGCTTACCTGATGCCCTAAAAATCGCTCTGAGGGGTGGAGCTGTCTCGGGAATAATGGTCGTATCAATGAGCTTACTCGGAATAGGCGGACTTTTTATACTCATGAAGTTCTTTTCAACAGCTGACCCGATTAAGATTCCACTTCTTATAGTCGGATATGGTTTCGGAGCTTCTTTTGTTGCTCTTTTCGCTCAACTTGGTGGAGGAATTTACACAAAGGCAGCAGATGTGGGAGCTGACCTTGTTGGTAAAGTTGAAGCCGGGATACCGGAAGATGATCCGAGAAATCCAGCAGTTATAGCAGATCAGGTTGGAGATAATGTTGGGGATTGTGCTGGAAGAGGGGCAGACCTTTTTGAATCAACTGCTGCTGAAAACATAGGTGCGATGATACTTGGAGCTGCTATGGCTTCAAAAGTAGCGGGAAGCGAACTTTCATGGGTTGTAGGAGTTATGCTTTTCCCTCTTGTTGCTCGTGCATTCGGTATAATAGCGTCTATAATAGGCATAATGCTTGTTAGAGCGAAGAGCAACGACGACGACCCTATGCGTGCTCTGAACAAAGGATACTACGTCTCGGTCTTCCTTGCTATGATAGGATTTTTCATCGCCTCCCGCTGGCTCCTCTATCACCCTTCCTACCCAACAGCGTGGATAAATTTCTTCCTCTGCGGTGTAATAGGAGTTCTCACATCTGTTGCTTTCGTCTTTATAACCCAATACTACACAGAAGATAGATATAGACCAGTGAAAGAGATAGTGAAGTCAAGTTATACCGGTCCAGCAACTAATATAATAACAGGTTTATCTGTGGGATTTGAGAACACCGCGCTTCCGGCAATTGCCATAGGAGTAGCAATAATAGCGTCTTACTATCTTGGCAGAGCGACGGGTCTTCCAGATGCTGGTCTATTTGGAACCGCAGTAGCTACGATGGGCATGCTCTCAACCGCAGGGTTTATACTTGCGATGGATACATTCGGACCCATTACAGATAACGCTGGTGGAATAGCAGAAATGAGCCATCAACCTGCGGAGGTAAGATCAATAACAGATAAATTAGATGCGGTCGGAAACACAACAAAAGCGCTTACAAAAGGTTACGCGATAGGTTCTGCCGGACTCGCTGCGTTCTTGCTTTTCAGCGCATACATAGACGAGGTGAGAAACTACGGAGTTGAACTTAAAGCAGTAGATATATCAAAACCAGAAGTTTTTGTCGCAGCTCTCATAGGTGCTATGCTCGTCTTTCTCTTTTCGGGACTTGCTATAAGAGCAGTAGGAAGAGCTGCATACTATGTCATAAATGAGGTAAGAAGACAGTTCCGAGAAAAGCCGGGAATACTTCAGGGAACAGAAAAACCAGAATATGGAACTTGTGTTGATATAGTGACAAAAGGAGCTCTCAAAGAGATGATTATCCCCGGGCTTTTGCCTGTTATAGTCCCAACGATTACAGGAATTATTTTCAAACTTGTAGGATTGGGAGCTGAGTCTGTTGCGTCTTTGCTTATGGTTGGAACCATAGCAGGGATACTTGTGGCAACAGTTTTCAACAACGGCGGAGCAGCGTGGGATAACGCTAAAAAATCAATAGAATCCGCTGGACAGAAGAGAACTGAACAGCATAAGGCAGCGGTTGTCGGCGATACCGTAGGAGACCCCTTGAAAGATACCGCCGGTCCTTCTTTGCATGTGCTTATCAAACTCCTATCTACTGTAACACTCGTCCTCGCTCCGCTTTTTATATGAAATTTTAAACTTTTCTTGTGTCAAAAAAGAAAATCGCTCGTCTTGACCCTGTTTTCAAAGAGATTTTCCAGAAATCAATCCCAGAAATCATAAAGCTCGTCTCAAATCAAAAACCCCAGAAAATCTCTCTCCTCCCAGAAGAACTCCGGTTCGTAAAACAGCTCAGAGCTGACTTACTTTTATCTATCAAGACAAAAAATCGCTCGCACATACTACACTTTGAAATCCAGAACCAATCTGATAAACTTCTTCCGGAGAAAATGCTCCTTTACAAGATAGCTATAAAAGCAAAATACAAAAAAGAGCCAGAGCAGTTTGTTTTATGGTTCGGGAAAGGAAATCCACCCAAACCTCAATTCAAAGATAAAAGCACTCTTCACAGGTTCAAAGTCATAGACATGAGAAAGCTCGGATTGAGAAGGTTTTTAGAAAGCCATAACCCTTATTTTGTGATACTTGGCATAGTTTCAGCAAGAGAAAAGAGGGATTTAGAGCTTATAAAAGAGAGGATAAAAGTTCTTTCAAGAGATGAAGAAGAGAGGAAAGAGGTTATGAAAAACTTGATTTTGCTTTCAGACATGCTTAAAATAAAGTTATCAAGAGAGATGATACCGAAGGTAGAAATACCAGTTGAGAAGACAACACTTTATAAGATTGGATTTGAAGAGGGAGAAAAGAGCGGTAGGTTAAAAGGTAAGGTAGAAGGATTGAAGGAAGCGATTTTACTTGATTTTGAGTTGAAGTTTGGAAATGGGCAGTTTAGAAAGAGCAAGTTAAATGAGCTGAAAAAACTGCTTTCCAAAATAGATGATATAAGGAAGCTGAGGAAAATAAAGAAAGCTATTTTCTCAGCAGAAAACCCAGATGAATTCTTAAAAAAAATAAAATCCTTCAAAGCGAAATAAGGTAATTTTTGATTCAAGAATTGGGCAAGGGAAAAGCCACAGATAGAGAGAATTTTTATGATTTTATGAATTCTTTTATGCTAATCATTATTTGTTCTGAGCTTTCAAGTTTTTTAAGTGAGAAAGAGTTATTCATAACTTCTTCTTTTCCGAAGATGATAATGAATTTGAAATTTTGAGAGTCAGCGTATCTTATTTGAGATTTCAAGCTCTTCTGTCCTTCAACACTTATATCTATTCTTCCGCTTTTTATTTCGTTGATTAGTTCGTAGAGAATTTTTTCATTTCCTTCTTTTTGAATGTTCTCAAATTTTTTCAGGTCAGATATTGTCTTTGTGAAGAACTCAAATGCTTTTTCTTTTCCTTCTTGTGTATAGCATATAAATACTCCGTCTCTCTTTTCTTCTTCTTTTATTTTTTTCATAAGTATATTTGCTAATCTTTCAGTTCCTATTGCGAATCCAAGAGCGGGAGTTGGATTTCCTCCCATAGATTCAACGAGGAGGTCGTATCTTCCTCCTGCTGCTATTGCCAGATTATCTTCTGGAAAGAAAACTTCAAAAACAACTCCTGTGTAATATTCAAGTCCTCTGACTATTTTCGGATTTTCTTCAAATTTTATGTTGTATTTTTTGAGGTTATCAACAACGTTTTTGAGTGATGAACTACATTTTTCGCACAGAAACTCTCTTATATCTGGTGCTTCCTTTACTATTTGTATGTCTTTTTTGCAGTCAAGAATTCTCAGAGGATTTATTTTCAACCTTACCTGACAATCTGGGCAGAGTGGTTTATTTGAGAAGAACTCTTTGAGTTTTTGCGAATATTTTGGTCTGCAGATTGGACATCCGACCGAGTTTATATCAATCTTGTGTTCTACTCCTACCTCTTTTAGGAAAAAGCTCAGGACAGAGATGAGGTAAAAATCACTTTCGGGAGAGTCAAATCCGAACATTTCGCATCCTATCTGATGGAACTGTCTGAATCTTCCTCTTTGTGGGCGTTCTCTTCTGAACATGGGACCTATATAAAGTAGTTTTGCTCTTGGTTTTTTGTTCATCAGGTTTTCTATGTAGAATCTCACAGATGGTGCTGTTCCTTCTGGTCTCAGTGCAACTTCTTTTCCATCTTTATCTTCAAAAACATACATCTGGTGCATTATGATTTCTGAACCTTCACCGAGCGATTTTTGAAATATCTCTGAGTACTCTAAAATTGGAGTTCTTATCTCTTCAAATCCGAGTTTTGAGAAAAATTCACGAGCTTTGCTTTCTAAAAAGTTGATTTTTCTAATCTCTTCTCCGAAAATATCTCTTGTTCCAGAAACTCTTGGCATAAAGAAAAATTTTATTCTCGCAAATTTGGTATCATTTTTGATAAATCATTTTTTGAGCTAAAATTTTTGTTATGGTTTCAAAGGTTTTTTCTGCTGGTGTCTTTGGAATAGATGCATACGAGGTTGAAGTAGAAGTGGATATATCTCCCGGCATACCTTCTTTCAATATTGTGGGGCTTCCCGACTCTGCTGTGAAGGAAAGCAGAGACAGGGTAAAAAGCGCTATAAAAAATTCTGGATTTGACTTCCCTCTGAAAAGAATAACTGTCAATCTTGCACCAGCGGATATAAAGAAAGAAGGGTCAATTTATGACCTCCCAATAGCCATAGGAATTTTAGCTTCCGAGAAAAAGCTATATTTACCTAAAAAGTTTATTTTTATTGGAGAGCTATCTCTTGATGGATTTGTCAAGGGTGTAAATGGTGTTATACCTATTGCGGTTTTAGCCAAAGAAAAATCGGTAGAGCTTATAATCTCAAAGGAGAATTCAGAGGTAGAGTATATAGGCGTGAAAGGTTTTTATGTAGACCACCTCAAAAATCTTGTGAATTTCCTTAACGGTTCGGGACATCTTGATGAGGTGAAGAGCAGGAACTTTTCAGAAGTTCCCCCCAGAGCTTTTGATGTGACATTTGACGATATAAGAGGTCATGACTTTATAAAAAGGGCGCTTTTGATTTCAGCGTGCGGTGGACACAACGTTATCATGATAGGACCTCCGGGTGCAGGAAAAACGCTTCTCGCAAAATCCATCCTCTCAATCCTCCCAACTCTTACCGACGATGAGGAGATAGAAGTTATGAAAATATACTCGGTTGCGGGAGTGAAAAGAGAACACAGAGTAAGACCTTTCCGTTCCCCACACTATACAATATCAGATGTCGCAATGATAGGCGGGGGTTCTATTCCAAAACCCGGAGAGGTTTCCCTAGCTCATAGAGGAATTCTTTTCCTTGATGAACTCCCAGAATTCAGACGGCAGACACTTGAATCACTGAGAACACCCATAGAAGAAAAGAAAGTTACTATTTCTCGCGCTCAAAGAACTGTTTCATTTCCTGCAAGTTTCCAGCTTATTTCTGCTATGAACCCTTGCCCGTGCGGTAATTTCAAAAACCCCAAAAAAGAATGCAGATGTACCTTCGCACAAATCAAAAAGTATATTTCAAAAATATCAGGCCCTCTCCTTGATAGATTTGATATGTATCTTGAAGTCCCAGCTCTTGGACCAGAAGATATTTTGTCAAATAAGAAAACTCATACATCAGAGACAGAGAAATTAAGAGATATTGTTGCGGAAGTCCGTGAAATACAGATGAGAAGGTTTAAGAACTTCGGTTTCTTCTTGAATTCTGAGATTCCCCCATCTTTGCAAAATGAGTTTTTCAAGCTTGACTCAAAATGTGAGGAGATAATGAAAAACGCTATTTTGAAGTTTTCTCTTTCTGCAAGAGCAGTTTTCAGAGTTCTCAAAATGGCTCTCACAATAGCCGATTTGGACCACAGTGATAAAATAAAGCCAGAACATATCCTTGAAGCTTTACAGATGAGAAAAGCAGAAAGTTTTTTCAATGTTGACCAGCAATTTTAGCTCCGTAAATTTAATTTTTTTCCGTCCCTCAAAAAAATAATTAATTTTTCGTTGTGATATTCCGAGACGAAGAAAAAGGAATTGAGCTTTTTTTCTCTCACTTTGTTAAAGAGTGGAATAAAGATGGAGAACTTGAGCTTTTGAAAAAAGTTTTTAATGCGTTCTCCCATATACCATACGAAAACCTTACAAAACATAACTACATAAAAGAAAGGTTCGCAAGTCCCTTTGATGTAATGAGGGGATACCTTGAATTTGGGACGGGAGGAACCTGTTTCCCTCTAACATATTTTCTCAAAAGAGTTCTTGATTCTCTGGGTTTCAACTCATGGATTGCCCTTGCTGATAGAACATATGCCCCATCTTCCCACTGTGTCGTCATAACTCAATTCGGAGATAAACTATATCTCGGTGACATCGGTTTTTCAATATTTTTCCCCGTTGATGTATCTCAAAGTAAAGTCAGAGTGAAGACCGTTCAGGGAGAGCTTGAATTTTTGTGGAGTGATGATGGTAAAAGAATAGATGCTTTCACTGTTTTTGAAAACGGACACAGAAAATTCAGATATTCCGTTAAACTTGAAAAAACCAGTTTTGATGATTTTCTTTCTGCGTGGGAAAAAACATTTGAGTTTGAAATGATGAACCACCTGATAGTTGTCAAACTATTCAAAGACAAATTGATTTATATTAGAGATAACTTTGTCCATCTCATAAAAGATGGGGTCTCAAAAAGCATAAAATTAGATAGTATTTTTGAACTTGAAAATTTTGTGGAGAAAATAGGTATAAAAAAAGAAGTTTTGAGAAAAGTTGTTGCAAATTTGAGGTATGGCTCATCCGAAAGAACCTGATTTTGTCAAGTTCTTTGTTGCTGTTCTGTTTTCAGATGAAGAAAAACTCAATTCTGCGAGGAAGGAAATCCAGAAAAACTTCGGTGATTTTGATTTTGAAAGCGAATCCATACCATTTACCATCACAGATTACTACAAAGATGAAATGGGAGATAACATAAGGAGAGTTTTCTTCTCTTTTGAAAAACTTATGAAACCAGATAAGCTCACTCAAATTAAAATAAAATGTGTTGAGATTGAAGATAAACTATCAGATGAATCTGGCAGAAGAAAGGTGAATTTAGACCCGGGATATATTGATTTCTACAAGGTTGTTTTGGCTACATGTAAGCCGGGGGGATGTAAAATATACCTTTCTGATGGTGTTTGGGCAGACCTTGTGCTACGATATGAAAAAGGAAAATTTCTGCCTTTTCCGTGGACATTCCCTGACTTCAAAGAAGGTCTATACGATAACATCCTTATGCAGATAAGAAAAATCTATAAGGTTCAAATCTCTGAGTTAAAGAAAAACTTTCACTGATATGAGATTTTTTTCTGCTCAGAATATCAGCACAAGGTCGTTTTCCCTGACCATATCAAAAAGCTCAATAATATCTTCATTTCTCATTCTTATGCACCCCCTTGAAGATGGTGAAGATATGTCTTCTGGCGTTCCATGTATGTAAATGTATCTTTCTTTTGTATCTACGATTTTTCCTTCTTCGTTTTTACCCTTGTTTATTCCTTCTTCGCACCCTTCAAGCCATATTATTCTTGCGGTTATTTTATCTTTTAGCTCTCCGAATTTTTTTTCTGCTTCTTCCTTTGTGTAAGGTACTCTTCCAATAAAGTAAGTATCGGGAGGCATACCTTCTCCTATTTTCTTGTATATCCTGTGAATTCCTGTCGGAGTTTTCTCTGAATCTTTATCATTCCCTTTCCCATACTTTGAAGTAGATACCGGGTACTCTTTTATGATTTTATCTCCATCAATTACATAAAGTTTCTGCCTCTCTAGCGAAATCAGTATAATCATACCTTCTTCCCTGAAACTCCTCTTGTTTGAACTGATTTCCAAAAGATTAATTTTAAAATTCGCTTTATTTTAGAAAACTATTTCAAATTTCACCTATAACTAAAATTTATAGTATGAAAAAGCTTTATTTAAAGTGGCTTATAATCTCTTTTTTTTCTCTATCTTTTTTCTTTATCTTTTGCAGTAATAATAAAAACTCGGAAAAACCTTTTCAAGTTGTTAAAAATCCAAACAAAGAAAAACCAGAAACGGTATCTGTTGCTGATTCGGTTGAGGTAAAGGTAGGACAGAGCTTTCTGATAAAATATGAAGGTAAGCTAAAAGATTGCTCAGATTGTGTTTTTGAGTGGAAAATGGGAGATACTGTTTTATCTACTTCTCCCTATGTGAATCTGCTTTTCTGTTCAGAAGGAGGAAAAGAAATTGATTTCAGCGTCATTTCTTCAAGTGAAGATAAAAAATTAGAAACAAGAAAGCTGAAAATTTCTGTAGTCAAAAGTGAAGTCCAGAGAAGTCAAGAAGTTCAATCTGCGGTAGATATCTACAAAAACGACATTATAATAATAGGAGCAGAATATGCGCAGACACAGCAGAACATTGACAAGGTTTTGAAATCTGTTATTGCTCTTGAAAAATATGTTTATGGAGAGAACGCCTGCGATGTTGAAGTGGTATATGCTCTTACTCTTGGAAAAGTAATATACATACTCTCTCAACTCAACCAGCTTATCACAGACCTTTTTTTAGGTAAATTGACTCCAACCGATATTCGGTTGCTTGTAGATGGAGCAGTTAAACCTGCGCAGAGAGTTCTTGAAGGCGTTATAAATTCAGGTTCAATACCTCCTGACTTCTCTTTCAGGGTAAAGAGAGTTTTCGTATATGTTATAAAAGATTATCTGGAAACTGAACAAGTTGAAAATGTCTCTGTGGATCTCAGTGGAGAGCACGATATAACAGACCTATATTTTCTTACTTCGCTTGTTGAGTTTGTATCAGGTGTATTTGATGTTCTTTTAGCTTATAATGGTTCGCTGGAATTTATTTTAAGTTTGCCGGAGCAGGTTATAACGAGGGTTTCAAGTGGTGAAAGAGTGAGCATATTCAACTCTGTATCATATATTTTTATAGAACAGCTTATGAGTAATCCCGCTTTTTTGAGTTTATCTTCTGAGGCAGGGGAGCGGTTGAAAAGCGCTCAATCATCAATCTATAACGGTCTTATCAATCTACAAAGAATGCTTGACTCGCTCAGGGCAGAAACAGACGACCAATCAGATGATATAATAAGATACTGGGATTGCGGGAAAGATAATATCTGCCCGGGCGACCCTGCTGAACCATTCGCAGATATAAATGGCAATGGCAAATACGATAATGGAGAACCATACCTTGATTTAAACAGAAATGGAAAATGGAATGATGCCTGGACCTCGCCTGATGAAGGAGAAGGAAACAATAGATACGACATAGGAGAGATGATAGGAACAGAAAAAGTTCAGCTCTTTAATTCTAATGGAATAAAATTAGCTTTTTCCGGGAATATCGGGCAAACCGTGTACACCATTTTGTTTGAGAGAAAGTTGTTTCAGATTTTGGCTGATAATGTCAAAGGCGGAATACTTGATATAGGAAAAATTGTGGGAAGCACAAACGAAGCTCTGCGTGATTTGCTCTGCTCTCAGGGAATTTCTTTCCCAGAAGTCAGATTGTGGGAGTTTTTCATAAATCCAACTCCACTGCGAGATATGTTGCCTCTGTGGGACCCAAATACAAAATCAATTATTGTTCAGAGAGATACAGAACCGTTTAAAGATACTGGCTACGATGGTAAATTTTCATGGGAGTATGATAGTTTTCATCCATTTTCAAATTCAGACCCAGATAAAGATGATTTTAACCCAAGTTCAAACAATCAAGATGGTTTTGATACAAATGATAATGGAAAGTGTGCTAACGCAGAAGCTTATAAAGCATACAGTGAGTATGAGCAAGGTATTACCCCTTCTTCTCCTCGCGACTGCAAAAACTTTGTGAACTCCACCGTTGAAGATAATGATTTCGGAACAGAAGGTAATATGCTCTTTGATTGGAAAGATAAAAACGGCAATAAAATCCCAGACAAAGGTGATATAACCGAACCGTGGGACGATGATTACGGAATTTTGAACGGTAAAAGAGGAACAGGTGGAAGTAATGTGATCGGAAACAATAAATTTGACGTTATGGATGTTGAACACTACTGGCCAGACGGAAAAGTTGACCCTGCAAACTCCATAGGTCCCGGTGGAATAATATGTGAAACAGGACTTTATTCAGGAGATAGAGACGATGTTATAGACCTCATATACCTACTTTTGCCAGACCCTACATTTTCAGGAGTTATAAGGTTATATAAGGGGAAAGGAGGAGTTGTGAAAAATAAGAAAGGAGAAGTTCTTACAGATAATGCCCTTTTGTTCCGCACAATATGGAAAGGTGTTGCGCTTACTGGACTGATTGAGAACTACCCATATAGATGATAATCCATTTCCCATCAGATTGAAATTTCTGTTAGCTGTGAGTGAAAATTATTGCAGAAAAAGTTCAAGTGCTCTGCCAACTCGTTATCTTTTATTTTTGATATGAAAAGAGTTGATATGAAAACACTCTTCATTTTCTTTAACCTTTCTGCTTTTATGCTTTTTCTGTTCTTTTCGCCTTCATGTAATAAAAACAAACAAAATGCTCAAAAAAATTTCTTTCTTGAAATTTCTCCCCAAGAAGGAGTTTATCCCGAGTACAGTACGCTTTACATTAGTGTCAGGGTCAGAGGAAAAGATGCAGAGCTGTGCTATACTGTAAGAGAGAAAGACAACCCAAAACCATGCGAAAGAGAATATGTAAAAAGAGTCAAGGTCTCTGCTGATAATTCCGTGACAATACCTGCGACTCCTGAATTTACCGAAGGGGCAACAGAAGGTGTGTTTCACATAAAAATTCTCGCAAAAAGCAAAGATGGAGAAGAAATTTTAGAGTCAAGAAGATATAAAATTATTCTCAAACCATTCATAACTGTGAACCCCAGAGGAGGTTTCTACTCAAAAGATATAACAGTAGCCGTCGGATGCAATAAACCATGCTTCCTCTATTACACACTAGATGGAAGTAATCCAGTTGAGAAAGGGAAAAAAGAAGAGAACGGATTTATAATAGACGTCAAAAACGATATAAAACTTCAAGTATATGCAGAAGATAAAGTGCTCGGTCTCAAATCAGATATCAGAACCGAAGAATATTTTATAGATAAATCTCCACCAGAAACAATAGTTCTCGGGACAGAAACCTGCAAATGTGAAAAAGGTTGCGATAAGAAAGTCCCAGATGTGGTAAGATGTAAAAACGCCGTTACACTGAGTTTAATAGGGAATGACGATAAATCTCCTTCTATTGATGTTTTTTGGTCTGTTGATGGTTTTGACCCTTCGGATGAAGTTGAAAAGTCATTTGAGGCAGGAGGAAATACTTTCAGAGCTAAAAATTCCGGGCAAGTTCCTGTAAAGACACACACAATAGTAAAGTTCTTCTCAAAAGACCTTGCTGGAAATAAGGAGAACATCAGAACCCTCATAGTTCTCATAGGAGATAGACCTTTTGCCTATGCTATCCCTCCCGGTGGTGTTTTCGGAAGCTCACAGATACCCCTTGAAGTTCAGATATTCTCTATTCCAGATGATGCTCTCATAAGCTACACGGTGAGCTACCCCGATAGCTCTACTTATACCTCTACTGATTGTCCCTCACCATGCAAAATAGTTTTAGAGAAAGAAGGGAAAAATATAATTACTTTCAGAGCTTATAAGGGGGGATTGGCAGATGAACAGAGAAGAGCAGATTTTATAATAGATAAGACACCCCCAAGAGTGTTTTTTGAACCTGCGAACTGTTTCTCAGATTCTGGTCCAATATCAGCTACAATAAAAGCAGATGAGGAAAAAGTGAAGGTTTTCTGGAAAATCTGTGAAAAAGATTTGCCAGGGTGCTCCCTCCCCTCTTGTGATCCTAACTCTCCCGATGTCTTATCTGGAACCGCTCCTGTGACAAATATAGTGATAGATATTCCATCCTTTGTCTTCGTCTGTGGAAGAGATTTGGCTGGGAACACATCTGAGGTAATTAAAACCGAATGCGAAGTATCAGGAAAATATATTGAGGAGTTTGACAATCAAGATAAGATGGATAGCAATGAGACGACCGCTTCTTGGGGTAATGGAAAACTCACACTCAAAAGAGATTCTCCATCATCTGAAGGGTCAGTTGATACACAAGGTGCAGGAACCCGTGATATAGATGTAAGAGATAAAACCGCTTTTATAATTGATGCTAATTCAGGTGTAAAGGTGATAGATATTTCTTCTCCTTCTGCACCAGGTGTCGTTGCTCAATTGGGATTGACCTCTGCAATCTCTCTCTCTCTGTGGCATGATGTCCTTTTTGTTCTCACAAACTCTAAAATTTTTGCATACGATATATCAAATGTGAGGAATATAAAACAGATAGGTTCTGTTGATTTATCTTCTGACCTATCAATATCTCCAAATCAGGCGAACAATATAAGGGTATGGGGTAAATATCTTATCATATCGGCAGGTAATCAGGGAGTAGTTCTTGTGAAAGTGAGGAGAGACCAGACAACCTCAACTCACTCTGTGGCATTTGAAAGGGTAGGGGGAATTATGCCATCTTCAAACGCTTCTGGCGTTTCATCGCAAGACATAGATGTTTTTGGTAATCTTGTTGCTGTTGCAGAAGGCAGAGGAGGTCTGAGAATCTTATCTGTACAAAACCCGTCTGCTCCGTCTCAGCTCACTTCTGTTTCAGATTTTCTTTCTTCAGGAGAATCCGCACAGTCGGTAAAGTTTTTCTTCCCCTATGTTGTCGTCGGAACAAATAACGGGGGCATATATATCTTTGATTCTCTGAATCCTAAAAAAACAAAACAGATCGCATCTTTTACCGTTTCCTCCGGAATACCAATAAACGATATAGATGTGTGGGGCAATATACTTATCATATCAGATAATCAGGGTATAAAGTTCATTGATGTCAGAGACCCTTCAAATCCATCGGTTGTCTACGACCTGAGGAGAGGAGGAACTCTATCTTCTTTCGTTTACGGTGATAGATTATTAGCAGGTGATATTAACTCGGGGCTGTACATATACAAGATTGCTGAACCATACGAAAAACCATATGAAGTTTCAGTCCTTGATACTGGTTCAGCTTACGCATCTTGTGATGGATTTATTGCTTCTACTGCTGGTGGAGATAGAGCAAAATTTTTCACCATTTCTGACCCATTTACTCCTTCAAGTATCACAGGCGTTTCCGGGAGCGATTTATCTTCTCTGCTCGTTTGGGGAACAAAGCTTATTGTAGGCGATGGTTCTAAAATAAAGTTTTTTGATTTTCCTCCTACGGACCCGATAAAAGAAATTGACCTTTCTTCCCTGAAATCCGGAGTTAGGGTTCGGAAGATTTTAGGTTGGGGTGATACTGCTATTGTGGCTGGTGAAAGCGCTCTCTTTCTTGTTCCTCTCTCTCAGATTGCAGACCTCACGCCAGATAAAATCTTCAAGTATGAAAAATCCGGCATTTCATTTTACGATATAGATATATCCGGAGATACTCTTTTTGTCTCTTCAAGAGATTCAAGAGTTATAGTTTTGCGAATTTCTGAGGGACCAAACATAACTTTGCTTTTAGATAATCTTGTATCTTCTGCTGTGTGGGGTAGTATTTATTTTGGAAAATACTTAGCTGTTGCTGAGGGAATTTCTGGTCTTATATACTACGATGTGAGCCAGCTCATATTCAGCAGGATTGCTCAAATTGGAGCTCTTCCGGTTCAGAATGCGATAGGAGTTAAAAACTTTGGATACTTTGACCTCGTTTTCAGAGATACCAGTTTATCTCTCGCAGATAATACATATATAGATAGACCAAGGGAAGTTTACTCTGCAAGTTTGAAAGTTAAAAATGGCTCTGTTTTCGGTGATTTAGCTGTGGTATATGATGGAGACGGAAAAGCAAAGATTATCAGGTTTGCAAGAGGAAAAACTTTATACCTTTCCGAAGGTAAAGCTCAATCTACCAATCTAACGCCAGATTTGAAGTCATCTATAAAAGATGCATCAATAAGTGTATCATATTGTGAAACTCAAGATATAAATTGTGATAAAGTCGGTTGCAATGTATCTTTTCAGCTAACAAATAACGGCGGACTTTCGTGGGTTGAAGTTATTCCTAATGCTGGATTTTTCCCTTTTAACTCCACAGGAACTTCTCTTATGTGGAGAGCTAACCTGAAAACCGGTGACCCTACGATTACCCCAGAAATATGCAGAATCATAATAAATTACAGGTTTGGGAGATAGGTTTTTTGTTTGACGATATAAGACGTAATAGAGAAGATGGCGCGACAACGCTCGCTATAAAATCACTACGCAAAATATACGACTTCATCTCATCTCAGAACCCAGATAAAGAACATATTTTAAAACTCATAGGTGAGATGAAAAAACTAAGACCATCAATGGTGATCATATCTTCCTACGCTGAAAAGATAAAAATCTTTCTTGAAAGTAATAAAGATTTACAAAACCTGAAAGATTTTATTGCTTCTCTTATAGATGAAATTGAGCAGAAAAGAAAAAAGCTTGTTGACATAGGTCTTCAAATCATAAAACCCTATTCACTCATAGGAGTTGTCAGTTTTTCATCTATACTGAACGAAATAATAATTTCCTCCGAAGCTAAAAAGTTCTTCGCACTTTCCGAAGATAATCACGCAAAAAGATTCAAAAAAAATATAATTTTTGTTGATGAGCAACAACTCAAAAATTCTGTTGAAATAGGTATTATGGGAGCTGATGCTGTGATTTCAAAAGAAAAAGAAATCTTTATCCTGAATGGGTTCCCTTCTAAAAAATTCTGCGACGCTCTGAAAGATAAAAAGGTTTTCGTTTTTGCTGAAAAAGAAAAGTTTGTAAGCTATGATGTAGAAGTTGAAGATGGATTTGAAAAATTCAGAGCAACCGATAACATCTTTTTCATATCAATATAATCGCATTCACTTGAAAACACTTGAAGAAAACAAAATTTGAAGAGCAATAAGTAAAAATTAATCTATGGTATCAGAAAAGAGCAAATTGCAAAGTGAAGAAAGAAGAGAGAGAATAACTCAGGAACTTCCAACCGAAGAGTTTGAAACATCTCAAAAACGCAAAATAGTTCGCCTCTCTGTAAATACCCTCCCTTACCTTTATAACAGCATCTATGTCGTCCTTGGTGACGATGGAGTGTTCTTGGTAGACCTTGGTTATATGACCGACTTCAACAAATTTTTAAATAAGTTTTCACAGGAGATAACTCAAAGATACGGAGTGAAAGTTGAAGATATTAAAGCTTTGTTTATAACGCACGCACATATAGACCACTTTGGAGGAATAAATCTCATCAGAAATGTAAATCCGAATATAGAAGTTTATGTTCATGAGGTTGATTCAAAAGCAGTTGAGAGATTTGAAGAGGTTTTCATTTATGCCAGACACTACCTCAAAATATTCCTCGCACGAGCTGGACTTGATGAAGAAGGAATAAAAACATATGTTTCTATGTATACTGCATCAAAAGAATTTTTGAGGTCGGCAAAAATAACAAGAGCTTTGCACGATGGAGATAAACTGTATGGTTTTGAGGTCATTCATACCCCAGGGCATAGCCCGGGACACATGTGTCTTATCTTTGATGATGTTATTTTCACCGGAGACCATATACTGCCCTACATAACTCCCCATCAGTTCCCAGAAAGTATAATGAAATACACAGGTGTGGGACACTATATTGAATCCCTTGACAAAGTAAGGGAGGTAGTTTTGAAGAGAAAGATAAGTTTAGGGCTTCCAGCGCACTACTCAATAATTGAAGATGTTGTGAAAAGAATAGACGAAATAAAGGAGCATCACAGAAATAGAATAAGAGCAATTCTTGATATGTGTAAAGAACCACTCACTATCGTTGAGATAACAGAGAGAATGTTCCCAGACAAGAAAGGTTATCAGTTTATTCTTGCATTAGATGAAGTAGGAGCACACGTAGAGTATCTTTGGGATAGAGGTTTTCTCGGAATAAAGAATATAGATGATTTTTTAAAAGATGACGATGTTCCCGCACGGTGGGTCAGTGTCAGGAATTATTACCCGAAGATATAGTGAAAAAAGCCCAGGAGCGACCTACTTTCCCACGCCCGTGCGGACGCAGTATCATCGGCCCTGGGGGGGTTTCCCGGTCCTGTTCGGAATGGGAAGGCGGGTGTCACCCCCGGTATGGCTCCTGAGCTAACTCAAAATCTAAAACAAAAAAATATAAGTGCAAATTTTTCAGAAAAATTTCAAATTTTTTCCCCGCCTCATTACCTTTAAAAAATACCACAAGGAGGATTTTCCAGTATGGTTGAATTTGTCTTCCCAGAAGGAACAAAAATAGATGAAACTGTCCCGGAAAATGCAAGAAGAATGTATCAGAGATTTTACATCGGTCCGCTTGAGAGGGGGTTCGGATATACTCTTGGAAATTCGCTGAGAAGAGTTCTCCTGAGCTCAATGGAAGGCTCTGCAATAGTTGGAGTGAAAATAGATGATGTCCCTCACGAATTCTCTTCCATAGAAGGTGTCAGAGATGATGTCGCAATGATAATACTATACCTCAAAAGAGTAAGGTTGAAAATACTCGGAGATAAAGATTTTGTCAGAGCTGAGATCAAAGTAGATAATACAAAAGGTGATACCCCAAGAGTAGTGAGGGCGGGAGATATTCAGGGAAGCGTTGAGGTGGAAAATAAAGACCAGTATATAACCGAAGTTATGCCGAAGTATAAGTTCAGATGCGAGCTTTTCATAGCAAAAGGCAGAGGATATGTTCCCGCAGAAAGAGTTCAGTTTATGTTTGACCTGCCTGCTGGAACTATTCCCATAGATGCTATTTTCAATCCAATAGTTAAAGTGAATTACGAGGTCAGAACAACTATGTATCAGGAAAGAGCTGATTACGATGAACTTGTTTTAGATATATGGTCAGATGGAACTATAACCCCGCAGGAGGCATACGAAAAATCAATAGACCTTCTCATAGAGCATTTTGAGGCACTCAAAAACTATGTTGAAAGAGGTAAATACGAGAGAGAAAGGAAAGATATAAAAGTTTCTACAATTGAAGAGTTTCTCAAAAGAGATATAGAAGATCTTAACTTGCCACGCAAAGCTTATGAGGTTCTCAAAGCCCATAACATAAATACCGTTTATGAACTCGTTAAAAAGACAGAAAAGGACTTGCTCGCCCTGCCTAACCTCGGAAGAAGGTCCCTCAAAGAAATAAGAGAAACACTCCTTAGGGCTAATCTTGACCTCGGTATGACAGACGAACAGATCCAGCAGAAAATTATGGAAGAGAAAAAAGAAAAGTGAGCAATTTAAGGAGGGAATTGGTATGAGGCACAGAGTTAAGATGAGAAAGCTCAAAAGACCTACCCCTCACCGACTTGCGCTTTTGAGGCAACTTGCCTGCGACCTAATACTATCGGGGAAAATTGAAACCACAACAGCTAAGGCAAAAGAACTCAGAAGGTTTGTGGAAAAACTCATAACGAAAGCAAAAGAATTTGACCCCAACAACACAAAATCCCCTCAATCAATAAACAGTGCAAGATATATTTTTTCCTTCCTCCAAAACAAAAAGGCGGTGAAAAAACTTCTTGAAGAAATAACCCCAAAGTTCAAAGATAGACCCGGCGGATACATAAGAATTATAAAACTTTACCAAAGAGCAGGAGATTCCGCACAAAAATCTATCATAACATTCGTAAACTGAAAATGTACCACAATTATAAAAAACTCAAAAAAAAGAAAAAAATAAGTAGATTAATTCTGGTCTATAATAAAAAAGCAGGCAATAACTCTAATTACAGTCCCTCAAAATTTATAACCCTTTACAGATTGCTTGAAGATGAGAAAGTTTTGCCAGATAGAGTCATTTTCTTTCCAGATCAAAATGTAGAGTTTGATGTGGAGGACAAAGATATATTTTTGGTTTTCGGCGGAGACGGAACCCTGTCTTATCTCCTCACAAGCTTGAAAAAGAGCGGAGCGATGAGCAAAAGTTCTGAAATCTTTCTCGCACATCTTCGCGGTGGTACTATGAATACAATCGCTTCCTCGCTTCGTATCCCCAATCCCCCTCAACTCCTGAAAAAAATCCACACCTACATCTCTTCCGAAGAAATAGAGGTCATACCAAGAAATGTCCTTTTTATCTCAACAGAAAAAGATTTTTTGGCAGGTATAATTTTTGGAGCTATAACCCCATATAAATTTTTGCAAGATTATTACAGTGGTAAAATTCAGGGACCTGTTGGGGGAGTGAAAACTATCATCAGAGCATTATCGGAAATTCCTAAAAATCAAAAAAACATTTTGCGTTTTGAAAGATGCAAACTCAAAGTTTATCTCTCAGATGGAAAAACATGCGATTTTGAGATAGAAAAAGATTTTTTTATTATAGGAGCAAGTACTATTCACACTTTTGGACTGAATTTTTCAAACTTCCCAAAGGCACCTTATTCTCACAATAACTTCAACGCTCTCGCTTACTCGGGCTCACTAATGAAATTGGGATTTTTCCTCCCTTTAATATGGTTCGGAGTTCTTCCCAAAGAATCTCTGAACGAACTTGCGGTAAAAATTGACATTGAATCAGAAAAAGAGATTGGATTTACAGTAGATGGCGACCTGTACACAGCCAGAAAAATTTCGGTCTCATCTGGAAATCATGTTTTCTTCATAACCTGATGTTTAAACTTGAATCAGATTAAAATTTATCAATAACATATTAAATTACTTTCTATTTTTTCCGATTACTAACTTATATTAGAGGACAAAAAGGAGGTTTAAGTGGCATGGATGTCAAAAAAATAGGCGCGGAGTATGAAAACTTTCCCGGAACCTTATTGAAATCTTTACCCGAAAATGTTAAAAATACAGTAAATGAACTCAAAGAGATGCAGAACCGCGTTGTATCTCAAAAAGCTGAAATGACAGTTGAAGAAATGCAGAAGATCATAGAGAGCATAAACTCAAAGATAAAAAACCTCGGCATATATCTTGCGTTTGATAGAGAAGGAAATATCCCTGTTGTTAAGGTTGTAGATGTTCAAAGTGGCAAAGCGGTAAAGGTTTTCCCACCAAAAGAGATTACCAGTGTCATTCAGAGAATGAACGAGGTTTTTGATATACTGATTGGATTTATTCTGAAAAAATATTTCCGATTGCTTTAAGTTGTTTTGGTTTAATTTTATGTCATCAAAAAAGATAATAGACGATTTGGTTTCAAGGAAAATAGAGTTTGAATCAGAAGAAGAAAAAAGTGTAGAGTCATCTGATGCTCAAAAAGCTGATATATCAGCAGAGATTCAATCAGGAGGTTTTCAGAAGGTTCAAGGGAAAGGTTTTGATAGTTTTTTTGAGAGTTCTTTGAGGACTGCTGACCCTGTTTCTCTTCTTCTTATGTGTTATGACCTTGCAAAAGCATCTTTGAAAAAGGCAATAGAAGGTATAAGAAACAAAGATTATGAGTTAAAGTATGAGGGCGTCTCTCGGGCTATGCGAATTTTTGATACTCTGATCGCTATAACAGAACCTAACGAGGTCGGAAAATATCTTATAACATCATATCTTTTTATCACAAAAAAAATAGTTGAAGCAGATATATCAAAAGATGAAAAACTCTTTGAGAAGATTATTTCATATATAGAAGAGCTTGAACAGGCGTGGAGAAAGATAAAATCAAAAACATAATCTTTGCCCTGAACCTATAAAATCACATTACAGTCAAGTCAATATTTCTGAAAAACTCAAAAATTTTTCTTTTTCTTTATCTATAAAAACTATGAAAAAACTTGAATCAAAGGAGATTATTGAAATAGAAAGAGATGGTAAGAAGGTAAAAAAGATAGTAAGGGGGAGATTTTTTGAGGATTTTGAGTTAGGCGAAAGATATTATCATCACTGGGGAAGAACGTTTACAGAAGCTGATAACATAATTTTCACCACTCTCACAATGAATTATAATCCCGTATATTTTAACGATGAATGGGCGAAGAAGATGGGTTATGAAAAGAGCATAATAAATCATCTTTTGGTTTTCAACACAGTTTTGGGCATGAGCGTTGAAGATTTAAGCGAGCAAGCCCTCGCACTTTTGGGATACACAGATGTCAAATTTTTAAAGCCCGTCTATCCCGGAGATACAATTTTCGCTTTCTCAGAAGTTATTGAAAAAAGAGAGTCACGCTCAAGACCTGAGGCGGGAATTGTCACTTTCAGAACAGTAGGAGTAAATCAGAACGGAGAAGTCGTGATAGAATATAAAAGGTCGGTTCTCGTAAAGAAAAAAGAACACTTTTTAAAAAGGGAAGTTGGTTAGATTTTTTATACTTGATTTGTTATAATTTTTTTATTCCGGCTCTGGGTTTCAATCACCCTTTGCCGGTATATCAGAAAGAAAATGAAAGTTAAGATGGAGCATATCTTTGATGTCCCTGTTGATAAGTTTGACATCCTTTGGAGCGATATTGAGGTTATAGATAATGTCGTGAGAAAGCTCCCTAATGTTAAGAAAAGGGAGGTTGTAGAGCAGAGAAACGAAGGGGGTTATATATATAGGAAAGTTCTTTACGAAGGAGAAGCTGAAATACCCGATGTTGTGAAAAAGGCGGTGAAGCCAGATATGCTCAAGTGGTATGAGATAACAAAATACTATCCAGATAAAAAAGAATATGAGTTTGAAATGGTTCCTGTGTTTTTTGAAGGTAAGATACATTTCAAAGGGAGAATAAAACTCCTTCCAGAAGGGAAAAATAAAACAAGAAGAATAATAGAAGGTGAGTTGAAGATCTCGTTAAATCCGCTTGTAAATAAGATTATTGAAAAGTATATGAAGGACTATCTTGAAAAGAACATGGCAGTTGAAGCAAAGGTTCTTTCTGAGGAGATGAGCAAGAAATTAAGCTCTCTTGCCTGAAATCAAAAACACAGTTTTAATCAAAAGAGATGTAATCTTTCAATCTGTTTCTGTAATAGTATAGCAGTGGGGGATTGAGAATTTTTATCTTGTTTTTTGAAATAGTGAATGGGGGAATTTTGTGGTATTTTGAGAAAACCCTGTATGCGGTGTCAATAATGTTCCCTGCTGTCTTTATTTTCACTCTATCTATAACTCTTATTTTATCTTCCTTTTCAAGCTCTATGAATTTTTCTTTAGCTATTTCAAGGTATTTTAGGGTTTCCTTCATATCTATCTCTAAACCTTCCATAAGAGAGATGGCTCTTATTTCGTCGTCTTCCTCAACTTTTTTCATTCCGAGGTGAAATATGGTAAAGCATGAGAGATTTGTAGAGAGCACCATATTATCTTTTCTATATGTTTTGAGTATTTTTGATGCGAGTTCTTTTGTGTATTCTGCATCTCTCTGTCTGTCATGAACTATATTCCCATCTTTTATCACATATTTTTTCGGGTCTATCGGTCTTCCCGAGGGGTCAAGTGAGTTTCCTTCATCATCAACATAGTTTCCGAATGGGTCAAAAGCGTCCGATAACCTTACAAAAACTTTTATATCCATCTCAACTATCCTTTTTATAAAATCAACTACTCTTGGAATTTTGAAAGCTTCGTCCGAATAAGAAACCCAGTCCTCTTTTGTTGTGTCTTCAAGGTACTGCTTTATTAAACTTTCGGCTTCAAGGACGAGGTGATAGGTGAATGTAGCTGGAACGATGTATATATTTGGTCTCTCTTTTTTCATCTGGAGATTGTTTATAAATGATTTCAATCCACACCCAAGTATTCCCATCTTGAGTTTTTCTGGGGAAGTTCCTGTTCTTGACCTTGTTCCTTCTGGAAAGAATATGTGGTCATATTCTCTTTCAAGGGTTGCGCATACATATTCTTTGAGGGTATCAAGATAAAGTTCGTGCTTTCTTTTTCTATCAACTTTGTATGCGCCGAGATTTCTCATGAAGAATCCAAGTATTGGATTTGAGAAAAGGTTAAGTCCCGCGCCGTAAAGGAAAGGGGGAAGACCGAGTTTGTATACAACATAACCAATTATTGGTGAATCCATGTGGCTCACATGCGTTGGAACAAGCATTATAGTTCCCTTTTTCGCTAATTTTGCTATCTTCTCTCTGTTTCCATCAATTATAAGGTGAGTATCAATTGAAGGCAGATTGAGTTCAATCAATCTTATAAGTATGTTAGGTAGAGATAATCCTGTTAGCATGAAAGAAAGCGCTTGTGGAACGACTTTTGTTGCGAGGTTGTATATAAGTGGTGAAAAATGCCCCTGAATTTCATCCATATATGTTTCCACTATTTGAGATAGCAGATATTTTCTTTCGTTATCTGAAATCTTTGAAAGTTTTTGTCTTACTTTCTTGAAGTATTTGATGTAGAAAGAAGATAGAGGGAACTCTCTTTCATTTTTCCACCTTTCTATTTCGGCTGAGATTGTCTCGTTAAGCAATCTTCTCATATATGAATCATCTTCCCTTGTGTAGTAGAAAATATCCCTCATTATTCTCTCTTTTACTTCTTTTTTTATTTCAAACTTTTCTTTTTCATCTGGAAGGTATTTTCTGAAAGATGACATAACAAAAATTTTAACTTATATTTTCTCGTTTTGTTATTTATTGTTTTTTGTATTCTTTTCAGTATATTTTTTTGATTTTTAGGAGTGGAAAGTAGAATTTTAAAATTTCGTCCCATTTTAGTCCTTCTTCGGCGAGTTTTTTCGCTCCCCACTGACATAATCCAACCCCGTGTCCATTTCCTCTCCCATAAAATGTGAAATATTCTCCGTCAAACTCAAACTTGAAAAAATTGCTTTTCAAATTCAGTTTGTTCCTCATATCATAGTAAGTTAAGAAGACGCCGTAAGGCAGAAAAAGTTTTTTCACTCTTCCTGTATCTGTGTATTCTGCAAATATATCATAAGAGAGAGAGAGTATTTTTTGGGTTATTACATCGTTTATCTCTCTGCTTACCCTCATTATTTCTTCTTTTTTTATTCTCTCACGCCAGAAAAAATACGGAGAATCATAGCATTTTGAGCATTTTACAGATACTATGAATTTGAGATTTTCATCTCCTCCCCAGAGTTCAATTGCGTTCTCTGTTTTTCCACCGCACGTTGAGTGAAAGAATCCCGGTGCTACCTCGCCAGAAGGAAAAGTAAGAACATATCCTCTTGTATCATCAACTGCTTTTTCTATTTTTTCGCTGTAATTCTGCCACTTTTCTTTGGGGATCCACACCTGATCTTTTTCAGATGCTTCAAAGTAATTTTTTCCTTTTTTGATGTGGTAGATCGTGAATGACCTCGCTATTACCGCTTGTGCTTTTAGTGCTTCGGTATGCCAAGAGGCAGGCATTTCCCCAGCTACTACTCCCTTCAAATAGTCCTCAAGAGATATTGATTTTATCTCTTTACCACCATATATCACCTTCACTTTGTAATTTGAGAGATTGAGGAAAATAATAAATAGGAGAGGAAGAAATTGCATAAAATGAATTTTAAAACTTCAAAATCATGTGAAAATGGAATTTTTTCTCTTTTTTTATTGACCTGAATTAAATTCGGCTTTTTCTTGTGAAAGTTTTGTTTCATAAAATTTATTTCGGTGGATTTGTTTGCTGATGATTTTTCTCTGGCTCTTCAAGAGAGCGATAAAATAAAAGACGCTTTTTTGTTCTCCTCGGAAAATGGTTTTGTTTTTCCGTTCATACCTTTTTTTGACATTACTTTCAGGGAATTTTTTTCTCTGAACGGATTCAAAGATAGATTCTTCGGTTTCCCACCAGAACACTTCATGGGAAGGATTGAAATATACAATCATTACGGTAAGCTGAATTACGGAGGAAGGATATACAAAACAAATACGGGAATAAATATACTTCCTCTGTTTTTCGGTTCTGATATAAAAAAAGCTGTTTACACTCTGGAAGAAAGAAGTACGCACACCTCTTCGGAAGATTTTTTTTCAGATATATTTTCTCTCGTCGGTTCTTTTAAAATTGATAGAGTTTTTATCAATCTTATGAAAAAATGTCAGGTCTTTATTTGTGAGCAGAAAGTAAAGAACATTTTATCTTCTCATCTTGATTTCCTGCTCAAACTTTCTTGCCTGATCATAAGTAAAAACGGAAGATTGTTCTGTTTTTTTGATTTCAAGGAGGATTTTGATAAGGTTATTGATCTTTTTGGGGGAGAATTTTTGATTTTAGACCTTCCGAGGGACTCCCGCCGGCTTATTGATTTTTTATTCTCCGATAAGAAACTGAAAAGATTTTCTATATTGAAAAAAGATGAAGTTTCGGAAACACTGATGAAAAGGAATCAAGATTTTATCTTATCAAGTATTTGGGGAATGATTTTTTTATTTGAGCCGGAAAAATGATAGACGCTCTGAAAAGCTTTCTGGAGATATTTCCTCTTGGATTCATTTCTTTTTTTCGCATTTCCATTTCATATCTCATAAGTTCTCTTTTAGCCATGCTTATATCTTATCTTGCTTTTTATTCAAGGAGGTTGGAAAAAATTTTAATTCCTGCTGTGGATATTATGCAATCTGTTCCTGTTCTATCATTCACTCCGGGAGTTATGCTTATTTTTTTTGGACTTGGCAGAGCTGGATTTGAGCTTGGAGCGATAATTCTTATAATAACGAGCATTATTTGGAATCTTATATTTTCATTTTATACTTCCCTTAAAAATATCCCAAAAGAGTTTGACGAGTTATCAAAAATTTTAAATGTTGAAGGTATAAGGAAATTCTTTCTGCTTCATTTACCTTTTTCTCTTCCTCAGTTTTTGTGGAATTCTCTTTTGTCTTTTGGAAATGCTTGGTATTTTCTTATGTACTGCGAGATGTTTTCAATAGGTGAGCTTGAAATAAAGGTAGATGGTATAGGAGCGTTCATTCTTAATTCTATGGAAAGAGGAGAGATTACAAACACATTTTATGGATTTTTGGTCATATTGTTTATAATTTCTGCTTCTTATTTTCTGATTTGGAAACCGCTTTTGCTTGCCTCGCTTGCGATGAAGTTTGAAGAAGAGCCAGAAGAAGAAATATTAGCTCGTATGAATATTTTAGATAAGTTCTACTTTCAAATCCTGAAAAAATTAATACGAGCTGAGCAATTCTTTTCTCACCTCAACCAGTTTCTTATGAGCAAATCTAGTAAGATCGGCAAATTTTTTGATTACTTATCTTTTCTTATTCTGTTCGCTGTTGGTGTTTTTCTGCTTCTCATTTTCAGATTTTTTTTGAGATTAGAGCTATCAGATGTTTTGCTATGCATAGTTTCAATTTTTCCAACTTTGCTCAGGGTTTCTCTGGGAATTTTTCTCGCCTCGCTTCTTGCTATCCCCCTTGCTATACTTATCGGAACCAGATGGAAACCTTATCAAGAAAAGATAGTAAGTGTGATTCAGATAATCTCATCTTTCCCTGTTCCTGCGGTAATTCCTTTTGTTTTCCCATTCTTCTTGCGACTTCCTATGGGACTTGAGATGAACGCTCTTTTTATAATATCAACCTCATCTGTGTGGTATATATTTTACAACACTCTTGCAGGAGTCAATTCAATCCCCAAAGAGCTTTTTCTCGTAGGGGAATCTTTGAGGATGAGCCTGAAAGATAAATTAAGACAGATAATTTTGAAGGGGTCAAGGAAAGATATGCTTGTGGGATTTATCACTGCTTGGGGAGGAGCGTGGAACGGAACCTTTGTTGCTGAATCTATAATTTTCAGAGAGAAAGAGTATAAGATTTTCGGGATAGGTTCTTTGATATTTCAATCTGCCCGTGAAGGTAAAGTTGAACTTATGATTTTCTCTACTTTTGTGATGTGTGGATTTATAGTTCTTTTCAACATATTTGTATGGAGAAAACTGCTTGAGGAAATGAAAGATTGAAGAAGCAATAAAAATTTTATTTTTGGGAGAAAATTGACAAGGGAAGAATTTTTATTATCTTTTTTCTTCGTCTGATTATGCTTACATCTGAGGAGATAGAGAAGATAAAGAAGGTTATAGGAAGGGAACCGACAAGTGATGAGATTATGATTTTTGATGCGATGTGGAGTGAGCACGCATCGTATAAATCATCAAAGCTCCACCTCAAAAAGCTCCCAAGAGAATCAGATAGAGTTGTTTTCAGTTTCGGTGAAAACTCGGGTGTTGTGAGATTAAAAGATGGTTCTCTTATAGCGTTCAAAATAGAGTCGCATAATCATCCATCTTACATAGAGCCGTATTCGGGTGCTGCAACAGGTGTCGGAGGCATAATAAGAGATGTTCTGTGCGTCGGAGCAAGACCAATAGCTCTTGCTGATTTCCTCTGCTTCGGAAATATAAAAGACAGAAAAATGAAATACCTTTGTGAAAGAGTCGTTGATGGAATTTCTGATTATGGAAACTCTGTCGGAGTTCCTGTTGTGAGAGGACAAACTCTCTTTTATGGTTTTTTTGACCACAACATAATCGTTAATGTGATGTGTGTGGGAAAGGTCCCAGAAGGTGGCAAGTTGATTTCAAGCAAACCATCAAGAAAAGGAAAACTTATTTATATAGGTGGAAAAACGGGAAGAGATGGCATAGGTGGTGCATCTATGGCTTCTCAGTCCTTTGAAGGAGATCTGAGTGAAAAAAAGCCATCTGTTCAAATAGGCGACCCTTTTACAGAAAAATGTTTAATTGAAGCGATTCTTGAAATCCTTTCTTCTCCTGATGTTGATGTTATAGCTATGCAAGATATGGGAGCAGCGGGACTTCTGAACTCCTCATCTGAACTCGCTTCAAAAGGTGGATTTGGCGCAAAAATAGATGTCTCACGGGTCCCAAAAAGACAACCACTTCTGCCAATTGAATTTTTGCTTTCCGAATCACAAGAAAGAATGCTTCTTGTCGCCGAAGAAAGGCACTTTCAAAAAATAAAGGAAATAGCTCAAAAGTGGGGGCTGGATTGCGAGATAATAGGAGAACTCACAGATACAGGTCTTTACGAGGTCTTTGATGGAGAGAGAAAAGTTATATCTTTGCCCATCTCCGCCATTGTTGACTCTGCACCAGTATATGATAGACCACAGAAAAAACCATCGTGGATAGATTCCCTCAAAGCTGTTGCTCCCGAGAAGTTTCCACCTCCCAGAGATAAAGAGGATGCTTTCCTAAAAGTTATAACTTCGCCTAACTTTGCGTCAAAGAAATTTATTTTTGAGCAGTACGATTGGGGAGTGTTAGGTCAAACCTGCTCTCCGCCCGGGGGAGATGCCACGATTGTAAAACTAAACAGAATGAGGTCGTTTAATGAATATGTATCATCAGATGAAGATGAGGAGAACTCTATCGCGATAGCTATTTCTCTTGATGGGAATCCTCTTTACTCTTTTGTAGACCCTTATGTTGGAGCGATTTTAACTGTTGCCGAGGGAATAAGAAACCTCTCATGTGTCGGCGCAGAACCCATAGCTATAACAGATAATCTTAACTTTGGCAATCCTGAAAATCCAGAGGTCATGTGGGAGTTCGTTAGAACAATAGAAGGTATGGAAAGAGCCTTGAAGGAGTTCGGAATACCCGTTGTTTCAGGAAATGTCAGCTTTTACAACGAATACGAAGGTGTATCAATCCCACCTTTACCTGTGGTAGGTACTATTGGAGAAATTTTTCCGTTCAGGTCTGTTCCAAAAAACTTTTTTGAACCCGGAAGTTTTGTTGTAGCAGTAGGAAAAATTTTCCCTCAACTTGCAGGTAGCCTTTATATATATGTTAATTTTGAAAAGGTGGGCGGAATTTTACCTGAACCAGATTTTGAGCTTGAAAAAAAACTCTTTTCGTTTATAAGATATGTCGTTTCGGAAGGAATAGTTGCTTCTTGCCACGATGTCTCCGAAGGAGGAATAGTTCCTTCTATTTTTGAGTGCGCTGTGAATGGTGTGTTTTCTCCCTCAGGTGGGGAAGTTGGAGTGAAGATAAGGAGAAATTTTATAAAAGATGATCAGAGGTGGGATCTTTTTGTTTTTTCAGAGTGCTATCCTCTGTATATAGTGAGTGTCAAACCTGAGAATCTGGAAAAATTTATTTCTCTTTGCGGTAAAAATGGAATTCCGTATCAGGTGATCGGAGAGACGTTGGAGAGCGATATCTTTGAAGTTGAGGGGATTTTTTCTTTTAAGATTTCTGAGCTTCGCAAAGTGTGGGAGGAATCTCTTGCCAGAGAGCTTGAATAATTTTTTGAAAATAATTCGGGAGTGGAGCGAAGAAAGTTTTCCCTTCAATTTCTATTGATAGTGAGTGTAAGAAAATTCCCTGAAAATCAAAAAGTTCTTCTCCTAATTTTTTTTTAAGTGTTTGAAGTTTTTTACCTCCGCCTCCATACATCTCATCTTTAACTATTGGGAAGCCGTTGGAAGATAGGTGAACTCTTATCTGGTGTGTCCTTCCGGTGATGGGGAAGACCTCAAATAGAGAAAGAGAAAGGTCTTTTCTATCTCTTAATTTTTTCACAAATGTTATTGCTTCTTTACCTTCTTCTCCAACTCTCATTATTTTTTCTCCTCTTGCTCGTGCGATTTTTTGGTTTATCATCCGCATATCTTTTGTTGTGTATCCGAAGCACAGAGCTACATATCTTTTTTTGACTTTTCTTTCTTTGAAAAGTTCTGAAAGGTACGCTAATGTTTTTTGGTTTTTGGCTATCACCAGGACACCCGAAACATCTTTATCTAATCTGTGAACTATTCCGGGTCTTATTTTCCCTTTTATCAGGTCCTCCTTTTTCGCTTCACTTTCCACCCCGAAATCAATTTCTTCCAATATCATATTGACTATTGTGTTTTTGTATTCCGAAGATGAGGGATGGACGATATAGCCGGCTGGTTTGTTTATCACAAGAATATTTTCGTCTTCCCATATCACATCAAATTTCTTTTCCGATTTCGTCAGGAAGAATTTTTCTTCTTCTGGTATTTCAACCTCTACAATATCTCCTTTTGAGACATTTTCAGATTTTTTGCTTATGATTTTGTTGTTGATTTTTACTCTTCCTTCTGAGATCAGTTTTTGAACAAAGTTTCTTGTTAAGTTCAGTTTTTTTGATATAAAAATATCTGCTCTTATGTTTTCTTCTGAGTTGTTTATAAGTATTTCTCTTTTGTTTTTTATTTCTTCATTCATTCTTTTGTTCTTATTATTAAAATTAAGTGGCTTCTATTTTGGCTTGTTTATTAAAATATTTTTTGAGTTCTGCTCTTTTGATTTTTTTATCTGTGAGATTTGAAGGTTCTGGAAAATTTTTATTTTGTAGATTTTAGATTTTTCTGTTTCTTATATGCTCAAACATATTTACGATTTGCAATTTGGTTTTGTTTGGCTTACTTTTATCATTGGGTGATTTTTCTTCTTTTTTCTGTTTATCTACTGTCAGTAATCTTTCTTGGGCTTTTTTACAATATTCTTCTGAAATATCAATTCCTAAAAATTTTCTGTTAAGTTCTTTTGCGACTTTTGTGGTTGTTCCAACACCATTGAAAGGGTCTAATACTACATCATTTTCAAATGTGAAAAGTTTTATAACTCTTCTTGCTAATTCTTCTGGGAACATAGCGGGATGTCCCCATTTTTTCATATCTCTTTCAGGAGCAATATCCCACTTTGCATAAACCCATTTTTTAAATTCATCAGCGGTAATATCACTTTTATCGGACTCTCCCTTATGCTTTAAATCACCTTTGCAGAAAATTTCAAGGAACTCCCATGTATATTTTAAATATGGATTAGACGGACTTTTCCAGCTTCCCCAAGCAGTATATTTACAGTTGTAGTTATGTTTATCCCATATTATCTCACCTTTCCATATAAGTTTGTTTTCCATAAAGAAATTGGAAATTATGTGATGAATGGGAATATAATCTGAAAACAATGGCTGAGCATTAACAATAATTCTTCCACCGTATTTTAAAACCCTTATACACTCTTTAAAGATTCTAAAAAGTTTATCAAAGTACTCGCTCCAATTAACCTCATCTTTATGATTTTCATATTCTAAACCAAAATTATATGGTGGTGAAGTGAAAATTAAATCTACGCAGTTATCGGGTAAGTTTTTTAGAACGAATTCTGCATCTCCACAAATAATTTTATTTTCGTATTCCGGTGGAAATTCGTTATTCTTCTTACTAAAATTATGCCCCGACGCATAAAAATATTTACCCCTTTTTATTTCTTTGATTTTTCTTCCTTTTACTTTCCTTTCTCTATTGTAATCCACATATAATCTTTTTCCTTCTTTTAGACCGTAGCTTTTGATTGATTCTATACTTCCTATTATCTGATCCAAGATATTTTTTGATGGATTAAGTTTATACTCTTCTATTAATTCCTCTACTCTGTCTTTGAGGAGTTTAAGGTCAATTTCTCGTAGGTAGATACGCAATTTTTTTTCTGATTTTTCAATGAAAAAGTCCTTTTTTGAAAATGAATTGCTTAAAGACCAAATTGCTTTTTCTTCTTCAATAGAAAGAGCTTTGCTTAAACTGATACCGATGATTCTGTATTTTACTCCATCTAATTCTATTATACTGCCTTTCATAATTCTTCAACTCTGTCTTTTAATATATCAGATATTACTTTAATCGCTTTTTCTAAATTTTCCCTTTTCAAAGGTTTAAAAAACTCCTTTTTATGTATAGGTTTATCTACTTTTCTTTCTCCCTCCAGCAAAGTGATTGTATGAAGTTCTATATCAAAGTAAGATAATAGAGTGTGGGTTGATGGACTTCCAAATTTTCCAAGAGTGTATTCAGAGTAATCTCCACCGAGCTGACTTTCTAATTGTAGGAGAACAAAACCAATATTTGGATATAAGCTCTTTAATAGGGTAAAATCAACTAAAACCCTTTTCAGCATCGCGTTTTCGGTATATGCTTTGCACTCCATCACAAGAGCGATTTTATCATCAACAAAAACCGTAATATCTGGTTTATATGAGTAATAAAATTTATCAATGTTTTGCTGTATATATCTTCTGATTTCTTCGTTCTTCAATCTTTCTATATACTCCTCTCTGATGGGGATTTTAAACCGCTTCCCTAAAATTTTTATTCTATCAGGATTTTGACTGATGTTTTCCCACGAAATTTGAATTATAGATTTTCCTATATCTTCAACTAATCTGCCTTTTTCAGCTCTTATTACTCCTCCGTATGCTCTTTTTGTTTTTTTTCTCTTTGCCTCAATATCTAGTTTTACGACTTTATTATATTTTTCAATTATCTTTTGAATTCTATCTGTTTTCTGATTTATTTTTTCATTCATGGTACATCACTCTTGTCTTCTTTCAATGATAAATTTAATATTATACAGATAAATTTTTTTGTGAAGTGCTCTTCAAGTGTTTGAAGCTAAAAGATATTTGGTAATTTTGGGAGATGAATTTGAGTTTTTAATCAGATGTTTTTTATTATTAACTTTATTTATTAGGGTGGAGGAGTGCCGGAGAGGACGAACGGGGCGGATTCGAAATCCGTTGGGGGTTAAAACTCCCTCGTGGGTTCAAATCCCACCTCCTCCGCACTGAAAAATTTGTCCCAAGAAAGATACCTATCGCTCGCAAGAAAATACAGACCAAAAGATTTTGAAGAGATCTTCGGTCAAGAAGTAGCTGTGAGAATACTCCAGAACTCAATCTCTACGAAAAGAATCCATCACGCTTACATCTTCGCCGGTGTGAGGGGGACGGGAAAGACAACTGCTGCGAGAGTTTTCGCAAAAGCCCTCAACTGCGAAAAAGGACCAACCATCTCTCCCTGCTCTAAGTGTTTAAACTGCATACAGATTTCATCAGGAAGTTTTATAGACCTTATAGAAATAGATGCGGGAAGCCAGACATCTGTTGAAGATATAAGAGCAATAAAAGAAAAAGCTATATACCCCCCTTCGCAAGGAAGATACAAAGTTTTCATAATAGATGAAGCCCATATGCTTTCAAACTCCGCTTTCAACGCTCTCTTGAAAATATTTGAAGAACCCCCAGAATTTGATGTATTTATTCTTGCTACAACAGAACCTCACAAAATACCAGAAACTGTATCATCAAGAGCTATACGAATTGATTTCAGAAAGATTCCAAAAGAAAAAATAGTTGAAAGATTGAAGATAATATGTGAGCAGGAAAAGATAGAATGCGAAGATAACGCTCTTGACCTTATTGCAGAAGAAGGAGACGGCTCTTTGAGGGACTCAATATCTATACTTGAAGCTATATGGATGTTTTCAGGAGACGAAAAAATAACACAATCTGCTGTTGAAAAATTCCTCGGCATAGCTCCCAGAACCTCTGTGTACGAACTCCTAAAAAGCATAATCAATCAGGATGTAAAAAAGTCATACGAAATCTCCCAAGGAATAATTGAAAAGGGATACAATATAAGAAGGGTTCTCAAAGATTTTGCCGAGATCATAAAAGATTGCGTTTTTTATCTTGAGGGAATAGAAACAGAAAGAGAGGAAGTAAAAAGATTTATCTCTGAGACCAATATGCAGGTTGAGCACGCTATGAGAATTTACAACGCTCTTATAAAGTTTGAAGAAGACCTCAAATTTTCTGTGTCAGATGAGGTCGCTTTCAAAATGATCGTGTTTAAACTTTGCTACCTTAACAGAGTCAAAAGTATAAAAGAGATTCTTGAAAAAATGAGTTTATCTCAGAACACACAATTTCAGGAACCGGATAAAATATTTTCCGCCATAATTGATTATCTCAAAGAAACGGGAAGAGTTCTTCTGGCTGAAAAAGTCAGTTCTCTAAAATATGAGGTAAAAGATAGTTTGATTTCGTTCTTCACAGACGATGTCAAACTCGCCAGAGCCATTGAAGATGTAAAAAAAGATATAGAAGAGTTCCTTTTTACAACTAAAAAAGTTCAGATAAAGATAAAAGTTGAGAAGGAGAACGAAAACAGAGCTGATGTGGAAAAAATACTCGGAGATGATTTTGTAAAGATTGAAAGAGTAGAGGAAGAAAACCTCTGGTAAGATGCTTTCTGATTTGAAAGAGCTTTCTATTTTAATTTTGAAGCTATCAGTAGATATAGCTTTTCTCTCATTTTTGATATATCGTGTTCTGTCTTTCAGTTATGACCCAAGGATAATCGGTGCTATAATCTTTTTCTCTGCTCTGTTTATCCTCAATTCAACTGCAAAGTTGCTCGGACTTTTTGCTACATCATGGATAACAGAAAAGTTTGCAGAATACTCAATACTTATACTCATAGTTCTTTTTCAACCTGAACTCAGAAGGACAATACTAGGAATAAGGTTAAAAATATTTGAAAAAAATATAGACGAAAGAGTTTTAGAGGAGATAGGCAGAGCTTGTGAGTACCTTTCAAAGAGAAGAGAAGGTTGCATAATAGTTATTGAGAGGTCAGTAGATATTACTCCTCTCGTTCAGGGGGGAAAAGTGCTTGACTCTGAATTATCGGCAGAACTTCTTGTTTCAATTTTCAACAAAGGTTCTCCAACACACGATGGCGCAGTAATAATAAGAAAAGGAAAGATTTATATGATAAAAGCTATTTTGCCTCTTTCAAACAAAGATTTTGATATCCCCTTCGGCACAAGACACAAAGCCGGAATAGGTATAACCGAAGAATCAGATGCAATAAGTATAATCATTTCAGAAGAAACAGGAAGAATATCAGTGGCTTATCGGGGCAACATTCTGCCAAATATCCCTCCTTCAAAAATCAAAGATATAGTTCAGGAATTTATAGGGGCTAAACAAAAAGAAAAATCAAAGCCCAACCTCTTCGGTTTTCTTAAAAAGAGCTGAATTTTTCAGTAGAAATCAGATAAAATTCAATCCGAAAGAAAAAATTATAAAAATAAAATAGATATGCTGCAGAAAGAAACAATACTTGAGGCGTTAAAGAGCGTTTATGACCCAGAAATAGGATTAGATATAGTCAATCTCGGATTGATTTACGACCTTAATGTAGATGATGAAGGAAATGTTGATATAAAGATGACTCTTACAACTCCGGGATGTCCGCTTACCGCAACGATAGAGGAAGCAGTGAGAGCGGTTCTTGAATCCATAGACGGAGTCAAGAATGTGAATGTCCAAATAGTTTGGGACCCGCCTTGGAATCCATCTATGATGTCAGAAGAAGCAAAGCAGATACTTGGAATAGAGTAAAGTTAAAAGAGAATACCAAAAACGCAATTGAGTGAGCAAGCGAAAATTTTTCTATTTCATATCTGAGTTGAACTACTCAGGGCTTTATAAAGGTTTCAGAAAACATCAAAAAAGAAACAGAAACTATAATCTGATAAGATGAAGATAATACTGCTATTCGGGATAGTATCTCTTTTCGCCGATATAACTTATGAAAGCGCAAGAAGTATTTCGGGTCCTTTTTTGTATCATCTTGGAGCGAGTGCTGGTCTTGTATCTATTATAGGTGGAATAGGTGAATTTTTAGGATATGCTCTGAGGTTGATATTCGGTTATATATCGGATAAAATCAGAAAGTATTGGTTCATGACTATTTGTGGATACTTTTTAGGTCTTTTTTCTCTGCCATTTATGGGTTTTTCAAACAGCTGGAAGTTTGCCTTCTTTCTTCTCATGACAGAAAGGTTTGGTAAAGCTTTGAGAAGCCCATCAAGAGATACTCTCATTTCTTTTTCAGCAAAGGATTTAGGTTATGGTAAAGGTTTTGCTATACACGAAGCGCTTGACCAGATAGGTTCAGTGGCAGGTCCGTTTCTCATCTCCTTCATTCTCGCAAAATACGATTATAGAACTTCTTTTTATACTCTTTTTATTCCTGCTACCATATCTTTCGTCTTCCTCATTCTTGCAAGGTCAATTTACGTCAGAGAAATTGGAGAGCCGAGGAGAGAGGATAAAGCAAATTCAGATGTTCCGAAATCAGAAAAAACAAAGAGAGAAAATCATAAGGTAAAAGTGGAGACTGGGAGCATAAGCTATCAGAGAAGTTTGGGAAGTAAAAAGGTGAGCTTTATTTTATTTTTGATTTTTTCGTCTCTGACTTTATCGGGAGTACCAAATTTTCAGATTATATCTGTTAGTTTTATAAATTCTGGATTGCCTGACGAGAAGATACCGCTCATATTTTCTTTAGCGATGATTGCCGACGCTTTATCTGCAATTCCCCTCGGCATACTATTTGACAAGTTAAAGAACAGACAAAATAAAATTTTCTTTTTTTCTCTCATGCCAGTTTTAGCTATTCTTTCTTTATTTTTGATTTTCTATTTTAAGTGGAATATATTAGGGACTTTACTCTGGGGAATATACATAGGGATGACCGAGAGTTCTATGAGGTCAGCTGTTGCTTTTTTTACAGAGGAAGAAAATAGAGGGTTAAGCTTCGGTTTATTTCACATGATTTTTGGAATATCGGGTCTCATATCGGGGGTAATCTTTGCTGAGCTATACGGGAAGAGCACGATGCTTTTTATACCATTATTGCTTCAAATTGGAGGTTTAGCGGTAATAGTTATGCTCTACCTATATACTCTCTTGTCTCGGGATTGACCTTGATTTTGTCTCCTTTTTTTATGTGAAGTGGGACCTGAATTACGACTCCGTTTGATAGTGTTGCTGGTTTACTTCCGCCACTTTCTGTATCCCCTCTCACTCCAGGAGGAGTGTCTATGACCTCTATTTCTATTACTTTTGGTAATCTCACGGCAATTGGACTACCATTAGCTACTATGATTTGGAACTGTATTCCTTCAATGAACCAATCCTTTATATCTTCTGTTTGACTTTCAGTGAATCTATACTCTTCATAAGTTTCTGTATCCATAAAGACATATTGGTCTTTGTCTTTATATACGAAGTTAGCATATCTTATGAGTACATCTGGTGCGTTGATCTCATCTGATGAGACGAAGGTTCTTTCTATAACTCTTCCCGAAACTGTATCTTTCAGCTTTACTTTTATGTGTGGTTGTCTCTGTGCGATTTTTTGTCTTTCAAAACTGACGACCTCATATATTCTGTTTTCTATCTCTACAAATGTTCCTACTTTTAGTTCTCCCGCTCTCATAATAATAAAAAAATAAGCTGATTAAACTTTCAAAAGAGAAGAAAAAGAAAAAATTTTCCGAAATCATTAAAATAATAATCATGATAGAAAAGGAAACAGAAGGTATAGAGAATTTATCAGATGAGATGAAAGAAGCTCTCGCAAAAGCAATAAATGAAGTAGCCGAAGAAGAGAAAAAAGAAGAGGAAAAAAGAGAATTAAAAAGGAAAAGAGAAGAAGAAGCAATCCCGGAGGTTTTGAGAACACTTCTTGATATACCACTTGAAGTATCGGTGGAGATAGGAAGGACACGAATGCTCCTTGGAGACCTTCTGCAAATCACTCAGGGTTCAACAATAGAGCTTGATAAACAGGAGAACGAGCCAGTTGAAATTCTTGTGAATGGCAGACACATAGCAAGGGGTGAGGTGATTCTTGTTGGTGATAAGTTTGGTGTGAGAATAATTGATATAATAAGCCCAGAAGAAAGAATAAAGAAACTCGGGAAAATATAAAACTTCGGATTCAGAATTTATCCTAAAAATCTCAAAATAATGGTAAATTAAATTAACTTTAAGATAAGAAAAGATATGAAATATCTTGTTTTGTGGATACTTATTTTTGCAGGAGCGATTCTGCTTTACAGAGCAATAGTTGATATACAGGAATCCCAGAAGGTAGAATTTATTTCATTCACAGACCTGATAAAAGATATTGAAAATATAAAAGAGATAAGGGTAAAGGGAAATAGAATAGACGGAGAATTCAAAGACGGAAGAGCTTTTAAAACCTATGGTCCTGTTGAGTGGGAACTTCTGAAAACTTTTTCTGAAAAGAATGTCAAAGTCACAATAATACCAGAAGAAAAAACATCTTGGGTAAGAGATTTACTTATAGCTTGGGTTCCGACGCTTCTGATAATTTTCCTTCTTTTCAGTTTTATAAGAGGTATTGAGAGAGGAAACTCAAGAGCTATATCTTTTACAAGGTCAAAGGCGAAAATCTTTGTCCCAAGGAAAGACAATAAAGTAACTTTTGATGATGTTGCGGGCTTAGACGAGGTAAAGGAAGAAGTAAAAGATATAATTGACTATCTGAAAAATCCAGATAAATTCAAGGAATTCGGTATAAGACCGCCAAAAGGAGTTATATTTATAGGACCTCCGGGTTCTGGAAAGACACTTCTCGCAAAGGCAATAGCGAATGAGGCCGGTGTTCCTTTTTTCTATGAGGTTGGCTCATCTTTTATAGAGCTTTTTGTTGGAGTAGGTTCTTCGCGGGTTAGAGACCTTTTTGAGAGAGCGCGAAAAAGCGCTCCTTGTATAATCTTCATTGATGAGATTGATGCAGTAGGAAGAGGAAGAGGAACAGGAATAGGCGGAGGACACGACGAGAGAGAGCAAACACTAAATCAGCTTCTTGTTGAACTTGATGGAATAGAATCAAGAGGAGAACCAATAGTTGTAATAGCAGCTACAAATAGACCAGATATTCTGGACCCAGCTCTTTTGCGCCCCGGCAGATTTGACAGAAAAATATACTTTTCTCTTCCAGACCTCAAAGGAAGAATAGAGATACTGAAAGTCCATCTCAAAAGGGTTAAATCTGACCCGAAGATAGACATTGAAAAGATAGCGAGGTCAATCCCGGGATTTTCAGGTGCAGATATTGAAAGTATGATAAACGAAGCTGCGATAATGGCGATAAGAGAAAGAAAACCGTTTGTTGATGAAGAACTTCTGATGAGAGCAAGAGATAAGATGATAATGGGAGTTGAAAGAAAGACATTCTTTTTGACAGATGAGCAGAAGAAAAAGATAGCTTATCACGAGGCAGGACACGCTCTTATAGCAAAAATTCAGGGACCAGATAAAGTTGAACGAGTGAGCATAATTCCAAGAGGAAAAGCACTGGGTGTTACTGTTCAGATACCAGATGAAGATATGTATGTGATAGATAGAGATTATCTTTACAAGAAGATAACAGTTTTGCTCGGTGGGAGAGCAGCTGAGGAGATAGTTTTTGAAACAATATCTACCGGTGCAGCAGACGATATAGAAAAGTCAACAGACATAGCGAGGAAAATGGTTTATGAATGGGGAATGAGTTCTCTCGGTCCGATAGCTTTTAAATCAAAAGAGGAATATATATTCTTGGGAAGAGAGATCGCAAGGCACGAGGATATTTCCGAAGAAACAGCGAGAAAGCTAGATCAAGAGGTGATGAACATAATTTCCCAATGCTACGCAAGAGCAAAGAGTATTATAACAGAAAATATAGACAAACTTCATAAGCTTGCAACAATGCTCTTTGAAAAAGAAACCCTTACATCTCACGAGATAGATTCAATAATATTCTCATCATCTTGATGATTTTAGCTTTGTTTTTCATAACCTGATTTATGAAGTGAAAGAAAAATCTTACAAGCTATGTTTCAAGAACATGATTATCAGACGGAGCAGAGTAAATCTGACTCGGTCCATAAGAAAAAAGAAATTTTTCAGCTCCTCAACAGAGATTTTATATTTCAAGCGATAAAATATGGTTCAGTAGGAGTGGCAGGAATAACTTCAAACCTCGCATTGTTTTCATTTCTTGTTTATGTTGCGAAAGTTTGGTATATGATAGCAGGTCCTATTGCCGGTTTTTTTGCCATGACTCAAAACTTCATACTACACAGAAAATTCACCTTCAAAAACTACTCAAAATTCAAGATAAGGTCTTATGATGGGCTCAAAAGGTATCTCAGATTTTTTGCTCTTTCGGTGTTCAATACTCCCTTCTTCTCTTCGCTCCTTTATTTTCAGGTTGAAGTATTGCATATACCCAAGGTTATCTCTCAACTTATGACTTCTGTTATTGTTGGCTTTATAAGTTTTATGATTTCAAGGAGGTTTATTTTCAGATGAGGAGATTTAAGCGGTTCTCTTTCTATTTTGTGGTGGGTTCTGGCAATACTTCTTCGGGAGAGGGAGCAGAAGGGATTTCTTGTGTTGGAGTGATTCTTTCGGAACTTGAGAGTTTAGATATGAGCAGAGTTATGATGAAGAAAGCGCCTATAAGACCATAGGTCATTTTCTCCAAAATTGTAGTAGGACCTCTTGGACCGAATACAGATTGAGTCCCGCCAAAAAAAGCTCCGGCATCTCCACCCCGAACCTGCAGAAGAACAGATATAACAAGCAAAATTCCAACTATTATTTCAAGTATCCACAAAATCACTATCATAAAGATTATATTATTGCATTCTCAGAAAATTTTTTTATATTTTGCAAAATCAAGATGGAAACTAAAATATTAACAAAATCCAAAATTTTTTGAAAAAAAGTTTTTTGGATGCAAAAATTAGAAAGAAAATCTTTTTTGACCAAATCTTAACTTTTCTGAAAATTTTTGAATATTAGAGGAACGGAGGAGAAAATTATGAAGAAACCAAAGAAAATATTCTATTCAGAAGACCATTTATGGGTTATGCCAAAAGGTAAAAACACTGTTCTTGTAGGAATAACCGAACACCTTATATCAGACAAAGATATAGAAAAGATAACCATAGATGGTGATGAAAATTCTATCCTCTATGTAGGAGATGTTGTAGGAGAGATAATAACAAAAGATGACGATTCAATAGAGATAATCTTGCCTGTTTCTGGAAGATTAAAGAAAATAAACAGAGAAGTTATTGAAAATCCAGAAATCATCTTAGACGATCCGTATAAGCAGGGTTGGCTTATGGAAATAGAGTTGGACCAAGATTTATCTTCTTTTTCTCTTCTTACGCCAGAGGAGTATAAACAGCTTGTTGAAGAAACTTGAAAATAGTTTCATAAGTGATATGCGAACATGAAAGCAAGAGTATATATAAAGGTTTATGGTTTAGTTCAGGGAGTTGGATTCAGAGCAAGTACTTACTACAAAGCGAAAGAATTAGGTCTTACGGGATATGTCAAAAACCTTGAAACCGGAGAGGTTGAAATATTAGCTGAAGGTGAAAAGGAGAAATTAGAAGAACTTATTGAGTGGGCTAAAAAAGGACCTAAATCAGCAAGAGTTGAAAAGGTTGAATATCAATTTTTACCATATGAGGGAACTTTCAGGAGTTTTGAGATAAAATACTGATTATTCTATCTGAAAATAAGATATATCTCTTTTTGATTGCATAGAGGTGAGGTGTGATAATCTGAACTTATTAGCTTTTCAAAGTTGGTTTCAAGCTTTGAAAATATGATTTTGAAATAATCTCTATCTTCTGGGAGTATATCTTTTGGTATAGAGCAGTATCCTTGTGTTATACCTTTGAGCCATTCTCTTGCACAAGCCCATGCGGTGATCATGTTTGCAAAGTATGGAGAAGATGGGTCATCCGCGACTCCTCCCGGTATAGCATACCATATCTCAACACCTTCTGGTTTGGCTTCGCAGATATATTTGAGGGTCTGACCCCCTTCCCCCTGCTGAAAAGCTACAAATTCATTTTCTGTGATGGGTTTTTTGAAAACTATCTCCTTGCTACTTTTATCTAATTCTACTGTATCAATATCGCTCGCATATACAAGTGCTGTCCCTCCCGATTTCCTGAAATACAAGCTTCCAAAATATTTCGCTTCAAAGTTCTCTTTTCCGGGAATATCTGCTATGTAGTTGAACCTTTTTGCTGAAAAATCTCCGAGGACACAGTTTTCTGGCAGTCCATCTTTACATAAAAATTCAGCACATAAATCACCTTCTTTCCTCTTACAAATTTTTGCGTTCTCAATAAGGTAATCTGCGGTTTTTGAAATTGCAGAAAGAAATTCATCTTTTGGACACCCATCTTCCCCTAAAAACACAAATCTCTCATCTGATAAATTCTTCCCTCCTTTGTTATCACAAAGAGCCCCTTTTTCTCCTTGAAGAATTGGCAGAACTGAACGAACAATAACCTGTGGGTCAGAGGAGAGTTGAAACAGAGCTTCGCTTAGAGGTTCAGACCCTAACTCGTATATCGCTCCTGCTAAACTCTCTAAATCTGTTCCTTTCAAGGCGGAGAAAATTATATCTTTGAATTTATATTTCACATAGTTATTTGAGAAGTTTTTCCAGGCGAATTCAGAGAAAGACATTCGCATTATCATCTCATAAGCGAGTGGCTCAAACGAATTCACATCTTCTTCAAAGTTCCAATCTCTCAGCTTTTTCAAGATAAAAATCATAAATTTCTTTTTGTTTTCATCAACGTCAAGGTTTTCAATGTCTTTTTCAGAGACAAAATTCAGGAATACCTTTACAAACCTTCTCGCAAGAGGAGATGTGACATCGTTTATTATTGATGCCGCGACAAACTTATCTATTTTCCCTCTGTTTTCCTCTATCATCTCACTTATTCTTTTTGCTCTGAATCCGAAATCATAAACTGGACCGAGATAGAACCTCTCGTTTAATGGATTGTTATCAAAAGAAGTTCCTACTATATCGTTGTTTGCGGTGACGATGTATCCAGATTGTGGGTTCACAGCTCTCGGAATAAAGTCGGGCTCAATATTACCGAGCCAGAAAAGATTTTCAGAGAGTTCGGGAAGATAAGGTTTTGTCCCAGAAGGTCTTATCGGTATTTCACCATGAGGGAAATATCCTATGTTTCCTTTTATATCTGCAACGATGAAGTTCTGTATTCCGGTTTGGAAAAATTTGTAGTATATCATTGCGGAAAAAATATCTTCGGCAGATGGTGCTTCGTAAAAAGCGGCAAACTCACTTGTGGGTTTATAACCCGTCCACGCCAGAACTATCCCTAAATTTCCAGCTTCCTTTCTATCAACATTCATACCAAGAGTAAAAACGTATTTGAGTATTTTTGATATACTTTCTTCTACGCCCGGGACTCCCACTATGCCGAAAAGATAAGGTATTATAGATGAGAATCCTTCTTTGTTTCCCGCGTCAAGAACAATACCTATGTTCGGAACAAAAAGAAACTTTATCTTTTTAGATTTTTTTTCTCCGTTCTCAAGGTAAAAGATTTCTTCTTCTCTCGGAATCGCTTCTAACTTTTTCTTACCCCATACTATGAAAAATTTTCCGTTTTCTTCTATTATTGGGGTGAAGAGGACATCCATTGCGTCTATGAGGGTTGTTGTCACACCCCAGCACACATTTTTACCCCCACCTACAAGAGCGATAGGTATTCCTGGAAATGTGAATCCGAAACCTGAGTACTGAGGTGAGTTTATCTGAAATGGGAAGAATGTAGATGGAGATATGACCGCAAGATGAGGGTCGTTTTCTAAAATTGGATAGCCGGTTTTTGTTATTCTGCCTGATACGACAAAGTTATTTGAATTGAGAGCCAGCAAATTTTTTAAACTTTTGACTTTTGCTGATATTTTTTCAATTGCTGATTTTAGTTCTTGGGTATCTATATTTTCTTTGTTCTCAAATGGAGATAATCTCGTTTTCGGAAAGTCATCAACTACACTTACTTTTTCTATGGAAGATATTGAGAATTTTTCTTCAAAATTCTCTCCGAAGACAAGTTGCATAAGTTTTGAAGCGAGGTCTATAAGTCCTCCGCCTGCGAGGTCAAAAGCTCTCTTCTTACCTACCGCTATAACATCTTCAACATAAAATGGCTCTGGTTCTATTTTAAGCGCTTGGTATTGAGGTGGGATTCTCGCTCTGATTCCGCCAAATTCTCTTCCAGCTTTTGCATCGTCTATGTATTTATTTATACCATCTACGAAAGCTTGAATCTTTTTCAGCATTCCGGTTTTCTCAAATGACTCTTTTGATATTTCCGCCATCAATTTGAAGCTCAGCATTCTGTTTATAATATCTTGTGTGATCTGATCTGGGAATATTTCGGCGAGTTTTCCCATAGCTTCTCTTCTTGAAATGTCCATCTGAAACAATCTGTAATGTGCCTGAATGTATCCGAAGACAAAAAAAGCATCTTTATCATCTTCGGCAAATATGTGAGGGGTTCCACATCTATCTATTATAACATGGACTGGATTTTGCAGAGAGTATGGACCTTTTTTCTCGCGTGAGCACGAATTTACGAGAATAACCGAAAGCAGAAAAACTCTTGATGTCAGAGAAAAAAATTTTCTCTTTTTCATATCTTAAATTTTAAAATTTTTCTTTTTGATTTTTGTTTTTATAAGTTTTGTTGAAGGTGCAACATAGAACAAATGAATTTAAATTTTATTTTATAAGGTATTGTGTTTATTCACTTGAAAATACTTTCAGATTTGAGAAATATTAATTTTCGTCTTTTGATTTCGGTTTGTCTCATCGTTTTTTTCGCTTTTGGATGCGATAAGATTGCGGTGAAAGAGAATGGAAACACCGGTAAGGATTGCTCGGTGGTCTATTACAAAGATTTTGACGGTGATAAATTCTCAGATGGTATAACATCTTGCGTAAAACAGGAAGGATATTACACTGCTGATGAACTTATAATGACATACGGAGATTGCGATGATAGCAACCCGAAGGTTTATCCCTTTTCGCAAACTATGCCATCTGGATTAACTCCTCAGGTCTGTCCTCCGCCATATCAGCAGTAAAAAAAATCGCAGTTAGCAAAATCTTCCCAATTTACACTTTAAAAAGCAACTATAAAAACTAAAATAATATAATATTTGAAATGGAAAAATTATCGTGGAATACTGAAAAGAGCTTTAACCTCAAATTCAGCTTTGTAATAAAGATAGCAGTGCTTGTTTTACTTTCCTCCTGTTGCGGCGGGAGAGTGGAGAATGAAAAAGTAATAGATTATCCAAAAGATGCGAGAACTGTTGTGATTTTAGGGCAGTCAAGCCACCTTGATATCTCATGGGTATACACATCAGAAGAATACTACCAGAAAATGGTTAAAAATATATTCACATCTGCCCTTGATTTCATTGAAGAACATGCAAAACACAAAATATTTTTTGCAGAGATATTCTGGATAGATAAGTTCATATCCAGAGAGCCGGAGCTCAGAGAAAGATTTTTAAATTTCCTCAGGAAGAGGAAGATAATCATAGAGGGAGGAGGTATAGGTACAGACGATTTTCTGGTTGTTCCAACAGAGGGAATAATAGGGAATTATATGCGCGGCAGGAAATGGCTCAAAGTCGCCGGTTTGTCAATTCCAAAAGATGCGTGGATTCCTGACTCTTTCGGATTCTCAGAATCTACGCCAGATTTGCTATACGTGCTTGGTTTCAGGTCTGTTGCTCTTTCAAGAGTAAATGGCTTTACAAAAACAGAAAAATATCTAAAACCCATAACTGATGCGGATTTTGAAAATGGTTCAGCTGGACAAAAACTTTTTCGGCTCGGACAGCTCGTCATCTGGAAAGGAAAAATAGGCGAAGTTATTCTCTACTTTATGCATAACCTCTATGGCGTCGGTTCATCCCTTTTCTGCAAGTTAGATTTACCACCTCAGGTCTATATTAATCCAGACTCAGAATGTATTGGAGAAAAAGCAGATGAAGAAACATTTTCTCAAAAACTTCAATCCTATCTTTCACGAGTAAAACCCAATTCAAAGTTCGTTTTTATACCCATAGGTTGGGATTTTGAAAAACCAAAAAAGGAACTTGGAAAATTTGTGGATTACTGGAACGAAAGATATTTCCCGATCACTGGAACTTACATTGCGATTGCCTCTTTTTCTGATTTCATATCTCTTGTTGAAGGAGAAAAAGATAATCTTCCGAGGTTTGAAGGACATCTTGCTCCTTACTGGACAGGTTATTATGGCTCGCGCACATATCTCAAAAGGCTTCTCTTCTCCTCAATATATCGTCTCGTATCTTCTGAGAACATGATGGTTATGGCAGAAAAACTCGGCTTAATTCAGAATCAGAAAACAGATGTTGAAAATGCCTTGAGAGAAAAAATGTCTGCTCTCTGGCTCAAAATCGCAATGCTGACAAATCACGATTCAGGAGCTGGGACATCATATAAAGATACAGAAGAAAAAGAAACAAAACCGCTGTCCCATGAGATAGAAACTGAACTGAGCGAACTTGAAAAACAGATTCTTGAACTTTTCTCTAAAAAAGTGGCGGTAGGACAAAAAATAATTATAAACCCGCTCGGTGTTGAAAGAGAAAGTATTCCATCTTTCGGATTTATAATACGAGATTTGACTTTCGTTAATAAACCGCCGCAGAAGATAGAAAAACCCTTTGATTTTGATGTTCAGGCGGTCTTATGGAAAGATGATGGGGGAGCGTGGAGGATAGGTTCTGAAACTCCTCCGGGAGAGTTTTCAGAAATTGGAACATTTCCAGTAAAGATAACTTTTGAGAAGGAAGGAGAAACAATATTTGTTAAAGCTTTTACAGAGTCAATTCCAGAGGGACACTCTCTCACTCTCAGGTTCTCTTTCCAGAGCAGAGTAAATTCTTTGCGTGTAGAATCACATTTAGGACTAACAGAGTTTCAGGAAAACCTGAAAATATATAAACCTGCTTTCCTTCCTTTTCTGACATTCTTCAAGGTATATCTTGAAGATGGGAGGACGTTTTTACTGTCATTCAAGGGAGGGAAGGGAGTTGCATTAACTTCTGAAAAAAGTGTTGATGTTTTTTTGGGGAGAAATGTCAGGTTTGAAAAATACGATATTTTAGGTCCTCCGGGAGATATGAGCGAAGACGGACCGTTTATCGCAGAAGTTCTTGTCAAAAATGATACATCAGGAGATTTTGATTCTTTCAGGGAATCGTACTCTTTTTACTTCCCTCTGTATATTGCCGAAGGGAAAGCCGGAACCACTTCTTTACCGCAATCGTTCTCTCTCCTCAGTATAAAAGATAACATAGGTTTGAGTATAAAAGAGTCAGAAGATGGTAAGTTGATTTTGAGGACTATCTTCCCTGAATCGGCTTTGATTTTTGAGAGCAGATATTTCAAGAGAGCTACCCCTATCAATTTGCTGGGATATAAAATCCCTTTATCAATTTTTTTTGAGATCTCTGAGTGAAGTTTTTGGGAAATCTTGTTTTTTCAACTTTTCTGCTGTGGTGTTTTCGTATCATCCTAAATTTTCTCTTTTTCAATCACAGAAAACAAACTTGAAAAAATTTTTATTGCTTTGAAATTTTTTACGGTTTATTATCATTATGCCTACGATTTTGACGGAAATTTTTGGAGTAGATAGTTCTCGTCAGCATATTATTTTTGAGCTTTTTGCTCTTTTTATCTTGATTACTCTTGGATTTTTTGCTATCAGGAAAAAAGATTCTCCTCTGGCAAAGATTTTTTCAGCGGTGATTGAATTTTGGAGAGGTCTTGCCCAATCTCTTTTGCCAGAAGAAGAAGTCAAAAAACATACAAATTTCATTTCCGCTCTCTTTCTCTTTATACTCTTTATGAACCTTTTGGGGCTTATTCCCGGTTTTATGCCTCCTACCATGAACATAAACACAAATTTAGGAATTGCTGTTTTTGTATTCCTCTACTACAACTATTATGGTTTCAAAAAGCATGGTCTGGGATATATAAAGCACTTTCTTGGACCTTTCTTGCCCGTTGCTTTCCTTTACTTTCCGATAGAGCTTATATCTCATGTTTTCAGAATATTGAGTTTATCTATTCGTCTTGCAGGGAATATGACAGGAGACCACTCGGTTCTTGAAATTTTCACCCATCTCACATATCTTGTAGTCCCAGTTGCGTTTTTAATTTTGGGGACGATTGTTTCTGTTGTTCAGGCGTTTGTCTTTTCTATTTTGTCTTTGATTTACATAGCGCTTGCTGTTGGTGAAGAGGGACACTGATAAGGTAAATTATGAATGAGCTAACACAAGATTTTTTCCGTATCACAGATAAACTACTTAACTTCTGGGCACAGAAAGGATGCACGGTCTTTCAGCCATATGATGTTGAAGTCGGAGCGGGAACTTTTCATCCTGCCACATTTTTTGGTGTTTTGGGAAAAGATTCGTGGAATGTCGCATATGTTCAACCATCTCGCAGACCACAAGATGGAAGATACGGAAAAAATCCACAGCGACTTCAACACTACTTCCAGCTTCAGGTTATTCTCAAACCTGCTCCTCCAAACTCTATTGACCTTTACATAGAAAGCTTACTTCACCTCGGAATAGATGTTTCAAAAAGGGATTTCCGACTTGTTGAAGATAACTGGGAATCTCCAACACTTGGAGCATGGGGACTCGGATGGGAAGCGCGACTTGATGGCATGGAGATAACTCAGCTCACCTTTTTCCAGCAAATGGCTGGAATAGACCTTGACCCTATCTCTTTTGAGATAACCTATGGTCTTGAAAGAATAGCTCTTTTCATCACCCGTAAAGATAATCTTTTTGAACTCCAATGGGGAAACATAACATACGGATACTTCTATAAAGAAAGGGAAGAGCAGTGGAGCATATACAACTTTGAAAAGTCAGACCCACAAGTCCTTTTTTCCCTTTTTGAGATTTTTGAGAGAGAAGGTCTCCGCCTTGTATCTGATGATTTGTACATACCAGCTTATGATTACTGTATAAAGTGTTCTCACATTTTCAATTTGCTTGATGCTCGTGGTGTGATAAGCTATGAAAAGAGAGCAGAACTTATATCACGTGTGAGAAATTTAGCGAAACTCTGTGCAAACTCATACCTTAAATCAAAAAAGTAAATTTTTGATGATGTATCTTATGGTATCTCAAAAGATAAACTTGACGAGTTTATTCTAATCTCTATCTTTTTACCTTCTGTTTCTATCACACCTTTTGAAACAAAGAATTTTGACTTTGCTGACCTACCTTCGTAATACCTTTCAACTTCTCTGTATATTTTCCCATTTTCAGAATACCAGCTGACCCTGTAAAAATCTGAAAATATCACTTTACCTTCCTCTAAACCTCCGCAATCTTGAAACCATACTTTGAAAAGCTTTGTCCCCACTTTCTGTTTCATTATGACTTTTTTGGTTTCTACGGTTTTATCTTCTTTCAATACGAAAACTTGACCTTGTGGATTGAGGTTGAAAACACTTGCTACTCCGTCTCTGCACTCCCCTACAATTCCCCATTCAGAATCGTTTTTCTCTTCTGAAAGAGACATCATAAACCCATAAATTTGAACTCTGTCATCAATAGTTATCGTGTTGATAGATTTTGAAAGGTCTTCTTTTATAAGATACGATACGAACGATAGTTCTTCCGAATCTCTAATTTTTTCTATGGTTTCTCTTGATTTTTTTATTATTACTGACATCTGGAAAATGAATGCAAAAAGCACTGACGAAAAGAGAGTTATTTTTATTATCTCAGTCATTTTTGGTTTTGCTTATCTTTTTTCTTTCACCTCTCCATTCCCACACAGGAATTTGCTACCTTTTGAGGTTGTTATTTCCCGATACTCTGGCAAATAGCATGAACCTTTGAGAATTACCTCTATTTTTTCTCCTGATTTGCCCAGTATTTCTTGAATTTTTCTCTGTTTTTGTAGGTTTAAATTTCCAGAAATCAGAAGTGTGGTAAGTGATATAGAAAAGATAGCGAGTGAGAGGGCGAACTCTAAAAGATCAGACAGCATATTGCCTTTTTAATAATTTAATGCCTTTTGATTTTCATTTATTTATCTCTTTTTTTTCCTTATTTCTTTCCGAATTAATTTTTTAATATATATGAATGACCTTTTAAGGATTTACTTTAATGAGACCGAGGAGCTTATAGACCAGATTTTAGACAATCTTGATGTTCTTCGGTCAGACCCATATCAGCATTCTATCGATGTAATAAATGAGCTTATGAGAAGATTTCACACAATAAAAGGGAGCTCGTATAGTGTTGGCTTTATGAAAATAGGAGATATAGCACATAAAGTTGAAGATATTCTCGTAGGCGTGAGGGACGGAAAAATTGAGCTCAGCTACGATATGATTCTCAAAATGATAGATATAGCGCAGAACCTGAAAAATTTTATTTCAGCTCTTTCACATCAAGAATCTCCATCAGATGAAAACATTCGGTTTGATGTTGAGAGTATTTTGAGGGCAGATTATACAGATTCGCAGGTTTCTCGTAAGTCGGTTGCGGAATCACAAAGTGAGCGGAAAAGAGCAATTGCGAAAGAAATTGAAGACGATAAAAAAGATGTAAGGTCGTATGTTCTTGAGAGAATAAAAGACGAACAGCTCTTGAACGAACTTTCTGATTCAGAACTTCTCCAGCTGAAAAACAGCATAGAAAAAGGAAAAGATATATACCTTGGTTTTTTAAAATTATCATTTGAAGAAGATTTTGATAAGAAAGGCCGAGATACAATGGAAAAGATAAGAGAACTCGGATTTGAGATAATATCAACCATAATGAAAATAGAAGGAGATTTTGTCGTAGTTAATTTCATTATTTCTCCTGTCAAAGATAACCCTGATATTAAAGAACTTGAAAAAATAATAAAGCTTCAAAATTTATGGAGAGGAGCGCAGAAAACTCACCAGGTTGATTTATCACAACAGCAGAAGGTTTCTCTGAAAATAGAAATATCAGAAGTTGAGAAAATAATGAACATCATAGGAGATATGGTGATAGTCAAAAATGCAATTCAATCTTCAATGGAGAAATTTATGAATTTGGTCGGCAACCAAGAAATTGCCCAGAGAATAAGAGATAACATATCTGAAATGGGAAGAAAAATAAGAGAACTTCAAGATATAGTGCTTGATGTTCGTATGGGACCGATTGAAGATATATTGAAGATGATAGAAAGAACGATTCTCACCACTGCGCGACAGCTCGGAAAAGAAGTGGTTGTTATAAGAGAAGGAGAGAATCTTACGATTGATGCGGAGATAGGAAGAAGGTTGAGAACTGCTCTCCTTCATATTGCTCGCAACGCGGTTTCTCACGGAATAGAACCCCCAGAAGAAAGAATAAGAGCAGGTAAGAAACCCCAAGGAGAAATAAAAATAAGAGTTCAAAGAAAGGGCGAGTTTATATCAATAGATATAACAGATGACGGCAAAGGTATAATCCCAGAAAAAGTCCTTGAAAGATACTTTGCGTGGAGAAAAGAATTCCCACAGCTCGCTTCACATTTTAATCTTGGAGAAACAGAACTTGATTTCAAAAGACCAGACGGCTCATGGATAGAAGAAAAAATATATCAGATTCTTTTCTTGCCGGGATTTTCTACAAAAAATCAGGCAGATGAGGGAGCAGGAAGAGGAGCAGGACTATATGAGGTGAAAAAAGAAATAGAAGAGAGCATGAAAGGAAAAGTATTGGTCAAATCAGCAGTAGGTGAGGGGACAACTTTCACAATAATCATACCTACAACAAAAATAGTCGTTGAAGTTGTCATTTTCAAATGGAAAGGAGAAAAATTTGCTCTGCCTCTCTCTCCTATACTCAAAACAGAGGTCTTTCCAGAAAGCAAAGATATATCTATACGGACTATTCAGGGAAGAGAAATAGCTCAACTCGGTGGAAGAGAGTATCCACTTATTACTGTTGATGAGATTTTCGGGAGAGAAAAAGGAAATTTGCCAGATAAATTCTTTATTCTTATAGTTGAAGCGGGAGAAGGAAAGTACTCAGAGGTCGGACTTGTAGTTGAAGAGATAGTAGATATAAAGGATTCGGTTATGAAGAATTTTGATGAAGATATTCTTATGCTCCGAGGTATCTCGGCGGTTGTTGAAGAAATAGGAGAAGACGGAACGAAAGAGATAATTCCCGTTGTAGATATAATGAGAATCCCAGAGTTTATTTGATTTCAAATAGTTAAAAAATAGCTTATTTTAACGAAGATTTATTATATTTATTTTTGATGGATATTTACGGAAAAGACCCGTTTGAAGATTTGGAAGGAGAGATCGTTGAAGAGAGCATATGGACAAAACCGCCCGAGGGAGAACCGCAGGTCCCGCTTCAAAATCAACAGATACAGCCACAGCAACAACCTCAACAGCAAATACCTATCGTAACTCCTCAGGTGGTGCCTCAGATACCTTTCCCGCCATATCCATATCCTTATTATCAGTATCCGCCTGCTGCTCCTCCTGAACCTCATCTGAAAGGAGAGAGAGCAGAAAGAGAAAAACCAAAAGATTTGAAGAAGAAAACCGAAACGGCAACAGCAAAAAAAGCTTCATACATGCTTAACTTCAAACTCGGCAATGAGTTCTATGGAGTTGATGTAGAAAATATCAGAGAAGTCGTCAGAATAGTGAAAATCACGCCAGTTCCTAACATACATTACCATATTCTTGGTATAATGAACCTCAGAGGAAAGATATTCCCAGTTATATCTTTGAGAAGGTTCTTTGGCATGGAAGATGTGGATATAGGAAAAAAAAGTAAGATTCTTGTTGTTGAAGATGAAGAGGAGGGTATTCATGCGGGTGTGCTTGTAGATGATGTAAGTGAGGTATCTTTATACTATGTTGACGAGCTTGAACCGATCTCCTCAATAAAATTCTCCGGCTCAAAGTATGCAAGAGGAATACTGAGAAAAGATGATAATCCGATAGTTGTGATAGATATAAGAGAAATTTTGCGTGAATCGCTTCTCACTTACTTTTGAATTTCAGATATGAATAAAAGAAAATCCCGGAATAAATCCACCTTTATCTTCTATCTTTATTTATTGTTCTCATTTTCTCTATTTTCCTGTAAGAGAGTGGAGAAAAAAGTTTTGTCTGAGGAAGATTTCTTGGCTCCATTTGGACAGGGAAGCGTTTCTCTCCTCAACTACATAAAAAACTATTCTGTCCAGAGGGTAGAATATGAAAAAGAATTTTGGTTTTTCAGTGAAGATAAAAGAATTGTAGTCCACTCTCCTCAGAAGGTCTCTAAAATAACCATACATGATACCGAATATGAAATCCCAGAAAAATGGGAAGGATATGTTATCAAGATAGATTCACCTGACTTTGACTTTGTGATATTCTATTGCGATATTGATAATATGGTTTGTGAAGGTGCAGAAATTTTGAAGCGAGGTCTGGAAGATGAGTACTTCTTTGTTGTTACAGCCGGTATTTCTCCTTTTATATTTATTTTTGAAGCTCAGCAGGCTGTGAGTGGGGGAGAATTTTGTTTATTCGGCTCGTGCGGTCAGTATGCTCTTATCCCAAGGTTTTACATCTGTCCTCAACAAAGCACCCACATAATTTGTTCCGCGGATGAGTTCTCTTACAGAGAACCCATTCAAGTTTCCGGGAATTCTCTTTTAGATTACACAGTTTCTGTTTATGCAAATGATGGAAGTGAAGCATTTCAGAATGAACTTACAGTAAAGGTTGTAAAAATCGGCAGAAATAATTTCTCTTTGTACAATATTCTTTATGATTCTGGCGGTGGTGGTTTTATACAAAGAAAAACTTCCTTCTACTCTGAAATGATTTATGATGTTGAGCTATCTATTTCTGGTAAGCTTTATTTTTGTAAGTCAGCTCAATATGATTCTCCCCAGATTGATGTTTTGGGGTGTGATGGTGAAGGAAATTGCTGGAAAGGTTTTGCAGAGCTAAAAATAGATAATGGTGTAGTAGAGGAGAAAGAAGTTAAAGACCGCACCACAAGATTTTTAATACCTTCTAGATCTAAAATAACTGATTTGAAGATAAAAAAATATCAGCCAGAACCAGAAAGTGTTCCGGTTTCCTGTCCTGAATGAAAAAAATCAGTTTAGGTATTCTCTTTTTTGTCTGAGTTTTTTTCTCCTACTTTTGTTTTTCCTGCTAAAACCTTATCTCCGACCGATACAGAAAAATTCCAATCTTCTGGTATGAGCATATCAACTCGTGAGCCGAGGTAAATCATTCCTATTCTCTCGCCCTTTTTTACAAAATCACCTTTTTTTTTGAAGGTGGAGATTCTTCTCGCTATTGCTCCTGCAATTTGTATCAGCAATATGTCTTTACCTTCGTTTGTTTTTAACCACCAGAGGACGCGTGAGTTTTTTTCAGATTTTTCAAGAAAAGCTCTTTCAAATCCGCCTTCTTTTTTCTCTATTCCAAGTATTTCTGCGTCGCATGGAGCTCTGTTTACGTGGACATCAAAAGGGCTCATAAATATTGCGATTCTTTTCATCTTTTTTTCTGAAATTTGCGGGAAAAGCTCTTTTATCTCTGTTTTATCTATTTCAATTTCATCTTTTATAAAGACATTTCCGTCTGCTGGTGAGATCAAGGAGTTTTCCGATTGTTCTTCGGGAATTCTTTCTGGGTCTCTGAAGAAGTTAAGGAGGAAGATGAGTAAAACCAAAAATGGTATTGCCACCAAAATGTTTTTTGTAAGCAGAAGAGAAATCATAGTTATGGAGATTGTAATTGACCCGGGCAGAAGGAATTCCTTTCTTATTTTCATATAATCACATTTTGAGTTTTCAGAAGGGGATTTCAAGATTTTCAAATTTGAGTATTCCGAGTTCTTCGTATCTGGGTCTTATATAGTCGGGCAGGAGTCCAAGTTTTTTGAGGTTAGGGACGACTCGCGAGAACATAAGGATAAGGAATTCTTGGAATATTGGGGACTTTTCAACGGTCTCTTGCATTTGATGAGTTGGCAAGCCAACATCTTCCCAGACCATAGACATATCGGTTATTCTGTTTCGGAGTGCGACGCAACCTTCGTATGCAAATTCTACCAGTTCTCTCTTTTCTTTTTCAGGAAGGTCATTTATGTGTTCTTTCAGAGATAGCACGCCAAACGCAACATGTCTCGCTTCATCTTTCATAACATATCTCACTATTTGAACTCCAAGTGGTTCTTCTCCGAATTGTTCAAGTGTTCCGAATATTCCCATCGCCAGTCCTTCAACGAGTATTTGCATTCCGACGAACTTGAAATACCATCTTGATTCAGAGAGTATGTTTCTGATAAGCGATTCAAGGTGAGGTGAGATTGGGAATTCTTTTTCCATTTTTTGTGTTAGGTATCTGTGGAAGACCTCTACGTGTCTTGCTTCGTCTATCACTTGTGTTGAAGCGACGAGTTTTTCGTCGTAAAGTGGAGCGCAGGTGACGAGCTGGCTTGCGACGAGGAGCGCTCCCTGTTCGCCGTGCAGTATTTGAGACATTATCCAGCTTATCTGCGATGTTGCAAGGTTTATTTTCTCTTTTTCGCTGAGTTTTTCCCATATTTCTTGGAAAAGCAGCGGAGGAAGTTGAGATGTTAAAGCCATTTTTTCTGTGTCAATTTCTATTGACCAATCTATATCTTGTGATGCGTTCCACTGCTCTTTTTTCGCCTTTTCGTAGAGGTCAAGAAGTTTTTCTATTTCCGATTCGTATGAATAGACCCATATTGTGTCGTATAAAGTTTTTATCGCTGAAATCTCTGTTTCTTTATTTAAAACTTTGATTTTTTCTCTTTTTACTCTGTTCTCCATATCTTTTTCCTCCTTTTCAATTTATACCTACCATACGGTAGGTTATAAACACATTAAAATATTAATGTTTTTTCTGAAATTTTGTTGAAAATTGAAAATTTTTGATGTGAAAGATTTTTAAGATAAAAAGCTATGCTATGGAGGAAAGATTTTTCAAGACCTCTCCGAGAACAGACCTTACAACTGATTCAAAATCCTCTATTTTTATCTTCTCAATTTTTGATTTGCCAAACTCTTCAAGAAGTGTGAAATTTATTTCGTCTCCTCTTGTTTTCTTATCAAGTTTCATGGAGCTGAAAAATTTTTCAGTGTTGATGTTTTCTAATCTTTTCAGAATGACTTGAGTTTTTTCATTGAAAAATTGTCTGAATATCTCAAGGCACTGAGGGAACAGGTTTTTAGACATTATGATGTCGCTGATTTTTGTCTCAGCAAGTATTCCAATAGATACTGCAAATCCGTGAGGTATTGAGAAATTCAGAGCCGATTCTAATGCGTGTCCGATTGTATGTCCGAAGTTGAGAAGCATACGCGTTTTCTTCTCTTCCTTTTCATCTTCTGATACTATCTTTGCTTTTATATCCGCACATCTGGAAACAATATGCTTTAAGGTTTGCAAATCCCTCTCAAAAATTTCTTTTCTTTTTGATATAAGAAATTCAAGAAGTTCTTTTTCAAGTGAAACAGCATATTTCATGACTTCTCCGAGTCCCGAAAGGAAATCTTCTTCGGGAAGAGTTTTCAGTATGCTTATATCTGATATAACTATGGCGGGCTGATGAATGATTCCAACCATGTTTTTTGCGAGTGAAGTGTTTATTCCTGTTTTACCACCAATAGATGAGTCAACCTGCGCGAGCAGTGTTGTGGGTATATTTATGTAGCTTATTCCTCTGAGGTATGTTGCAGCGACGAATCCGCCGAGGTCTCCCAGAACTCCGCCACCAAGGATTGACAAAAAATCGTTCTTTTTGATGTCTTTATCTGCAAGGAAGTTCCAGAGAAATATCGCATAGAAGGCATCTTTTGTGTTTTCTCCATCCGGCAGATTTACACTGTAAAGTTCAAAGTTTTCGGAGAGAAATCTGCTGACAACTTTTCCGAGGTTTTCCTCTCCGTATGGCACTTCTTTTATTGGGCTTGTTGTTATCAAAAAGGTTTTTTTTGCGCTTTTGAGCGTGTTCTTCAGTTTTCTTTTGAGAAATTCCCTCAGATTTTCATCTTGGAATAAGTTTTCTCCTACAATCACATCATAAGACCTTTCCGCAAGGTTAACCCTTGAAAAGTGTAGCTTTTCGGCAATCTTCAGGAAATCTATAATTTGCTTTATCGTTTCTTCTTTTGGTATGTTTGTTGTGTCAATGTAAAAATCTGATATTCTGTACCATTTTTCTCTTTCTTCAAGGATTTTTTTGATTTTTTCAAGGGGATTATCTCCTTTGAGAAGTGGTCTTGAGTTTTTTGGGATTCTTTTTAATATTTCTTCTGGTTCTGCGTAAAGGCATATTACTATTCCTTTTTCTCTTATTTTATGGAGGTTTTCGGGATTGGTTATCGCTCCACCTCCGAGTGATACCACGATTTTTTCTTTTTCTGGTAAATCTACGATTCTTTGAATTACTTGATTTTCAAGGTTTCTGAAATATTTTTCTCCTTTTTCTTCAAAGATTTCTGGGATTGTTTTCCCTTCTTGTTTTTCTATTAGTTCATCTGTATCTATGAATTCTGAATTGATTTTTTTTGCGAGTTCTTTTGCAGCGGTTGTCTTTCCCGCTCCCGGCGCTCCTACGATAAATATCTTCTCTGCTCTCATGTTAAATGCAAATTTTGTGCTCAACTTTCAAAGGTCGTGTGAAAAATTCTATCTTTTGAGTGGTTTTCTCATCATGCATGCTTCGTCTTTTGTGTGCCAGTAGCTTATCTTTGACTCCTCAAAAGCTCTCCAGCATAGCATTACTTCCTCACCATCAACTTCTGCTGGAAAATCTACACCTCCTTTATCAATATCTCTCAGGATTACTCCATATTTTTCAAGGTTATTGAAAAGCTCTCGGAGTTCTTTTCTTGTTTTTATTGTTCTGTCAAGGACTCCTTCGGTATCGTATGGGTTGTTTCTGAAATTTATGACGAGTTGAGCGGAGTCAATAAGGCACTTTGTATATTCTTTTCCCTTCTCTCTTATGTCTTTCAGTATTGATTTGAGTTCTGGTATTAGTGATTCAGCTTCTTCAATTGAGTATAGTTTCAATTTTTGTCGTAGTGGCGACGGTGGGATTCGAACCCACGACACAGGGCTTATGAGACCCCTGCTCTACCTCTGAGCTACGTCGCCCTATAAATCTATAAATTAATCAGTAGAGAAAAAAATGGGAGAATTGTTGAAAAATCATATTCCCAATCTGTTTCCTCTCTGTTTCTTGTTCTGAGGAGAAATCTCCTGCGGATAATCAAAAAGAGGGTTTTTCATTTCTTCGTTTTCTTCATTCATAATTTCTTCTTCCTGTTCTGGCTCTATGTTTTCGTAACCTCCTTGCCTTCCGAATGGGGGAAAACGAGGGTTTTGAAGCTTTTTGCTTTCTGGATTGCTTTTTTCTTCCTCTTCTATTCCGAGCATAAAGTTATTTATTTTCTTTGCTTTTTCGGGTGGTAGTAGAGAAAGAATTTTTCCAGCTCTTTTTTCTTCAATGTATCCGAGAACTTTTGCTGCCGCTTTCTCATCCATAGATGATATTATTTTTGCAGCATCTTCTGGAGATGAGCTTGATACAATTTTTGCCATCTTCTTTATCGTCTCTTCATCAAATTTTTTCTCAACATGTGGCTTTTTTTCTTCTCGTAGTTCAGAAGTTTCTCTCTGTCTCAAAATTTCTAAAAGTGATTTTATCTGGTTTTCGTAGCTTTGTATCACAGAGGTCATGGCATCTGAGAAAAGTTTTTTGAGTTCTTGGATTTCTTTTCTTTTTCCCTCTTCTAAAATCTTTATTTTATTCTCGTAGTCAGCCGATATTTCGCTTATTCTTCTCTCGTAGTTTTTTATCTGATTTTCGTATTCTCTTTTGACCTTTGCTATTTCGTTTTGAATGCTGTTTTTAAGGTTCTCTTCGCTTTTTTTTGCTTCTTCTATTTGTTTTTTGTATGTTTCCTCGTTCTTTTTAAGCTCTTCTATTCTTGTTTTATACGATTTTTCTATTTCTGAAATTCTTCTATCGCAATCCCTTCTTATATCTGATATTGTTTTTGTGGTCTGTTCTGACCAATCTTTTTGAGCTTTTTGGATTCTGTTCTGACATTCAGATTCAATTTGAGTTATTTTCTTCTGAAACTCAGATTTGATGTTTTCTATCTCCTTTGCTTTTGCTACTTCAAGATTTTTCAGTTTATCTTCTGATTCTTTTTTTAACAGTGAAATTTTGTTTTCGTATTGAGATATGATTTCAGATATTTTCTCTTGAAATGAGATGTTTATCTTTGATTTTTCTCCTTCAAACTTCGCTCTTTCTTCTTCAATTTTTTTCAGACAGAGAGATTCAACTTCTTCTATTTGTTTTTTGAATTTCAGAGCGGAAGAAAATTTTGATGAAAGCTCGTCTTCAAGGACTTTGAGATATGCTTCCCGTTTTGCGATTTCTTTCTCTTTCTTTTCAAGTTCTCTCCTTTTTATTTCAAGGGATTTTGCCAAGTTTTCAAGAGATTTTGGGGTGAACACTATTGTGCATTTTTCGGAGGGCGAGGGTGATAAGCCACCTTTCCTTTCTTCCATAATTTGGGCTGAAACGAAAGAGAGGAAGATAAAAAGGAAAATTGAAGGTAGTAAAATCTTCAAATTTATCTTCCAAAGGTTCATTTTTTCCCTCCTTTTTATTGAGTTTTGTAAATCCCTTGCCTTTTGCCTAAAATTTTTTCTCACTCATCTTTTTCTCTTGCGTTTTTTATAAGCACTATTTCATCTGAAAATTTTTCTTCTTTTTTCAAGAGTGAGATCAGTTCTCTCGTCTTTACTTTTTCAAGAAGTTTTTGAGCTATTTCAAGCTCTTTTTTGGTTTCAACATATACTTCTCTTTTTTCTTCTTCAATTTTTACCGCTTCTTTCAGTTCTTCTGATTTTTTTCTTTTCAAATCTCTGAGGGAATCCAGATAGCTCAGATAGTTTGACACATACCATGCGGGAAGCCCTTCTTCTTCTATTTTTTTTGAGAGGTCTTTTGCGGTTTTTTCTTTTTCTTTTTCTGTTTCTTCAAGTTCTTTTTCTTTGAGTATTCTTTGTGATATAGCAGAGAGCAGTTCTAACTTTTTCCTGTTTTCGTGTATCTTACGCACATAGACAAGGAGATTATATAATTTTTTCATATCCTACGGTTTCCTTCACTAAAAATTTTAGCAATTCTATGTATTTAAAACCTTTTTTTGAAAGAGCTAAAATGATTTCTTCACACGCATTCAGGTATTTTTCGGCTCTGCTCACATTTGACTTTAAGAGTTCGTAAGTTTTCTCCTTTCCAAGAATTAAGAGGATATTCGGAGAGTTTATTTTTCTATCTTCTTCAATATCTTTTATATCGTCAAGGGTCTGGAAAGCGAGTCCAAAATGGTATCCGAACATGTCAAGGTTTTTGATAAGCAGTAAAACGCTTTTTCTCATTTTATCTGATTTTAATCTGTTTGATTCTTCAAAGATTATAGCAGGCAGGACAGAAGATATTCTGAAAAGAGAAGACGTCTTTTTTGATTGAATTTCTACTATGATTTTTTCTTTTTCACTTTGGGAGTGTGAGTTGAACTTCCCTTTTGACCAGAGGACATCTATGATTTGTCCTTCTATAACATCGCACATTTTTTCAATGAAGAATTTTGAGGATTTTGGGAATTGTGAGAGAGGGATTATTGATTTTGAAAAGAGCAGGTCTCCTATGAGAAGAGCTATTTCTTCTCCTGCCAGCTTGAAAATAGGTGGATTGCCTCTTCTTTGGATTGGTCTATCTATTAGGTCATCGTGCACGAGAGTGAATGCGTGTGAAAGCTCTATTCCATAAGATACATGCATTATTGTTTTTTTTGGAATCCCGAGAGAGAGGGAGATTAGAGAAAAAAGTAGCGGTCGTATTCTCTTTCCAGATGACATAACCGAATTTTCCACCATCTCTCTTGTTATATCTGAAAAATTTGAAAAATCTTCTTTTAAGCTTTTGCGGATGAAATTTTCAAGCTCATCTTTTAATGATTCTATTTTATTTTCAAGGTATTTTTCGTTGTGACTTTTCATAATCTATGAGTTTTTACGAACAGAAACCAATCTGCTTTTTTTCAGTTTATTTTTTCATTTAAGTTTTTTGGTATTTCATTTCAGTCCCGATATTCTTTCATTCTTCTTCATCTTCTTTTGATTTTTCGCTCTCTTCAAGTTTGAGTTCTTTGAGTTTGTTTCTCAGAGTTCTTACTGTTATTCCGAGGAGCTTTGCTGCTCTGGTTTTATTTCCTCCTGTTCTTTCAAGTGCTTTCAAGATGAAAACCTTTTCCATATTTTTTATGTTCAGGTCATCTGTAAGAGAAGTTTGAAATCCCGACAGGGCAGAAATATTTTTCTTTTCGTAATTTATTGTCTCTTTTCCTTCCGATATTTCTTTACCGTCGGTTTTATTCAGATTGATGTTCTGAATTTCATAAGAAGAAAACACAATGCTTTCGGGGGTTATGATTGATTCTTTTCCACCTGTCCAGCTCAGAATAAAAGCTCTTTCCACAACATTTTGAAGTTCTCTTACATTTCCGGGCCAGTCGTAGTTCAGAAGTTTCTCGTAGCTCTTTTCAGACATAGATATATTTACCTCGTACTTTGTTGATAGCTTTTTCAGAAAGTATTTTGTGAGGGGGATTATATCATCTCGTCTTTCTCTTAAAGGGGGTATTCTTATGGGTATTACAGATATTCTGTAAAAGAGGTCTTCTCTGAATTTTCCTTCTTTCACGAGTTTTTCTATATCTCTGTTTGTAGTGCAGATTATTCTGACATCAATTTTTATTGGGTTTTGAGAGTACTGACCTAATCTCTCAACCTTTTTTTCCTGAATTACTCTGAGTATTTTGGGTTGGAGATGTAAAGGCATATCTCCGATTTCGTCAAGCAGTAGTGTTCCTCCGTCTGCGAGTTCAAATTTTCCGGGTTTTCTTCTTTCTGCTCCTGTGAAAGCGCCTTTTTCATATCCGAAGAGTTCTGCTTCAAGAAGGGTATCTGGTATTGCTGACATATTTACTGCTATAAATGGTCTTCCTGCTCTTGGACTTGCTTTGTGAATGTATTTTGCGAGCATCTCTTTCCCCACTCCTGATTCTCCAAGTATCAGAACTGTTGAATCTGTTTTCGCCACCTGTCTTGCTACTTTTAGAAGATTTCTCATAGTTTCACTTCCGAATACAAATTCCCAATCAGATTCATCTACGAGTGATTCTATTTTTCGTATCAGTTCTTCTGGTGTTATGTCTCCTTTTCTTATGAAATCCGATGCTCCGAGCTTTGTTGCTGCTACTGCTGTTGGTATATCTCCAAAAGCTGTTATTATGATGAAAGGAGTGGATATTCCGAGAGTTCTCATTTTTTGGAGAAGCTCAAGTCCTGACATCCCCGGCAGTTTGAGGTCGCACAGTACAACCGAAAAATTTTTCTCTTGCAGAACTTCCAGCGCTTCTTCTGCTGTTAAAGCAAGGTGGACTGAAAACTTTCTTTGAAGGAAATCTTTTATTGACTTTGCAACTTGAATGTCGTCTTCTACTAAAAGAACTTCAATCATATTATACTATTTATAAATTTTATATTTTTGTTACCTATATTTTTTCTTCCCGGAAATGAAAAAAATAATGAAAAACATCAGAAAAATTTTTATTTTTAATTTCAAAGAAGAATGAAATTTTTATTGAAAAATTCTCGTCAAGATAACTAAATTTTTTAGCAGGGAAGATGGTTTTTGGAGAAAAAGAAAAGAGATACAGAAAAAAAGGGAAGATAAAAATAAAAATTGAGTTTGAAGACAAGATTTTTCACTTTGAACTTTCAGGGTGGAGAAAGTATGTTTTAGCCCTACCGATAATTATTTTCTACTTTTTAGCCATAAATTGGTTCGTATCTCTTTCTAAAATAAACGAGTTGAAGAAAATGAAAAGTTTTATAGAAGGGAGAAGTGTGGACCAAGATTATGTTATAATGAGGGCAAAAGATTTGAGAGAAAGTATAGAGACGTTGGATATGTTAAGAAAGTCATTTATGGAGCTTGCGAATTTGAAGGACGATAAGGGGAACGGAAAGGTTGCGATCTTTGGCGGAGAAGAAAATAAAAGCGTTTTCTTGCTTGCAGGTTTTGATGGCTTAAATGAAAACGATAGAAGGTACTTTTTTTACAAGGTTGATGGTATAGCAAAAGATATGAAGTTTGCCTATGATAAATTGAAGGAGAGAAATTTGGTTTTTGAGTATTTTCCTACTATATACCCCGTTAAAGAAGGTTTTATAACAAGCAGGTTTGGCTATAGGACTCATCCGGTTCACGGGAATACTCAGTTTCATTCTGGGATAGATATTTCGGTAAGGTATGGTAGTCCTGTTTATGCTACTGCGAGCGGGAAAGTGATAAGGGCAAGATCATCTCAGGAAAACGGAAAATACATAGTGATAAAGCATATAAACAACATAAATACCGTTTATCTACATCTCTCAAGGATACTCGTTAGGGAGGGAGATTTTGTGAAAAAGGGGCAGATTATAGGAATGGTTGGGGATTCGGGATTGGCAACGGGACCACACCTTCACTATGAGGTGACATATAACGGTCGTCCGATAGACCCACTTCTTTTTATAATAGAAGAGTGAGCGTTTTCATTTGATTTATATATTGCACCGCATTTGAAATTTTGAATACGGAGATATGGAAAGAGAACTCATCAATAAAGAAAGAGAAAAAGATATTTTGAGAGATAAAGAAAGAGGTTTGAGCGACGAAGAGATCGGCAAAAAATATAATGTCTCATTCAAATATATTGAAAGATTGATAACAAAAGAAAAAGGTGTCAATATAAGCAGATTAAACAAAAAAAAGAGAATCAGAAGATTTGAACCTGAAAATTTTCAAGAGGAAAAAACGAGTGTATGGAGCTTTAAAAATAGAGGAAATTGGGCAACGCATAGTGGTGATTATAGAGGGAATTGGTCTCCATATATACCCAGAAATGTGATTTTGAAATACTCATCTCGGGGAGACCTTGTCCTTGATTATTTTTGTGGTGCTGGAACGACCGCAATTGAATGCAAACTTTTAGGTAGAAGATGTATAGCTATTGATATAAACGATAAAGCAATTGAATTGGCAAAGGAGAATTTAAATTTCAATATTCCTCCTTCGCTTTTTCCTGATTTTGAAGTTTATGAGCCAGAACTTATTGTGGGAGATGCAAGGGACTTATCATTCTTAAAAGATAACTCTGTTGACCTTATCTGCTCTCATCCTCCGTATGCAAATATAATTCATTATACAGATGGTAAGGAAGGGGACTTATCTTTTCTTGATGTTGAAGATTACCTTTCTGAAATGCAGAAGGTTGCAAAGGAGAGTTTTAGAGTTTTAAAACCCGGGAAAAAATGTGCTATTTTGATAGGAGATATTAGAAGGGAAAAATATATTGTTCCTCTTGGATTTAAGCTTATAGATGTTTATTTGAGAGAAGGTTTTGAACTTTATGAACTTGTTATAAAAAGACAACATAACTGTAAAACAACGGGTTTTTGGTATGAAAAGAGCATAAAACAAAATTTTTTACTTTTAGCTCATGAATACTTGGCAATTTTTGAAAAACCATTAAAGAAAGAAAAAGAAAATGAAAAACAAACGATACAGAATAACTTTAAAATTATCCCGAAAGAATTGAAATTGACACCTGAACTACCTGAAAAGTTTGAAACAACGAGCGTGTGGATATTACCCTCTGATGATTTTGATAAAATATTAAATTCTAATGTTCTATTGAGATATTGTAAGGGGAGTTATCTTGTTTTAGATTTTTCAATCAATCAAAACAAATTTTCAGGCGAGGAAATAGAAGAATATGAGAAGTTAGACCTTCTCATTATCAAATCGTCGTTTTTATCGGGAGTTCATGTTTCTAAAGATATGGTAGAGAAGTTTTTAGATGAGTTAAGGAAACTCGTTTATCAGAAATTACCGTTTGTAAAAGATGGTGGGTATTTGGTGGTGCAGGTTAGAGATGTCAGAGTGGGGAGGTATATAGAGCCAATAGCTAAAAGAGTTATTGATACACTTTCAGAAAAATCCTTAAAAATTAAGGAAATTGTGATTGCTGTTCCAGATGTTTCAGGTTATCCTGAAAACGACCGAGATTTCCTTTCAATTATTCATCAATACTTACTAATTTACGAGGTCAAGAGATGAAAGAAGTAATACCTGGTAAAAAGTGGAGAGGTAAAACTATAAAGAGGTTATTCCCTTATCTAATGGCTGGATTTTGATAAAAACTGAAAACTCAAAATCTGAAAATGACTTTAAGGTTAAAGTTATCTTTCCCGAAACAGGTCGCTCAATGACTCCCAAACATGCTCATTTTCTAATTGATTTTTATGGTAAATTGTGTAATGACTACCAGAAGACAGAAAAGTTATTTCAATCAATAATTAGAGTATGGAGTGGTGAAGATGTTAGAGAAGTCCTTGAAGATTTGAGAAATCTTCAATTACCTGGTTATCCTGCAGAATATATTCTCTATGCGATGAAATGGATTTTGGAGCAAGAAGATATTAATTTCACACGACGACCAGAGGAGAAGCAGGAAGAAATAAATAGAGTTTTTAAAGAATTAAGAAATATAGGTTTAAATATAAATGTTCCAGAAAACAGAATTGGAAGTCAGCTTGCTATCGCAATGTTTGGAGAGGTGTTTCTCGGAACTCATCCAGTAGAAGCATTGATAAGAGCGGGTTTGGATATAAGACCAATCAAATAATTTCCCCCATTTTTATTAAATTTGAAATTGTGCATTGTATTTAGCAATAAACATCCACAAAATATGCCAAGAAAAACCTTTGCTTTGATTTTAACCCTGCTGGTTTCGGTTTTGGAGTTAAACGCACTTCAAACGTATGAAAGAAAATTTCTCGTCAATGGTCAGCCGACTTTAGTTGGGATTGACGCCGGGATGTTTCAAGACACGAACACAAGATTAAAAATTGATCTTGCCGGAAAGTGGCTTGCGAAAATTGAGGGAGAGAAAAAGTGGTCGGAAGTTTTAATCCCATCCGCTTATGATTTTAATGGTAAAGTTATTTTCAGAAAAAATTTTGAACTTCCTGATTCAATTGTCCGGGATAAAACTTTATTTCTTGTTGCCTATGGCATAAATTATGAATGTCAAATCTTCATCAATGGTCAATTTCTCACAAGGCATATCGGTGGTTATACTTCGTTTGTGGTAAGAATTCCTGATAGAATGTTGAACATCGGAGAAAATGTGCTTGAAATCCGTATAAGCAATGAACTTAACTCAAAGTCCACTATACCATTGCGACCGCAGGTGTGGGCGTGGCGAAATTACGGCGGAATTTACAGAGATATCTACATACTTACGACGCCAAAGGTTTTGATTGACTACGCAAAAGTCAATTACTCCTTCGGGACAAATTATGGGCTTTTAAATGGCGAAGTAGAAGGTTACATCTCCTCCGACGAAATATCAAAGATTTTTACCGATAAGAACTTTTTTTGCTACTTATTATTTTCCTTTTCTTCGGTTTTTATCATTATTCCGAGTTCATCAAGTTGTTTTAGGTAGACCTCTGAGGGAGCGCCGGTGATATGACATATACCACTTTGGCTTTTTGGGAAGGGGATAACTTCTCTTATGCTTTCTTCTTCTGCCATCAGAGCCACAAGACGGTCAAGCCCTAAAGCTATACCACCGTGGGGAGGTGCGCCGTATCTTAAAGCGTTTATGAACCAACCGAACCTTTCTTCAACTTCTTCATCAGATAGGTTAAGGATTCTGAAAATTTTTCTTTGAAGCTCCGGTCTGTGAATTCTTATTGATCCTCCGCCCACTTCTTCTCCGTTAAGTACAATATCATAAGCTCTCGCTCTTACTTTGAGCGGATCTGATTCAAGAATTGCAATATCTTCTTCTTTGGGTGATGTGAATGGGTGATGTTCTGAAACAAATCTTTTCTCTGTCTCATCATACGAAAAGAGAGGAAAATCTACGACCCATACGAAGTTGAATCCTTTTTTATAAAATCCGAACTCTTTTGAGATTATTTTCATTACTCTTGATATTGTTGAACGAGCCTTTTCTTCTTTTTCTGCTACTGCGAAGACAACACCATTTTTCTCACATATATCTGATATTGATTTTTTTTCTTCTTCCGAGAGAAATTTCATAACTGGGCTTGCGGAGACCTGACTGTTCTTGATGACGAACCACATAAGCCCTCCTACTCCCATGCTTTTTGCTTCTCTCTCTAATGAAACAAGTTTTGACTTTGAAATCTCAATATCTTTTACACCAAAGCCGAGAACTTTTCCTTCGTTTTCTATAACTCTTCTTATGAAATCAAGCTTGCTTTGAGAAAAAATTTTGGTAAGGTCTTGGATATGGAAGGGTATAGATATATCGGGTTTATCTGTACCGTATTTTTCAATTGATTCTTTGTATGTGATGCGGGGGAATGGGATTTGAAGTTCAACATCTATTGATTCTTTAAAGACAAATCGTATTAGTTCTTCAACAGTTCTCATTATATCTTCTTCTGATACGAAAGACATTTCTATATCTACTTGTGTGAATTCTGGTTGTCTATCTGCCCGAAGGTCTTCATCTCTGAAACACCTTACTATCTGGAAGTATCTTTCAAATCCCGCTACTTGAAGTATTTGCTTGAAAAGCTGAGGAGATTGAGGGAGTGCGTAAAATTTTCCTTTGTATATTCGGGAGGGGACGAGGAAATCTCTTGCTCCTTCAGGAGTGCTCTTTGTCAAGAAAGGAGTTTCAATCTCAACGAAACTTTTGCTCCAGAGAAACTCTCTTATCTTGCGAGATACAAGATGTCTCAAAAGAATGTTTCTTCTCATTTTCTCTCTCCTGAGGTCTATATACCTATATTTGAGCCGAATCTCCTCAGATATTTCTTTTTTATCTTTTGGAGAGAAAGGCGGTTGCTCTGATTTAGATAAGATATCAAAGTTATGAGCTATGATTTCAACTTTTCCTGTGCTTATGTTTGGGTTCTCTGTTCCTTCTGGTCTTCTTTCAACTTTTCCTTCAATTTTCAACACCCAAAAATCTCCTATTTCATCAAGTTCTGGGAGCTTTTCAGAGGGAATGTTAGAAGGTCTGATGACCACCTGCACCTTACCACTCATATCTACGAGGTCTAAAAATTTCACTCCGCCGTGATCTCTTATACTTTCTACCCATCCTGCTAACTTTATTTTTTTCCCTATGAGTTCTTCTGATACCTGACCGCATCCTATATCTTTGCTGTGAGTGGATAGAGGAGAGCTTATGACCTTTTTAATGACTTCTTGCAAGCTTATACTCTCATACGATTTGTTTGCTCTTTTGACTTCTGAACCTTCTGCCATAAATTAAAGGATTATCATTTGATAACTTCGCTTTACTTTTTGCAATCAATTAATTGTAGTTGTGCATTTGAGCAATATCTTAGGGGATTTTTCTGAACTTATCCGAGAATATGCTCAATTTTTTCAAAGGACTCTTTTTCAAGGAGGTAAATTTCGCTTGCCAATTTTTTTGGTATCTGCATATCTTCTTTTTCTACTTTCGGTTTTTCTGATAGTTCTTTTAGTATTAACGCAAGTTGTCTCCACTTTTCCGCAGATTTGAAAATAATCTCTCCCGCTTCTTTCAAAATTTCTCCTTCTTTCCCTCCTATGATTTTAGACGAATCTTTGAGAAAATCTGAGTACATAAATCTGAAAGAACCTCCTCCAGTTCCTCTTCTCTCTATAACCTGATAGGCAAATCTTAGAGTCCAGCTTGTGTTTTTGGATTCAACCCACAGTTCAATAGTATCTGCGAATTTTCTCATGGCTTTTAACCCCATAAAATCCTGTCCTACTTTCAGCATTCTGAAAACAACTTTGCTTATAGATTTTATTATGCTTTCTCGATCAAACTTCACATAAAATTCTTCTACTGGCATTATGTGATTTTCAAGCTCAAAAAATGCGATTACTTTCTCTGGTGGGTCCATAGCATTGGCTAAATCTTTTTCTGATACCTTTTGAGGTTCGTGAAAAGAGCTATCTGAGACAATGAAGGTTGTTCCATCTTTTGTTTCTTCGTATCCGAATATAACAAGTTCATGTCCCGGGAAATGGACTGGTTTAGGATAATAAGGGAGGTAGTAGAGGTCTGTTCTTGCTAAAACTGGCACTTTTTCGTCAATATATTTTTTTATTTTGTCTTTGGGGAAGTAGTTATAGGTTTCCCATTCTTTATTTATTCCGGTGTTTTCAAAGAAATCTTTTATGAGTAAAGGGTTTCTTCCACCGATTGAATATTCAGCACCTCCGAATCCGTTTTTCATGTAGAAAAAAAGGAGACCTGAGGCAAGTCCGAATATATTATGTTCTTCAATATTGTTTCCGTAGAACTTTGCGAGGTTCCATAAAGAGGTAGAACCGCAGTTTTTTCCGGGAGAGTGCTCAAACCCTTCTATTACATACTTTTTCATGCTCCTGCTTGTTCTTTGAGTTTTTTGAGCTTTTGAGTAAGTTCTGGGACTACTTGGAATAGGTCCGCAACCAATCCGACATCTGCTATTTGGAATATAGGAGCTTCTGGGTCTTTGTTTATAGCTGCGATGACTTTTGAATCTTTCATTCCTGCGATGTGTTGTATTGCTCCTGATATTCCAATTGCTATGTATAGCTGTGGTGCGACTGTTTTTCCTGTTTGTCCGACCTGGAAGTCATTGGGGAGCCATCCGGCGTCTACGACTGCTCTTGAAGCACCAATAGCAGCTCCGAGAACATCTGCGAGTTCTTCGGCTAATTTGATGTTTTCAGGGTCTTTTATACCTCTACCTACTGATACAACGATTTGAGCTTCTGTAAGTTCTGGTCTTTCACTCTTTGTTTCCTCTAATTTTACAAATTTCTTCTTTTCGTATTTTTCGTTTATTTTTACCTCTTCAATTTGGGATTTTGAATCAACTTTTCCCGCCTTATCAAAGGCAACACCTCTTACAGATATAACTTTTATATCGCTTTCTAACTTCACTGTTGTTATGATATTTCCTGCATACATAAGCCTTTTGAATGTTTTGTCATCTATGATTTCTATTATTTCAGATACCATTCCTCCATCTAGTTTTGCTGCGACTCTTGGAAGGAGATCTTTGCCAAATGTTGTTGCGGTTGCGATTATATATTTTTCTCCATTATCTCTGACGATTTTTTCAATGGCTAATGTATAATTTTCTGCGGTGTAATTTTGGAACTGTTCGCCTCTTATAACAAACACTTTTTCTGCTCCAAGATATGAGACCTCTTCAAGTGAATTTTCATTTGGGTTGAATATAGCAAGACGATATTTTAATCCTGTTATTTCTGATATTTTTCGTGCGCAGGTTACTGCTGATAAAGAAGCTTTCTTGAGTTCTCCGTTTCTTGTTTCAAGAACTACAAGAATTCCCATTTTTTCATCCTCCTTTCAGAATGGTAAAGCTTTTAGTTCTTTGAGTTTAGCTATAAATTCATCTACATCTTTGACTTTTACTCCGGCTTTTCTTGGTGGAGGTGTTTCAAGTTTTTCAATTTTCACTCTTGGAGTTATGTCTATTCCGAGTTCTTCAACTTTAATTGTTTTTACTGGTTTTTGTTTTGCTTTCATTATTCCGGGCAAGGAAGCATATCTTGGTTGATTGAGGCGAAGGTCGGTTGTGATAATTGCTGGGAGTTCGCATTCAACAGTTTCAAGTCCGCCGTCTACTTCTCTTATAACGATAACCTTTTTCTCTTTTGGTTTGACTTCAACTTTGTATGCAAATGTCGCCTGTGGCCAGTTGAGGTATCCTGCGAGAAGCTGTCCAACCTGATTAGCATCGTCATCAATCGCCTGCTTACCCATTATCACAAGGTCTGGCTTTTCTTCTTCAACTATCTTCACAAGAATTTTCGCTATTCCTACCTGATCAATGTATTTGCCACCTGTATCAACGAGTATTCCTCTATCTGCGCCCATAGCGAGAGCGGTTCTTATCTGTTCAATCCACTCCTGAGTTCCAACAGATACCACTACAACTTCACCGCCAAACTCCTCTTTTTTCCTCAGTGCTTCCTCAACCGCTATCTCATCAAATGTATTTATAACAAACTTTATGTTTGATGTATCTATTCCTGACCCATCTGTTTTAAGCTTTATTTTTGAGTTAGGATCGTGCGTCCTTTTTATCGGAACAAGAATTTTCATGCTTTTTCACCTCCCTAAATTAATATCAAAGATTTCGGCTTATCTTCTTCATTTTATTTTCTCGCTGTTTTTCTATTTTAAAATTCAGAAAAATTTTTTAAAATGTTTTTTCAGATAAATCAGATAAATCGGGTTTCAGAAAAACTTCCTTGAACTTCAAAATGAGATCAGATTGTCTAAAATTTTTTTGAGGGCGCTAATGGTTGGGAAATTTTTCAATTTGTTATTTATTTTTTTGCTTTTTTTTATATTCTGCTCCTGTGCCAAAAATCCAAAAGTTAAAATAACCTTCCCATTAAATAGCGAGAAGTACTACATAAGATTTCAGAAATCAGTGCTTTTCCCTTATGATTCAGATAAGATTGACCTTGAGGTTCAGACAAATTTTCAAGGTGGCGTTTCTTTTGTTGTTTCTCAGGGTTTGTTCAATATTCTTGGGGTCCTTCAGATGACTTGCTCTGATGAGAAAGATGAAAGATTATGCAAGGTTACACTTAATAGAGATTTGTTTCCTTTATATACCGGGGAACAGTTTTATTTCTGGTTCATTTTGGAAACAAAAAATGGTGCGTATTTTGTCCCGAACATGAGAATTCTCGGAGAAAAGTTTTTTGATTACCTCGGAAGGATATATATTCAGAAGAGAGAAGAAATTCAAAAGTGAAGCGAGATTTGAGGGGATGAGATTCAGAGATATTGCAATAATAATTTCTCAACTTGAAGGATTTAGCAACCCGAAGATTTTTATGGAGCAGTATGAAACAGATGGGGATATGTGCGCATTTTTGATGGAAAAAGCATATTACGATATTTATAGAAGATATGTTGTTGATCTTGGATGTGGTACGGGCTTTCTTTCTTTTGCGTCTGCTATGTGTGAAGCTCAAAAAGTTTTTGGTGTTGATATAGATAAGAAAGCTCTTGCAGTAGCTGTGGAAAACAAGAAAAAACTCGCTTATGAATTTGGCTTGAATTTAAATGTCAGTTTTATCTGCACTGATGTGAGATACTTTTATGTGAAGAGAAGATTTGACACCTGTGTTATGAACCCACCTTTCGGAATAAAAAATAAGGGAGCAGATAGATTATTTTTGAAAAAAGCATTTGAGATAAGTGATATTGTCTGGACTTTCCTTTCGGCAAATTCAGAACCATTTGTGAAAAAGTTTTCCGAAGAAAATGGGTTTGAGGTGAGCTCGGTTTTCAAAGGAAAAATTCAACTGAGAAGAAAATACTTTTTCCACAGAAAGAAAGTTGAATTTTTAGATGTTGATATTTACAGGATAAAAAGAAAAGAAGAGAAAAAATTATAATTTTTGTTCTGTTTTAGAAAGCCGGTTTGAGCGAAATACAAGGTTACTATATTCGGGAAAGATTGAGATGAGATTTTATAAAATTTGTCGGGAAGTTCTTTTTATGAACTCAAAGTTTTTTGGGATTGCCTTTTTATTTTCGCAATTGGTTTTTATTCCTTCTTGCTCACAAAAGAGAGTTGATTTGAATTTTGTATCTCATCAGTGTTCAGATGCAGAGGCGGTTTTGAAAGATTTTTTCAAAATACTTGAAACATACGATATAAGAGACTCCGATACACGCAATATCATATCAAGTTTTTTTGAGTCAGAAGAAGATAGAGATTTATTCATAGCAAAAATGACTTTTGAGATAAGAAAGAAGGGAGCTTTCTATGGAAATATAGTGGAATATAGTATTTTGGGTTCAAAATTTTTACCAGAGCAGAATAGATGCGATTTTGAGGTTGCTTTTGTGGTCAGAAAAAAATATCCTCTCGGAGATGTAAAAATCATAACATATTTATCTTTGTTCAAAAGAACAGAGGACGGAAAATGGTTTATTGAAAAGCCAGATTATATCGGAGATATAGAAAAAAGAGATGAAAGAAAATTTCCCGATAACATTTACTATTAATGTATGAGATACAAAGATATAGTCCTTTCTGCTCATCAGCCACAATATATGCCATACCTTGGATATTTCCACAAGATGAAAAACTCCGATGTCTTCGTCATATTAGATGATGTCCAGTTCAAAAAAAATGAATGGCAGAACAGAAACAGGGTCAAAGGCAAAGATGGAGAGGTTTGGATTACGGTTCCCGTATTTCATAAATTCGGACAGAAAATAAATGAGGTTATCATAAGAAACGATATTCCCTGGCAGAGGAAAAACAAAAACACAATAATAACATACTACTCAAAAGCAAGGTATTTTCATCTTTTTCAGAGATTTGATGTTATCTGGCAGAAGGAGTACGAAAAATTGCTTGATGTGAATATGGATTCAATAAACATAATAAGAGATATTTTGAAGATAAACACACCGATGTTTTTTTCGTCCGAGCTCAAAATAAATAAGACAAAAACAGATAGGTTGGTTGCTATCTGCAAAGAATTTTCTGCGAAGTATTACCTGTCGGGAAAAGGAGCGAAGGGCTATCTTGAAGAAGAGAAGTTCAGAAAAGAAGGAATAGAAGTTATATGGCAGGATTTTAATCATCCCGTTTATACTCAGCTATGGGGAGATTTTATTCCTAACCTTTCTGCGATTGACCTTATACTGAACGAAGGGGAAGATGGAAGAAGGTTTTTGGAGTAGTTGGTGATTTTGGAGTAGCTCTGGCATTTTTTTCAGGTTTTCTCTAATAGTTCCACAATTTTTGGGAGAATTTCACCCGCCTTACCACTTATGTGTACAAGAAAATCAGAAAAAGGTGTTCTTTCTATGTTGATTTCTATCACTTTTTTCCCTGATGATATGAAGTATTCAATAAATCCAGCTGCTGGGTAAACCACACTTGATGTGCCAACAGATAAAAGAATGTCTGCCTCTTTCACTATTCTTGCAGATTCTTCAATAATACTTTGTGGTATCGGTTCTCCAAACCAGACGACATCTGGTCTCAATATACTCCCGCATTTTTCACATTTTGGAATATCTTCGTAAATTTCTTCGCTGTATTTTTTAAAATCACAACTTATGCATTTTTCTCTGAAAATATTTCCGTGAAACTCTATAACTTTTTTTGAGCCAGCTCTCTGATGAAGACCATCTATGTTCTGTGTTATCAGAAAGAACTTTTCTTTTTTTATACTTTCTATTCTGGCTATTGAGTAGTGTCCTGCATTGGGTTGTGCTTGTTTTATTATTTTCCTTCGCCATGAGTACCACTGCCAGACAAGAGAGGGATTTTTATAGAAAGCTTGTGGAGTTGCGAGTTCTTGCGGGGAGTATTTATTCCACAAACCATCTTTGCCCCTGAAAGTTGGTATTCCTGACTCTGCTGAAATTCCTGCTCCTGTAAGTACTACAATGAAATTACTCTTTCTTATTAGTTCTGCTGAGATATAGATTTTCTCTTCAAAATCTTCTCCGTTCATAAGAATAAGATTAGATTTTTGAAAATTGACTGTTGAATTCTTTTATATTTTCGTTTGAACAAAATTTTCTTTAAAATTTGAATTCTATGGAGGGGAAATTTAAGCTTTGGGGCGGTGTCTTCTCAAAAGAAACTGCACAGGAGCTGAGGGGTTTTCTTGACTCCTTTGACTTTGACAAAGAACTTGTTGAAGAAGATATAGATGTGACTTTTGCTCACGCTTTTGCTCTGGGTGATCTCGGGTTTATAAGTTCTTCTGCTCTGAAAAATTTCTTTGCGAGCAGGAAGAAAATCGCTGAATCTGTAAGGAATACAAAAGAAAAATTTGAGGATGTTCATTCAGCGATTGAGTTTTTTATAACCAAGGAGTTAGGAGAGGAAGTTGGCTTTAATTTAAGAGCCGGGAGATCAAGGAATGATGAGGTTATAACCTCACTATATCTTTGGGTCCTGCGTAGGTCTGCAAATATTATATCTCTTTTGAGAAGCGTAGCAGATTCAATTCTTGACTGTGCCGAAAGGAACGCGGAGTATATAGTTCCATATCTTACTCATACAAGGTATGCTCAGCCCGTTCTTTTGTCTCATCTTCTTCTCTCTTATCTTTCGTACTTTTTGAGATGTTCTGATAGATTTTTTGGAGCCATAAGGAAGTTTGATGTTTGTCATATGGGAAGCGGAGCAGGAGCTGGGACCTCAATAATATTTGATGTTCAAAAATATTCCAAACTTCTCGGGTTTTCAAAGGTCTCATCTAACAGCATAGATTCTGTCGGAAGCAGAGATAATATCGCCGAGCTTATTTTTTCATTCACCTCCTTTTCAATACTTTTTTCAAGGATTGCAGAAGATATGATATTCCTTTCTTCTGATGAAGTTGGCTTTGTAGAGTTAGGGGAGGAAATATGCACTGGTTCAAGTATGATGCCACAGAAGAAAAATCCAGATACCCTTGAACTCATAAGAGCGAAATCATCACAGTTTTTAGGATTTTTGCTCTCTATTCTCACGCTAGAAAAAGGTCTGCTTTCGGGATACTCAAAAGACCTTCAGGAAGATAAAAAAATACTTTTCAGTTCTTGGAAAGAATTTTCTTTTATTCTTGAAGTTATGCCCATTGTTTTCAGGAACATAAACGGTAAGAAGAAAGAGCTTCCTTCTTATGTTCTTGCGACAGATATTGCGGAAAAACTTTTCCTTGAAAGAAAAGGGAGTTATAGAGAGATACACAGAAAGATAGGCGAGAGCATCAAAAAGTCATCTAAATTACCTCTTGATATTTCTCCTGAGGAGTCTGTAAATCTCAAAAGGTCTCCTCAAAGCACAAATCCATCTATGGTCAGAGAGAAAATCAACTTCTACCGTAGATTTGTCAAGCAAAATTTTACTTCTATGATGAGATTTGTTTCAAGGTTTTCATCTTATGAATTTGAGAGGAGAGCGAAAAACTTTCTGAAATTGTTGCGCTGATTTGAATTTCCTGATTTCAAAATTTTTCTGAAAAATTTTTCACTTTATCATCAGTTATTATGATGTAAAGAAATTTTTTCAAAGGTGGTATATTTATGCGAGAAAAACAAAATATAATCGCTCATAAAATTCTTGCTGTTTTCTCCTTCACTCTATTTGTTTTAGCTGGTATAATCTACGCTGCTGATAAAGATAACGCAAAAGCGAGAGATATAAAGAAAGTAAAGGAAAAAGAATTTGATTTTTGGAAAGCTGTTTTCAGAGAGATACCTTTCCCAGAAAAACCTCCTCAACCGATAAAATTTCCTCACAACAAGCACATAGCTCTCGGTATTGACTGCAAGTTCTGTCATTATTACGCAGAAAAATCTAAGTATGCCGGAGTTCCTTCTGTTTCAGTATGTCTTGGATGCCACAGATATGTTGCTTCTGTTATGAATAGCCCAGAAGTCCAAAAGATATTCAAATATGCAGAAGAAGGCAAGCCAATTCCATGGGTGAAAGTACACGACCTACCCGACTTTGTGAGGTTCACTCATAAGATACATGTGAACAGAGGCATAGATTGCAAGGAGTGTCATGGAGATGTTGCTCAGATGGATACAGCTCAGAGAGTTGCACCTCTTACAATGGGGTGGTGCTTGGATTGCCACAGAAAAAAGAACGCATCAACAGAGTGTTTTGCCTGCCACTACTGATATAAAAAAGGAGTGAAATAAAAATGGTTGAGAAAAACAAAAATGTTTTGACTATGGGTGAAGATGGCAAAGAAAAAATTACAGACGGTGTTGACCTGAGAAAAAGAGAGCTTTTCAAGATTTTCGGTAAGACATCTGTTGCTGTCGGTACTCTTGCTCTTATTGAGAGTTGTACAAGAAAACCTCAGCCGGAAAAACTTCTTCCTTATCTTGAATTTCCGGAGACAACTATTCCGGGCATACCTTATTGGTTCGCTACGACTTGCAGTGGGTGTCCCGCAAGTTGTGGGATACTTGTGAAAGTTGAAGACCTTATACCAAGGAAGATAGAGGGTAATCCAGATAACCCTTTGAGCAGAGGTAAAACCTGCGCAAGAGGGCAAGCCATAATTCATCAGCTGTTCTCGCCAGATAGAATCAAAAAACCAAGGTTGAAAAAAGCAGACGGAAATTTTGAAGAAATAGACATTCAAAGTGCAGTAAAACTCCTTACTGAAAGATTGAAATCGGCAAACCCAGAGAAAGTTTTCATCTTCACTGGCAATATAACTGGTAAGACAGAAAAGTTTTATCTTGATTTTGCGAGCAAGATAGGCATACCCGAGGAAAATATAATAAGGTGGGAGAGTTTCTCTTTCGCTCCTTTGAGAAAAGCTACAAAAATCGTTTTCGGCAAGGAAAGCGTTCCCGTATTCAGAATAGATAAGGCAGACCTTCTTATCTCTTTCGGGGCTGACTTCCTTGATACCGGTCCATCAACAGTCCTTTACTCCCGATGGTTTGCAAAATTTCATTCCGTTAATGAAGAAAATAACTCAAAAGGAAAATTTATATACATATCTCCGAGGAGAAATCTCACAGGTCTGAATGCCGATAGATGGATCAAAGTTAAACCGGGTGGTGAGATACGTTTTGCTATATCTCTACTCAACAAACTTATTGAAAAAGGAGCGGTAAAGCATAAAGATATAGCAGAAAAGTTCAGGACATATTTTCCTGAAAAAGTGGAAGAACTTACGGGAGTTCCTGAAAAGTATATTGATCTTCTGGTAGAGGAGATAAAGAACTCTAAAAATCCTCTGATTTTCCCTCCGTATTTTGGAGATGAAAATTCAACATCGCTCGCTACAATATGCCTTATAATAAACTACCTTTTGGGAGCAGTAGATAAGATTGTTCTTGAAGGTTTTGAATATACAAAACTCTCCACTCCAAAAGACATAAAAGAATTTGTCAGAAAAGTTCGGGAACAAAAAGTTGATGTCCTGCTAATACACGCTTATGACCCTGTTTTCACTATCCCAAAATTCATTGGATTTGAAGAATCTCTAAAACTTATTCCCTTTGTTGTTTCATTTTCATACCATGAAGATGAAACATCTCAGTTTGCTCACCTTGTTATTCCTGATTATCATCAGCTTGAAAAATGGGGAGATGCGGAGATAATTAAAGGTCTGGTCTCTTTTTGCCAGCCGGTTATATCTCCTCTTTACCCCGATACAAAGCAGACAGAAGATGTTCTTATTGAGGTTGCAAATCTTGTGAAAGAGGGAGCATTTCAGGTCTCGTCTTTCAAAGATTATATCAGAGCTGAGTACGGGTTCAGTGATGAAGATTGGGTGAAAGCTCTTGAGAAAGGAGGAATTTTCTCGGTGGACCCGGAGAATATTTCGGGCTCCGGGGAGATTTCGTTGCAACCAGCAGAACAGATAAAAGATGCGATAAGGGTGATGAATTCTCAATCCGCTCACTCTGATGGTTCAGCTATAATCGTTTATCCTTCTTATCACCTTTATGACGGTAGGATGGCGAATTCTCCGTGGATTCAGGAATTTTTTGATGTTTCAACTCGTCTTGCGTGGAGGAATGCTCTTGAAGTCAATCCGAAAACTGCTGAAAAACTCGGTCTGAAAAACGCAGACATTGTTGAGATAACTTATGATGGCAAGAAAATAGAGCTACCGGTTATAACTTATTATGGAATTGCAGAAGGAGTTTATGCTATATCTCTTGGAAGAGGGCATAAAAATTACGGGCGCTTTGCAACCGGAAGAGGAGTCAATCCCCTAGAAATAATACCAGAATCTTTTGATGAATCAGGAGAAATATCCTTCATTTACTATGGATTTGAGATAAGAAAGACAGGCAAAAGATTGAAAAGATTGCCTACTAATGAGGGGGTCCCGCGACAGCTCGGGAGGGATATCGCTCAGTTTACAACTCTTTCAATCCTGCCAAAATTGGATGCGAAGAAAAAATTCAGAGAACTTGAAGAAATAATGAAGAAGAAGTTCCCACGAGGTGATTGGGAAAAGTACGGAAGAGATTCTGCAAAACCAAATAAATATAGGTGGAAGATGGTTATAGACCTTGATAAATGCATAGGTTGCTCTGCTTGTACGATTGCATGCCAGATAGAAAACAATTTACCTTTTGTAGGTGAAGAAGAAGTTATAAGAGGGAGGGAGATGACATGGGTAAGAGTAGAAAGATACTTTTTCACATCAGATGAATTGTTGCGTAATTTGTCGGGTGATAACCATAAGGGGCACTCTGAACCGAGCAAAAACGGAGAAACTGATCCAGATAAAGTTGTTTTTGTACCTATGATGTGTCAGCAGTGTGAATACGCTCCTTGCGAGTATGTCTGCCCTGTTTATGCAACCATGCATACATCAGATGGACTTAACGCACAGGTATACAATAGATGCGTTGGAACAAGATTTTGTGCTAACAACTGCCCATATAAAGTAAGATATTTCAACTGGCATGACTACTTCAAAAATGTTCCCGAACCGCTTAATATGGCTTTTAATCCAAGTGTTACTGTGAGATCAAAGGGAGTTATGGAAAAATGCACATTCTGTATTCAGAGAATAAAGTATGCCGAACACGATGCGAAGATAGAGGGCAGAGATATAAGAGATGGAGAAGTCGTTCCAGCATGCGCTCAGGTCTGTCCAGCAGACGCGATAACTTTCGGAAACATAAAAGATGAAAATTCAGCTGTTTCAAAAGCCAGAAAATCAAAGAGAATAAATTGGGTGCTGAAAGAACTTGGGACTGAACCATCTATAACATATCTTGAAAAAGTTTTCATTGATGAGTTAGATAAAAAGTTTGAGGAAAAGGAGGTATAATTTAAATTTATGCACGCAGAGAGAGAAAAGATAAGAGTGAATATTCACGAGGGAATAACCCCAGAGGGAAAGGAATACGGAGAGCAATTTACTTATTCCGAGATTTCAGAAGAGATATATCGCGCTTCTGCAAAACCTTCAATATGGTATTTTTTGGGGCTTGGAATATGTGTTGCTCTTGTTCTTGCCGGGGTTGGAACGGTTGCTTATCTTGTAATGGTGGGAATGGGTGCGGCAGGTTTTACTCCTCCTATATTCTGGATACATTTTATTGTTAATTTCGTTTTCTGGGTTGGAATTGCTCACTCGGGAACTTTGATTTCGGCTGTCTTACACCTTTTCAGGTCAAAATGGAGAAGGGGTATTTTCAGAGTTGCAGAAGCCATGACTGTTTTTGCGGTTATGACCGCAGGGCTTTTCCCTCTCATTCATATAGGACGACAATGGTATTTTTATTTTCTCGTTCCATATCCAAACCAGAGAGAGCTTTGGGTGAATTTCAAGTCAGCTCTTATGTGGGATTTTGTTGCAGTCCTCACATACTTTACTGTTAGTTTGATGTTCTTTTATGTCGGAATGATTCCAGACCTTGCTACTTTCAGAGAAAAAGCGAAAGGTATCAGGAGAACAATTTACTCAATTTTATCTTTGGGGTGGAAAGGAACAGATAAGGAGTGGAGGCATTATAACAGGTCTTATATGTTTTTTGCAGCTTTTGCAACCCCTCTTGTCGTGTCGGTTCATTCTGTTGTGTCGCTTGACTTTGCGTCGGGAGTAATACCCGGCTGGCAGAGCACAATCTTTCCGCCATACTTTGTCGCTGGAGCTATCTTTTCTGGTATGGCTATGGTTGTCACAATCATAACTCCACTGAGAAAGTTGATGAAGCTCGAAAAGTTCGTCACCGACTGGCACTACGACCACATGGGGAAAATAATTCTCGTCACGGGTCTTATAGTCACATACTCTTATGCTGTTGAATTTGCTCTTGCTATATTTTCGGGAAATAAATACGAGTATGACCAATTCATTTACAGAGCTACGGGAGATTATGCATGGGCTTTTTGGCTTATGGTGTTCTGTAACTGTGTCGTCCCTCTTTTTATGATTTCAAAGAAGGTCAGAACAAATGTCTGGCTTATGTTTGTTTTATCCATATTCGTAAATATTGGCATGTGGTTTGAGAGGTTCAACATAATAATTATTTCTCTTTCTCACGACTTTTTGCCTTATGCTTTTGGGACTTACCTTCCGCGCTGGCCTGAACTCCTTATCACATTTGCAGCTTTTGCCTGGTTCTTCATGTGGTTCCTCCTCTTTGCAAAATTCTTTCCTGTCATATCTATTGCTGAAACGAAGGAATTGGTTCCAAAACCTTTGAGAGAAAGGGGGGAACACTGATATGAAAAAGGTTCTGCTTGGAAAATTTACATATTTAGATGATGCTGAAAAAGTAATTGACGAACTTCTGAAAGTAGGATACAGCAAAAAAGACATATCTTTTATTTCTCCTTTTCCTGTTGAACATATAATTGAAAAGTTGGGTGGTTCTGATAGTCCTGTCAAGTACTCTGTTTTCACGGGCGGGGTTTTAGGTTTCGCAAGCGCTATTGCTCTTGTTCTCATAACCTCTCTTGCTTATATCTTACCTGTGGGCGGAAAACCTGTGGTTGCGTGGATACCTTATGTGATAGTTATGTTTGAGCTGACAGTTCTTCTTGGTTCTATATTCAACCTCCTCGGTCTTATTGCTTTCTGCCGGCTCCCGGATATTGTTCTTTTTATAGGATGGAGACCGTTTTTACCATCTCTCACAGATGATAAGTTTGGTATAACCGTAAGCACAGATAGAGTAGATGAAGTCAAGGCGATTTTTGAGAGAAACGGAGCCGAAGAGATAAGAGAATACAGCTGAAACCTAAATCAATTTTGTTTTGCAGGAGAGGAGGGAAGAGAAAAATGAAGAACTTATTCGTAAAAATCTCTTTGTTTTTGTTCTTGTGGTTTTTTATTTTTGTAGATAAATTGTCTGCCTGGCCTTGGTCTCGTGATATGTATCAATCGCCAGTTTCAAAATACAACAACGCTCCACTGAAAGAAGCGGAATCAATCCCACGCGGTGGAGTTAATCCTACTACTCTCGCCAAAAGGAAATTTCAAAATCCAATTCTTGTAAAAAATGCCCTGTCCTCTCTCCAAAATCCCATTCCTCCAACAGAAGAATCTTTGAAAAATGGTGAGAGATTATATAAAATTTACTGTCTTCCGTGTCATGGAGAATCTGGTAGGGGAGATGGAGCGGTGGCGAAAAAAATGGTTCCCCCACAAGACCTTACCTCAGATTATGTGAAAAGCAAATCTGATGGATATATCTTTGCGACTATATCTGGTGGTGGAGTTATAATGCCAGCTCAGAAAAAAGGTCTGAGCGAAAAAGATATATGGGATATAGTAAATTACATAAGGGTGAAAATTCAGGGTATGAGTAAAGGAACTTTTAATGCTCAGCAGGGAGGGGGTGGAGTTCAACAATGAAATACTTTGAAATAACAAAGGAAGAAGCAAAAAGAACTATTTTTGACTCAAGGATAAACCCTGCGTTTATAATTTTGTTTGTTTTATTTGGTGCTATATCTTTGTTTGGCGCTTTTTCCGAACCAAAAAGGTTCTGGGCTATCTTCCACACAAATTTGATTTTCTTTTTGGGTATAGCTCAGGGAGGCGCGGTGTTCTACGCCCTTGTTAAAACAACAAAAGGATACTGGTCAATACCTATACTTCGCATTATACCTTTTTCAATCTACCTACTACCTATCATTTCGCTTCTTTTTGTTCTGGAATGGATTTTGGGTGGAAAGGAAGTTTTCCCCTATTTTAATCCAGAAAATATAGAGCATCACAGGTATGGATGGCTTTCTCCTTCTTTTGTCTTCACGAGAGATTTTATAATCCTTCTCATTATGAACTTTTTGAGCTGGCGATTGGTTTCTCTATCTCTTTCTCTTGATGATGTTAAAATGCCTCTTTTCCCTCTGTATAAAAAGCCAAAGGAAAATTTGAAAAAAGAGATTGAGGTCTTGAGCAAAATCGCTCTTGCTCTTTTTGTTTTGTTCTACACTGTTTTCGGTTGGGATCAAGCAATGTATCTTGACCCTCACTGGTACAGCACAATATTTGGAGCAAGATTTTTTATAACCATGCACATTTCTTATCTTGCAGTTCTTTCTATACTGAACTCTATCCTTATGACCAAGAGCGAGTTTTCCGAAAAGGTGGGAGAAAAATATCTTCACAATGTTGGAACTCTGCTATTTGGATTCTGTATATTCTGGTCATATCTTTTTTATGCAGAAATTGTGGTAATCTATATGGCAAACATCCCCGAGTTTTCCCACTGGTATGTTGAAAGAATTTACTCTCCGTGGGGTCTGACCTTCTGGCTTGAAGTTTTCTTTGTGTTTATTATCCCTTTCCTTACACTCCTTCATATACCAATAAAGACAAATCCAAAAATTTTACCATTTATATCTTTGATAATTTTGGCTGGGCTTTTTATAAGGTGTTATGATGTGGCTTACTTTGAGATTTCAAAACTTGAAAAACCTACTTTTGGGTGGATTGAGCTATCGGTCACATTAACTTTCATTTCTCTTGCCTACATTTTATCAAAGTTTTATCTTGGACGTGTTCCGAGATACCCTGTTTACGAGGCAGAAGATTTCTGAATGTATTTTCTCGTTATTTCCTGCTTATCATAACACTCATATAAGTTTGGATTAATTTTATATTGCGATGGATTTGCCCGAACTTATAAAGAGAGTTTTTTTTGATTTTCTCCCTAACTTCTTTGGTTGCCCTTACTGTGGAGTGGGTCAGGAAAGAAGTTTTGGAGTGGGAGCTTACTTTGTGGGAGCTTTTGTTCTTCTGCTTTTTGTTGCTCTCGGTCTCGGACTTACTATATTTGCCTTTGATTCTCTGAAGAAAAAATAAAATTTGTTCCTGAAATATTTCTTTGAGATTCAGGTTGTATTATCTGAACGCAAAAGCTTTTTGTGAGAAAAAACAAATTTTTTAAAAAGTAGAAAATTTATTAGCTAAATGAAGTGTCTTATCACCGGGGCTAACGGTTTTGTCGGAGCCAATGTTCTTCGCACAGTTTTAGAGACAAAAAGGTACGAACCTGTTGCTCTTGTCAGACCTAACTCAAATATAACTAACCTTGAAGGATTAGAAGTTGAAATAAGGTATGGAAATATAACAGATTTTGACTCTTTGATCAAAGCAATGAAGGGATGCAAATTTGTTTTTCATGTTGCTGCAACATATCTTTTCTGGTCAAAAAATCCTCATGTGTTTTACGAGACGAATGTTAAGGGTACCGTGAATGTCTTGCAGGCAGCAAGGGAAAGCGGAGTTGAAAGGGTGGTTTATACAAGCACAACAGGAGCGATAGGACTTTCAAAAACATCAGAACCGCTTGATGAATCATCTCTCCAAAATCCTCCACCGTATTTTTTTGACCCGTGGAATTTGGGCGATCACTACTCGCGCAGTAAAATTCTTGCACAGCGCGAAGTTTTCAAGAAAGTAAATGAAGGTATGGATATAGTCATAGTTTGCCCATCTGCACCAATAGGATGGGGAGATTACAAACCAACTCCTACAGGACTCCTTGTTTTGAAATTTCTCAACAGAGAAATACCTTTTTACTCAGATGTCGGTTTCAGTTTTGTTAATGTAAAAGATGTCGCTCGTGGGCATGTTCTTGCTCTTGAGAAGGGGAAGAAAGGAGAAGTTTATATTTTGGGGGGACACAATGTTTTTCTCTCTCAGGTTTTTGATATCCTCTCTGAGATTACTAAGTTCAGGAAGCCAATAAAATTTCCTCGCAGTGTCTCTTCTTTTTTAGGGCAGATTATAGGATTTATCCTTGAAATCTGGGCGAGTTTAACGGGTAACCCTCCTCTTATAACTCGCGCTCAGGCGAAAGCTTCTAAACTCAATCTCTTTTACTCTTCTGAAAAAGCTAAAAGAGAGCTCGGCTATACTATTACTCCTCTTGAAGATGCACTTTTGGATTCTGTAAAGTACTTTTTAAGCAGAGGTATGGTCAAGAAGAAATCAGCTCAAAAACTTTCTCACCTTTTGAACTCATCTGATACAAAGTAAAGGAAGAATAAAGATATTTTATGCGAATGTATCTATTATTCTCTGGGGACGGTTTTGTTCTCTTGGAGAAGGTGGGGGATTTTCACGGGGAGGAGGGGGATTTTCCCGAGGGGGTGGTGGCTCCCTCCTCGGGGGAGGTGAGGGTTGTGCTATCTCCCTACCTGAAATCTCTCTCACTCCATCAGGCATAATATAAAAATTAATAAATTTTTCAGAAGAAACATATTTTTTGCTTTTTCTTTTTCCCTTTATTATATATGAACTTTTTTGAAAAGCTTTTTCCTGAAAACTTCAGATTTTTCTCGGAGGTTGTTAGGAACTCTTCTTCATCTCGTGCTTATATATTCTGGGGACCCGATGGAATAGGCAAGCTATCATTTGCCAAGTTTTTTGCGAGGTCTTTTCTGTGTGGCACTATGCCACCTTGTGGATTCTGCTCCCAGTGTGTATTTGAGGAGCACCCTGATATTCTTGTCGTCTCAAGAAAAGAAGGAGATGAAAGATTGAAAGCCGAGTATATCAGAGAAGCTATAAGGTTTGCAAGGTTTCAACCGTATTCTTTCTTCAAATTTATCATTTTCTCCGAAGCCCATCTTATGACGCAACAGTCATTTTCGGCTCTCTTGAAAGCCATTGAAGAACCAAAGCAGTATGTCACCTATATCCTTGTCACATCTAAAATAGATTTTATACCTCCAACAATTCTTTCAAGATGTATAAGAGTTAGGTTCTTCCCAAAGGACTTCAACACTTTTGTGATGGAAAAATTGAAAGGTAAGTTCCAGAATGAAAATTTTGTCTCTCTCGTTCAGAAGATAGCTTTTGCTAACCCTTCTATTATTGATATGATAGACAGTGAGGAAGAGTTTTCAAAGATATGGGAGATGATAGAAAGCGCTGTGGCAGAAAAACCAGAGTTCAAGTCCAACTTCGTAAATCTTGTTGAGTATTATATCGATCAGGATAGAGAAAAAGCGAGAAAGTTTTTAGATGTTTTTGAGGTTTTTCTTCTATCTAATGCAGAGAAGTTTAAAAGTTCTTCTATAATTTTTTGGGAGAAACTAAAAAAGGCAAGAATTATGCTTGATACATACTTTATGAATCCAAAATTTGTTCTCGCTTCAATTATCTTTTGAATGGTTTCCCTTTTTGAATTTGTTCATTTTTCTTGCTTATTATTCCTTATCACTTCAAAATTTTTAAAATTAAGAGGATATAGCTGATGAAAAAAGAAATCAAGGAAATAAAAACTATCGGCGATCTCAAAAAGGCAAAATACAAAGTCCTATCTGTAAAAGAGGAGATAAGAAAAAATCTTCTTGAGAAACTTGAGAGAGGTGAGAGAGTTTTTGAGGGAATATGGGGTTATGAGGAGACAGTAATACCACAGCTTATAAATGCTCTTATAGCTGGACACGATATAATTCTTCTTGGAGAAAGAGGGCAGGGAAAATCGCGCCTTATAAGAACTATTGTGACTCTTCTTGACGAGTATATTCCAGCAGTAGATGGTTGTGAGATAAACGATAGCCCGTTTGCTCCTATATGTGCAAGATGCATAAGATTGATAAGAGAAAAAGGAGATAATGTTGAAATAAGATGGGTTCACAGAGAGGAAAGGTTCGGAGAAAAACTTGCGACCCCCGATACAACTGTTGCCGACCTCATAGGAGATATTGACCCAATAAAGGTCGCTCAGGGAAGACCTCTCTCTGACCCAGAAGTAATACACTTTGGTCTTATTCCAAGAACAAACAGGGGAATTTTTGCTATCAACGAACTTCCAGACCTTCCAGAAAGAGTTCAGGTGGCGCTCTTTAATGTCATGGAAGAAAGAGACATACAGATAAAAGGATATAAGATAAGATTACCACTTGATATTTTAGTCGTTGCCACCGCTAACCCAGAAGATTATACCGCAAGAGGTAGAATAGTCACTCCACTCAAAGATAGGTTCAACTCTATGATAAGAACTCATTATCCTCTCAGCAGAGATATAGAACTGAAAATTGCTCAACAAGAATCTAATTTCAAAGATGTCAGAGACGGAATAAAGATAGAGGTACCGAAGTTCATCGGAGATATAATTTCTGAGTTCACCATGCAGGCGAGGAAATCTGATGAAGTCAGCCAGCACTCGGGAGTATCTGTCAGAATGACAATATCTAACTACGATATAGTTATAGCAAGCGCATACAAAAGAGCTTATATCTTGAAGGAAAAAATAGCGGTCCCCAGAGTTTCTGACCTTTACTACATGATAAATACATCAATAGGTAAAATAGAGGTTGAATCTATTATGGAAAAAAGCGAAACCGAGATTCTTGAAAAACTCTTCAAAAAGACAATTAAGGTGATCTTTGATGAGTATTACAAGGTACATGAATTTGAACCACTTCTTAACCTTTTCAGGGAGGACTTCAAATTTGAGGCGTCTGATATGAAACCTTCGTCGGAATATACTATGGTATTTGAGAAAGTTCCACATCTTTATAATCTCGCCGAACGTATTGGAGGAAGAAGAGAATCTGAATTTTTAGCTTCATACCTTGAGTTTTTCCTTGAAGGATTATATATATATAACAGATTAGCAAAGGAATCAGTTTCGGGAAGATATTACTACGGTTCTAGTCCATTTATGAGAGGGTTTTGATGAGAAAATTCTTTTGAATTTTGCGAAATCCGGAAAATTCGTTTAAAATTAGCCAGATATGGATATAAGAGAGATCATTTCAAGAGCATCAAAAGAGGGTATAAGGCATTATGGAGATTCGGCAACTTTGAAGTTCTACGATTTTTTGAAGGAGAGGAAGTTCATGACAACAAAGTGTAGAGATTGTTCAAACATTGACTTCCCACCGAGAAACTTCTGCACAAACTGCTTTTCTGAAAATATAGAGTGGATAGAGATTCCAAAAAGAGGTAGGGTATATGCTTTCACAAATCAGAAGAGAGCTTTGAGGTTTGTTTATCCCGATATAATAGGTTTTGTTGAAATTGAGGGAGTTGGGAGAATTCTCACGAAGTTAGAAGGTGAAGATATAAAAATAGGTGATGAGGTTGAGTGGGATTTTCAGGAAGTAGATGGATTAACCCTTCACATTTTCAGAAAAGTGAAATCATAAGGGAAAATTAATACTTTACTCCATCCATATCTTAAAGTGTTTTTTGGCTTCGTATAAGATACTATCTATGTTTATCAGCGTATCTGAGCGTATTGGAGTTTTGGCTTCCATCATCGTCAGAATAACCTCTTTTACGCTTTCCGCAGTCCCCTCAAGGTTGTATCCTCCTTCAAGCAAGAATACGAATCCTTTTGATTTTTGAGCTGATGTCATTATGAGATGTGAAAGATATGCGAACCCATCTTCTGTCAGTTTCATATCTGCAAGTGGGTCGTTATAGTGCGCGTCAAATCCAGCAGAAACTATAACAATATCTGGCGAAAACTTCTCTATAACAGGAACGAGAACTTCTTCATATAGTTTGGCATACTCTCCATCTGATAAACCTCTGGGTAGCGGGAGGTTGATCGTGTATCCTTTCCCTTTTCCTTCTCCTATCTCATCAAATCTTCCTGTTCCCGGGTAGAACGGGTATCTGTGAGATGAGAAGTAGAGGACATCGTCTCTTTTCCAGAAGATTTCTTGTGTTCCATTACCGTGATGGACATCAAAATCAACAATGAGAACTCTTTCTGCCCCCATACTTTTGGCTTTTTCTGCTGATACTGCTGCGTTGTTGAAAAAGCAAAATCCCATCGCTTCTGAGAATGTTGCGTGGTGTCCGGGAGGTCTTGCGAGGACAAAAACTCTTTCTATTTTTCCCTTCATTACTTCTTCCACCGCTTTTACCGATGCCTGTGCTGCTCTGAAAGCAACAGAGGATGTTTCGGGAGAGTAGTAAGTATCTGCGTCTATGTTGCCGTAATGCCCTTTCAAACTTTCAACCATTTTTATATGGTCTTCTGAATGGACTTTATGAAGTAGCTCTTCTACCTCTGCGTATTCTATATCATCTATATCTATTTTTTTCAGTTTATCCCATAATCCGTATTTTTTCAGCGTCTCTACAATTGCAATCAACCTGTTTGGATTTTCAGGATGGGAGTAGAAGGGTTTGTGTTCTAAAAAATAATCATCGTAGATTATTCCGACTTTTTCTGTTTGCTTCATATTTTAGAATTTAGTTAATAAGTTAGATCAAGAGGTTTTGTGATATTTTTTTATCTTTTAGAAAAAATGTAAGCGGTAATTTACCTCAAAGCAAAAGTTTTTATCCTTTGCAAGCGCAACAGTTAATTAATTTAGGCGATTGCTTAATTTGTATTTTGAAAATCCGCATTCTCTTTTAGTTTTTTTGATTCCAAGTTATTTACATAATTCGTTCTTTTCTGAAAAAATAAATAAATGAAAAAATTTTCAAAAAATAACAAAAGTGTAAAGTTTAAATTTATACTTTATATTATGATTGAAAGTGTTGAGGTCAAAAATAAAAAAGAGAAGGAGGTGTAGGAAAAAATGGGTAAAAAATTTGATGTGATTGTGGTTGGAGCAGGCATAAACGGAATAACAGCAGCTTGTTATCTGCAAAAAAGCGGTCTCAAAACACTTGTCCTTGAAAAAAGAAATGAAATAGCTCCCTTTGCACTCACAGAAGATATATTCGGCGGAGGAATTCCTGTTGATACACATGCCGGGGTTTGCTTCCTCCCGATGAGCCCTGTTTGGGGAGACCTTGAACTTGACAAATTCGGTTTTGACCTTATTTTCGCAACAGCACCCGCAGGAACTGTATGGGAAGATAAAAATCTTGTGTGGTATGCTATACCTCAAAAAGCAGCGCAAGCAATAGCGAAATTCTCAGAAAAAGACGCAAAAACATTTCTGGAAATATCATCTCGCATATCTCCCGATATTCCTGAGATTCTTGAGACAGCTGTTTTCTCCCCAGCAGAAGAAGAAAAAGAAGATTTCCTCTGGAACCTTTCAAAATACTTTGGATTTTCTCCTTCTGATTTCAGAACAATGAACGCGTTAGAGATGCTTGACCTCCTTTATGAAAACGAATGGCTCAAGACCGCATCTTTCGGAGCAGCTGATATAGCTGTGTTCGGAGACCCTGCCGAAAAGGGAGAGGGTGCTGTTATGCTCGCACTTGCTTTCACAATAATGATCGGCGTTCCGCGTGGTGGTATGCATACATTACCTCATTCTCTTGTAAGATGCTTCAAGTATCACGGGGGAACCCTGCTTCTTAACGCGGGGGTGAGAAAAGTTGAGAAAAAAGAAGGAGGTGGTTTCAGAGTTTTCCTTGATGAGAACACTCCATATCCCGAAAAAGAGTTTGAGTCAGACATAGTTGTTATGCACACAAGTCCACCTGTATCTTTTGAAATATTAGATAAAGATATGCTTCGCCGTGAGGACCCCGAACTTTTCAGAAAAATGAAAGATTGGGATATGACAGGTCACTGTGCATTTACATCTTACTTTCTTGTGAAGGGGAGAATAAAATGGAAATCAGAGTTGTGGAATCCTGATATCTCGAAAGTTCCCTTCCCTCTCAGAGCTTACGATTCGTGGGAGCATGCGAAAATTTCTGTCCAGAAAATGAAGAATGAAGAACTTTTTGATGTCATAGGTGACATCGCAGAAATGTATAACCTTTCTGCTGTTGACCCTGCAAGAAGCAAACTCGGCTACCATGTCCTTGTTTTTGAAATGGAATATCCCATAAACTTAAGAAGATACGGAGGTAAGAAAAGGTGGGACGATAGGTCTTTCACAGATGAAATCCACAAAGGGCACATAGAACTCCTCTCAAGGTTAGTAGATGGTTTCAAAGAGGCGCTTGTAGATAGCATGTATTTTACACCAATAGATAACTGGCGGAGAAACCCATCTGCTATATACGGGCATGAACTCGGGGGAGATGTCTCGGGTCCGCAGTGGTATACAGGAAGAATTCCTCCACGCTCAAAAATACAGGGGCTTTATTTCTCAAACGGTATATGGCCTGCTTCTTTGACTCATCTTGGGAGCGGATACGTTGCTGCTTTGTGCGTTGCTCAAGACCTCGGAATAAAACAAAAGCAGGAATGGTGGAGATGGAAACCTTATGAGTATTTCCTGAAAAAACTGCCGGAACTCAAAAAAGTTTGAAAACAAAAGCAAAATTTTTTAATTTTAAACTATCTACCAGAAGGTAGATAAAATTAAAATGGAAGGAAAAAGTAAGTAAAAAGAAGTGAAAAAACAAAGGGAAAGGAGGTGTAAAAGATGGAATATGATGTTTTGGTTATAGGGGCGGGACCGAACGGACTTACGGCGGCGGCGTATCTTCAGAAGGCGGGCTTCCGCGTTGCCGTGCTTGAACGACTACCCGAAACAGGCGGTGGAATGGTAACTCAAGAAATATGCGGATTCAAACTCAATCACCACGCAACATATATGCTTCTTGGCGAGCTTATGCCACCTTACAAAGACCTTGAACTTGAAAAATGGGGAGTGAAATTTATAAGACCTGAAAAACAAATGGCTTTCCTCTTCAAAAACGGAAAGACGCTCATGTTATATTCCGACCCCCAAAAATCTGCAGAATCAATATCTCAGTTCTCTGAAAAAGATGCAGAGAAATTCAAAAAAATGTGGGCTGAATTCAAAGAAATGTTTGATAAATTCCTCCTCCCAGCAACATATCTCCCCCCACTTGACCCAGTAGAACAGACAGAAAAACTCCAAAAATCAGATGAACTCGGAAAGAAAATAGCTGAAATATCTGAGATGACACCTCTTGAAGTCCTTAATTCCTATGATTTTCAGGACCCGCACGTCAGAGCAGCTCTGCTTTACATAACAACAATGTTCGGACTTGAACCAGATGAGATTATAGGGTTTCTCGTTCCAATATATGTTCTTCGCGTTCTCAATTCAGCGCTTGTGAAAGGAGGAACCCATCATCTTGCTTCATCTTTGCGAAGAGTTGTTGAATTCTCGGGAGGGCATGTCATAACAACAGCTTATGTCAAAAAAGTAATTCTTGAAGATGGAAAGGCGGTTGGTGTTGAGCTTGAAGATGGAACTCAGCTCAGAGCAAAAGCTATAATAAGTACTCTGAACCCTGAACAGAACTTCAAAGAACTACTCGGAGACCTCGGGGGAGAGATTGGAGAGGAACTCAAAGATGTTGCGGAAAGATGGGAGTGGGAAAGATTATCTCTTTTCATAAGCCACAGAGGAATAATAGGTAAAAAACCCATGTATCCAAAGTATGGTGAGGATATATCTGAATTTTTGAATGTTGTTATGGGATATGAATCAGAGGAAGATGTCCTTGAACACATAAAAAATTGCACCGAGGGTAAAATTGAAATAAAAGGGCACGGTTCCTGCCTTTCTGTGTTTGACCCCCTTCTTGTTCCTTCACATGTTCCTTATGGAGAGCATCACCTTTTGAGGTGGGAGATGAGGGCTCCGTATGAAATCAAAGAAAATGGAACGAAAATCTGGTTGCACGAGGTGAAAAAAGAGGTGGCGAAAAAATGCTTTGAATTCTGGGCTGAATACTCACCAGATATAGCCGAATCCACCGTCATTGTTGAAATAAGCTGGTCTCCGCTTGATATAGAAAATCATACCCTGACTATGAAAAGGGGCTCAATAAAGCATGGGGCATATACATCGCTTCAGATGGGGTACAACAGACCATCTCCCGAATGTTCCTCTTACAGAACTCCGATTGAGGGATTTTATTTGGGTGGAGCATCTACTCACCCCGGCGGTATGGTGATTTTGGGACCTGGTTACAATGTTGCAAAAGTTGTTTGTGAAGATCTCGGCGGAGAATGGAAATGGGAGGAAATACCTTCTATAAAAGAAGCAAAGCAAAGGGGGTATTTATGATGAGTGGAGCATTTGGAAGTTAGCATTTTTTCCAAAAAAGGAGGTGTTTTGCCATGAGGCTCTGGTCAAAAGGTCTTGGAAAACTCATCTTACCTTTTTATCTTGATGAAGCGGAGCAGGTAGATGATTTTGACGAGTATGTTCTTATAAAAGGTAGAATTGTTGAGAAAAAAGTGAACTGGCCATATAAAATTTTCCTTTTCCCTTATGATATGGTAAAATTCACCCGTTTTATGGCAGATGATAAAACCATTTTGTCATTCCTCAAAAGGAATCTTCGCTTTCGCCTTATTTCTTTTCTTGTGTCAAACCTGCTCAAGGTCTTCCTCATAATAACACCAAAAGTCGTGATATGGAAGCTCTTCAGAAAAAGAGAGAAAAAACAAGAAGATGAACTTATACTGAAAGTGAGAGAAAAAACCGGTACAATAAATCATGAAGAAAGTTCTGAGAAAGAAAATTCCGGGCAGAGCGCCGATGCGGAGGAATCCGAACGGAAACTCTACCAAGGTGGTATGATATTCTGGTCTAAGGGGCTTGGCATAAGAAGTCATCTCGTTATACCGTGCGGAACAGAAAAACCAGAAGATAAAGGTGATGTAATAGTTCTCCATGGAAAAACCCTCCCGCCCGTTGTCTGGATTTACACTATGACTATGACACCCGATGATTTTCTTTCTATCTTGAAGGTGGGACTGAGTGAAGTTTTTGTCAGATTCCTTCTTTCCCCGAGAAAAATACCATTTGCTTTTCAACTTCTCTTTCAGGTAATCAAAATTATAATTAAGCTTCCATTTGTACCATCACATTTCCCATCAGAACATGCCGAAACTAAATTGCAAAGAGAGCAGGACATAAAAAGTGCGGAAACAAGATCAAACACTTTGATAGACGGCTAACCTCAACTTTTTACTTTTCTGTTTTTGATAAATCTGTTTTTAATAAAAATTCCTTGAAGAGATACTTCTTATCCGGTTTTCTGCAAAACTTTGTTTTTTTCTTCTCATTTTTTTATATATGTTCTTTTGTTTTTTCATCTTTGAGGTTTCCTGTGGGGTATGGTGTTTTTAATTTTTCACTTATTTTGCCTTTTTCTCTTTTTGTTTTTCCGTATCTTTTTGTTTTTGCTTTTTCGTTCTCTTTTTTTCTACCTTGAAAATTACTTCAGAAAATCAAGGTTTCTTGAAGTTTTTGGAAGAGCAAGGCGGGTTGTTTTGAGGTTTTCTTTTCTTATTTCTCTTCTGGTTTTTTCTGTTTCGCTTTTGTCTTTCTTTTATGTCTCACCCCGCGCTTTCATTCGTATGAAGTTAGAAAGTGAAAATCTTATTCCGAAAAAGTATTATGAAGGAATTGGGAAATACATCTTTGAGTGGAGAGGGGAAATCTTTTTGTAGCAAGAGACATAGAAACCGATACAGGAAAGATAGTTGCAGAAGATGGTTTTTTGTTTGATGGTGAGAAAACCTTAAAATTCAGAAAAATTGAAATTTTTGTTGATAAAGGAGATAGCAGATTTGGTAAAGATTTTGTTGACCTTATCACCGAAGAAGGTAAAAAAGGAAAAAATGAGGCAATTTACAATCTGTCTTTAGCTTTCTCATCTCTGTCATGCGTACCTTTTTTCTTCGCTGGATTTCTCAAAGTCGGACTTATGTGTCCTGCTTTTTCTCTTGGCTTGATGAAGCTCATGAGAGATACGCTTAAGCCAGACGAATTTTTATCTCTTGCTGTAATCTCTCCCATCGCTTTTTTCACTTCTGTATTCCTGCTTATGAGAAGAAAATCAGACCCGCTGGCGGTTTAGCAAAGCGGTGGCGAAAACAGGTATAATAGAAATAGGCATATTCAGAAAGCAAAATGCGTTCCTACAAAAAATACACTTTTTTCTAATTCATTAAAGTTTGCTTTGAATTCTGCGAGAATTTTTGCGTTCTGTCTTATGTAATGCTGAAGTGATATTACACCCCATATTGTGGTCTCTGCTCCTTCTGCGGATTCTCCCCCCTCAACATGTTTCGGGAAAAGGGACGTTCCTTGATGTGCTGTTTCAGTTGTCCCTTCCTCATGGCGAAATTCAAGTGGCCTCAGTAGCTCCCCTCTTAACACTACTGCAAAAAGCTGAAAAGGGAAAATCTCGGTTTCAAGGTATGAGGAAATATACCCTTTTCTTTCTCCTTCACCTGTGGGATTTGTATGGAGTGCAAATGCAGCAAATCCGCTTACCTCTAAAAAGTTTACAGGAAAAATAGCAAAATCTATCCCCGGTCTTATATAGTTGTCGCGAAAATCTTCAAATTGCTGAAATCTATCAAATCTCCGAGAACCACTATTTACAAAAACTCCCACCTCGCCATCAAGGGTTTTAGCAACCAATCTTATAAATCCTTCAGGTCCTCCTTCAAGGTAGTAAATATCAACGAAAGCAAGAAGAGATTGTGAGATATACCATATTGTTCCTATCCCTGGCTTTGAGTTAGCAAGTGTTGAATCATTTGCTCCTGATGTTAAAGAAAGGGGTGAGTAGCCAAAATGTGTTTGTGTTTTACCCGGCGATTTTGCATACCATGGTTCAAACTTCCCTAATCTTATAGAAAACGGCAGGTCAGAAGGTTTGTAAAACACAATTTGAGCTTCATAAATGGGACCTGGCTTATCTCCCATTATAAAGTGATGATGTATGTAAATACTGGTTTTTTTGCAACGGGACCTCCTGCAAAAAACTGAAGTGCATCTATGGAAATTTTTGTGTGTTCTGCTTCTCCTATTTCACCTATTGCTCCTGTGTTTGCCTGAATTGCAAACGGTAAGAATTTCATATCCCACGGACCTTTCGGGTCCTGGGCTTCTGTTAATCTGTAACCGAGTTCTCTGAACCTTCTCCCAAACTTATTAAGAGAAGGATATGCTGTGTGGCATGTTGTACATGTATAGCCCGTCTGTCTTGCAAACGCAGGAACCGCCTCACTTTCTTCGGGAATAAAAAAATTAGAAAAAGATATCGGCAAAGCCAATAAAATAAACCAGTGTTGTTTCTTTTTTGATTTCTGACCTATCATAATCCTTTTACCTCTATTTTATATATAGCAAAATTTGTGCCAGCCTTCTATGACCACAGCTCGGCTCTTTTGTGAGAAAGCACAAACTCCATGAAAAATATCTGGCGACCTACACAAGAAGCGGGGAAAAAGAGCCCAGAGATAAAAAAGTAGTATCTCATAGATAAAAATAAGCAAAAGTCATTTTTTTCCGAAGTTGTCTCAAAAATGAAACAATGGAACCCTTGATTTTCTTATGTATCTTAAAAATGTCTCAAAGATGAGGCAAAATATATGGCATTGAAATAGAAAAAAATCTCTATGAATATTGTGAAAGCAAGTATGGGAAAGATTTTAAAATAATACTGGGGGATTTTTTAACATATTCTTTCAACAGAAATTTGATTTAATTATTGGTAATCCACCATATGTTCATTTCAATCAACTACCTCCTGAAATTGCAAACATTGTAAAAAGAATAATAAAAACAAGTGAAGGAGATATATATTATGCATTCATTATTAGGTCAATTTTATTGCTTAAAGAAGGAGGGGAGCTTATCTATATTGTTCCGTATCATTTTTTCTATAACACTTATGCAAAACTTGTTCGGGAAATGTTGATAAAATTTGGGAAAATAGAAGTGATTATAGATTTAGACGAAGCACGATTATTTAACAATGAAAATCCAGAAACCATAATTCTTAAGTTCAAAAAAGGAAAATTGACTTAAAAAATGAGAAGATAAAGTTGCTCAATATAATAAGAACGAGAAAAACCGATTTCTCAAAAGTATATAAAAAAGCGTTAGAATCTTTAACTAACAAAACTTCTAATGAATTATTTGAGTATGCTGAAGTACCGCATTATTTGAGTTCAGGTTTTTTGTTCTCTTTCTTCTTTTTTCTTTGCTCTTTCTTCTCTTATTTCTTGGGCTGACTTTATAAATTTTTCTCCTCTGTAATACCCGCATTCTTGACAAGCTCTGTGGGGGAGTTTATAACTTCCGCAGTTGGGGCATCTTTCAAGGTTTGGCAGAGATATTGTAAGATGAGCTCTCGTTCTCCTCGCTCTCATCCTGCTCCTTTTTGATTTCGGAACTCCCATAATCTTCACCCTCCTTATTATTATTATGACTTTATTTTTGGTTTCAGAACTTTCTCAAAAGTAGAAAAATAGTTTTGATTTATTTTGAAGATTTTAAAATCAGGAAAGATTTTCTTTCTGCTTTTCGGAAATCCGCAGATTTTATACTAACTTTTCTTTGATGGTCAAAGATAACAAAAAAGATGACGAAGAAGAAAGAAGGAAATTAATCAACATGGGAATTGAAGAGGAAGAAGTAGATTTTTATGAGATGAGTTTCAGGAGTGAGGGAGAACCGGTTGTAGAGGACAGAATAAAAGTAGCGAAGATAGGGACGATTTTTTTCATCGTTGCAGAACTTATGTATTTTGGGGGCTTGATAAGCACTTTTTTTGTTATGAGGGGTCAGTATGAGGTTTGGCCTCCGCCGGGGCAACCATCATATCCTGCGTTGCAGACCTTCTTCAACTCCCTTTTCCTGTTCGCAAGCGGAATACTTATTTATATTTTTGATAAAAAGAGAAATTTCGTTTTCCTTTCACTTGCTATTTTATCTGGTTCTGTTTTCATTTTGCTTCAGGGGCGGGAGTGGGTTCAGCTCGTCAGGTTTGGGCTTACGATGACATCAAGTTCGTATGGTTCAATTTTCTATCTCATAGTTGGTTCTCATGCGGTTCACGCTTTTGGTGGCTTGATATGGCTTATTATAGCTTTTATCATAAGTAGGAGGAGGCATTCGTTATCAACTCCTGCAATTGAAAGCGCCTCGCTGTTCTGGAAATTTGTTGTCCTGATATGGCCAGTTATATATGTATCTTTATTTTTGACATGATTTTTTCAATTTTGTGAAATTCTCTACCATGTCTCATACTTTTTATATATATTTCATAGTGTTTTTCTTTTTGGCGACGTAGCCAAGCGGTCTAAGGCAGGGGACTGCAAATCCCTCATTCCCGGGTTCAAATCCCGGCGTCGCCTCCAAAATTTATGATTGAAAAAGCAAAAACACTAATAAAAAACCTGGAAAATATCAAAAAAGAAATAGAACAGATAGACCTGAAACTCTCCTCCGAATTTGACCAATCACTACTTGAAAAAAGGGGGAAGCTTGAAGAAAAATTGGAAAAGCTTGAAAAACTCAAAGAGGTTATAAAAGAACTTGAAGATGTTGAAGATGTTATAAAATCTGAATCAGACCCAGAACTTATCTCTCTTGCTGTTGAGGAGAAGAAAAATTTAGAAAAAGAATTGTCAAAGCTGATTGGAGAATTTGAGCAGGTTAGTTCAAAGAACTCATGCATAGTTGAAATAAGAGCAGGGGTAGGAGGAGAAGAAGCGGCTTTGTTTGCGGGAGACCTTTTCAGGATGTACTCAAAGTTTGCAGATAAAAAGGGCTGGAAAATAAAAATGATATACGAGAGGGGATCAGACCTCGGCGGAATAAAGGAGATGGCTTTTATAATGGAAGGAAAAGGAGTGTACGATTTCATGAAGAACGAGGCGGGAGTCCATAGAGTTCAAAGGGTGCCGGTGACGGAGTCATCAGGAAGAATTCACACATCAACTGCAACGGTTGCTGTTCTTGAAGAACCAGAAGATGTTCAGGTAAATATTTCTCCGCAGGATATAATAATTGAGACATTCAGAGCTTCTGGACCTGGGGGGCAACATGTGAATAAGACCGATTCCGCCGTCAGAATAAAGCATATTCCAACAGGAATAGTTGTCACCTGTCAGGAGGAACGCTCACAACATATGAACAAAGAAAAAGCTCTCCGTCTCCTTAAAGCCAAGCTTTTCCAGATTGAAAAGGAGAAACAGGAGAGGAAGATTTTGGAGGAGAGAAAACAGCAAATAGGTTCGGCTGAAAGGTCGGAAAAAGTCAGAACATATAACTTCATGCAGAACAGAGTCACAGATCACCGACTCGGGATCACAATTTACCGGCTTGATGATATTCTTGATGGTAATCTTGACCTCCTTTTTACCGGAATGTAAATGCTATATTCAAGACGGTCATACGAAGGGAAAGAGAACGAAATTAAGTTAGGTTTACTTAATACTTTTTCATATTTCTTAGAGCTGATTCCTTCTTTTCTATCCCGCTCTATTTTTATCGGCTCTTGAAGTTTATCAAGATTTAGAGTTTTCCAATTATCTTCATTTATTTCCCATCCGGTTAATTTAGACAGCTGTCTTAAAAAGTTTCTCATTTTATCTTGAATATCGGATGTATTATTACTAATTTTTTTTAATTGTAACTTACCCTTTGGTAGTTTCAAACTTCGGAATATTTCTTCCAAACTATGGATAATGTTAGAGAGTTTAGCATCTCTAAAGTGCTTAAAAATTTCCAACTCCTTTGCACTTAACCAGTTTAGCCAGTCGACACAGTTTTCAGGATAATTCATAAGGCTCTTGAAAACACCATCGGCATATAGGATTATACCGATAGCATCTTTAGAAATTTTGACTTCTTTTCCCATGTTTTCTAAAAGACAAATAAGGAAATGAATCGTTCCAAAAGGATATTTCCTTTTAAAATCATGTAACCTGTCAAATTTTCTCAAATTGTTTGGGTTGATGCACTGAGTAAAATTTATCCTCCATGTTGATGGTTCTTTATTCTTGTTATAAAGTAATAAATGATTTCCGACCGAACGAACATCTTTTTGATAAATTTCCATATCTAGGAAAACACATTCTCGCCAGTTTTGTACATCTTTATCTACGAGTAATTTGGAGCCATCATAGAAGCCGACAATTTCCCAGCCAAGGTAATATGACACAAGAAGTCCGCACAAAAAACCATCGACGTCGGGACTTATGATAATCTTATTTTTCTCTTTCAGCCAAGTATAATCATTAAGAAGTTTCTGATAATCTAACTTATCATTCTCTCTTTTACTTTTCATTTATTCTTTACAAACTTTACAAATAAACTCAATTGTCTTTTTAAATTAATACTTGAATCCCCTTGTGTTTTTGGGTTCAATAAATTCATATTTTCCACCGTAAGATGAGTCAAAATTTTGTAGAACATTTCTTTTGTTAATATATCTTTTCCTACTTCAATTGTTTTACCCATAACAAAAACTTTTAAATCTTCTTCATTAAGTTTAAAAAACTTACTGCGCAGAATCTCATCAACCAATATATTTACCTCACTTCTAACCCTACCGATTATTTCATCAATGTTTTTGTGATTTTGAATATTCTTATATTTTTGACTTCTTGCTAAATCCTTCTTACACACCCATATTGCGTCAAAGACAGTTTTTTGTCCTCCATAATGTCCTGCGCTCACATTCTCACCATGATAAAAATGAATTTTTACCACTGAAAGCCCTGCCTGTTTCACAATCTCATACATATCCATCCATGCACTTTCTTCTATGTCGTGGAAAGTGAAAATAAATAGACCATCATCTTTTAGGAGTTCAGCTGACTTTTTAAAAATCTCAGTCAGTATTCTTTTATAGTTTTCCCTTTTTTTTCCGTGGATTTCGTTTTCAATTGCCTCACCTTCCCGCCTCCCCGTTTCTGGCTCAAACCAGGGATATTTATTTTTGAGGGCAAGTCGCAACCAAACATAAAAGAAATCGTAAACCTCAGAATAGTTGATGCTATCAAAATATGGCGGATCGGTGACAACCAGATCAACCCGTTCTTTTAGATACTTATCCATATTTCTTGCGTCATCGCAGTAAATTTGCCAGTCGCTTCTACCGATTTTTTCATCAAGATAAATCCGCTTTATCTTTTTACCTATATATTTCCTCTCAAAGGGTGAGAGATTATATTTTTTGGCTTTAAGAATTCGTTCGAAGACCTGTTTGAAACTTCCGCGTCCGAATTTAGAGCCCCATATATTCTGCTCTAATGGGAAATTGACCGGAGCAAAATCCTTTCTGGCAAAAAGCGGTGTCAGTTGCTTTGCCCATCTCCTATCGTAATAGCAGAACAGATTATTAGATCTTAATGTTTCAGAAAATGCACAAAGCATAATCTCACGAATATCTTCTTTTTCAATTTTCATTATCTCTGATAAAAGAAGTGAAAGCGATAAAAGTTGTCTTTCATTAAACATCTGATACCAAAATTTATAGTTATGTTTTTTCATTTGATTTGTATTAAAACCATCAGGAATGGGATTGCGAGGAAATAAAAGTTTATCCTTATTCAATTCAAATTCTTGCTTGATTTTTTCATAGAGAGCAAAATCACTTTCATCGGGAGGCTTTATAAACCTGGATCTACATTTAGGACACCATCCATCTATAGCAAATTGTTTGATTTCTGGCGGATTATTTTTGCTTTTTAATGCATCCACGAGTTCAAATAATACAGAGCAAGAAGGACACTCTATTCGGTTTTTCTTTATGCTACCTTGAAAAGGATTGAAAAAATGCCCGCAAGACGGACATTTTTCCTCCTTATGCGGTTCCCTGAATATATGAAAGACATTGAAGCAGATAGGACAAAGAATAAAATGGTTCTTGCCTTTTTTATCATAGGTTATGATATAATCATTAAAAAGTTCAATTTTCCTTTTACATCTTACGCAATCCACAACTTTAATCCAAAAGACATAAATAATTTCAGCGGAGGAGAAACAAACAGGACAGATCGTCTCATACATATTCTTAATTTTCCTCCCTATGTTCTGTTCCAGATGCTTGAATTTGTTTTCAAGTTCTTCTATGTTAACTATTGTAAGCTCACACTTTGTAATAAACCAGGGAACTGGATTGATTTCAAAACCAATTACTTTTGCAGAGAGTCGTGAACCTTCAATAAGAGTTGTTCCACCACCTGCCATAGGGTCAAGAATGGTAATGTCTTTTGTATCTGGGTTATTTCTATGCGAAGAATAGAACTCTCTTTCAATATCGGTATCAGCGTCTTTTAGAGCTGAAAGAAGAATAGTTCTCAGGACAGAACCTATACGTCTTCCGAAAATACGATGCATCATATAAACCGGTTTTAAAGCGATGCGTTCAGGTGTAGAGATAGAATTAACAAAAGCTATCGGAAATTTTTCTTCAATATATTTAGGCATATTTTCCTATTTTTACAATCAAACCTTTTATAATTGTAATCTATAATCAAATATAATCAAATGATCAAGTTTTGAGTTCTTCCAAAGTAACTTTGCAAATTTAACTTCTTTGCGATATTGAAAGAGCAAAATATCTGGTTATATAGTGGCATTCCAATGAAAATATGATTTTAGATTCTTCTTCGTTATATTGCAATTCTTGTTAATTTTTGATAAACGGGTTATCAGGAAACTCTCGGAATTCAAGCGTTCTGCTCAATTCTTCAAACAATAAGGGCTTCCCCATATCTTCTGCAAGGATAAAGAGAAACTCTCCAAAAAAGTGAAGAGGAATTGAAAATAAAAGGTTTAAGACAACTTCACCCACTCGCTCCTTTTCCTTGATTCATAGATTTTTGTTATACCTATTCTTGATAACCTGTAAATCTCCTCTGGATGAAACTCATTTACTCTTATTACCTGTGCGTTAAACCCTTTGGTTTTCCAGAAATCCTCTATCTTCTTTTTAAGTTCGGGAGATTCAGTAGTTGAAACCCATCCTACTCCAAGTACTCCTGTTTCTGTGGAGAAGTCATAAATAGCAATTGCTACCGGAGAAGGGCTTTCAGCGTTGATCTGAGTCTTATGCCTTGTTGAATCACCATAAACCCACGATTTGTCAGATAGTTCTACTATCCATCTCGGAGAAACATTCGGAACTCCATTTGATGGATTAATTGTGAGCACCACAGCGGGAAATCCCTTTCGGTGAACCTTTTCTCTGACCGAATTCAGCTCCTGAACCATATTTTGCGGAACCGGTTTGAAGTTCCTATCAAAATTGAACTTCTTCATAAACTTTGTCTCCATCCACATAAGTTTTTTCCTATAAATTGGTATGTTGAGGTCTACTCCGGCTCTCGGTATTACATCGTATATCTCAAAAATTTCAACTTTGAATTTTCCTCCTTCCTCTTTTGCTATTCCTTTCACTTGTAGTCCTGTTGGATTATCCCATTTCCAGATGCTTTCCATATCTATAAAAGACGAAGATACCTCTGGGAATTTTTTTATTTTTTCGTATGCTGGGAAGGAGCGAGGGAGGTCAAAAATTATGTTTTCTCCCCTGAGTTCCGGAGATACTATCG